>JBJEQF010000014.1:0-58224 GCA_051881615.1 Acutalibacteraceae bacterium | reverse complement strand
TATGGTGCTGGGTATGATTCCGGCTATGAGTATGACAGCATTTGCATACACAGGCGACGGCACAAAGAGCAGTCCCTATGTTGTCACCGACTATGACGAGCTGAAAAGCCTGATGGAGAATGCCCCAACAGACAGCATCCGATATATCAGTCTGGGCGCAGACATCAAATGCAGCGAGGACCGCAGCGACCTATCTCTGATTCTTACAAGCTCATCACAGAATGTTGTTCTTGACCTGTACGGACACACCCTTACCCGTTCGGGACTCACCGATGACGAGGCTGTTATTAATTTAACGGTAGGCGAACTCACTATTCAGGACAGCATCGGCGGAGGTAAGATTGTCGCCGATATGAATACCTTACTGGTTAAAACCCCTTTGCTTGTTTCCGGTGAAGGCAAACTGACCGTTTATGGCGGAACATTCAATTCTGACTCACGTGCCTTGATGACCCAAGGCGGAAATACTGTAATTAACGGAGGTTCCTTTTTAGTCTCACCGGACTTCTCTTATTTTTATCCTTATGCTGCTCTTTTCACATCAGGTACCGTAACCGTCAACGACGGATATTTCTGTAACAGTGAAAAAGGCGTCGCAATCAAAATAGATGACGCTGATGTTACGCTCAACAGCTGTACGCTCAACGGCTCGCTGTCTGTTCAGTCAAATTTCTGGGACTATATTCCCGACAAGCGCACGGTACTTGCAGACAATGAGATTGTTGTTACCCCAATAATCTATCAAGGTAAGGAATTGAAAACCGAAAATGCAAAAATTCAAATCATTCGAAGCGACGGCAGTGAGAAATATCCCTATCTGGTCGATGAATATAAAAATCTGAGGGGAATGATGATCAACGCTCCAATGGACGGAAGCGTTTGTTACATAAAGCTGGTCAGGGATATCACATTCAACAGTAATGAGAATAATTGGGTTTTGGCGCTGGTCTCCGGTGCACAGAATGTAGTTGTGGATCTGAACGGACACACACTTACACGTTCGGGAAAAACAGAGGACGAGAGCATTTTTGCGGTTGCATTAGGAGCACTCACCATAAAGGACAGTGTGGGCGGCGGCAAGGTTGTCGGTATCAAGGGAAACGGAAATTTGCTGTGCAATCTCTTTGTAGCAAACAGAGGTAAGCTCACAGTTGACGGCGGCACCTTTGAAGGAGAGCAATGTTATCCTCTGTTGACATTTGGCGGTAATACCGTTATCAACGGCGGAACCTTTGTATCCGATGAGTATTGCGGTATGTCAATCGGTGGTGGCACCACCGTAATCAATGGCGGCACATTTGTAACGGAGTGCGGAGGAGTTGCCGCAGGAAGATTTCTTAATGGCATCGCCACGCTCAACGGCGGAACATTCCGCAACAACCTCAGTATCGATACCGATAAATCCAGGATCGGAATCTACATCCACTATACTTCCAATGTTACTGTCTATGGCTGCGAAACTTTGGGTAGTATCCAGACAATTAACTTTGATGTAATTGCACCGGGAATCTCCGTATTTGGTACAGATAAATACGGCACGACCTATTCTGTAAGCGACGTTGCCGCACTCAAAGAGGCTTATAAGCTCAGTGTGGGCAGGCTTATCAGCCAAGTCACCGTCACCGACATTGATATACCCAAAGTGGGAAATAAGCCTGATACCTTTGCAACAGTCAATGTGACCGGTGCGGACAACGCAGGTGTTACCTGGTACGACTGGACTGACAACAAAACCCTCACGTCAAGTGATAAATTTGTAAGCGGACACGACTATATGGTTATGGTAACCCTGAACGCTAAGAGCGGCTACCTATTTAACACAACCAACAGTACGCTTGATATCAGCATCAACGGCAACAAGGGCTTCCTGTGGCTTGCAAATCCCCAAAGTGTGCAGTGCTGCTATAATTTTGAAACACTCCCGGAGCCACAACCCGTAATCACAACCCAACCCTCAGGCGGTCATTCCGCTGTTATGGGTGACTCAATCGTTCTGAAAATAGACGCAGAAAATGCAGACGAGTACATTTGGCACGTTATTGATGAGGACGGACAGGAGCTTGCGTGGAACTATCTTTCAAACAACGGCTATGCAAATCCGCAGGTGGCTTCCGGCGGCAAAATGTTTTTCCTCAGAAACGTGTCCGATTGGATGACCGGCAAGCGTGTTTACTGCGAAGTAAAAGGCAACGGCGGCACTGTTATGTCGGATATAGTTACTTTATCTGTAGATAAGGTAATCAAATACTGTAACGATATTTATTTTGACGACTTCGACCAGATATGGAATCACAAAACAGTAGGAGATTTCAAGAACCCGAAAAACGACGCCGACGCTCCCTACACCATCGGTAATGTAAGGTGGGAGATGTTCAGTAAGATTCTCAGCGACGATTTTGAATTTGAAAACGGAGATAATGTAGCTGTCAGAATTGATGTTATTCCAAAGGAAGGATATACATTTTACAGCAGTGTATTCGGACAGCTTAACGGAATAGAATCGTATGCCACAATTAAAAATGAAGACGGCAGCCGTTCTATCGTGTTTACTATGACAATAACTGCACCCGACGAGTACAAAACGCAGAACATTGAGCTTTCGGTAGAACAGCCTGTTGCAGGCAAAGCACCTGCGGAAACAGCAATTTGCACCTCAGGTTATGCAGTACCGGGAACACCAACGTGGACGCCTGCCGAAGAAACATTCACAAGCGGCGAGCAGTACACAGTAAAAATCCCCGTAACAGCCGAGTATAAATGGGGCGATACCTCAGCGGTAACAGCAAAGGTAAACGGAAATGACGCAGAATTTGTCATTGAATCAAAGGGCAAATTCAGCCTGTATTATGTTGTATATACATTTACAGCGACAGAAGAACTGCCGACCGACCCGACAGACCCAACCAAGCCGACTGACCCGACAGCACCAACCGAAAAATATATACTCGGCGACGTTGATATGGACGGCAAGGTAAAGATAAACGATGCGACAATGATTCAAAAACATCTTGCATCTATAATAACTCTTACTGAATTACAGTTAAAGGCGGCAGATGTAACGGCTGACGGTAATGTCAACATCAAGGACGCTACTCGGATTCAGAAGCATATCGCAGGTCTGATTGATAAGTTCTGATAACAAATGAAGAATAATGCTCTGTGATGAAGTTGTATATCCGTAGCTTGCACGTGATGTTATGCGTACAAAGCAGGCAGAACGGATTGACGCTTTCTTTTATGCTTTTGTTACCGCCGAATATCTTACGGCGGTAACAGACGCATTGTTGTATTAGAAAACTATAATTCAGGAGGTAAATTATGAGCAATAAACAAAAAGTAAAAACAAAACGACTGTTAAGCTTACTGCTTGTGCTTACTATGGTGCTGGGTATGATTCCGGCTATGAGTATGACAGCATTTGCATACACAGGCAGCGGTACGGAGGCTGACCCCTATGTGGTTACCACCTATGACGAGCTGCGGGAGCTGATGCGTAATACGACTGAAACCCGCTATATCAAGCTGGGTGGGGATGTTATATCCAATGACATACAGAATCTGTATGTTTTGTTGGTCAACGGAGGAAATATTATTTTGGATCTGGCGGGATACACGCTGAAGCGGACCTCCTTAGTCACATCAGATAAAAACATGATAGAGGTGATCCAAGGCTCTTTGACGATCAAGGATTCCGGCATCGGCGGCACGGGTCAAGTGATTTCCTGCCTCGGAGAAACCAATGATGATCTTATGTTTTCGTCCAGAACCAATCTTATTGAGGTAGACGGCGCATACGCACAGCTCACCATTGAGGGCGGTACTTTTACGAACGAGATCAATTTTGGCGAAGCACTGGTTATTGGTCAGGGAACCACGACCGTCAACGGCGGAACATTCATTGTTCCCTATCACGGTCACGGCGGAGGCATACCGCGTCCATGGTCTGTTGTGGATAATAGTTTGGACTCAGAGATCTTCATCAACGGCGGTACGTTTTACAATGGGATCTATTTCGAAGATGATTCTAACCTGCATATTACAAACTGCACCGTCACCGGTGGCGATTCCACAATATGGATTGAAAAGGGCAAACTCGGCAATTGTATTTCGGAGAGTACAAGTGTATTAGTTAATGGTGTTATTAGGCCACGGGCTGACCTTTACTTCTTAACACACGGAAAAGAGATCGTCATCACCACGCCGAAGCTCGTCCTGACCGGCAGGGTACAGTTCACCTCTGCCGCCAATGTTGGCAAGCCTATTAGCATAGCTTTGCTTGACGGCACCGTGAATGATTTGACTTCTTCCGATCTGCAGTATCAGTGGCAGATCAATAACAGCGGCACATGGGAGAATGTGACCGTATCTAACCCTACTGAGAAAAATTATGTTCCTACTGCCGATCAGGTGGGCAAGGAGCTTCGCATTGTCATCACCGCCGACAGCTATGAAGGCTCCATCGTCAGCGATGCCGTCACCGTCACCAAGGTGTTCAACCCATTTTCACCTGCTTACGCTCCATATATGACAGCTGTAGCAGACGCAGAGGGGAACTATACAATTATGCGTGTTTCTGTGAAAGCAGGACAGGATTATGTATGGCGTGACAGTCAGGAAGCTGACCTTAGCAAGATAGATTGGACTGTAAATTCCTTCAAAAAGCCTGCCGATAAGGATTATGTTGATATTACAGACCTCACAGCCGGCAATACCTACTATGTTTATACACGTTTGTCTGAAACTGATGAAATAAAGGCAGGCGCCGGCGTGAAGTACAGCAGTTTGATAATGAAGGATAAAAAATACCTGCAAAAAGTACTGCTTGAGGGCTATACCGATTACGGTGACGGCAACACAATCTATATTCCTGTGGGTGAAGAGATCACTATCAATGTTTCTCCCTATCCTACAGAGGCTACGTCCTGGAGTTACTTCACTTTCGGTGATCCGGGTTACGGCACCTGCTATACCGTAACTGACTCAGCGAAAGTAAACGACACGATGCCAAAAAGCATTACTCTCAAGGGCAACAGCGTGGGAAGCGGCACTCTGAAGGCATATTACAACGGCGGTATGTATTCCTACGGCTCGTGGCGCGTCAGGGTGTATGACCCCAATGATTCCGCCACATATGACATTTCCTTTACAAGCACCCCTGCTTATGAAAATATTACTCTGACAGTCGGCGACAGCTTTACACCAGTTGCTCCGACATCGGGACTTATGCTTCCGACGCAGGCAAATGATGAGTTTGAGTACAAGTGGTATGTTTACGAAGCTTGTGCCTCTTATGGCTCACCATACGGAATGGTTACAGAGAACGGCTACATCAGCATCGACCCCGATAACGGAACGGTAACCGCCCTGAGCGCAGAGCTTGACGAGAATAAGGGCAACCTCTATCAGCCGTATGCAGTGCTTTATGCGGTCAATAAGAACAACAGCAGCATTTACAAACCGGTGACTTCCTACAAAGTGACAGTCAGCGGAAAAGGGGAAATTCCTATTGAGAGCATAACCGTTGTGCCGTCTGAAGTAACTATGGCTCCCGGCGCAAGTATGGCGCCTACAGCGATTATTAACCCGACAAACCACACGGCGACAGGCACAATCATTTGGAGCAAGGTAAGCGGAAGCGACAGCATCACGATTGATCCTGCCACAGGCAAGGTAACCGTTTCTGACACTGCCGCTGACGGAGACGCCGCAACGTTCAGAGCCGCCTTCGGCGACAAGACGGCAGATTTTACGGTGACTGTTGACGTACCGACCGAGCCGACAGACCCGACAGCGCCAACTGAAAAATATATACTCGGCGACGTTGATATGGACGGCAAGGTAAAGATAAACGATGCGACAATGATTCAAAAACATCTTGCGTCTATAATAACTCTTTCACAATTACAGAAAAAAGCCGCAGATGTAACGGCTGACGGTAATGTCAACATCAAGGACGCTACCAAAATTCAGAAATTCCTTGCAGGCTTACTTACCGAATTGTAATGATTAAATGTGCCGCTGTTAAAACAAGTTTTAACAGCGGCATAGCTTTTTGATGGTGCATTGATGAAGCTGTTGTGCAGGGAAAGGCACAGTAAGCCGTGCAGAAATTTCGCACAGATGAAAGTATGTTATCACGAGCAAAAGAAAAACGCCCCGAAAATCGGAGCGTTGGTGTTGCAAAAATATATAAAAATATAACTTAGAATATGTTAAATATCCAAAAAATCAATTCTTAAATTATTCTGCATCTTTTCTTTTTGCAAAGCATTCGCTGCAATAGTATGATTTGCCTTCCATTGGCTGGAATGGGATCTTTGCTTCGCCGCCGCACTCAGCGCAAACTGTTGTGAACATCTCACGTGCAGGCTTGCCGGCATTTTTACGTTTTTGTCTGCATTCCTTGCAGCGCTGTGGCTCGTTTACAAAGCCTTTTTCAGCATAGAACTCCTGCTCACCTGCAGTAAATACAAACTCGCAGCCACATTCCTTGCATACTAATGTCTTGTCTTCGTACATTTGATTTTACCTCGCTTTTGGAAGATATATATTTTATCCCGTGACGGAGTTGCACCGCCGTTTTCTTTTCGGGATACATTTCGTTGTCATAAACAAGGTCAAAGCAGGTCGCTGTTTTTTACTGCGAGCTTTTTCCTTGCTCTTTGTATTGCGTTGTCAACCGATTTAAGGGGAACAGAGAGCGTTTGTGAAATCTGCGCATATGTAAAGCCGCCCAGATAAAGCCTAAAAATTTTTTGCTCCATTTGCGACAAATCGGTTTTAAGGCTCTTTAAAACTGAGTTTAAAAATTCCTTGTCAAGCACAAGCTGTTCGGGGTTTGACGAGCTGTCGTTAATATGCTCGGCATCGTCAATAGGCACAATGCTTTCGTTCGGAATGGAGCTTTTGTTCTGCGTTTTTCTGAAAACAGATTTAAGACGGTTTTCAATGCACAGAACAGCGTAATTTTTAAAGGAACTGCCTCTTTTTTCGTCATAAGTCTTGCAGGCACTAAGCAGCGAAAGCAAGCCTTCCTGAACAAAATCGCCTGTTTCAAACGACTCTGCTCTGTATTTAGAGGCGATATGTGCGACAAGACCTATGTATCTTGACACAATTTCCTCAAAGGCTTCCTCGTTATTTTGTCTGACAAGCTCGGTTAATTCTGCATCTGACAAATCAGAAAGAGTAACTTCGCTGTTTAAAAAAGACAAAATACCACCCCAAAATATATCAATGGTATAATAATACACTATTATTAAAAAATTGTCAATGATTTTTTATAAACCTGCGAAAAAATTTTATCAACAAATAAAATATTTATGCACATTTTACAACGGGAAACACGATTTTTTGTCAAAAAATATTGTTATATTCTTTTATATGTGATATACTTAGATATATATTTGTATAACTGTCTTTTAGTTTTTAGTTTTGAGGTGCTGTTATGGTTGTTCAGGTGAGAAGTATGGGGCTTTTCGGTATGGAAAGCTACGAAATTCTTGTAGAAGCAGATTTGTCGGGCAGTGTACCGTCTTTTGATTTGGTGGGCTTGCCTGACGCCGCCGTAAAGGAAAGCCGTGACAGAGTTCGTACTGCGATGAAAAACTGCGGCTTTGAATTTCCCTGCTCACGCATAACTATAAATCTTGCGCCTGCCGATATTCGCAAGGAAGGCCCTATCTATGACCTGCCGATACTCGTTGCAATTCTAAAAACGACAGACCAGCTAAGTGTCAACACGGACGACTGCGCTTTTATGGGCGAGCTGTCCTTAAGCGGTGAGCTTCGTCCTGTCAACGGTGTACTGCCAATGGTAATCAAGGCTAAGGAAGTGGGCATAAAGAATATTTTTGTCCCTTATACCAACGGCTCCGAGGGTGCAGTTGTTCAGGGCATAAACGTATATCCCGTAAAAAACGTCACAGAACTTTACTGTCATTTAAACGGCAAAAGGCTGATTGAAAAGGCACAGTACCATAAAGGTGAGAACAGCAAAAATATCGTTTTGCCCGACTTTTCACAGGTAAGAGGTCAGTTTGAAGCTAAAAGAGCACTCGAAATTGCAGCCGCCGGCGGTCACAATGTACTGCTCATAGGCCCTCCCGGTGCGGGCAAAAGTATGCTTGCAAAGCGTGTTCCGTCAATTCTGCCCGATATGACGTTTGATGAAATGATAGACACAACAAAAATCCACTCAATCGCAGGCGCACTGCGTGAAAGCGAGTCGCTCATAACGCAAAGACCGTTTCGCTCGCCGCATCATACAGTGTCACCGGCAGGACTAAGCGGCGGCGGAGCAGTGCCAAAGCCGGGCGAAATATCGCTTGCCCACAACGGAGTATTGTTCCTTGACGAGCTGCCTGAGTTTGCCAGAAATTCAATAGAGGTTCTCCGCCAGCCCATAGAGGAGGGGAAAGTTACAATTTCAAGAGTATTCGGCACACTGCGTTACCCTTGCTCTGTGATGCTTATAGCCGCTATGAACCCCTGTCCCTGCGGCTTTTACAATCATCCTACAAAAAAATGCGTATGCTCCGATATGCAGATTAAAAAGTACCTCAACAAGGTTTCGGGGCCGCTGCTTGACAGACTTGATATTCACGTAGAGGTACCTCCCGTTGATTATGACGATTTATCGTCAGAGGTGCCGTCGGAGTCCTCGGCAGAAATCAGAGAAAGAGTAAACAAGGCTCGCAAGATTCAAAACGAAAGATTCAAGGGAACAAATGTGACCTGCAACGCAAGAATAAACGCAGGACTTTTGCACAGCGTTTGCAGAATTGACGACAAGGCAAACAAGCTGCTAAAAAATGCCTTTGAAAAAATGGGACTGTCGGCCAGAGCCTACGACAGAATTTTAAAGGTATCACGGACTATCGCAGACTTAGAGGGCAGTGAAACAATAACAGCCGCCCACGTAGCCGAAGCCGTACAATACAGAAGCCTTGACAGAAAGTACTGGGGGAAGAGGTAAGGCAAAAATCTGTAATACCTCCACCGCACCCAAAAGAAAAAATTATTCATTCTTAATTATTCATCATTCATTATTCATTCCGTATATATTCATATCCTACCGCTTAACATTGCATTTTTACTCACGATATGCTATAATTCCTCTGTAGCATAAGATAGAATAAATTTGATTTGAGGTGAGCGTTATAGATACAGGAGTAATTATCACGCTGAGCGTAACAGCAGCTCTGGCGATTACCATACTTGTTGCTGTTGTTGCGATAAAGCACAAGCTGCGTGACATTTCCCGTCAGTTTTTCGGCACAGACAGCTTTATAGACGGTATCAATAAGCAAAAGGAGGAAATGAGCGAAACGCCTCGTTCTCTTCACGCTATGACGTCTGTTTATCTTCCGCAGATATTAAAGGATTTTCCGCAGTTTGACTACGATGTTTTCAAAAACAAGGCAAAATCGCTTTTACGCAGCTACTTCACTGCACTTCAGTCAAAAAACGCTTCTGCAATTACAGAGAAGTGTTCTCAAACGCTTGAAAGCTATGTTCAGGGCATTATTGATGATTTGAACTTCAGAAATGTCAGCCAGATTTTTAAAGAGATTGTAATTCACGATGTTCAGATTTCTCGCTACATAAAAACGGGTGCTTCCTGCACAATTCTGTTTGAGCTTTCTGTCGGACATTATTCGTATATCGAGGACGAAAACGGCGCTGTTGTTTTCGGAGATAAGGACTTAAAGCAGCAGTCGGTTTACGAAATTGCCCTTGTCTATATTCAGGACGCAGTACAGTTCGGTTCGGCTGACGCTTACGGCATAAACTGCCCTAACTGCGGAGCACCGATAACAAATTTAGGCAACAAGTCCTGTAAATTCTGCGGAACACCTATTGTTGAAGCAAACGAAAGAGTATGGAAATTTGACGCAGTAAAAGAGCAGACAACAGCAAAAAGACAATATTAACAAAAAGCCTTCATATATATAAGTGAGTGAAATATGTAGAGCTGTTTGTTGTGAAAAATCATAATTTTTTAGATTATTTTCATAATTTTCTTGCATTTTTCTTTAAAAAATATTATGATAGACGTAAGGATGTAATTAAACGATAATTCTGTATTGTTTATTAAAGTACATAATAAAATTTACAAAAAGGAGTATCGCATATGGGTATTATCAAAGCAGTCACAGGTGCTATCGGCGGTGCGCTTGCAGATTCATGGCAAGAGGTAATCGAGCCGTCGCCAATGGGGGATAACACACTTATCTGCCCCGGTCAGCTTATCACACAGAACGGCAGAAGCCAGAATAAAAAGGGCAACGCAAACATCGTTTCAAACGGCTCAATCATTCACGTTTACGATAATCAGTTTATGATTCTTATCGACGGCGGTAAGATTGTCGATTACACGGCAGAGCCGGGTTACTTTAAGGTTGACAACAGCTCAATGCCGTCACTTTTTGCAGGACAGTTCGGCGACACATTAAAGGAAACCTTTAACAGAGTAAAATTCGGCGGTGTTCCCTCACAGTCACAGAAGGTATTTTTCATCAATCTTCAGGAAATCAAGGGTATTCCGTTCGGTACACCAAATCCTGTAAACTACTTCGACACGTTCTATAATGCAGAGCTTAACCTTCGTGCTCACGGCGTGTTCTCAATCAAGGTTGTAGACCCGATTAAGTTCTATCAGGAGGTTATTCCGAGAGCCGCAATAGCAGAGAACAGAGCTGTTGAGTTCAGCGAGGTTAAAGCGCAGTATGCCGGTGAATTCAACTCAGCCTTTGAGGCTGCTGTCAACCAGTATTCGGCAGACGGCGAGCGTATCAGCTTTATCAAATCAAAGCAGTCGCTCCTTGCAAAATATATGGCTGACGCTCTTGACGATCAGTGGACTCAGCACAGAGGTATGGAGGTTGTTTTCGTTTCTCCTGAAATTTCCTACGACAAGGCAAGTCAGGATCTTATCAATATGCGCAACAAGGGTGCAATGCTCTCAGACGCTGCTGTTCAGCAGGGTTACGTTGCCGCCAATATTTCAGAGGGTCTAAAGGACGCAGGCTCTAATGCAAACGGAGCTATGGCAGGCTTTATGGGTATGGGTATCGGTATGAACGCAGGCGGTAATATCCTCGGCGGCTATCAGCAAAACCCACAGTACCGTCCGACTCCGGGTACACAGCAGCCGGCACAGCAACAGGCAGCTGCACAGCCGAATAATCAAAGTGACGCAAACAGCTGGACATGTGCCTGCGGTGCAAAGGTTGCAGGCAAATTCTGCCCCGAGTGCGGAGCTAAAAAGCCCGAGCCTGTAAAGGCAGGCGCTTGGAAGTGCAAGTGCGGAGCAACGGCTACAGGCAAATTCTGCCCTGAGTGCGGAGCACCGAAGCCTGCCGATACAGACGGCTGGACCTGCTCCTGCGGTACTGTAAACAAGGGTAAATTCTGTCAGAACTGCGGCAGTAAAAAGCCTGAGGGCGAGCCGCTTTACCGCTGTGACAAATGCGGCTGGGAGCCGAAGGACCCTAAAAATCCGCCGAAATTCTGTCCTGAGTGCGGCGATCCGTTTGACGATTCAGACATCATCTGACGTTCAGATATTTATTCAGATATTCCTAACAGGGAGGAGTAGAATACAGTGGCTGTAGTACAGGATTATAAATGTCCCTGCTGTGGCGGCGCTATTGCCTTTGACAGCACAATACAAAAAATGAAATGCCCGTTCTGTGACAATGAATTTGAAATGGAAACGCTCGCTGCCTATGATGAGGATTTGAAAAACGAGAAGTCCGATAGTATGGAGTGGGAAACAACGGCGGGTAGTGACTGGCAGGAGGGCGAAACAGAAGGCTTGCGTGTTTATATATGTGATTCCTGCGGCGGTGAAATTGTCGGCGATGAAAATATGGCGGCAACCTCATGTCCGTTCTGCGACAGTCCCGTAGTTATGATGGGGCAGTTCTCGGGAGCATTAAAGCCTGACTATGTTATTCCCTTTAAGCTCGACAAAAACGCTGCAAAGAAGGCTCTTTTAAATCATTACAAAGGCAAAATTCTTTTACCTAAGGTTTTTAAGGATGAAAACCATATTGATGAAATAAAGGGTATTTACGTTCCGTTCTGGCTTTTTGACGCTGATGTTGATGCCAATATCCGCTACAGAGCCACACGTGTGCGCACTTGGAGCGACAGCGATTATAATTACACAGAAACAAGCTATTTCTCTGTAAACAGAGGCGGTTCAATCGATTTTGAAAGAGTGCCTGTTGACGGCTCTACAAAAATGGCAGATGACTTAATGGAATCTATAGAGCCTTTTGACTTTTCAGATGCCGTAGATTTCCAGACAGCTTATCTTGCAGGCTATCTTGCTGATAAATACGATGTAGACGCACAGCAGAGCATTGAGCGAGCAAACCAGAGAATTAAGAAGAGTACAGAGGATAACTTCGCATCCACCATACAGGGCTACACAACGGTTACTCCCGAATCGTCAAGCGTGCGTATGAAGCACGGCGAGGCAAAATATGCGCTTTACCCTGTATGGCTTCTGAACACTACATATAATGATCAGAAGTACACGTTTGCTATGAACGGTCAGACAGGTAAGTTTGTCGGAAATCTACCTATTGATATGGGCAAATACTTTGGATGGCTTTTAGGCCTGACAGGTGCAATAGGTGCTGTTGTATTTGCAATTATGTACCTTTTGTGGCTGCTTTAAGGGGGTGCTGTAGATGAAAAAAAGATTAACTGCAATAATTACAGCACTTTTACTCTGCACTATGATGACTGTTCCGTCAGTATTTGCAGCCGAAGAATACGCTACAAGCATCGGCCCTTATGACACAATTATCCTCAGCGAGCGTTCAAGAATGGTGGATATGGCTGACCTTTTAAGCGATTCTGAGGAAAACACACTTAAAAGTCAGCTTGATGAGATAAGCGAAAGACAAAAGGTAGATGTGGTTGTAGTAACGGTTGATTCGCTTGGCTACAAATCTCCAAGAGATTATGCCGATGATTTTTACGATTACAATGACTACGGCTTTGGCGTTGATAAAGACGGTGTTCTTCTTTTGCTTTCTATGGAAGAAAGAGATTGGTACATAACGACAACAGGCTATGGAATTAAGGCATTTACAGACGCCGGAATTGAATACATAGGCGATGAGATTGTTCCTTATTTGAGCGACGGCGAATATGATGATGCCTTTGAGGTTTACGCCGAGCTTTGCGATGAATTTATCACTCAGGCAAAAACAGGCAGGCCGTATGACGTAAACAATATGCCGAAGGATCCGTTTAAGCTGATCCCGAAAATTTTTATCTCCTTTGGCGTAGGTCTTGCTGTGGCATTTGTTGTTACGATGATTATGAAAGGACAGCTGAAATCAGTACAACGTCAGGCAGCGGCTGACAGCTACGTAAAGCCGGGCAGTATGGTAATTACAGACAGAAGAGATATGTACCTGTATAGGACTGTTTCAAAAACTGCAAGACCTAAGAGCGACAGCTCAAGCGGCGGTGGCGGTTCAAGCACACATTCATCGTCATCAGGCTCATCACACGGCGGTGGCGGCGGCAAATTCTGATTAAATGAATTTGATGTCTGTACGAAACCTTTGTTAAGATGCTGTTAAGACGAATATTATTTAAATAAAAATCCCCTCGGAGCTTGTTTCGGCTTTGCCCATGCTCTGAGGGGAAGATTTTTATTTAGGAATCAGGAATTAGGAGTAAAACTACGAAAACCGCATAGCAAAGGCGTTTTTTGAGGTTGCAACCAATAGTTGCGTAAGCGGTTGCGAAAATGAAAGCCAAAATGTATAGATAAAATTTTTTGCTTGTGGTATGATAAAGCCGTCACAGAAAAGATTTTGTGAATGGTATATTTATGGAGGTAGAACAAATGAATATGGAAACAGCAAACAACCTGTTAGAGTACAGAAAAAAACACCGCCTGTCACAGGAGGAGCTTGCAGAAAAAATCGGAGTAAGCCGACAGGCAGTATCAAAGTGGGAGAGAGGAGAAGCCTCCCCCGATACGGACAACCTTATAATGCTTGCTCAGATTTACGGTGTAACGCTTGACGAGCTTATAAAGGGTAAGTCCCAGCCGTCAGCTGAAGAAAACAAAAATACCGATACAGAAGAAGCAGGGAAGCAGACCGAAGAAAGCACAGACGACAAAATCAGTGATTCCTCTGAAAAAAGAGAAGATTACGTCAGCTTTAAAAACGGCATACATATCCACAGCAAGGACGGCGACAGAGTAGACATAGGCTTAGGCGGAATACACGTTCACGACAAGCACGGCGCAAAGGTTGACGTTGATTCAAACGGAGTGTCGGTTATTGACGAGTGCGGCAACGAAAAGGTATATACAGATGAAAACGGCAGAGTTCACAAGTGTAGTGACTGTGACTGCGAGGGGCATAAGAAAAACTTCTGGTACGTTTTTCCGTTCCCGATAGTAGTTGTAATTGCGTTTCTTATCTGGGGCTTTTGCGGCGGCTGGAGCATCAGCTGGATATTGTTTCTGACAATTCCGCTTTATTATTCGGCGGTTGACGCAATAGTAAAGAAAAAGCCGATGCACTTTGCATACCCTGTTCTTGTTGCGATGCTGTATGTGGCTCTCGGTTTAGTCTTCGGACTTTGGCATCCTATGTGGATATTGTTCCTGACAATTCCGATTTACTACTGCATATGTGATTATTTCAAAAAATAAAAAATAAAAAGACTGTATCGGTATATCAATATGATATTTCCTGATACAGTCTTTTTGTTTAAGCTGTTTCTGCTTTATTCAGATATTCGGGAAAATGCCTCGTCTGTTTCTTCCTTTAGTCTTGCCGATAAAAACGCAAGCACCATAATCAGCAATGCATTCTGAAGTCTTTGCTTTGAATCCTCAAAAGGTCCTGTGTAATCGCAAAGAACAGCCGATACTATACTTTTTATTTTGTCTGCATCAACAGTTTTTGCCTTGTCACATTCGTAAATGATTTTGCAGAATTTGTTGTAAAGCTCGCTGTCTGTGATAATATCGTCGCTTTCGTCCTCTACAACACCGTTTATATATTCCATTATTTTCGGTATTCTTTCAAGCAGAATTGCACCTCTTATGCTGTTTATAAGAATAATTCTGATAATGTGCATTTTCTGATATTTTTTTTCAACAGGACGTGCCACCCAGCCGCGCTTTACCCAGTTTTGTATTGTCGATGATTCAAGTCCCGTGATATCTCTGACCTGAGAAAGCGAAAGACCCTTAGTCAGTGCAAAAACAGGCTCAATATAAGAAAAAGCGTCATTCTGCATACCGTCCTTAAATTCTAAAACCGTCCCCGGCAAAAGCTTAATCATACTATACCCTCCGCTATATAATCTAATAATATGATTATATAACAGGTTCGTGTGACTGTCAAGCAAATCTTATTTGAAAAATTTAGCATAATTGTATATTTTTTATAGCTGATATTAAAAACAAAACTGCTTATAATATTATTACTTCAATTAAAGAGGTGTTATTTATGCAGGATAATAAAAATCAGAATATAAAAGCTACTCACTTAAATGACAATAAAGAAAAAATGCCCAATCTCTACCCCGAGGAGCTTCCCTCCCACAATCACAAGTTAGGCCACGGCGTAATTGTTGATGTAGTTTTAAATGAAATAAACCCGAGCAGAACGCAGTCGTCATTTAAGAATAACGGCTCGCTTGTGTAAAAAGCAGAATAAAGTGGCTTTTCGCAAAACCCGAAAAGCCACTGATTTTTTTCTTCAACCCCAAAACTCTACCCTTACATATCAATCTCTACATTGTATTTTTCAAACCAGAAATCAAGCTGTATTATATACGCAAGTATCTGTGGCGCTCTCATAAGCTGACCGTACCAAGGACTTGAAATATTTTCGGGATTTTCTATTATTTCAAGTATTCCGTTTTTGCTTAAAAGCTCGTTTAGCTGTGTTTTTTTCTCTAAAATTTTTGTAACCCTATCGCTTACAATTTTTGTGTAAATCGGGTTGTGCGTTTTTGGGTACGGGCTTTTCTTTCTGTAGCATATTTCATAGGGCAGAATATTCTCAAATGCTTTTCTCACAATTCCCTTTTCACGTGAGTTATAAGCCTTCAGCTCCCACGGCATATTAAAGGCATAATCCACTATTCTGTAGTCGCAAAACGGTACTCTTACCTCAAGACCGCTGTGCATAGAACAGCGATCCTTTCTGTCAAGCAGACACTGCATAAACCACTTGAAATTGAGCATAAACATCTCACGCATACGGCGTGTTTCTTTACTGTCGGTCGAAAGCGTGGGTGTAGCCTTTATTGTATCAAGGTATTTTTCTCTGACGTATTCCTCGCCCTTTGGCAGTATTCCGCTTTTTAGTATGCTTTTTCTGATTTCCTGACTTCTTGACCAAGGAAAGCAGTCCTCAAACAGAATTTCCTTGTTGTGATACCAAGGGTATCCGCCAAAAAGCTCATCGGCACATTCGCCGGAAAGTGCAACCGTGTATTTTTCCTTAACGCTTTTGCAAAAGAGAAGCAGTGACGAGTCAACGTCAGCCATACCCGGCAAATCCCTTGCGATTACTGCGTCATACAGAGCGTCAGCAAGGCTCTCGTTGTCGATTATCACCTCGTTATGAACAGAAGAAGTGTCATTCACCATCATCCCGATATACTCAACATCGGCATTCGGCTGAAAAAGACTTTTCTTAAAGTAGCGCATATTGTCCTTGTATTCAACGGAATATGTGTGAATTGAACCCATATTGTGCCTTTTGTAATACTCTGACGCCGTTTTTGTGATTACACTGCTGTCAAGACCGCCCGACAAAAAGAAGCAAAGAGGAACATCGCTTGTAAGCTGTCGCTGTATTGCGTCTGTCAGCAGAAATCGTGTTTTTTCGATAGTATCACTTTCGCTGTCTGTGTGTGGCTTTGCCGTCAGGTGATAGTATTTTTGCTTAGTGATTTTGCCGTCCTTATAAAATAGATACTCACCGTTGCAAAGCTCGCTTATGCCCTTGAAAATTCCGTTTCCCATCGTTCTGGCAGGCCCTAAGAAAAATATCTCATACAGTCCGTTTTCGTCAATGACAGGCTTTACCTTTTGTGAAGCAAGCAACGTTTTTATCTCTGAGCCGAAAATAATACCGCCGTTATATGTGTGATAAAACAACGGCTTTACGCCGATTTTGTCACGGCATAAAAAAAGCGTTTTTTCGCTTTCCTCATACACAGCAAAGGCGAAAATTCCGTTGAGCATATCGGCACAATCCTTGCCCCAGTGAACGTATGCTTTAAGCACAACCTCTGTGTCGCTGTGACCGAAAAAGCTGTAGCCTGTGTTTTCAAGAGTATGTCGTAGCTCCTGCGTGTTGTAAAGCTCCCCGTTATAAACTATGGTGTAGTTTTTTTCACCCATTTGCACAGTCATAGGTTGTTTGCCGTTTTCTATATCAATTACCGCAAGCCTTGAATGAATAAGAGTTGCTCCCTGATAAATTTTAATACCGTTTTCGTCAGGACCTCTGCGTTTTAACGTGCTTTGCATATTCTGTAAAACATCTTGTTTTTCATAAAAATCAATATCGCTGTCAAGCCAGCCGGCAATTCCGCACATATAAAAGCCTCCCATAATTAAGTTAAAAAAGTCAATGTGAAGATTTAATCGAAAATAAAAAGCAACAGCTGCACAAAATAAACGCAATTCCGCCCCATATTGTACCAAAGCTTACAGCCCTTACATTTTCAACAGTTCTGAAAACCTCAACCGAAACAGGGAAAAAGTGAAAGATTATTTTTGCAGTCAGTGCACAAATAATACCCTGGGCAAGGCGCATTACAAAGAATATTGCTTTGTTTATTTTAATATCTCGTAAAATCGCAAATATCTGAAAATGAACGCATATTCCGCCAAAACCTACGGCAAAAGCAAGCAAAATAAGCTCTCCGTTCTTGCAAAGCAGCCCACAGGCGGCGGTTACCTCGAAAAGAATGCTTATATACTTATCTGCCCACTCAAAATCGGCAAGCAGAAAACGCAGAATTTCAAGAAAGGACGAAAAAAACACAACCATAGCGCACATATTGACGATTGACGAAACACCCTGTGAAACGCTTTTTACCAAGGCATACGACATTGTGTTGCCCGTCACTGGTTTTTTATTATTGACATTTATTTCTTTTTCTTTTGTTTCTTTAAAAAGAATCTCACAGAAAACAGCAAGAATTAAAACAGATATCACCTGACAGACAAGCAGTATAAATCCGATTTGCTTATTTGTGCAAAGCTGTGTTCCTACATATGTTATCAAGAAACCCGGACCTGCACCCACAGCGTAAAGGCTCATTTTCTGCGCCTGCTTTTCGCTTATTGCTCCGCTTTGAAATAAAGAGGAAATGCACCTTGCCCCCACAGGATAACCGCCCGTAAGACACAGCACAAGCACCGGTACAATATCGGGCGATACACTCTGAAAAAGCTTAGATATAAAGCCTGTTTTCTGCCTGATAATTTGTAAGGCTCTGCTGTTTACAAGAAAGGACGACAGCACCATAAAAGGGAAAAGCGAGGGAACAAGTATTTTTAAGCAATATTCAACACCCTTGAACGCACCGCTTTCGCATTCTTGCGAGAATATGACGGCTATGCCAAACAGCAAAACACAGACTGCAACGCACAAGAAGTCAGAGAGTAATTCTCTGCTTATTTTTAACCTTATCATATCACCACCGATAATATATATGAGAGCGATTTAGAATTTATTTTATAATCAGAGCATAAACTGTATAAATTTAGTAAACGGTGATTTATGTGAATGAAAATAAATTTTCAAAGAAAAAGTCAGAAAAATCAAAGCTTTCAAAATATTTTCTTGATATGCCGTACTTAGAGCTTTTCGGCAATCGTGAAATCAGGGTAGAGGGCTGCAAAGGGGTATTATCGTATGACGAAGGCTTAATCAGAATAAACACGTCAGGCATTATCATTTGCTTTAAGGGCAGAGGACTAAGTCTTAAAAGCCTGTCGCCTACCTGCCTTGTTATAGAGGGTTATGTTACGGCTATAGAATTTGACGGCTGATAAAACTCTGAAAGGGAAAGAAATATGCTTATAAATATTTTACGCTTTATAAAGGGATATGTTGACTTTAAGGGTGAGGGAAAATACCCCGAACGCTTTATAAATATTACTGTGCAAAACGGAATTTACATAAAAAATATGATGTGCAAAAATAATACTCTGACAGGCAGTATGTCTGTGTCGGACTACAGAAGTATAAGAGCATTTGCAAGAAAATCGCATATGAAAACTAAAATTGTAAAAAAGCACGGCTTGCCGTTTGTAATTCAAAAATACAAATCACGCACAGGTCTAATGGCAGGACTTGTACTTTTTATTACGATAATCTGCGTTCTTTCGCAGTTTGTGTGGAATATACAGATAAACGGAGTAGAAAGCATAAGCCAAACTTACGTTATGAGTGTGCTTGAGAAAAACGGTCTTTACAAGGGAGTGTACGCAAACAGCCTGAACATTGACAGGATACAGCGCAGTACCTTGCTTGAAATCGACTCTATCCGCTGGATGTCGATAAACTTAGACGGCTGTAATGTTGATGTGGAAATAAAAGAAAAAGCCGAAAAGCCGAAAATTGATGATAGCTCCTACCCCTGCAACATCGTAGCAAAAAAGGACGGAGTAATTACATCTGTAAAATGCGTAAACGGAGTGTCGAAGGTTAAGAAAGGCTTTGCCGCCGCAAAGGGACAGCTTCTTGTCAGCGCAGTTGCCGAAAACAAAACAGGCGGCTATACGCTTTTACACAGCGAGGCTGAAATACTTGCAAAAACCTTTGAAAACAAGACCTTTTCGCAAAAAAAAGAAGCACAAATTACTACGGTTGATGAAAATACCGGCATAAAAAAGCAAGGCACTGCCGACTTTTTCTTTCTAAGCTTTCCGTGCAGCTTAACGCTGAAATCGCCCGACAGTACAGTTATTGATTTTGAGAATTACGCATTAAAGCTCAACGAAGTGTTTTTACCGATAGGCTATACACAGCAGGTCTGCGCCGACTTAAAAACAGAGAGAACAAGGCTGTCAGATAAGGAAATTAAAAAAGCACTTGAAAACGAAATAGCACTCTACGAAGCATTTACAAGGTCAGACGCTTTAGTTCTTCAAAGGAAAATAACAGAAAATAAAGCTAAGAATGAAACACAATATAAAGTAAGCTACGTTTTTGAGGAGGATATAGCAAAAACAGAAAGGCTTCAAACATCATAAAACGCTTTTATTATCATAAAAAATATGATATACTATTACAAAGATAAAAAAGGAGAAATGCGCCTTTATGAGAATTTTGTGTATCGGTGATGTTGTGGGCGGTATCGGCTGTGAGTTTTTACGCAGTAATCTGCCGTCACTTAAAAGAATAAAAGCAATAGACCTTGTTATCTGCAACGGTGAAAATTCAGCTGACGGCAACGGAATAACTCCGTCGTCGGCAGAGTATCTTTTTTCAAGCGGAGTTGACGTAATAACGCTTGGCAACCACGCCTTCAGAAGAAAGGAATTTTTTGACACCTTAGACAGAGAGCCGTATATTATCCGTCCTGCAAACTTCCCCGAGGGTACTACGCCTGGGGCGGGAATGTGCTGTGTTGATATGGGCAGAAATCAGGTGACGGTAATCAATCTGATGGGTACCTCGTATATGGATAACGGACTTGACTGTCCGTTCAAAAAGGCTGACGAGCTTCTTTCTAAAAACGAAAATAAAATTGTAATTGTCGATTTTCACGCAGAGGCAACAGGCGAAAAACGTGCAATGGGCTTTTATCTTGACGGCAGAGTGTCGGCAGTGTTCGGCACACATACGCACGTGCAGACAGCAGACGAACAGATTTTGCCAAACGGTACAGGCTATATTACAGATGTGGGAATGACAGGTACTGTTGATTCTGTTTTAGGAGTAAAAAAAGAAATTATAATCAACAAATTCAAAACAAAGCTGCCCCAACGTTTCGATTTAGCGTCAGGCGATTGCAAAATGAACTGCATTATTTTTGATATAGACGAAAAAACAGGACTCACCAAAGACACAGAACGCCTTGAAATCAGGTAAATGTAAAGCTTTTGTAAGGTAAGATTTTACAAAATATCAGAAATCTCTTGCAATAACTGTTTTTACAATATATAATGTATCTGTATAGAACTACACAATTGTAAATACAAGGATGTGTTATTGATGATTAACGGCGAAGCGCTGAAGAACGCAATTATTTCAGGCGCAAATAATATTACTAATCAGAAAAATAAGATTAACGACCTCAATATTTTCCCTGTTCCCGACGGCGACACAGGCACAAATATGTCTATGACTATCAATGCGGCTGTAAAGGAGCTTGCAAAGAAAGACACAGACAGCGCAGAAGAAATTGCTTCCTGCACTGCCTCTGCAATGCTCAGGGGTGCAAGGGGTAACTCAGGCGTTATTCTTTCACTTTTGTTCAGAGGATTTGCAAAGGGTCTTCAGGGCAGACATAACGCAGACGGCAGAGATTTAGCTGTTGCGCTCGGCTTGGGTGTAGAAGCCGCATACAAGGCTGTTGCAAAGCCTGCAGAGGGTACAATTCTGACGGTAGCACGTGTTGCATATGAAAAGGCAATAAAGGCGGCTGACGAAAACAGCGGACTTCTTTATGTATGGGACGCTGTTTGCGAGGGCGCACAGGAAGCTCTCAAGGAAACTCCCGAGCTTTTGCCTGTTCTTAAAAAGGCAGGCGTAGTTGACGCAGGCGGTAAAGGTCTTTGCGAAATTTTTGAGGGTATGATGTCATACTTTGCAGATAACATAATTGTTGAGCTTAAAGAGGATAATAATACAAAAAGCGATTTATCTGACGATGAATTCAGAAGTGCCGCCGCTGAATTTGACGATGATATTACTTTTACCTACTGCACTGAGTTTATTGTAGGCAGAGATGAAAGCGTAACAACAGAACCAAACGAGCTTCGACTTTTCCTAGAAACTATAGGCGATTGCGTAGTTGTAGTTGACGATGAAGAAATAATCAAGGTTCACGTTCACACAGAACAGCCGGGTGACGCACTTACAAGGGCACTCGAATTCGGTCAGCTTCTCACCGTAAAAATCGAAAATATGAAGGAACAGCACAAAAAGGCTAAGGAAGAAAATGAGGAAAGAAAATCATCTCCTAAGGCAAAAAAAGAAAAGCTCACACCCTGCGAGCCTACAGAGGAAATCGGCTTTGTAGCTGTAGCGGCAGGAGATGGTCTTTGCGAGCTGTTCAAGGATTTAGGCTGTCTGCACGTTGTAAGCGGCGGTCAGAGTATGAACCCAAGCACAGACGATATTTATGAGGCTGTTATGGCTACGCCTGCAAAGACAGTTTTTGTACTGCCTAATAACAAAAATATAATTATGGCGGCGCAGCAGACAGCGTCACTTGTAACAGACAGACAGGTTGTTGTAATTCCGTCAAAGACAATTCCGCAGGGCATTACGGCTATGCTTTCCTTTGACGGCGACTTATCTGCCGAAAGCAACAAACAGCTTATGAGCGACAGCCTGTCAACAGTTGACACAGGACTTGTCACCTTTGCGGCACGTGACAGTGAATTTGCCGGCAAAAAGATTAAAGAGGGCGAAATAATCGCACTTGAAAACGGCAAGCTGACAATTACAGAGAAAACTCCTGTAAAGGCTGTTTACAAGCTTGCTAAGAATCTTGTCAAAAAGGACACCTCGTTCATTACGCTGATATACGGCGACAGCATTTCACAGGAAGAAGCTAATGAGGCTTTGCATATGCTCCAAGAGAAATTCGGCTCTGATATTGACGTAACTCTTGTTGACGGCGGTCAGCCTGTATATTACTTTATTCTAAGTGTAGAGTAAGCTAAGTTTAATTTTCCAACCGCCCATTGGCTGTGCCTTTTCGGGCGGTTGTTTTTACTTTTATTTCCATAAAGGCAGGTGATAAGGTGTCGTCTTTATTTGAAATCCCTATTCATAAGCTAAAGGGAGTAGGCAAGACAAGAGCAGAGCTTTTTGTAAAGCTCGGTGTAAAATCGGTAGGCGACCTTATCCGCTACTATCCCAGAGCGTATGAGGACTGGAGCAAGCCTGCAAGTATTGCAGACGCACAAAACGGCGAGGTCTGCTGTATAAAGGCAACGGTTGTAAGCCCTGTTACAGAGGGCTACACAAAAAACAACAAGTATTTTGTGAAATTTACGGCGTTTGATGAAACGTCGGCAATTAAAATAACTTTCTTTAACAATAAATACATATCAAATATGATAAAGCGTGACGAGCAGTATTATTTTTACGGCAAAATCACAAAGGACAATTTCGGTATTCAGATGATTTCACCGACGCTTACGCACGTGTCAAATTCTCAGACTATTCACCCTATTTATAATCTGACAGCAGGACTGTCAAATAAAATAGTAGAGGGTTGCGTCAGACAGGCGATTTCTATGCTCCCAGATGTCATAAAGGACCCCCTGCCCGAATTTATAAGACAGGAGTACAGCCTGTGCGATTTACGCTTCGCTTTGCAGAATATCCACCTGCCGAACAGCACAGAGGATATAAAGAAAGCAAGGCACAGGCTTGTTTTCGAGGAGCTTCTGATATTAAACTTAGGCTTGCGAAATTTAAAAAACAAGCGCAGAAATAAAACGGCTGTAAAGGTCACAAAAAACTACAGCGATGAATTTGAAAAGCTGCTACCATTTTGCCTTACAAATGCACAAAAAAGAGCGATTACAGACTGCATTAACGATGTTATGAATAAAAAAACATCTATGAACAGGCTTGTTCAGGGCGACGTAGGCTCGGGCAAAACGGCGGTTGCCGCCTCTGTCTGCTATACAATGGCAAAAAACGGCTACCAATGCGCCTTTATGGTGCCGACAGAGATACTCGCCGTTCAGCATTACAACAGCTTTTGCGAGCTTTTTAAAAACAGCGAAATTAACGTTTCCCTGCTCACAGGCTCAGCCACGGCCGCAGAAAAAAGAAGAATCAGACAAAGCCTTGCAAGCGGTGAAACAGATATTGTAATAGGCACTCACGCACTGATTACAGAGGATACAGAGTTTAAGAATTTAGGTATTGCAATAACGGACGAACAGCACCGCTTCGGCGTTGCTCAAAGAGGTGCCCTCCTTTGCAAGGGAGAAAATCCGCACCTGCTTGTTATGAGCGCAACGCCTATCCCAAGAACGCTCGGACTTATCATCTACGGCGACCTTGATATAAGCATAATTGACGAACTGCCACCGGGCAGAAAGTCGGTAGCTACCTATCTTATAGACGGCAGTAAACGTCACAGAGCCTACAGCTTTATTAAAAATGAGCTTAAAAAGGGCAACTGCTGTTACATAATCTGCCCCTTAGTAGAGGAGGGCGAGCTGCCACTTGCCGCCGCCGAGGAATACGCCGCCGAGCTTATGCTTGACGAATTCAGAGATTATCCTGTTGGTTTGCTTCACGGTAAAATGAAGTCAAAGGATAAGGAAAGCGTTATGCAGAAATTTGCAGACGGAGAAATATCTCTGCTTGTGGCTACAACCGTTGTAGAGGTCGGCGTAGATGTAAAAAACGCAACAGTTATTCTGATAGAAAATGCAGAACGGTTCGGACTTTCTCAGCTTCATCAGCTAAGAGGACGAGTAGGCAGAGGACAGCAGCAGTCATACTGCATACTTCTTTCTGACAGCAAGAGTGAGGACACGCTAAAGCGGTTGTCCGTAATGTGCCGTACAAACAGCGGCTTTGAAATTGCAGACGAGGACTTAAAGCTAAGAGGGCCGGGCGACTTTTTCGGCAGCCGACAGCACGGCTTGCCGACGCTTTCAATAGCAGATTTATCGGATATGCAAAGCGTTGCCGTATCACAGCAGGCGGCAGATGAGATAATCAGAATATCTCCCGATTTAAGCGACGAACGGCTCAAGGGTATAAAAGCAGAAATACGCAGGCTTATGTCAAAGGCAGGCGAGAACACGCTTAACTGAAAAAATCGAAAACCGATTGATTATATTAAAATTTTGTTGTACTATATATGTATTACTACGCAATGTGAGGTTAGCATTATTATGTTTAAGAAATTTATAGCGACTGTTTCGGTCATTATGGCTTTGATTATAGCGTTTGGTAGTGTGACATCTTTTGCAGCGGTTGATTACGGTTGTAAGGTAAAAACCGTCACAGACTCCATTTTGCTTGTCAATATGGATAAAAACACAACTGTTTTCGAAAAAAATGCAGATCAGAAGCGTTATCCGGCTTCTACAACAAAGATTATGACATATATTATCGTCAGCGAAAATGTTGAGGATATAAAAAACACAAGAGTTGAAGTAAAGCAAGAGGTAATAGACGAGCTAAGCGGAACAGGCAGCTCACTGTCAGGCTTGTCCTATCACGTAGGCGACAAGATGACGGTGTGGGATTTGCTCCACTGTCTGATGGTTTCCTCGGGTAACGACGCCGCATTAGTGCTTGGCTATTACGTGGGCGGCGGAAATATGCAGACCTTTGTCGATATGATGAACGCAAAGGCAAAAGAGCTTGGCTGTGAAAATACAAATTTTGTAAATCCGCACGGACTTCACGACAATAATCACTACACAACGGCAAGGGATATGTATAAGATCGCAATCTATGCGTTATCTCTACCGTATTTTGCAGAAATTACAAACACTGCTACATATTACTGCGAGGGTGACGATTATCCGCTTGTAACAACTAACTATTTGATTGACGAGAACAGAGGCGGAGATTACTATTATATGTATGCGCAGGGCATCAAAACAGGCACGACAAACGAAGCCGGCAGATGTCTTGTAACTACGGCAGTGGCAGACGGCTATGCGTATATGTGTATATTATTTCACGCACCGTATGACGAAAACGCAGAATCGCAGACAAACGGCGCAATGATTGACGCAAAGGAGCTTTTCAGATGGGCGCTGTTAAATCTTGAGCTTAACCCGATTATCACCAAAACAACGCCTGTATGCGAGCAAAAAATCAACTATGCGTGGAACAAGGACAGCATACAATTAGTACCGCAGGATGATATTTCCGAAATTCTGCCGAATGACACAAAGCAGGAGGATATTACAATCGAGCCGAGCATATCGGAAATTGTAGATACTCCGATAAAGCAGGGCGATGTACTCGGCACTGCAAAGGTATTGTATAAGGGACAGGAAATCAAGAAAATCAACCTTGTAGCAGATGAAACGGTAGAGCGAAGCGAGCTTCTTTACACATTGGAGGTTATCAAAAACATAGCCACCTCTTACTGGTTCATAATTGCTATGGTTCTGATTATAATTCTGTTTGCGCTTTATCTTTTTGTAACGTCGCTTTACAACAACAGAAAAAAGAAAAACAAAAATGTAAAACGCTACCGAAGAATGTAATTTCAAATTTAATTTTCTGTTATCTCAAAATCAGGCAGATACCACAGCAGGGCGGTCGTAAAGGCTTTGCCCTGCTTTATTATGTGATTCATTCCGTAAACGCTCACACCAAGGCTTTTGCCGTTTTTTGAGTATTCTTTTGAGTTCTTATCCCACGGCGACGCTACGCTTTGCAAAAAGGGGTATTCGTCACCTGTTGCAGTTTTGCCGTCTGATATGTAAGAAATAGGGATAATAACCTCTTTGCCGTTATAAGTGATTTTCATATTTTTAACAGCGTCAAGAGCATCACGCAGTTTTTTCAAATTTTCGCTGTAGCTGTCTTTCCATTTTTCTTTCATAGCATTATCGCTCAGATAATTTTCACTGTTTTTTATATAGTCTTTGTCTGCTCTGCAATTATTCTGACAAACAAGGCATAACGCCTTTAGTGTATCAGGCTCTAAATCCTCCGAAAAATAAACAGCGGCACACATAACGGCAGGTTCAGCCAAAGACTGCGATTTGTCATTTGTTTCATAATTATTCTCACTGCTTGTCTTTTTTGCAGGAGAAAAATCAAAAAACGCAGTAAGCGGAACTAACGCAAGTATTAAAAGGAGTAAAAGCAAAACAGCAATTCTTTTCATTTTTAAAAATTCCTTCCGACAAAAAATTATCTTTTATTCTTGACATACCGTCCTGTTTGACTTAGAATAAAAGGGTATAGTTTATCACCATTATATTGCTGTAATGTGTTTTTTATAACTTAAAAAGGAGATTTTGTGTGCTATGAAAATTAAGCTATCGTGGATTTTTTTCATTCCGATATTTATTGCAGTTGCAGTTTTAAGGATTGCACAGCCTGTTTTTCAGTCGCAGGGACAAGCTACCTTCGGGCTTACAGGCGTTTCCGTTGCGTATACGTCGGCTGTTTTTGCGGCGGTGCTTCTTGTTATCTGCGGATTGTTAAGTCTTATTGATAAAAAGACCTCGGGCATCTACATATCGGGCAAAAATCCCGTGTCGGGTATTTTGTCTTACCTTACAGCCGTTGCGCTTTCTGCCGATTGTGCCACAGCTGTGATTAACTGCCTTTCAACAGGCGATTTTCAGGTGCTTGCCGTAATTGATATGCTCCTGCTTGTAATAGCGGCTGTTGCATTTATCGTTATCGGCACAGGCTTTTTAAAGGGCAAAAACTACACAATGGGTATGTCTGTGCTTATTCTTATGCCGGCTGTCTGGTGCTGTGTCCGTACGTTTAAAACCTTCTGGGGCTACACAACGTACTCTGTAACCTCTGTTGATATGACAGACCTTATCGCATACATTCTGCTGACATTCTACTTTTTCTTTATGGCAAGCGTGCTATCTGTTATGTCGGGCAAAAATCCCGTCAAGTCCTGCTTTGTTTACGGTTTGCCTGCAATGGTAATGCTGTTTGGCTGTTGTATGAGCAAAATTACATATATTGCGCTCGGTATGAGCGAAATCAAGTCGCTTTTTGATGTTGAATTTTTAGAGTTTTTGCTGTTTGGCTTGCTTATTCTGAGCAACCTTGTAACAATTACAAGAAAAGCAAAGACAATAGAAGAAAACAAGGGACTTCTTCAGCAGTTAGAGGAAGAAAACGCACAGTATGATGACGAAGCATACGGTGACGATGAATTTGAGGACATCAATAAAAAGTCACAAAAACAAGAGCAGTTAAACGATTATTTTGACGATGATTTTATCTTCTTTACGCCTGAGAATAATCAGGAAGCTGAAAAAGCTCCGAAGGCTCGTACAGAAAAAACAAGAAGAGAGGATTTTGTCAGAACACCTGTAGTATCAGAGGTTGTTGAGGAAGCTGAGCAACCTACAGAAAAGCAGGCTGAAGAGCCGCTTTATACTGAAGCTGCAAAGGCTGAACCGTTACAGGAGCCTGTATTTTCAGAAAGAAAAGCTGAAAGTCCGTTAGAGCAAAGAATGAGCGAAATCGACAGACTTATTATGGAAATAGAGAACAGCTCAAGAAATTAAGCGGATAGCTTTAAAAATAAAAATAATATTTTGGAGGCGGTAATTATGAAAAAACTGATAAGGACAATTGCGATTATTCAGCTTTTGATAATTACCGTCTTTTCTTTGCCCACAGTCAATGCGGCGCAGGAGCAGGAGTTCGTTATAACAGACGGTGTGCTGACTGCCTATAACGGAACAGCCGAGGCTGTCACAATTCCACAGCAGGTTTACTATATCGGTGACAGTGCGTTTGAAAACAATACGAAGATTAAATCGGTCACGCTTCACGGCGGAGTGTATTATATCGGCAAAAAAGCCTTTTACAACTGTACCTCGCTTGAAGCTGTTAATGGCTCGTCAGGCGTTAATTTTGTTGATACAGACGCTTTTTTCTCTACAAAATTCCTTGATAGCAACAAGGACGAGTTTATGACTGTCGGCAACGTGCTTGTAAGGTGCAGCAATAAGTCAACAGAAATCAAAGTTCCGTCGTCGATTACGGCAATCGCACCGAACGCTTTTGCTGATAACAATACGGTAACAGCCGTTACAATACCCGACAGCGTAACGCAGATAGGCGAAAAAGCCTTTTACGGCTGTGAAAAGCTTGTAAAAATTACAATCCCAAAAACAGTAACGTCAATAGGCGCAAATGCCTTTGAAAACACAAAATGGCTTGCAGCTTACAGCGGAGATTTTGTGGTAGAGGGCAACGGAATACTTGTTAAGTACAAGGGAAAGGACGAAAGTGTTAAAATCCCGTCAGCTGTCAACGTGATTGCGCCATTGGCTTTTTTTGGCAACACTACCGTTAAATCGGTTGAGCTGTCGGACGGCACATATATGATAGGCGAGAGCGCATTTGCCGGCTGTGCCGCTTTGTCAGACGTAAAATTCGGCAGTAAGACGTATTTTATTGACGATAACGCCTTTGCCGAAACCTCACTTGAAAAAGTGAATCTGCCAAAGTCACTCAAGCATTTAGGCGCAGGCGTTTTTGCAAACTGCAAGGCTCTTAAATACGTAAGGCTTTGTGACAATGTAATCGAGATTTTTCCGTACGCCTTTGCAGGCTGTGAGAACATAACGGCAGTGTCAATCCCGGGTTCTGTTGTGACTATTGACCGCACTGCATTTATCGACTGTAAAAAGGTTGTTTTCTATATACCGAGCAAGTGCTATGCCGCTTCATATGCCGATGTTCTGAAAATCCCGACGCGCAATATGAAGGGCGACTTAAACGGTGACGACAAGGTAACTATAAGCGATGCGACTATTCTGCAAAAGTTCAAGGCAGATATTGTAAGCCTGAGTGACGAGCAGATGGACTGTGCAGATGTTGATATAGACGGAAATGTGTCAATAAAGGACGCAACAGAAATTCAAAAGTTGATTGCATCGTAAATTTTACTTTCAAATTGTTATTGACAACTAAAATTTTTGGTGTTAAAATAATCACTAAAGCGATGACAAGGACACGATTTTACAACAAGTCTTTTTCAGAGAGCGGCTCGTTTGGTGCAAGAGCCGTATCAGACCTGTAAAATTACCGCCTTTGAGCCTCACACAGGAAATGGTGTGACGTATGACTGCGTTAGAGTTTAAAGAGGGTATATTTTTATACCGAAGTTGGGTGGAACCGTGAAGCATATTCGCCCCGACATTCCTTTTGGTTTGTCGGGGTTATTTTTATTTTTACAAAAAATTTTTGAATATTTTATGCAAAGGAGAATTATAATGATTAAGGTAGAGTTAAAAGGCTCGGTTATAAAGGAGTTTGAGCAGAATACTACTCCTGCCGAAATTGCAAAATCACTCGGCGGCGGCATCTTTAAGGCTGCGTGTGCCGCAAGAGTTGACGGTAAGGTTGTAGATTTAAGAACACCGCTTACAGGCGACTGCAAGGTTGAAATTTTAACCTTTGACGATACAGACGGACAAAAGGCATTCTGGCACACAGCATCACACGTGCTTGCACAGGCTGTTAAACGCTTGTACCCAAACGCAAAATGCGCCATAGGCCCTGCAATCGACAACGGCTTTTATTACGATTTTGACGTAGAAAAGCCATTTACGGCAGACGACCTTGAAAAAATCAAGGCTGAAATGAAATCAATAGTAAAATCAGGCGTAGAGCTTGAAAAATTTGAACTTGACCCTGATAAGGCAGTCGAGCTTTTAGAGAGCATAAACGAGCCTTATAAGGTAGAGCTTGCAAAGGAACATTCGGACAAGGGCGAAAAAATCAGTTTTTACAAGCAGGGCGAATTTACAGATTTATGCGCAGGCCCTCACCTTATGAACGTTTCTGCATTAAAGGCGATTGAGCTTACAAACTGCACAGGCGCTTACTGGAGAGGTGACGCTGCAAAGGCACAGCTTTGCCGAGTTTACGGCACAGCGTTCCCGAAGGCGTCAATGCTTGAGGAGCATCTGAAAAAGATTGAGGAAGCAAAAAGCAGAGATCACAACAAATTAGGACGTGAGCTTGAGCTTTTCACAACCTCTGACGTTATCGGTCAGGGCTTGCCGATTCTTTTGCCAAAGGGCGCAAGAATTATTCAGATTTTACAGAGGTTTGTTGAGGACGAGGAGCAAAAGCGTGGCTGGCTCCTGACAAAAACTCCGTATATGGCTAAAAGCGACCTCTACAAAATCAGCGGTCACTGGGATCATTATCAGGACGGTATGTTTGTAATGGGCGATGAGGAAAAGGACAAAGAGGTATTCGCACTTCGTCCTATGACCTGCCCGTTCCAGTATCAGGCATATTTAAACAGAGCAAGATCCTATCGTGATCTGCCACTTAGGTATAACGAAACATCAACGCTTTTCAGAAACGAAGCAAGCGGCGAAATGCACGGACTTATCCGTGTACGTCAGTTCACAATTTCAGAGGGACACTTAATGTGCCGTCCCGACCAGCTTGAGCAGGAGTTCAAAAGCTGTCTGGAGCTTACAACCTTTATGCTGAAAACGCTCGGACTTTACGAGGACGTAACCTACCGCTTCTCAAAGTGGGATCCCGATAACAGAGAAAAGTATATCGGCACTGCCGAGCAGTGGGACGAGGCACAGGGAGTTATGCAGAAAATCCTTGAGCACCTCGAAATCCCATATAAAATCGGTATCGGCGAGGCGGCATTCTACGGTCCTAAGCTTGATATTCAGATTAAGAACGTTCACGGCAAAGAGGATACTCTCATCACAATCCAAATTGACCAGATGCTTGCCGAGAAATTCGGTATGGAATACACAGACAGTGACGGTACAAAGAAAAATCCGTACATCATTCACAGAACGTCAATCGGCTGTTACGAAAGAACTCTTGCACTGCTTATTGAAAAGTACGCAGGTGCGTTCCCGATGTGGCTTGCTCCCGTTCAGGTTAAGCTCTTACCGATTGCCGACAGACACCTTGACTACGTTTACGAGGTTAAAAACGCTCTTGAAGCAAAGGGTATGCGTGTAGAGGTTGACGACAGAAGCGAAAAAATCGGCTACAAAATCAGAGAAGCACAGCTTGAAAAAATCCCGTATATGCTCATTGTCGGCGACAAGGATATCGAAAACAATACTGTATCCGTCCGTGCCAGAAAGCAGGGCGATTTAGGCGCTGTAGCACTTGACGAGTTTATCAAAAAGGCTGTAGAGGAAATCGAAAATAAAACTATTAACTGATAAAGGTGAATATAATCGGTGAGATATACGGACAACTCAATTTACGGCGGCTTTGATTATCAGGGTGAAAAAAATAATAAAACAGGCTTTCTGCGTTTTCTGACCGTATTTTTGCCGATACTTATCGTTCTCGTTTTTGCCGGCGGAATTACTATGGGGTATATTGCGACCGCAGACAAAATAAATACCCCGAACAAAATTGAACCTACAGATTCTCAAAAGGAGCTTTCGTTGGAAGAAAAAGCGGAGCTTTTGCGGATAGTAAATACTGCAAATCCGCTTGAAAGCGACTTCGTGCCAAAGCTTTCAAAGCTTGAGTCTATTCAGATAAGCGAAACGGCTCTTGACAGCCTGAAAAGCCTTATGACGGCGGCGCAAAAAGAAAACGTTTCGCTTGTGCTTGAAAGCGGATATATTCCCTTTGATGAACAGCAAAAAATGTACGAGAATAAAAAGCAGGAGCTTATGACAAAAAACGGCTACACCGATATAAAAGCAGAGTCGCTTGCCAAAAAGACAATCCCCAAGGGCGGCGAAAGCGAAGCACAGACAGGCTTGCTCGTTACATTTTCAACTGATGATAAGTCAGCAAACGACTTTGAAAGCTCAAGGGCATATCTGTGGCTGCAGAAAAACTGCATCAGGTACGGTTTTACAGAGCGTTACACATCACAGGGCGAAAAATACACAGGTATGTCAAAAAATCCAAAGGCGTTTCGCTTTGTCGGCAGGGACAATGCAGTCAGAATGCGCTCCTACAATATGTGCTTGGAGCAGTATGTCAGGCACATTGCGCAGGAGTAGCAAGAATACGCAATATATTGCGGTGATTTTTGTAAATAATACAAAATTGTAAAAAAATCATCGAAACCCCTTGATTTTTATAAAGGAATGTTGTATAATTCATTTGTTACTACGGTTTCAGCGAAAGAGGTGAAAGCTATGAAAGAAAATATCCATCCAAAGTATGAGCAGACTACTATTACTTGTGCTTGCGGTAATGTAATCGAAACAGGTTCAACTAAGGAAAATATCCGTGTTGAAATTTGTTCAAAATGCCACCCATTCTTTACAGGAAAGCAAAAGCTCGTTGATACCGGCGGACGTGTTGACAGATTTAAAAAGCGTTTCGGTATGCAGGATAAATAATAGTTTTGGTTGCAGCGGCGGACGAAAGTTCGCCGTTAATTTTTTAGTAAAACCTTGCATAATTACGGTGATTTTATGGAAAGCTACAAAACAATCAAATTTGAAGCCTGTGACGAGTTTGTTGAAAAACGCTCACGCTTTATCGGCTACTCTAAGCCTGTAACTACACAGGAGCAGGCGGTTGAATTTATAAATCAAATCAAGTCAAAGCACTGGGACGCAACACACAACGTGTATGCCTATGTGCTAAGAGAAGGCTCAATTATGCGCTACAGCGACGACGGCGAGCCGCAGGGTACGGCTGGTGTGCCTGTTCTTGACGTGCTTGTGAAGTCGGAGCTTTGCGACATAGTCGTTGTTGTAACACGCTACTTCGGCGGTATTCTGCTCGGCGGCGGAGGACTTGTCAGGGCGTATTCTCACGGCAGCAGGATAGCGGCACAGGCAGGCAAGATAATCACAATGGCTAAGTGCGCCGTCTGCTCGGTGTTCTGCTCCTACAGTCAGTACGGAAAGGTGAACACTACCGTTATTGCAAACGGCGGTATAATAGACGATACCTTATATACCGATTCTGTTGAAATAGACTTTCACATTCCGCCCGAAAATATAGGCAGTCTTAACAAACAGCTTGCAGACGCTACGGGCGGAGAATGTGCCGTGCAGATAATTGACGAAATATTCTGCGAGTTAGACTGAAAAAGGTTGGATTTATAAAAAATTACATATTTTTAAGAAAAATAAAGGAATTTTAATTTTTTTGTTGTATATATATACAGAATAAGCTTAAAGGGGGAGGAAATATGGCACTGCCCGAAGCATTTTTGCAGGAGCTTTTACTGCGAAGTGATATTTCGGAAATAGCCTCGACATACGTCAATCTGAAAAGACACGGCAGAAATCTTGTCGGACTCTGCCCCTTTCATAATGAAAAAACTCCCTCGTTCAACATTTATACAGAGAGTAATTCCTTTTACTGCTTTGGCTGCGGTGCCGGGGGAAATGTAATCAATTTTATTATGAGGATAGAAAACCTCGATTACATTGACGCTGTAAAGCTTTTAGCGCAAAGAGCCGGTATGAATATGCCCGAGGAATCATATGATGACAGTATGTCAAGGCTCAGAAAGAGGATTTTTGAGGCTAACAGAGCCGCCGCACGTTTTTACCACAGCTGTCTGTACTCAAAACAGGGACAAGAGGGTCTTGACTATCTGCACAAAAGGGCGCTTACGGATAAAACAATCCGCCGTTTCGGCTTAGGCTTTGCACCCGATAGTCAGTTTGCACTTACCAATCACCTTAAATCAATGGGCTTTACAGATTACGAGCTTGAAACAGCAAACCTTGCTGTTAAGTCAAAAAAATCGGGCAAGGTGATAGACAGATTTTTTAACCGTGTGATGTTCCCGATTATTGATCTGCGGGCAAACGTAATAGCCTTTGGCGGCAGAATAATGACCGACCAAAAGCCGAAATACTTAAACACGTCAGATACGCCTGTTTTCAAGAAGAGCGCAAACCTGTTTTCACTTAACAACGCCAAAAACACAGCAAACCGTCAGCTTATCCTGTGCGAGGGCTATATGGACGTAATCGCAGTAAATCAGGCAGGCTTTCAGAACGCTGTCGCAACATTGGGTACTGCCCTGACAAAGGAGCAGGCGGTGCTTATGAAAAGGTACGCAGACGAGGTTGTTATCTGCTATGACGCAGACGAGGCAGGGCAAAAGGCTACTGCAAGGGCAATCGAGATATTGCGAAGTACAGGAATTGAGATAAAGGTATTAAGAGTTCCCAACGGCAAGGACCCCGATGAATTTATCAGAAGCAAGGGAGAAAACGGACCTGTCGCATTTAAGAATATTTTAGAAAATTGCGGAAATGATTTAGAATATCAGCTTCAGAATTTAAAGCTCAAATTTGACGTGACAACACCGCAGGGCAAGGTAGGCTACTTAAACGAAGCTGTAAAAATCCTTGCAAAACTTGAAAATAAAATGGAACAGGACGTCTATATCTCAAAGCTGTCGGGTGAGCTGTCGGTTGATAAAAATTCGATAGTAACGCAGGTGAATAAGCTGTCAAGGCAAAACTTCAGAGCAAGGCAGAAAAAAGAGTTCACAAAGCTCCAAACTGATTTAAGCGGAACAAAGGATACAATAAACAAACAGCACTACCAAATGCCACGAGCAACAAAGGCAGAGGAATCACTGCTTGCGTATCTGATAAATAACCCCGACTCGGTTGACTATATAAACGCAAAGCTCCCACCGGAGAAATTCAGAACGGATTTTAACAGACGGCTCTATGTATATTTCTCTGAAAGAATAAAAAACGGTCTGCACCCAACGTCAAATATGGCGGCAGATTTCACAATGGAGGAGTCGGGCAAAATCACATCAATAATGACGTCCTGCTCAAGCCTTGCCGCAACAAGACAGGCGCTTGACGAGTATATTAACGTCATATTGCAGGAAAGCGAAAAACTAAGCGACGAAAAAATCAGCACCGCAACAGATGACGAGCTGATGGATTTTATAAAAAGGATAAAGCAACAGAAAAAGTAATATATATAGATGTGCATATGAAAGGGAATGGTAAGTATGGCTAATCAAACAGAAAAGAAACCGCTGATTAAGGTTCTTGCTGACCTCGGCAAGGCAAAGGGCAATCTGACAAATCAGGACATTCTAGACGCTATCGGTGAAATGGATATTGAGCCGGAGCAGCTTGAAAAGCTCTATGATGAGCTTGAAAATCTGGGCATTGAAATTGTTGAGGATATTGAGGATATTGCGCTTGATAACCTTGATGCTGAGCTTGGCGTAGAGTCAGTTGCTGCAGATTCATCGGATCAGGTGGCCGACACCGCTGTGATGATTGACGACCCTGTTAAGGTGTATTTAAAGGAAATCGGCAGAGTTCCGCTTTTGTCAACAGATGAAGAAATAGACCTTGCCATAAGAATAGCAGACGGCGATGTACTTGCAAAAAAACGTCTGTCAGAGGCTAATTTAAGGCTTGTAGTAAGTATTGCAAAGCGTTATTTAGGCAGAGGTATGCAGTTCCTTGACCTTATTCAGGAGGGCAATTTAGGTCTTATCAAGGCTGTTGAAAAGTTTGACTATACAAAGGGCTTTAAATTCTCAACCTATGCTACATGGTGGATAAGACAGGCAATCACAAGAGCTATTGCAGATCAGGCAAGGACAATACGTATTCCCGTTCATATGGTAGAAACTATCAACAAGGTTAAAAAGGTATCGAGCCAGCTCCTCCACCAGAACGGACACGAGCCTTCTCCCGAAGAAATCGCAGAAGAAATTGATATGCCTGTTGACAAGGTGCGAGAGATTATGCGTGTAGCACAGGAGCCTGTATCGCTTGAAACACCGATAGGCGAGGAGGAGGACAGCCATTTAGGCGACTTTATCCCCGATGACGACGCACCGGCACCGGCAGACGCCGCTTCTCACACAATGCTCAAGGAACAGCTGTCAGAGGTTCTTGACACACTCACACCGAGAGAAGAAAAGGTGCTTAGACTTCGCTTCGGACTTGAGGACGGCAGAAGCCGTACTCTTGAAGAGGTTGGCAAGGAATTCGGCGTTACAAGAGAGCGTATCCGTCAGATAGAGGCAAAGGCACTGAGGAAGCTCCGTCATCCGTCAAGAAGCAAAAAGCTAAAGGATTTTCTTGATTGATAAATAATTGGAAAATATGAAATAAGGAAAAAGGAATACAGGTAAAATGGTAACTTTTGAAGAATGTGCAGAGCTGCTTGACGATATAGCAGACTCCGTTCCTCAGCCCTTGTACCGCAAGCTAAACGGCGGAATTATCCTCTTGCCCGACACAAAGCTACACCCAAAGGCTGTTGACAATGATTTGTTCATACTCGGCGAATATCGGCGTGACTGTCTGGGCAGATACATAGCGATTTTTTACGGCAGTATAATGCGTGTTTACGGTAATTACAGCAAAGAACAGCTAAAGGTTAAGCTAAAGGAAATACTGCTTCACGAAATCCGCCATCACAACGAGTTTTTAGCAGGCTACAAGGACTTAGTCCTTTATGATGAGGACAGAATAAACGAATATCTTGACAAAAAGAAACAGTCATAAAAAAGCAGAGTGCAGACAGCTTTTGTTGGCACTCTGTTTGCTTATTTTAATTCTGTTTCAAATACACCGTTGCAAAGCTCCTTTGTAAGCTTTTCTATATCGCTATACATTCCTATATTGGTAAGGATTGTCACAGAAATTTTTTTGCTCGGCACAACAAAGTCTATGGCGGTGTACGAGTTTGTGTTGCCCATATGGTAAAACGAGCTTTTATCCTTAAACCAGCCGCAGACATACTTTTTATCGTTCTTAAATAATCTGTCAAGGCTTTTGCTGTCAATGATTTTTCCGTTCCAAAACGAGCAAAGCCACCTGTTAATATCAGACGCAGTAGAAACAACCGAGCCTGCCGAAAGCATAAACGGATAAACAAACACATTGCCGTATTCTGCCTCATCACTGATAAATTCGCCCTTTATGCTGTTTTTATAGCCGCAGGCAGCGTCAAGTCCGTCACCGCAAAAGGCGCTTTCTGTCATATTTGCGGGGGTAAAAATATACCTTGCAATATAATCCCTGTACGACATTTGCGACGCTTTTTCAATGATTATTCCGAGCAGATAGTAGCACGAATTGTTGTAGCTGAAATCATTGTCGCTTTCATCAACACCGTCTTCAAGTATAAGACTTGTTATGAACTGCTTGATTTTTTCCTCGTCATTACTCTTTATAAGCTCTGTCACCTTGTCTACAATTTCCTTATCCTCGGCAAATTTAATATAATCCGTAAAATGCGCCGTCATATCAAGCAAATCGCAAATTCTGATACTCTCAAGATAATCGTATCCGTCAAAGTATTTATCAAGCGTATCATTAACGCTTAGCTTTCCTTTGCTTTCAAGCTGTAATATTGCGGCACCCGTCATCTGCTTTGTCAGTGAGCCTATCTGATAATGCGTGTCGTTTGTGTTCAGCGTTAAGTTTTCAGGATTTTGATAACCCATTGATTTTTCGTAAAGTATTGTGTTATCCTTAGAAATAAGCATTGTACCGCAAAAGCCGTATTTCATAAGAATGTTGTCAACATAAACGGTTATCAGCTCTTTTTCTATAATAGTGCCAAGTCTTACGCTGTCGCTTAGTGAGGCTTCTTCCTGCTTGTTCGGATAGCTGTTATTATTGTTACATCCGCAAAGAAAAGATGAAAAGATTATCAGCACAGACAGTAAAAACGAAATTTTTCTCTTCATAAAAATCTAACCCTTTTCAGAAATTACTTTTTTAGTTTACCTCCCAAAAGTGTTAAAATGTAAGCAGAAAAACAAAAATCCCCGTGAAATAAATCACGGGGAAAATATTCATTGTGTAAAATTAAACAGCTCTTGTAACTTTACCTGAACGCAGGCAACGGGTGCAAGCGTAAACTCGCTTTGGTGAACCGTCTACAATAGCCTTAACACGCTGAACGTTTGGTTTCCATGTTCTGTTAGAACGTCTGTGTGAGTGAGAAACCTTGATGCCAAAAGCGACATCCTTACCACAGAAATCACATTTTGCCATGTGGTTTTGCACCTCCTTATGTCATTATTCAAAATATTACTCTTCTGTAACTCTGTTATCATAACAGAAAACGAGTAAAAATGCAAGTGTTTTTTGAAAATTTCTCTCGATTTTTGATTTTTTTGATTTCTATTTTTTTTGACATCAAATAAGCATTAAGGTCAGGGTGTAGTTTTTTGTACTATCTGTCAAGAAATCCGATAAGACATTTAATAAATTAAACAAAATATTCGTCATATAAATTTTGTGATTAGCAGTAATGTGAACACAAGTTACAATGTTGTCATAATATCTCTGTTACAGATGTATTTTGTTGATTTTAAGAGCTTTTTGTGTTATACTTCATAAGGCTTTTAAAATCTACTGAAAATGAGGCGAAAAGATGAGTTACAAGTACAAATTCTCAGTCATAATGGCTGTCTATAATGTAGAAAACTATATCGTTGAGTCTATTAAAAGCATTATCAAACAGGATATCGGATTTGAAAATGTTCAGCTTATTCTTGTTGACGACGGAACTCCCGACAACAGCGGAGCAATCTGTGACGAATATGCTGAAAAATATGACAACATCGTTGTTATCCATAAGGAAAACGGTGGAGTTTCTTCTGCAAGAAACGCAGGTCTTGACGTTGTTGAGGGTCAGTTTGTAAACTTTGTCGATCCCGATGATTTGCTCACACCGAACACTCTCACAGCAGTTTATGACTTCTTTACAGAGCATCTTGACGAGGTTGATATTGTATCAATTCCGCTTTTCTTTTTTGAGGGCAGAAGGGGCAATCACGCACTCAATTTTAAATACAGAAAAGGTACTCGTGTTGTTGACCTTACTGAGGAATGGTTTAATCCGCAGCTTTCGCTTTCAAGCTCGTTTGTAAAGAGCGAGTTTTTCAAAAATAAAAATAACCGCTTTGATACACGTCTGATATATGCCGAGGACGCACAGCTTATTCAGAAGATTTTAGCCGAAAAGCAAGCTATCGGACTTATCCGCGAGGCAAAATATATGTACCGTCAACGTGCAGGAGGCGGAACCTCTGCACTGCAGACAGCAGGACTTAAGGTTGAATGGTTTTTGCCCTGCGTAAAGTATTTTCATTTAGAAACCATCAACTATTACAAAGACAAAATGGGATATGTTCCGAAGTTTATTCAGGCTACGCTGATGTACGATTTTCAGTGGAGATTAAAAAGAAATGTCCCCGACGGACTTTTGACAGACGAAGAAAAGGACGAGTATTTCAGCATAATCAAAGAGGTTATGAGCTACATCGACAACGATGTAATTATGATACAAAAGCAGGCAAATTCTGAAATCAAGGTTTTTGCCATTATGCTAAAGCACGACAGACAGCCCGATGCTTTTCCCGACGGTGAAAACGATTTTGCTCTTGCTTATGACGGTGAAATTTTCTATCATCTTTCAAACTGCTCGGCAGGCTTACAGTTTATCAATATGACAAAAGACAGTATTTCTATAGAAGGCTTTGTCAATACGTTCAATGTAAGCTTTGACAGCTTCGAGGTGAAAATCTGCGTAAACGACGAGCTTTACGACTGCGAAATGTCTGACTATTCATCTGTTATGGGACTTAACACTGTAATTTTAAACAGATACCGCTTTGTCGGTCAGGCGCCTTTAAAGGCAAAGAAAAACAAGGTGCATATTGTCGTATATATCAACGGAGTTGCGATTAAGCTTTATAATCATCTGTACGGCAAGTTCTTCCCTGTAAGCGGTGTATATAAAAACGCTTATTACTACAACGACAAAAGAATCCTCACAAAGCAAAGAGGAGTGCTTAACATTGACAGCTGTTCAAAGCTTAAACACTTAACAAAAAGTTTTGCTTTCTTAAAAGAAATGTGGAAGAAAAACAAAAACGGCGCAAGAAATGCAGTCAAGGCAAGAATATTTCTTAAATTCTATAAGCTCTTTAAACGCAAGCCTATATGGATAATTTCTGACAGAGCATCAAAGGCAGGCGACAACGGCGAAGCGTTCTTCCGTTATATGACTGAAAATCACCCTGAAATTGAGTCATACTTTGTAATCAACGAGGATTGTACTGACTACAAGGAAATGCAGAAAATCGGAAAAGTGCTTGTCAAAGATTCCTTTAAGCATAAGCTTATGCTTTTAATGAGCGAATACATCGTTTCAAGCCACGCAGAGGATTATATATTCAATCCCTTCTACACCTACAACCACGGCTACCGTGACATTCTTTCAAGAAAGAAGTACGTATTTTTACAGCACGGCATCACAAAGGACGACCTTTCGGGCTGGCTTAGAAAATGCAATAAAAACATTTTTGGATTTATCACTGCCGCAAAGCCTGAATATAACTCAATTTTAGAGTATGATTATGACTATGACGAAAATCAGGTATGGCTCACTGGCTTTGCAAGATTTGACCGTCTTTATCAGGACGAGAAAAAGCAGATTACCGTAATGCCTACATGGCGCAAATACATTATGGGTTCGCTTGATAAAAAAACAGGCATATGGTCGATTAAAGACAACTTTGCCGATACTGACTTTGTTAAGTTCTACAGAGAGCTTCTGAACAACAAAAAACTTTCTGACGCTCTTGAAAAATACGGCTATACGCTTGCATTTATGCCGCACCCGAATATTCAGCCTTACCTTGAGTATTTTGCAGGCAACGACAAGGTACAGTTCCTCGGACAGGAAACAAATTACCGTGACATCTATGCTCACAGCAATCTGCTTATTACCGACTATTCGTCAGCAGTATTTGACTTTGCTTATATGAGAAAGCCTGTATTATACTGTCATTTTGACCGTGATGAATTCTTCGGCGGCGGACATTCATACGAAAAAGGCTACTTTGATTATGAGCGTGACGGCTTCGGCGAGGTAGAGTATACCGTTGAAAGCACAGTTGACCGTATAATCGAGTATATGCAAAACGACTGTAAGGTAAAGGATAAGTATCTTGATAGAATTGATAATTTCTTTGCCTTCAACGATAAAAACAACTGTCAGCGAATTTATGAAACTATGATTTCAAAAAGAACTCAGGCAACACCGATTAAATAACGTCTTGTTGCTTTATTCTCAACAGTATTGCTCTTAGAATAAAACTTCTTCCGTCTGATAAATCGGACGGAATTGTTTTGTATTTTTGTAAAAACAGGAGGTACAATATGCTATTTACAAGTACGGATTTTTTGTATTTGTTTTTGCCCGTAACAGTCCTTGTTTACTATGTTTTTCTGCGCAAAAGCAGAATGCTGCAAAACATTTTTCTGCTGTTTGCAAGTCTTTTCTTCTACGGATGGGGCGAGCCTAAATTTGTTCTCGTAATGCTTATGTCGATTGTCGCAAACTACATATTCGCACTGCTTGTTGACCGCTTTAAAAAGAAAGAAAAGAAAGCGCTGTGCAGAGCTTTAATTGCATTAACGGTAGTCGCAAACCTTTCTATTCTGTTTATTTACAAATATTTAAACTTCACCGCAGGAATAATAGAGAGCATAACGGGTGCAGATTTTGGTATTGCAAAAATTGCTTTGCCCATAGGTATTTCGTTTTTTACCTTTCAGGCGATGTCATACGTGCTTGACGTTTACAGAGATAAGGGTGCAGTGCAGAAGAACATCATAAATGTTGGACTTTATATCTCGTTCTTTCCACAGCTTATAGCAGGCCCGATAGTAAGATACGAAACGGTAGCAGAAGAAATTCTCCACAGAAAAGAAACGCTTGACGATTTTTTAAACGGCTTTGCACGTTTTATCTACGGCTTTGCCAAAAAGGTGTTGCTTTCAAACAACTTTGCCATAGTTGCCGATATGGCTTTTGATTCGGCACGTGACGGCAACGAGCTTTCCGTTGCATTTGCATGGCTCGGTGCTGTTGCATATACTCTGCAAATCTTCTTCGATTTCGGTGGCTACAGCGATATGGCTATCGGCTTAGGAAGAATGTTCGGCTTTCACTTCCTTGAAAACTTCAACTACCCCTACATATCACGCTCAATCACAGAGTTCTGGAGAAGATGGCATATGTCGCTCGGAACGTGGTTTAGAGATTACGTGTACTTTCCCCTCGGCGGCAGTCGTGTAAACAAGCCTAGACTTATCTTAAACCTTTTCACAGTCTGGTTTTTAACAGGCGTATGGCACGGCGCAAACTGGACGTTTATCGTCTGGGGACTTATGTACTTTGTACTGCTCGTTATCGAAAAGCTCACAGGCTTTTATAAAAAGGATAAAACAGTCCTTTCAAAAATTCTGCTTTCAATCTATACTCTATTCTTTGTAATTATGGGTTGGGTAGTGTTCAGAGCAGAATCTTTGCCGGACGCAATAAACTATATGCAGACAATGTTCGGCTTCGGTGCGTCATCATTTGCAGATCCGCTGTTTTTGCAGTGTTTAAAACAGCTTTCGGTATGGCTTGTAATCGGTATTCTTTTAAGTACGCCGATTGTACCGTTCTTAAAGAAAAAGCTTCCGCAGAACAACCTTGTGCTTGATATTCTCTACTGCATATTTATGGTTGCAGTATTTATAATCGCAACCTCAAGCATTGTAAGCAGCTCGTATAATCCGTTTATTTACTTTAACTTTTAAGGAGGAATGAAGATGAAAAAAATAAATAAAAACATATTTGTATTCATATTCGTTTCTCTTTTTATTATAGCCGGCTTGTGTTCGCCTGAGCTTTGGAACGGTATGAAAAAAGCGGTCAAAGGCTTTGTAAAAAGCGACAAGCCTGTTGATACAAAAATCGAAAAATTGATTGATGACATTGGGGATATATCGACAAAAAAGCTCACCTATCACGACGATATGCTTGACCTGAACTCTTTTGTGCTTAACAAAACAGGTACGGAATATGTTAAAAAGAACAGCGACGTAGTTGTAAAGGCAGATAATGACTATCTTGCATACGGTGTGCCGAAAATGGCTGATGAAACTCTGACAAAGTATGCAGACAACATAAGCGAGCTTTACGAATACACAAAAAAGCACAATATTCCGTTTCTGTATGTAATGACTCCTCAAAAGGGCTACGGTCTTGAATATCCGGCAGGCACAGACAATTTTATAAAGGAAAACTGCACAACGCATCTGAAAAACCTTGAACAGCGCGGAGTGCCTTATCTTGAAATAAGACAGTGTATGGAAAACGAGGGTATTTCCGAGGAGGAAGCCTTCTTCATCACTGACCACCACTGGAAGCCGAAAACTGCAATTTGGGCAACAGAAAAAATTTGCAGTGAGCTAAACACCAGATACGGCTTTGAGTATGACAAGAGCGTATTTGACCTGTCAAATTACAACATAAAGACCTACGAGGACTGGTTCTTAGGCTCTCAGGGTAAAAAGGTTGGACGATTTTTCACCGACCTTTATGTTGACGATATCGATATCATAACACCTAAGTTTGACACGTCACTCACAGTAAGCCAGCCTCTAAAAAAAGAGTCAAAAACAGGTACCTTTGAAGAAACTCTGATTTCAAAGGTCAGAATTGAGAAAAAGGGTTACTACGATTATAACCCCTATGTTGCCTATACAGGCGGTGACTATCACATTCAGACTATCGAAAACCTCAATAAAAAAGAGGGCAAGGATATTCTTGTGATAAGAGATTCCTATGCGGCGGCTTCAACACCTTTTTTGTCACTGACGGCACACAACACGCATATGCTCGATTTGCGTGAGATGTCGGGAATGTACGGCCCTCGTGTAGCGTCTGTATCGGAATACATAGAAGAAATGAAGCCTGATTACGTGATTGTTATGTATTACGGCGTAAACAAGGACGATAAAAAATACACATTTGAGCTTTCAAAATAAAATTTAAGCGGTACGGAGAATATCCATACCGCTTATTATTATTTTTCAAATGATGATTTATCGGGCAGAAGCTTTTCAAAAGCTTCCCTGACGCCCTGCTTTTTTATCTCGAAGTCGAAGGTTTCTGCCGTATCGTTTATGCAGAGCATTTTGTGCTTTTGAGAAGGAATATCTGACAACAGTTTTTGATAATTATATTCCTTCAGGTGATAGCACAGTGCAAAGCTGTCCTTTCTAACAACAAAGTTACCGCTTGCAAGCTGCCAGAACTTCATAAGCCACTGGTTTACGTTGCCTGTTCTGCGAAATTTGTCGGAACTTGTGCAGTCCAGTACGTCAAATTCCTTTTCCCAAACCTCATTGAAGGTCGACTTTAAAAAGCTGCTCGGCGTGTGCTGATAATAAAGACCGGGAAACCAGTGCCACGGCAATAAAAGGGTAGTTCTTAGCAGATTTTTCATACTGTTTTTAGGCGAGTACCATTTTTTGAAATCCCTCTTGAACGCTTTGTCCTTGTCAAAGTGGTCGTTTATGATTGAAATATTTGCACCGTTAAAAAAGCCTGCGCTGTCCTTGTTAAAACAAATACAGTCAAGTGCAAAAGTGTCACAGGGCTTGCCGTTTTTGAAGAAATCCTCTGCCTTTGTCGGAGCAGTAATAAACATATCGTCATTAAAATAAACAAACTGCTCTGCAAGTCCCTTGATGCGGTGTAAATTAAGCTCTATGGTATGTGAGCTAAATGTCGGCAAGTATTTTTCGGGTATATAATCCTTGTGATTTACAATGTTGAGCTTTGGGTTTGAGGTATCGAGCCAAGAGGGGAGATGTCCCCACGTGACAAAGTGAATTTTTCTGACCCAAGGCGCAAATTTCTCTACACCTCTAAACCAGTATTGCAAATTGTCCCAATCTCTGAAACGCACGTCACTGTTTGCGTTAGTTACGGTTTTTGTGTCATATTTAGATTTTTCTTCACGCCACTTCGGGTCGTTTCCGTCAACCCATATTATGACAAAATCAATAGGATTTTCGCAAATGTTACTCATAACCACACCTGTTTATATAAAGTAATTGAATTATCCAAACATTTCTTTGATTGCATCAAAATTTCTTTTGCAGTTGTCTGTGTCGTAAAGGGTAAAAAAGTCCTTGTGGCGGTTTAAATACATCTCTTTGTTTTCAAAGTTGTTTTCAGCCATACTCTCAATATAATCAAGCAGACTGCTTTCATCATTAAAAACAGGGCCGAAGCCGTCATCGTTATAGTCAAAATATCCCTTTTTGTAATGCTCACGGCTAAATCTTTCATAGTCAAACTGAAAATACGCAAGCGGTTTTTTCATATATGCAAAGTCAATCTGAACGCTTGAATAGTCGGTTATCATAAAGGCTGAGCTTTTCATAAGCTCCTGTACGCTGTACTTAGGATAGCTACACACAGTCAGATACGGGTTGTCGCTTTCAAAACAACCGATAAACCGCTGAGTATCTCTGTGAGGGCAGAACATCACCGTACAGCCGAAATCCTCGCAAATCTGCTTTAGTCTTTCGCTTTTTATCAGCTTGCTCCAATACTTAAAGTAATCGCTTTGGCAGAAATTTTCTCTGTCACGCTCAGGATTTTTGGCAAGCGCATTAGTGCCGAGCCAATCTCTCCACGTTGGCATAATGAGTATCTGCCGAGGCACAGTATTAAAATCGTGCAGTCTGTCAAAGCGGGGAAGACCCAACAGCTTTACAACTCCCTTAGGATAGCCGTAACGCTCGTTTACGTACTCCCATTCACGATATGTGCTTGTGACAAACATACTCATTTTAGTGTTTTTATAATACAAAAAGTCAATATCGGTGAGTATTACACCGTGCTGCAAAAAAACACGTGTGTTTTTTAAAATGCCGTAAACCTCAAGCAGATAGCAAACAGCGTAATTCGGCTTTCCGCTTTTCTGCGAGCTGATGTTCACCCTTGCCGTCAGGTAAAGCACCCAGTGCAAAAAACTGCCGTATTTTACGGTTTTGCCTGTTTTTTTGACATTTTCATAATCAGTGCTTGTCTTGTAAACTGCAAAAACGCAGTCCTGCTCGGGGTGATTTTTGCATATATATTCAAATAGGCAAAAGCCGTTGTCGCTTGCTTCAATGCCGTTATCGCACACAAGCCATAAATCTCTGCGAAACAGCCTGTAAACAAGCGAAACGGGGAGCGCAAGGATAAACATAAAAATATGAAGAATATCCCTTGGCTTAACAAGTGCGAGCTTTTCAAAAAATCTGTTCATATCACACCGTTATGACATAAATTCTTCGTACAGGGGCAGTACCTCCTGGCACGTGCCTATCATTTTCATCTCACCCTCGTGCAGCCACATAATTGTGTCGCACAGCTTTTTGAGTGTATCTGAGCTGTGAGATACTATAACTACAGTTCTGTCCTTATTTGTGATAAGGCTCTTCATTTTTTCGTAGCTCTTCTTTTTAAATTTAGCGTCACCTACGCTTAAAACCTCGTCAATTAAAATTATCTCTGTTTCTAGTATAGCGGTAATCGAGAACGCAAGCTTTGAGTACATACCGCTTGAGTACGTCTTAACAGGGCGGTCGATAAAGTCGCCAAGCTCAGAAAATTCAATAATTTCTTCAAGCTTTTCGTCAATCTGCTCCTTTTCAAAGCCTAAAAGCATACCCGACAGGTAGATGTTTTCTCTACCGCTTAGCTTGCTCTGAAAGCCGACGCCGATAGAAAGCAGTGATACCGTGTGACCGTGCAAATCGATAGTACCCTCATCAGGAGAAAAAATGCCTGCAATCGCACGTAAAAGCGTAGATTTACCGCTGCCGTTTTTGCCTACAATACCTAAAATCTGTCCCTTCGGAACATCAAAGGATACTCCCTTTACAGCCTCAAAAAGCTCAGTCTTTTTATATTTATGCGGAGCAAGAATAGTTTTTAACAGAGAAACCTTTTTAAAGCATCTGTATCTGATTTTGACGTCTTTTACAGATATTGCATTTTCAGAAAAGTCTGCCATATTTATATCACCTTTACATAACTGTTTTCATACTTATAAATTATTTTTACTCCGATAAAAGATATAACAATGCCTACAACAAACCACAAGCCGAGCATAACAATATGCGGGTCCTGATTATAAAGAAGTACTCTTCTTAAATCTGATATAAGCAGTGCAAGCGGATTAAGCTTAATCAGCAAATCGCCGTAGGGGGCAGGCACTCTTTTTTCGATAGAATAGAAAATGCCCGAAATGTAAAAGCCGAGCTGCAGTACAACGGTGATGACATTGAGCAAGTCCTCAACAAATACGCCGAAATGCATAACTATTGTGCAAACTCCGAAGGTTACGGCAAGCAGTACAAAGGTTATGGGAACAACCCACAGCGCCCTCCACGAACCGGGAACCTGATAGCCGATCATAGTAATGACAACAAGCAGATTAGAAACTATCATCTTAAAGCCGTAAACGCCGATTTTCTCAAAGATAAACATATATTTAGGTATATATACCTTTGTTACAATCATCTTGTTGCCTGCCACAAGTTTTACGCTTGACTTGACAGACTTTTGAAAAAACGTCCATGTGTTAAGACCCAAGAATACAAACACGGGGAAGTACGGCTCGCTGCTTTTGAAAACAACAACAGCGATAAACGAATAAACAAGCATGTAAAGCAGCGGATCAAGAAACCACCACAGCCAGCTCAGAAAAGAGTCGGCAACCTCTGATTTCAGCTCTGCCTTTGATGAGTAAACTGTATAATTGAAAAACTTTTTAAAATCATCAATAAATCTTCTCATCAGTAACAAATCACTCCTAACACACAACAATGTCATTATACTATTAAGTCATTATATCATTAAAAGACGGATTTTGCAATACAAATTTTGCCCTGACAAGCCGTCCTAAATTAAACATATTTATGATATAAAGCAATAATATAATTAAAATAAAATAACAAAAATTGTGAATTGTTTATTGTTTGATTCCCTTATAAATCTGCATTAAAAAAAGCCCTCCCGAAACGAGAGGACGAAATTCTATTCCATTATAATGTCAACAAATTGTGCACCCGTCACTTTTGCAAGGTCAATAGGGGAAAGCTCAATCTGTGAGCCTAACCTGCCGCCGCTGACAATTATTTTGCTGTGATTAAGAGCTGTGCTGTGAATAACAGTTTTGTACTGCTTTTTCATACCGATTGGCGTGCAGCCGCCCCGAATATACCCGGTTACTGCGTTAATGTCCTTAACGTGCAGAAGCTCCACCGATTTTTCACCGACAGCTTTTGCCGCCTTTTTCAAGTCAAGCTCCTTGTCAACAGGCAGTGCAAATACAAAATAGCTTTTGCTTTTGCCGACTGCAACAAGCGTCTTAAAGCTTATGTCATAGCTCTGCCCCAGCATATCGGCTATGTGAACACCGTCAATGAATTCATCACACTGATATGTATTAACGTTGTAGGTGATTTTATTTTTGTCAAGAATACGCATTGCGTTAGTTTTTACGTCCTTTTCTTTTTTATCCTTAGCCACAGTAAAGCCTCTTTTCAATATATATGAAAATAATGTATCACGATAAAGCCTTGTTGTCAATACAAAAAGCACACCGCCCTGTCAGAGCGACAGGACGGCGGCTTTTACGCTTATATAGGATTAGCAGCAGCCGTTACCGCAACCGCAATCATTGTTATCGTCACGACCGCAGCAGCAGAAGAGGATTATGATAAGAACGATAATCCAAGAGCAGTTATTGTTGCCAAAAAAGTTACCACACATTCTCGTTTTCCTCCTTTCGTCTTTACACTATATACTATCGTTTTCCCTTAATTTGGTTACAGTTTTTCTTGCGGATTTGCAAAAAATATGATACAATACTATCTGCATATAATATATAGAAGGAGAGCTTGATATGGCAGATGAAATTTTGAGAAACGAAGAAGAAACAGAGGATAATATAATAGTGCTTACAGACGACAACGGTGACGATCAGGAATTTGAATTTCTTGATTTAATCGAGTACGAAAACGAGGAGTACATTGTAATCATTCCTGCAAACGATGAGGCAGACGAGGTAATTATTCTTAAAATCGAAAGCCTTAATGACGAGGACGAGCAGTACGTAGGCGTTGAGGACGAAGAAACACTCGCCGCAGTTTTCGAGATTTTCAAGGAGCATTACAAAGACGTTGTAGATTTTGAATAATTGTCTGAATAACAAAACCGCCCGAAAAAAGTGTTGAACCATTTTCGGGTGGTAGTTTTTTTGAAAGGGAATAAAAAGTCAGCAAAAAACGGCACAGTCAGAAGTGACTGTGCCGTTTTGTTCTTTTGTCGGATTATTCACCCATAATTTTAGCAATACCAACGTTAATTGCCTTGTACTCTTCGATAATCTCTTCGAGATACTTGTGACCTTCGTCCTTAAGATGATAGTATTTACGCAGACGCTTGCCAACGATTTCCTGTCTGTCCTCAACAACACCTTTTTCGATAAGTCGGTAAAGTGTAGGATACAAGGAACCCTCAGGCATAACAAAGTAGCCGTCACTGCGTTTTTTCAGCTCTTGTGCAAGCTGATAGCCGTACATATCCTCGTCTTTAAGAAGATACAAAACCATTAACTCGGAAGTGCCTTTTTTCAAATTTTCAGAAATACCCATACTAATCAACTCCTTAGCTATATTATACAATAAAAAATGAATTTATGCAATATATAATTAACAAAAATTGTCATTTTTTCTAAAAGGTAAATTTTAAAAGTAAATGCAACTCAGAATTACGCTGTATTTGTCTTAGTGAAAGTTTCATAGAACATATATGCAATACTCTGAATTACTATACAAACATACAAAACTATCGTTGACAATATACATAGCAGTTGATATACTTAATTTTGGAAAATGAACTGCCTTAATCTTTCATTTCAACTCACGCTGTATAAGATACAGAGTAAATTGTGTCGGCTTTTACCGATATATATAACATTTTATAAAGGTGGTATGTAATTTATGGCTGAAATAAGCTTGCTTAATCCGCAGAATTCAAAAGCTGTGTTCAAAAGCCTTACAAAAGAGAGCATAAACGATTTGTCGCTTGATTATATCTGCAAGGCGCTTACCAAAAGCGAATATGAGCAGAATGTTATAATGAAGATAATGACGGAAATTACGGACGATGAAGAAACAGTAAAATACAGATCAGATGTGTTTGACGATTTTCTGAGATTTCCGAAGCTTCGGGTTGCACTTTCGGAGCTTTTGGAGGAGCTTGGCGACCTGCGTGATATTTCAAGATTTCAAAAGGATACAGAGGCATCCACCTTGTGGAAATTGATTAACCGTCTGCGTGAGATTGACGGCTATGTAAACTGCATCACAAAAATTAAGGAATGTCTTGAAAGCATCGAAATAAGGTCTGAGGGACTTCTTAATCTTAAAAAGGAAGTCAGCGATATTTACGATAACAGCGGATTCCCTGAGCTTAAAGCAGATATTGCCGAAACCTTTGCAAAGGTGCAAAGGGTAAAGAGCGTTACCATAGGAGTAAACCTTGACGATTTATTGCGGCCGAAGAACGCCGGTATTCTTTCGCTAAATGATAAGGCTTTCACTTCATCGGGACTTATGCAGCATTTTATGAAATTTACTAGCAACGGCGATGATATTCACTTTGGCACCGAAATATACGATATTAAAAAATTTCACCCGTCAAGTCCTAAAATCAAGGAGAGCGACATCGGCATCGGAACGCTTGACGCAGTGCCGACAAACGGCAATCCTCATATTACGGCAAGCGGTTTAACAGGCGCAGACCCGCTTTCCGACAGTCTTAAAAAGGCTGTTACCGATATAATGAGAAAGACGGTTCGTGACATTCAGAGTGTGCTGACAAAATATGTGAACATCAGCGGCTATACTCTTTCTGCCCTTATGCCTGAAATTGTATTTTATATCAGATGGGCAGAGCTTGTTGAGAAAATCAACGCAAAGGGACTTCAGATGTGCAAGCCGACTGTACTTCCCTTAGTCAGCAGAGAGATTTTTGCAAGGGGGATTTATAATCTGAAGCTCGCCATAAAAATAGTGAACGGCGAAGAATTCGGCATTGTGGCAAACGACATAGACTTTGACGATAAATCAGGCAGAATTTACATTCTGACAGGTCCGAACAGGGGAGGAAAGACTACCTTTACTCAGGCTGTCGGTCTTGCGGTTTTGCTTGCTCAGAACGGTATTTATGTTCCGTGCAGTGAGTTCAGGCTTAGTACCTGCGATAATATATTCACCCATTTTCCGGCTGATGAAAACGATACCGTTGACCTCGGCAGACTGGGCGAGGAGAGCAAAAGACTTGCGGAAATTTTTGATATTGCAACAGAAAACAGCCTGCTTTTGCTAAACGAAAGCCTTGCTACTACGAATGTGTCGGAGGGACTGTTCATAGCAAAGGATGTTGTACGTGCAATGCGCTACCTCGGCGTAAGGTCGGTGTTTAACACACATATGCACGACCTTGCAAAGGATCTTGATGTGATGAATTCCGAAACTGAGGGTAAAAGCTCTGTGCAGAGCCTTGTAACGGGAGTTGACCGCGGTGAACGCTCGTTCAAGGTTTATATTTCTCCGCCGCAGGGCAGCAGCTACGCAAGAGATATTGCAAAAAAATACGGAGTTACCTTTGAGCAGATAAAGGCAAACATTGATAAGGAGTAACACATTGGAGATCCGAAAATGAAAGTAATTAAGACAGAGCATTTAACTAAATTTTACGGCAAGGCTCGTGGAATCAACGATGTAAATTTCTCGGTTGATGATGGTGATTTCTTCGGATTTATCGGTCCTAACAGCGCAGGAAAATCCACCACAATCTGCACACTTTTAGGACTGATTTCACCTACAAGCGGCAGTGCGCAGATATTTGGCAAAGACATTTTGAAAAACAGACTTGAAATACTGTCAGATATCGGCTATTTGCCGAGCGAGGCTGTGTTTTATAACGGAATGTGTGTTCGTGATATTCTTTCCTATTCTGCTCTTGCCGTTATTTCCTTTGAGGATTTTACCGTTACCGATCCCGATCTTGACGAAGTCTTTATGCACTATTATGCAAAGGTAGAAAACTGAAATGACTATTTTCGTTCACGAGCTGAAACGAGGCAAAATTTCTCTTTTAATATGGTCGCTCGTCTTGCAAGAATCGGTAAGCCATTATCGGGAGGAAATGATCCTACAGTTCCCACAACAGCACTTGTTCCGACAACAGAACCTACAACTGCTCCCGAAACAACCTAACCTACTACTGCTCCTGATACAACCAAGCCGACCACTGTTCCGATTACCACAGAGCCTATAACTGCTCCGATTGTTTCGGTTATTCTCGGCGATGCAAACGGTGACAGCCTTATTACAGTAGCTGACGCAACCTTGATTCAGAAAGTTGCCTCAGGCTTTGAAACATTGACTGACGAAAATACAAAAGCAGCTGATGTTGACGGCAACGGCACTATAAATATTAAGGACGCTACCAAGATTTAGAAACATATTGTAGGCGTAAATACAGGCTATAATATAGGCTCTGTTATCTGAAAATAAAATGTAAAAATCACAGGCGACTCTTTTAATTTTCACATATGCACAAAACACCCCACCGAACAAAATCGGTGGGGTGGGATTTTAGTGTGTCATTCTGATTAATGATTTCCTCTGTTTACATACTTTGTATGCAAAAGCTTGTGTGCTCTGGGTTTGCCGGGAGCGTCAAAGAATTCATCGTAAATCGTCTTGATAATCGGGCTTTCGTCACTGCATCTGTACTTGCACTGCTTATCGTAATCATAGAGAGCCTTTGAACGAATAGCCTTTAAGTCAACGTAGTTTCTTACGCTGTCGCTCTGAACAGGCTGACCACCGCCGTTGATACAGCCGCCGGGACAAGCCATAATCTCGACCATCTGGTAATCAACTTCGCCCTTCTTAATCTTTTCAATCAGCTTTCTTGCATTTCCAAGACCGGAAGTAACTGCAACCTTAACTTCGACGCCTGCAACGATGTATTTTGCCTCTCTGAATTCCTGCGGACCTCTTACCTCTGTAAACTCAATCTTCTTGAATGAGCCGTCAAGCATTCTTGCCGCAGTACGCAGAGCAGCCTCAAGCACGCCGCCTGTTGCACCGAAGATTGCACCGCCGCCCGTTGCTTTATTGAACGGAGCGTCGTAGTCCTCGTCGTCCATATCCTCAAGCTTAATGCCTGCACCCTTAATCATCTTTGCAAGCTCTCTTGTGGTGAGGGCAACGTCAACATCGTCAAAGTCAAATGTGCGCAGCTCAGGACGTGTAGCCTCAAACTTCTTTGCCGTACAGGGGATTACGCTGACAACAAACATCTTTTCGGGGTCAAGATTATACTTCTGCGCATAATAGCTCTTGAGCACTGCGCCGAACATACCCTGCGGAGATTTGCAGGTTGAAAGGTGCGGAATCATCTCGGGATAGTAATGCTCAACAAACTTAACCCAACCGGGGCAGCAGGAGGTGAACATCGGGAGAGTTTCCTTGCGTGTGATTCTCTCAACAAGCTCGTTTGCCTCTTCAAGAATTGTAAGGTCGGCGGTGAAGTCCATATTGAACACCTTGTCAACGCCGAGTCTGCGGATTGCAGAAACCATTTTGCCCTCAACGTTTGTGCCGATAGGCATACCGAAGCTCTCACCAAGAGTTGCCTTTATTGACGGAGCTGTGTAGAAAATAACCTGCTTTTCGGGGTCAGAGATAGCGTTCCATACCTCGTCAATCTGGCTCTTTTCGTTGAGCGCACCAACAGGACAGCTTACAATACACTGACCGCAGCCAACGCACGGAGAATCTCCGAGTCCCTTTTCAAATGCACAGCCAACGTGAACCTTAAAGCCACGCTTGATAGGTCCGATAACCGAAACCGACTGAACATTCTTGCAGGCTGCAACGCAGCGCATACACTGAATACACTTGTTGTTGTCACGCACAATGTAGGGTGACTGGTCGTCAATTTCATAAATAGGCTCTTCAGCCTTGAATCTGTCTTCGTCAACGCCGTAGTCAAACGCAAGCTTCTGAAGCTCGCAGTTGTTGCCTCTTACGCAGGAAAGGCACTTTTTGTGGTGAGTAGAGAGGATAAGCTCAATTGTTGTTTTTCTTGACGCTCTAACCTTCGGGGTATTTGTAAATACCTCCATTCCCTCCTCAACGGGATAAACGCACGATGCGATAAGACCTTTTCTGCCCTTTACCTCAACTACGCATACACGGCAGGCGCCGATGCAGTTGATGTCCTTAAGATAGCAAAGCGACGGAATTTCAATTTTAGCGACCTTTGCCGCCTGTAAAATAGTATAGTTGCTCGGCACCTCAACAGGGATACCGTTTATTTTAAGATGTACCATATCCATAATTATCCCTCCTTAATGTGTGTAGATTGCGCCGAACTTGCAGTTTCTCATACAAAGTCCGCACTTGATACACTTATCCTGATCAATGACGTGAGGCTGTTTAACCGTACCCGAAATTGCACCGACAGGACAGTTTCTTGCACAGAGCGTACAACCCTTACATTTTGCAGGGATAATCTCGTATTTCATAAGTGCCTTGCAGACGCCTGCAGGACAAGTTTTATCCTTGATGTGGGCGATGTACTCGTCCTTAAAGTAGTTCATTGTTGACAGAACGGGGTTCGGAGCAGTCTGACCGAGTGCGCAGAGCGAAGAAGTCTGCATATGACGTGCAAGCTCGTCAATCTTTTCCAAATCCTCCATCTCGCCCTTACCCGACGTGATTTTGTCGAGGAACTGGAGAAGTCTGCGTGTACCGACACGGCAGGGAGTACATTTACCGCAGCTTTCGTCAACGGTGAATTCAAGGTAAAACTTGGCGATGTCAACCATACAGGTATCCTCGTCAAGAATAATCATACCGCCCGAGCCCATCATTGAGCCGAGGGCAAGCAAGCTGTCGTAATCAATCGGAGTGTCAATATGAAGCGCAGGAATACAACCGCCTGAAGGTCCGCCTGTCTGTGCAGCCTTGAACTTCTTGCCGTTGGGGATTCCGCCGCCGATTTCTTCAACAATTTCACGCAGAGTAGTACCCATAGGAATTTCAACAAGACCTACGTTTGTAATCTTGCCGCCGAGTGCAAATACCTTTGTACCGGGGCTCTTGGGAGTACCCATTGATGCAAACCACTTACTGCCGTTTAAGATAATCTGCGCAATGTTTGCGTAGGTTTCAACGTTATTGAGTACGGTAGGCTTGCCGAAAAGTCCCTTAACAGCAGGGAACGGAGGACGTGGACGAGGTTCGCCGCGGTTACCCTCGATTGAAGTCATAAGAGCAGTTTCCTCACCGCAAACGAATGCGCCTGCGCCGAGTCTGATTTCCATATCAAAATCAAAGCCCGAGCCAAAGATATTTTTACCGAGGAAGCCGTACTCTTTAGCCTGGTCAATAGCCTTCTGTAATCTTTCAACAGCAATTGGGTATTCCGCTCTGATATATACAAAGCCGTGATGTGCGCCGATTGCGTAACCTGCGATAATCATAGCCTCGATAATACACTGCGGGTCGCCCTCGAGGATTGAACGGTCCATAAATGCACCGGGGTCGCCCTCGTCGGCGTTACAGCATACGTACTTAACGTCATTAACGCTTGCCTTTGCAAACGACCATTTTTTGCCTGTCGGGAAGCCGCCGCCTCCTCTGCCACGAAGTCCCGAAGCTGTGATTTCATTGATAACGTCATCGGGAGTCATCTTTGTGAGCACCTTTGCAAGTGCCTGATAACCGTCAACAGCTATGTATTCATCAATGTTTTCGGGGTCAATTACACCGCAGTTACGAAGTGCAACTCGTAGCTGTTTTTTGTAGAATGCTGTTTCGGAAAGCGAGATAATCGAGCCGTCCTCGTGAACGGTTTCCTGATACAAAAGCTCTTTAACAACCTTGCCTTCTTTGAGGTGTTCCTTAACGATTCTCTCTACGCCCTCGGGAGTAGCCTGTGAATAGAAAGCACCCTCGGGATAGACAATCATAATCGGACCGAGTGAGCAAAGACCGAAGCATCCTGTTCTTACAACAAGGATTTCCTTTTCAAGTCCGTTTGCCTTTAACGCTTTTTCAAGAGCGTCAATTACCTTTTTACTGCCGGAGGAAGTACAGCCCGTACCTCCGCACACAAGCACCTGCTTGCGGTAGCCTGTCTTTTTGGCAAGCTTTTCGCCCTCTGCGGCAACAAGCTTTCTCACCTTAACAATCTGCTCGTGTTCTTTTTTAATCTTATTGAGTTCTTCAAGTTTCACGGCTTATTTGCCCCCTTTCTTAATGTACTTGTCAAGAATTTTGTCAACCTGGTCAACGGTCATTTTTCCGTAAACCTCATCGTCAACCATCATAACGGGAGCAAGTCCGCAAGCGCCTACGCAACGGCAGGAATCAATTGAGAACAGTCCGTCGGGGGTACACTCGCCGCTTTTAATGCCGAGCTTTTCTTCAATGGCCGCAAGGATTTTGTCTGCACCCTTTACATAGCACGCCGTTCCAAGGCAAACGCTGATTCTGTGCTCACCCTTTGGCGTAAGGCTGAACTGCGAATAGAAGGTAGCAACGCCGTAAACCTCGCTTAATGAGATTTCAAGACCGTCTGCAACCATCTGCTGCACCTCAATCGGCAGATAGCCGTAAATGCCCTGTGCCTCCTGCAAAACGGGAAGCAATGCACCCGGCATATCCTTGTGCTTTGCGATTACATCTTTCAGCTTCCTTTCCTGGGCGATTGTGCCCTTGAAGGCGTTAAGAGATGATTCTGTCATTAATATAACCTCCAATACTTATTTTTATATTTTCCAGAAAATAACAAGTTATAACTTATTATACTATATTGCGGGGAAATTTACAAGCATTTTTAATAAAAAATATTAATTGATAATTTGATTTATATGCATTTTTAAAAGAGATTTTTGCAATATTGACATAATATTATTTGTATTTTGTTTATTTTGCTTTTTCCTATGTCAATTATAACCAATACTTTATTTATAAATTGTTGCTTTTAGCTATGATGAAATTGCCCAGCAAATTTTCAAGCTCCGTGAACAGCGCCGGCAATGCACTGTTGACACCGCCGCCGGAGACGCACAGATTGCAAGAATTACCGACCTACAGGATTTCATCAAGCAGCAGCGTACCTACCTTGCTGAATTTGATGAAACCTTGGTTAAACGCTGGCTCAAACAGATAACCGTCTGGGAAGATCACTTCACCGTGGAGCTCAAGTCCGGACTGAAAATTGATATTGAAGGGTAATAGCCACAGACGCACGAAACCCTCTCGACCATGATGGCCGGGAGGGTATTTTTATTCTGCAAACTGGAATTTCTATTTGTGTTGCCATGTCATTACATAATCTTTTTCTCCGG
>JBJEQF010000013.1:0-153362 GCA_051881615.1 Acutalibacteraceae bacterium | reverse complement strand
CAGCTCCAACAACAGCTCCAACAACAGCTCCGACAACAGCTCCAACAACAGCTCCAACAACAGCTCCAACAACAGCTCCGACAACAGCTCCAACAACAGCTCCAACAACAGCTCCAACAACAGCTCCGACAACAGCTCCAACAACAGCTCCGACAACAGCTCCTGTTACAGAGCCGACAGAGCCTTCAACACCGCCTGTAACAGCTCCTGTTACAGAGCCGACAGAGCCTGTAACACCGCCTGTAACAGCTCCGACAACAGAGCCTATAACAGAACCGACAACAGAACCAACAACGGAGCCGACAACAGAGCCGACTACAGAACCTACAACAAAGCCGATTAAGGGTGATGTTGACGGTGACGGCAAGATCAGTATCAAGGACGCAACTGCTATACAAAGATACCTTGCTTCTATCCTTGGCGCAGACCAGATTGATTTGGGAGTTGCCGATATTGACGGAAACGGCAAAATCACAATTAATGATGCAACAGATATTCAGAAAAAGATTGCAGGCTATGAGCTTAATTGGTAAGAAAGGAGATAAATAATGAGAAGAGTTAAAAAATACACTGCTCTGTTTTTGGCACTGATGATGTTAATTACATCTTCGGTATTTGCAACAGGCGTAAATGCGGCGTCTGTTGATACGGCAGAAACGGGAGCCGACTCAATTACAATTCACTATTACAGTGAAAAAGCTAACCCTTATGTGTATTATTGGAACAGTCTTCCGCAGAATATTTCTGTAGATTACCCCGGCAAGGCTATGACAGCCGACTCAAAGCAGGGCGCAAACTGGTACACATATACATTTAACAATGTTACAAAAATCAACCTCCTCTTTACCGATGCAAACGGCAATCAGGAAACAGGCAAAGAGCTTACAAGACAGTCGGCAGGTGAATACTGGTACAAGAACAACAGATGGACCAGCCAGCACCCCGATACAATCGTCGGCGATACAAGCGGCGATATGCGTGAGGATACAATCTACTTTGTAATCACAACACGTTTTTATGACGGCGACACAGGCAACAACGTTCACTGCTGGGACGACGGCAATGCAGGCAACCCTGACACAGACCCTGCATGGCGTGGCGACTTTGCAGGTCTTATCGAAAGACTTGATTACATCAAGGCTTTAGGCTTCAGCGCAATATGGATTACTCCTGTTGTAACTAACGCTTCAGGCTATGACTACCACGGCTATCACGCTATGGACTTCTCAACAGTTGACGCACGTTATGAGAGTGCAGGAGCAACATATCAGGATTTAATCGACGCTGCTCACGAAAAGGGTATGAAAATTATTCAGGATATCGTTATCAACCACTCCGGTAACTTTGGTGAGGCTACACTTGCTCCGATGTTTGAAAAGGTATTCAGCGACGTAAAGGAATTAGAGAGCATCGATACATTAAAGATGATTCCGGACACCAAGTTTGCACAGAACTATGGCAGTACTTATTATTCGCTTGAGCCGGGTGATCAGTATCAGGCAAGACTTGCTATAATGAAGCAAGATCAGTACGATACAGACTTCAATTACCATCACTTCAAGGATCTTTCATGGGAAAGCCCGACAGTTCAGACAGGACAGATTGCAGGTGACTGTGTTGATATCAATACAGAGAGCAAATTTGTTGCAGATTATCTCAACGAGTGCTATACAAACTATATAGGTATGGGCGTTGACGGCTTCCGTATGGATACTGAAAAGCACGTCAACAGACTTTCTCTTAACGAGTGGTACTTCCCCGAGTGGATAAAGGCAGGCGGCGAGGACTTCTTAATCTTCGGTGAGGTCTGCACACGTGTAAGTGAATTCTGGAATCACGGTATTCCCTCAATTTCTGCACCGTTCTACACTTGGGCAGAAACAGAGAGCAAATACAAGAACTGCTTCGGCAGCGACTGGTATGCTAACTATGAGCTCACACAATCTCATTATCATGATTATGGAAATACATCAAATGCTCCTACAAGCGATAACGCTTTCTTAAAGGGCAACGACTACCACACACCTGATTACAGCAAATCAAACGGCACAAGCGTAATCGACTTCCCGATGCACTGGAACTTCTCTAACGCATCAAACGCATTCAGACGCTGTCTTGAACAGGATGCTTACTACAACGATGCCACATGGAACGTAACATACGTTGACTCACACGACTACGGCCCTGATATGGACTGCAGATTTAACGGCGGCACACAGGCATGGGCAGAAAACCTCAACCTCCTCTTTACATTCCGTGGTATTCCTTGTCTGTATTACGGCAGTGAGCTTGAGTTCCAGGGCGGCGTACCTATGGACGTAGGTCCTAATGCACCTCTTTCAACAACAGGTCGTGCATACTTCGGCGATTACCTTGAGGGTTCTGTTACTGCAACAGACTTCAGCGAATACACAGCTTCAGGTAAGGTTGCAGAAACACTGAACTATCCTCTTGCAAAGCACATTCAAAGACTTAACCAGATTCGCCGTGCAATCCCTGCTCTTCAGAAGGGACAGTATTCAACAGCGAATATCAGCGGCAATCTGATGGCATTCAAGCGTGGCTACACAGATCCCGATACAAAGAAAAAGAGCTTTGTTTGCGTAACAATCACAGACGGCGCAACATTCTCAAATATCCCGAACGGCACATACATTGACGCTGTAACAGGCGACAAAAAGACTGTAACAAACGGAAGCCTGGATATTTCTGCTCCCGGTAAGGGCAACATCAGAGCGTATGTTCTTTGCGACAACGGCTACACAGGCATCAGCGGCAAAATCGGTGAGGACGGAACATATCTGAAATAATAACCGTTTAAGTACAGCGACAGAAAACTGTATATAATACTAAGACAACAGCCTTGCAGAGCTTTCTGCAGGGCTGTTTTTATTTTAGCTTATGCTATGAATAAATATGACAATAAAGTTTATCGGTTGACAATAAAAACTGTAGGTAAATTTTATTGATTATTAAGCCTTTGTGTGGTATAATTATCGTTATTATGAGTAATTGTACTCTTTTTTGGAAGGAGTTTCAAAATGGTAGTCTTGGGTATTGATCCGGGTTATGCCATAGTCGGCTACGGGGCAATTTATTTTCACAATAACAGCTATCGTCCGATAGGGTTCGGAGCAATCACAACAGACGCAGACACAGATTTTAACAGACGTCTTGAGATTATCTACGACAGGTGCAGTGAGATTATTCAAAAATGCAAGCCTGACGCTATGGCGATAGAAAAGCTCTATTTTCAGACAAACCAAAAAACGGCTATAAAGGTTGCACAGGCAAGGGGAGTTACACTTTTGGCGGCTCAAAAACAGGGAGTACCCATTTTTGAATATACGCCTCTGCAGGTAAAAACAGCCGTAACAGGCTACGGCAAGGCAAAAAAACCGCAGGTAATGGAAATGACACGTAGACTTTTAAAGCTATCGGAAGTCCCAAAGCCTGACGATACAGCTGACGCACTTGCTATTGCAATATGCCACACACAGGCATCAGGAACATATTTAAGACAGCAGATGATGAAATCTGATATTCACCTAAGATGATAATTACTATACCTTAAAGGGGTGAGTGTATGCTATACAGCGTAAGGGGCAAATTACTGCACACTGAGCAGAGCTTTGCCGTAATAGAATGCGGCGGAGTAGGCTTTCGCTGTCAGACAACGCTTAACACACTAAAAAGCATAAAGCTCGGCACAGAGGTTACGCTTTACACATATATGAACGTGCGAGAGGACGCTATCGAGCTTTTCGGCTTTGCAACAATGACAGAGCTTGAATGCTTTAAGCTGCTTATAAGCGTAAGCGGAGTAGGGCCTAAGGTCGGTCTTGCGGTGCTGTCGGTGCTGACGCCCGAGCAGACGGTTATGGCTATAGCCTCAAACGACAGCAAGACAATAACACGTGCAAACGGAGTAGGAGCAAAGCTTGCGCAGAGGATAATTCTTGAGCTAAAGGATAAAATCAAGGGAATAACAAGCGGCGAGGGCGTAAGCTTTTTTGAGGACAGCGGTGTAGCTTTGATGTCGTCGTCAAACGTTTCAAAGGCGATAGAAGCTCTGTCTGTACTCGGCTACACAACGGCAGATGTATCACCTGTATTGTCAACTCTTGACGGCAGTCTGCCTGTAGAAAGGCTCATAGCAGAAACATTAAAGAGAATGGGTAAAAAATAATGAATATGGATTTTTCAGATGAATTTGATTTTGAAAACAGAATAATGGATACTCAGGAGATACCCGAGGATATAGCAGACGGTGAAAACCCACTGCGACCTAAAACGCTTGACGAGTATGTGGGACAGGAAAAGGTTAAGGAAAACCTTAAAATTTTTATCGAGGCGGCAAAGCAGAGAAACGAAACGCTCGACCACGTGCTTTTGTACGGCCCTCCGGGACTAGGTAAGACAACGCTTGCAGGCATTATCGCAAACGAGTTAGGCGTGTCGCTCAGAATTACATCGGGTCCTGCTATTGAAAAGCCGGGCGACCTTGCCTCACTGCTTACAAACCTCAATCACGGCGACGTGCTTTTTATTGACGAAATTCACCGCTTAAACCGTTCTGTTGAGGAAATTTTATATCCCTCTATGGAGGACTTTGCCATAGATATAATCACAGGCAAGGGACAAATGGCGGCTTCTTATCATCTGCCGCTGCCGAAATTCACGCTTGTAGGCGCAACAACAAGGGCAGGACAGCTCACAGCGCCGCTTCGTGACCGCTTCGGCGTAGTTTTAAGGCTTGAGCTGTACTCGCCCGAGGAGCTTGCAGGAATTGTCACAAGAAGTGCAGGAATTCTGGGCATAGAGATTGACTCTGACGGTGCGCTCGAAATTGCATCACGTTCAAGAGGAACTCCCCGAATTGCCAACAGACTGCTAAAGCGTGTGCGTGACTTTGCACAGGTTATGTCTGACGGCGTAATTACCTGTGAAACGGCACAGCTGGCGCTTGACAGGCTCGAAATTGACGAGCTTGGACTTGATGCAAACGACAGAAGAATGTTAGACGCTATGATACGCTTTTACAGAGGAGGCCCTGTCGGAGTTGAAACGCTTGCCGCCGCAATAGGCGAGGAGGCTGTTACTATTGAGGACGTTTATGAGCCGTATCTTATGCAGATAGGCTTTTTAAACAGAACGCCACGAGGCAGATGCGTAACGGCACAGGCATACGAGCATTTAGGCTACAAGGTGCCAAGTGACGCTTTTGCTTCACAGGTTACGCTTTTTAATGATAAAGACGAACAATAAACATATTATATTTACGGAGGAATTATTATGGGAAGACTTTTCGGTACAGACGGCGCAAGAGGTATTGCAAACAAGGAGCTTACCTGTGAGCTTGCTATGAACATAGGCAGAGCAACTGCTATGGTGCTTATAAATGACGATGTAAAGCATCCTACATTTTTAATCGGCAAGGACACACGCCGTTCGGGAGATATGCTCGAAGGTGCGCTTATTGCAGGACTTTGCTCTGTAGGTGCAAACGTTATGCTTTTAGGCGTTGTGCCTACTCCTGCCGTTGCTTACCTTGTAGGAAAGTATAAGGCAGACGCAGGAATTATGATTTCTGCATCACACAATCCTTTTGAATTTAACGGAATTAAAATTTTTAACGAGGACGGCTACAAGCTTCACGACGGACTTGAGGAGCAGATTGAGGCTATCGTGCTTGACCACGCAGAGCCTTACTTTATACCTAAGGACAACGAAATCGGCACAGTATCTTACGCTCAGTCGGCGGCTGATGATTATATTGACCACGTTGTTTCAACCGTTGATTATGATCTGTCGGGTATGGAGCTTGCGCTTGACTGTTCAAACGGCTCATCATCAAGAACGGCTGAAAAGCTGTTTACAAAGCTTGGCGCAAAATGTCATATGCTGTCTGACAAGCCTGACGGTGACAACATCAACCGTGACTGCGGTTCAACTCATATAGAAAATCTGATGCAGTACGTTAAGGACAACAAGCTCGACTTAGGTCTTGCCTTTGACGGTGACGCAGACAGATGCCTTGCTGTTGACGAAAACGGCGAGCTTGTTGACGGCGACTACCTTATCGCAATCTGTGCCGCTGACCTTAAAAAGCGTGGACTTCTGAAAAAGGACACAGTTGTAGGCACAGTTATGACAAATATGGGCTTTAACAAATTCTGTGACGCTAACGGTATGAAGTTCGTTTCAACAAAGGTCGGCGACAGATACGTTTTAGAGGAAATGCTAAGAGAAGGCTACAACATCGGCGGTGAGCAGTCGGGACACGTAATTTTCCTTGATTACTCAACTACAGGCGACGGCGAGCTGACAGGTGCGCACCTTGCAAGCATTGTAAACAGAACAAAAGAAAAGCTAAGCTCACTTGCTTCTTTAATGCAGCGTTATCCTCAGGTGCTAATAAATGTAAAAATCAGCAACGAGGGCAAAATCGCCTTTTACACTGATAAGGAAATCAAGGCAGAAATCAAGCGTGTTGCCGAAACACTCGGCGAGCGTGGCAGAATACTTGTTCGTGCGTCAGGCACAGAACCGCTTGTTCGTGTAATGCTTGAGGGCGAAAACGAAGAAGAAATCGCTTCACTTGCACAAGAGGTTGCAGATTTAGTAAAGAAAAGATTAGGTTAATAACTTTTACGAAACGGAGAATAAGATGCGAGTATCCGATAATTGGCAGGACTACAAACTTATAGACGCTTCATCGGGCGAAAGGCTTGAGCAGTGGGGCGACATTACGCTTATCCGCCCCGACCCACAGATAATCTGGAACACAGAAAGAAAAAATCCTTTGTGGAAGCAGGCTCACGCACGTTACAGCAGAAGCTCCTCGGGCGGCGGTAAGTGGCAGGTTTACAAAAAAATCCCCGACAGATGGACAATAAGCTACGGCGAGCTTGTCTTTAACATAAAGCCTATGGGATTTAAGCATACGGGAGTTTTCCCCGAGCAGGCGGTAAACTGGGATTTTGTTTCAGAAAAAATCAAGTCATCAGGCAGACAGCTAAGCGTTTTAAATCTTTTCGGCTACACAGGCTGTGCAACGCTTGCCTGTATGAAGGCAGGAGCTAAAGTTTGTCATGTTGACGCTTCAAAGGGAATGGTGCAGTGGGCAAGAGAAAACGCCACATCAAGCAATATTGCCGACAGACCGGTGCGCTGGCTTGTTGACGACTGCATAAAGTTTGTTCAGCGTGAACAAAGGCGAGGCAACAAATATGACGGCATTATAATGGATCCGCCCTCCTACGGCAGAGGGCCGGGCGGAGAGGTGTGGCACCTTGAGGATCAGCTTTATTCGCTGATACAGCTTTGCGATACGGTGCTTTCTGATAATGCAGAATTTTTTATTCTTAATTCATATACAACGGGACTTTCACCTGCCGTTATGCAGTATCTGCTGTCAGAGCTTTTGCAGAAAAAGCGTGGAGGCAGAGTAAGCTCGGACGAGATAGGGCTAAATGTTCAGACCTCGGGACTTGTACTGCCCTGCGGTTCTACAGCAATCTGGGAAAGGTAACAAGGCTTTCTGCGGTATTTTACGGAGGATTTTCAACAGAATGGATTTTATCTTTGCAAAGGACGTTATATTCAGATATGACGGTGAAGAGCATAATAAAAAGAACGTACTAAACGGTGTTTCGCTTAGTATAAAAAAGGGCGAATTTGTAGCACTTTTAGGGCATAACGGTTCAGGTAAATCGACAATGGCAAAGCTGTTGAACGCTCTTTTGGTGCCGAATGACGGTAAGGTGTATATTGACGGTATTGACACGTCTGATGAATCAAAATGCTTTGACATCCGCAAAAAGGTAGGTCTTGTTCTGCAAAATCCCGACAACCAGCTTGTAGCAAGTATTGTTGAGGAGGACGTAGCCTTCGGACCTGAAAATCTCGGTATAAAGCCGCAGGAAATCAGAAAGCGTGTTGACAGCGCACTGAAGGCTGTCGATATGTACGACTACCGCACACACGCATCGTTTAAGCTAAGCGGAGGACAGAAACAGCGTGTTGCTATTGCAGGAATTATCGCAATGCAGCCTGAGTGTATTGTTCTTGACGAGCCGACAGCAATGCTTGACCCTCAGGGCAGGCAAGAGGTGCTTGACGCTGTTATGCGTTTAAATAAAGAGATGAATATAACGGTAGTGCTTATTACGCACTATATGGACGAGGCTGTGCTTGCCGACAGAATTGTAGTAATGGACAACGGCGAAATTATTACACAGGGCACACCACGTGATGTGTTCTCACAGGTGGAGCTTTTAAAAAAGCACAGGCTTGATGTACCGCAAGCAACAGAGCTTGCATACAGGCTTAAATCCTGCGGTGTAAAAATCGACAGAATGCCTTTGAATGAAGAAGAGGCTGTAGAGCTGTTAGGGGGTATTCTTTGATGTATGTGATTGAAACGCAGAATCTTACCTTTACATACGGCATTAACACTCCGATTGAAAAGACGGCTGTCGATAATGTGAGTATTAAGATAAGACAGGGCGAGCTTTTAGGCATAATAGGTCACACAGGCTCGGGCAAATCAACGCTTGTTCAGATGCTAAACGGTCTTATCACACCGACCTCGGGCAAGGTGCTGTTAAAGGGTAAGGATATTTTTGAAAATAAAAAGGATTTAAGGTCTGTACGCTTTCAGGTGGGAATGGTATTTCAGTATCCCGAATATCAGCTTTTTGAGGAAACAGTTTACAAGGATATAGCCTTCGGCCCTTCTAATATGGGACAAACAGGTAAGGAGCTTGAAGCGTCTGTTTTAGAAGCCGCCGACTTTGCAGGACTTGACAGAAATCTTCTTAATAAATCTCCGTTTGATTTGTCGGGCGGTGAAAAGCGGCGTGCGGCTATTGCAGGCGTAATTGCGATGGACCCTGACGTTCTTATCCTTGACGAGCCGACAGCAGGCTTGGACCCGATGGGAAGAGAAGCACTGCTTGACCGTATTACGGACTATCACAAAAAAAGAAACAATACCGTTATACTTGTATCTCACAGTATGGAGGACGTTGCAAGAATTTGCGACAGAGTGCTTGTTATGAACAGCTCAGAAATATTTATGCTTGACGATACAAAAAAGGTCTTTTCACACGGTGACGAGCTTGAAAAAATGGGACTTCGTGTACCGCAGATTACAAAGATTATGACAGTATTAAAGGACAAAGGCTATGACATCTCTGACGGAATACTCACCGTTGATCAGGCTTTTTCAGAGCTTTGCTCGCTCCTTGAAAAGGAGGGCAAAAAATGCTGAGAGATGTAACTATCGGTCAGTTTTTTCCGGGTAATTCGTTGCTTCACAAAATTGACCCTCGTGCAAAAATAGTAATGCTTATAGCGTTTATCGTGATGATTTTCTGTACCTTTAATTATTATTCGCTGATAATCGCCGCTGCTGCAACAATTATCATTATGCTTTTAAGCGGTGTTCCTGTAAAGCTGTACCTTAAAAGCCTTAAAATGATAATAATGATAGTTGTGTTTACGTCTGTGCTTAATATCTTTTACGGCACAGGCGAGCCGATTTATCAGCTTGGATTTTTAAAAATTACTCAAAACGGCATAAACAATGCAGTTTTTGTCACAGTCAGAATTATCTGCCTGATTATTATAAGCTCGTCGCTTACGTTTACAACATCGCCTACAGATTTAACAGACGCTATAGAAAGGCTTATGAAGCCGCTCAAGGTGTTTCACATAAAGGTTCACGAAATAGCTCTTATGATGTCGATTGCTCTGCGCTTTATTCCAACTCTGCTCGAAGAAACAGACAAAATTATGCAGGCGCAGAAAGCTCGTGGAGCAGATATGGAAACGGGTGGAATTATCAAAAGGGCAAAGGCGCTTCTGCCGGTTCTGATACCTCTTATAGTATCAGCCTTCAGACGAGCCATTGAGCTTGCTACAGCTATGGAGTGCCGCTGTTATCAGGGCGGCAGCGGCAGAACAAGAATGAAGGTTCTGCACCTAAAGTCAAGAGATATAATAGCCTTTGCAGTCGTTTCGATTGTTTTCACAGGGGTGGTTTTATGCAACACATTTCTGACAGCACCGCTTTAAGAAATATACTACTTACAATTTCATACAACGGCAGCCTTTATCACGGCTGGCAGATACAGCAAAACGCTGTGACGGTGCAGGAGGTTTTTCAGAATGCGCTTGCAAAAATTATAAATCAAAGCGTTGACATAAAGGGCTGCAGCAGAACAGATTCGGGCGTTCACGCAAATATGTATTGCATAAGCCTGAAAACTACGCACCAAATACCTCCGTTAAGGCTAAAAATGGCTCTTAACAGATTTCTGCCGAGCAGTATTGCAGTGCTTGACGCAAAGGAGGTACCGCTTGACTTTCACGCTCGCTACAGCTGTAAAAGCAAGCAGTATATATATAAAATCTGGAACAGTGAAATCAGAAATCCGTTTCTTGATAATTTAGCTCTTCACTACCGCTACAAAATAGACGAGGAAATGCTCAACAAATCGGCACAGCAATATGTCGGCAGGTTTGATTACACGTCCTTTTGTACGCTTGATTGCAGGGTAAAGGGCGATTTTGTCAGAGATGTAAAGCACTTTTCTGTTACACGTGACGGCGATATGGTCACTATGACGGTAGAGGCTGACGGCTTTTTATATAATATGGTAAGAATTATGGTTGGAACGCTTTTGCGTGTTCAGCAGGGGAAAATACCGCCTGACGGTATAAGGGAAATTATTGAAAAAAAGGACAGAAGCTTTGCAGGGCCTACGGCTCCTGCCTGCGGCTTGTACCTTAACAAGGTAAATTATTGACAACTGATACAGGAAAGGTTATGGGAAAGGTGAATAAGAAAAAAAGACCCCGCTACAGTCAGAATGAAAAGAAAACAGACCGAGAGGTAATGAGCTATGAAGAGATTCCTCTTGACGATTACGAAAATGAAGACCCAAAGGTTACAAAATATGCAGTAAAAAAGATTTTAAAGGTTGCGCTTGTAATTTTTGCGGCGGCTCTGCTTGTATTTGTTTTTGCAAACAGAGAAAAGCTGACCTATGAAAACATCACAAGCTGGATTCAGTATGAGCTTTTAGGCGCAAACAGAGGTGACGGCTACCCCGTAAGCATTGTGGGAACTACCGTCAGCGAGGGCAATTTCAAATCACGTGACAGCTTTTTGTCATATGCCTCAGACACCTCGTTTGTAACGCTAAGCGGCGGCGGATACCGTATTTCTGCAACACAGCACAGCTTTTCAAAGCCGATAGTTGTAAACAGCGGTAATAAGTACCTCGTGTATAATTTAAACGGCACAGGCTTTATGATAAATTCCTTAGAAGAAAATCTTTATACGGCAGACGCTCCGGACAAGCTCTTTACAGCCGATATCAATTCAAACGGTTATTATGCGCTTGTCACTCAGTCGGACGGCTATCTGTCAAAGCTTTATGTATATAACAGCAGCAACAAGCAGATTTTTGCTTACTCCTTTGCCGATTATTACATTACGGGAATAACGCTTAATTCCTCGGGCAGCGGTGCAGTTGCCTGCGGTATTTCAGCTCAGAACGGCGCAGTGCAAAGCGCTGTTTATTACCTTGATTTCAAGAGCGAAAAGCCTGTTTTTGTAAAAAAATTTGACAACAACACCCTTTATAGTGTAAAGTATCTTTCAACAGGCACAGTTTCTGTTATCGGCAGTGACGCTTCTTATGTAATAAACCTGTCAAACGGAGAGGTTGCCGCCACAGGCTACGAGGAAATGATGCTTACAGGCTATGATATAAATACAGACACAGGCTGTTTTGTTACCTCATTGTCAAGAAGCGGTGACGGCAGACTATGCACAATCAATTATTTTAATTCTAACGGAGAAATCACAGGAACAATAGACACTGACCTAAAGATTACGTCAATAAGTCTTTATAAGGACAAAATCGCAGTATTAAGTCAGGGTGTTGTTTATGTTTACAACAGAGAGGGCGAGCTGTTAAACACGGTAAACCCCGGAACAGACGCAAGAGCAGTGCGGATTTTCAGCGACAACAACGCATATATACTCGGCATAGGCGAGATACGTATGGTAGATTTTACAAATGATGCACAAAAAGAACAACAGGAAACAATAGTATTTACCGCACCGTCAGATGCAAATCAGTCGGTTGCAAGCGGTGACGAGCAGTAATTTGTTTTATCTATAGAGGGATGGTATTATGATATGGTTTGATTTAGCTGTTATTGCTGTAATAGTATTGTTTGTTATAACAGGGGCGGCAAAGGGTGCTGCAAGAACACTGCTCAGCTTAGTCGCCTTGGTTGTTTCATTTATTACGGCATTATTTCTCGGTAATGCCGTTTCACAATGGGCTTACACAACGTTTTTCAGGCAGAGTATTCTCAGCACTGTTTCTTCGGCAATAGAAGAAAACGGACTAAGCGACATAACGGCTACAATAGCAGATGTTATTGAGTCGTTTCCGCAATATGTTTCGTCGCTGTTTAAGTGCTTAGGCTTTGACGCACAGCAGGTCAGCGGCTCTGTAGAGTCAGCTATTGAAAAGGCTCCGCAGCAAGGAGCAGAGATAATAGAGTCGGTTATCTCGCCTGTGATAATCTCGCTTATCAATATAATTTTAGTTCTGGTATTTTTTATTCTGATGATGATAATAACAGGCTTTTTGGTAAAGGCAATATCAAGGGTGTTTAATATACCGATTATCAAGCAGATAAATACAGTAGCAGGCGGAGCTTTAGGACTTGTAAAGGGTATAATTGTAGTTTTGTTTATCACTATGATTTTTAAAGCGTCAATTCCGATGATGCTTAATCAGACAAAACAGGAAACAGACAGTCAAATATCACAGACTTATTTGTTTAAGTATTTTTATGATACAGATTTGCTCAAAACAGAAGGATTTTACGGGTTTAAGCCATATTAAATTACGGGTTCAAGCCTTTTTAAATGAGGGATGAGGAAATGGAAGAAAAAAGTAAAACACTGTCGGATGAAAAAATTTTTACAGTTGCGAATATTTTGACATTTTGCAGAATTGTGCTGATTGCGCCGTTTTTGTATTTCTTTATAACGGAGCGATATATCGAGGCAACGGCAACGGTTGTAGCGTCGGGACTTAGCGACTGCTTTGACGGACTTTTGGCAAGAAAGCTTAATCAGGTGTCGGACTTGGGAAAGCTGCTTGACCCTGTGGCAGACAAGCTCACGCTTGTTGCGGTAGCCGTATGTATTTGCATAATGTTCCCGATAGTAATACCGCTTATGGTAATACTTGCACTAAAGGATTTGCTTATGCTGTGCGGCGGTTTGTATATGATAAAAAAGGGAATTAAACCTCCTGCCGCAAAATGGTACGGAAAGGTCGGCACGATTGTGTTCTATTTTTCTGTATGCTTAATAGTATTTTTAAAGGCTTTTTTTCAGATTGAAAGCGACATACTCACAATCGTTCTGATGAGCCTGACAGCAATTACAATGATTTTTGCGCTTGTAAAGTATTTTCAGCTCTTTTTGAAATTAAGAAAAGAAAATATGTGACATAGAATATCATTAAGAAGGTAAAGGAGAAAAAATATGATTTGTTCAAGATGCGGCAAAAACCCTGCGGTGGTTTTTGTTTCAAATTCGGCAGAGCCAAACGAACAGCCAAAGGGCTACTGCCTGACCTGTGCCAAGGAGCTTGGCATTAAGCCTGTTGACGATCTGATGAAAAGAATGGGCATTTCAGATGATGATTTAGAGTCGATGCAGGAGCAAATGACTGCACTGCTCGGCGACTCGGCTGAAAGCGGAGATTTAAGCGAAATGGTGAAGTCGCTTACAGACAATTTAGCACTTGAGGCACAGCCTGACGACGATGACGACGATTTTTCAAAGGGCGGAGCACCTGCTTTTCCTGCATTTCTGAGTAATATGTTCGGCGGCAGTAAGCAAAGCGAGGACAAAGCAGCCGCCGACAAGCCGAAAAATAAAAAAGAGAAAAAAGCAAACAGAAAGCATATAAGCCTGTATTGCTATGACCTAACAAAAAAAGCCAGAGATGGCAACACAGACGCCGTAATCGGCAGAGATAAGGAAATTGAGCGTGTAATTCAGATTTTGTCACGCAGAACAAAGAACAACCCCTGCTTAATCGGTGAACCGGGCGTAGGCAAAACTGCAATAGCCGAGGGACTTGCCGCAAGAATTGCCGAGGGTAACGTTCCGCAAAGATTAAAGGATAAGGAAATTCAGCTTCTTGACTTAACTGCGCTTGTAGCCGGCACACAATTCAGAGGACAGTTTGAAAGCCGAATTAAGGGACTTACACAAGAGGTTAAGGACGCAGGCAACATCATTCTGTTTATTGACGAAATTCATAACCTTGTAGGCACAGGCGACAGCGAGGGCACAATGAACGCCGCAAATATCTTAAAGCCTGCTTTGTCAAGAGGAGAAATTCAGGTAATAGGTGCAACTACCTTTAACGAATACAGAAAATATATCGAAAAGGACTCTGCTCTTGAAAGACGTTTTCAGCCTGTAACGGTAAACGAGCCGACTATCGCAGAAACTATGGAGGTTTTAAGAGGTGTTAAAGCCTACTACGAACAGCACCATCAGGTGACGGTATCAGACGATATTGTACGCAAGGCTGTAGTTTTCAGCGAAAGATATATCACAGACAGATTTCTGCCCGATAAGGCTATAGATCTGCTTGATGAGGCTTGCTCCTGTGCGTCCCTTGCAAACGGTGAGCTTGAACAGTTCGATAAACTGACGGATAAGAAAAACAAGCTCAATTTGCAGATTGAAAGCATATATGCGCAGGAGGATGTTGACTATCAGGCACTTGCAAACGTCAAGACTGAAATAGCTAATATAGATAAGCAGCTTGAGGGCAAAAACAGAGAGGATCTCATAGTAAGCGTAACAGAGCAGGATCTTGCAAAGGTAATTGAGCTGTGGACGGGTATTCCGTCATCACGCATACGTGAAAACGAGCTTGCAAAGCTTGCCGATTTAGACAACAGACTGAAAGAGAAAATCATCGGTCAGAACGAGGCTGTAGAAGCGCTTGCATCAGCTATCAAGCGAAGCAGAGTTCAGATATCACCTCGCCGCCGACCTGCATCATTTATCTTTGTAGGTCCTACAGGCGTAGGTAAAACAGAGCTTGTAAAGGTTCTGTCACAGGAGCTTTTCGACACTCCCGAAACGCTCATAAGGCTTGATATGTCGGAGTTTATGGAAAAGCACTCCGTTTCAAAAATCATCGGTTCACCTCCGGGCTACGTAGGCTATGACGAGGCAGGACAGGTGACAGAAAAGGTAAGGCGCAGACCGTATTCTGTACTTCTTTTTGACGAGATAGAAAAGGCGCACCCTGATGTTTTGAATATTCTTCTTCAGATTCTTGACGAGGGCAAGCTGACAGACGCGCACGGCAGACTTGTTAATTTTGAGAATACAGTAATTGTAATGACCTCAAACGCAGGCTCTGACAAGCGAGAAAATGCCTTAGGCTTCGGCAAATCTCAGTATGACGCTACAAAAGAAAAGGTGATGAAATCTCTTGCAGAGTTTTTACGTCCCGAATTTATGGCACGTGTTGATGAGATTATCGTGTTCAGAGATTTAAGCCTTGACGATTTCAAAAAGATTTCAGCCTTAATGCTCGGCGAATACACAGAAACGTTGCTTGAAAAGGGAATTAAGTTTACCTTTGACGAAAAAGCCTGCAGCGCACTTGCAGAAAAATCAGCGTCAGGCAAAAGCGGAGCAAGAGATTTAAGAAACATAATCCGCAAAGAGGTAGAGGACAAAATCGCCTGTGCAATTATCGACAGCAAGGGAGAGCAGATTTCTGCAATCAACGTAACTGCGCAGGATTCTCAGATAGTTTTGCAGACGATATAAAATACAACTTAATTTATAAAAGAACCGCCAAGGGTAAATTCTCTCGGCGGTTCTGTATTTGTTGTCAAAATGTATTGTATTTATTGCGAAAAAATGGTATAATGCCCATATATAGCTGTTATGAGGTCTAATACATATAACAGCTCTGAAAGGAATTGGTTTTGTTTGTTGCGAAAAATAAAAACTATATGCGTACTGCTGTGCTGTGTGCTTACCTCGGCTTTGCCGCTTAGCGTAACGGCTGCAACCGATGATGAAGCCGCCGCAGGCACAACAATATATGTAAAAGAGCTTGATATGAGTATAACACTGCCAAATAATATGGCGGCGGTAACACGACAGAGCAACAGTAACGACGCTTATTTTGCTATGTTTGAAAGCTACGATGATGTTCAGGCGTATTTTCAGAGCGCAGACTGCTACCTGACGGCAAAAACGCTCGATAAACGTATTTCGCTTGCTGTTACAATGACTAAGGACGAAAACAGTATTGCTATTGACGATTACGGCAAGCTCAAAAACAACGAGCTTGAAACTATCAAGCAAAGCTATATGCAGTCGGGAATGTATACAGAGAGCCGAACTCTTAAATATTCGGGTGTTACGTTCCTTGAATTTCTGATGAACTACAAAAACGGAAATACGCCTGTTTACGGCATATGCTGTAATACAGTTGTAAACGGAATGATTATTAACCTGACCTTTGCTACGGCAAACGGTGTGCCGACAGCAGAGGAAAACACGTTTATCCATTCTGTTATGGAGACTGTGTCCTTCGGCAACGGTCCGGCTTTTTGGGATACAGAAAAAATAATTATCGCATCTGTTATCGGTGCAGTCGTAATCGCAATAATTGTTGTGCTTGTGATTATAATCAAACGCTACAAATCACCTCAGAAAAAGCACGAAAGAATTATGAACCGTCTTAACGAGGAATACGGCTTTATCGAGCCGTCATATGACGATGACGAGTTTATCGGAATTGATGATGACGAGCAGGAAGAGGAGTTTGTCGCAAGAGATTATCAGCTTGAACAGCATATTGACGACAGTAAGGCAGAAATCTGCGAAGCTGAGCAGGAATTAGACGAATACGAAGAGTTACCGACGGACGATGAGCAAAGCTTTGATGAAATAGATATTGCAGATAAAGAACCGGCTGTGGCAAAAAGAACTACAGGCGTATTCACAAAGCTTACGCATAAGCCTGAGCATCTTTTAAAGGAAGAGGATATTTTTGAATCGGGCGAGGACTATTTTGAAGAAATCTATGAGGACGAAATAGACGGCTCTGAAACCGTTGACTCGTTCTTTGAAGAAACGGATAAAAAAGAAAACAGATTCTCAGGACTTAAAAAGGCATTCGGTGCAATTAAGGATACGGCAGTAATTGTCGTTGTTGCAATTTGCGGCGGTGTAAAATATTTCTTTGTTCATTTAGGCTACCTCTGCATTAACATCTCACGAGCTATAAAAAGAAAAATAAGAAAAAAGAAAAATAAAAAAAGTCCCCAAAGACGACCACAGCAAAGAACGAATAACAGAAAAGGGTGATTACTATAAACAGAGTAGTAATACATAACGACAGCAAAAACAGTATTCTGATTAAAAACGCACGTGTAATAAGCCCAAAGCAAAGTCTTGACAGCGTATGCGATATTCTGATAGAAAACGGCATAGTTAAGTCTGTCGGCACACTGTCTGCACAGGCTGACGTTGTAATTGACGGCAGCGGTCTTATCGCTTCACCCGGACTTGTTGATATGCACGTTCACCTGCGTGACCCCGGACAGACCTACAAGGAGGATATTATTTCAGGCTGTAAGGCGGCAGCCGCAGGCGGAGTTACATCACTGCTTGCAATGCCGAATACTACTCCTGCTACAGACAGTGCAGAAACCGTATCCTATATCCTCGAAAAATCAAAGAACGCAGACGCTAAGGTGTACGTTGCAGGCAGTATTTCAAAGGACTTAAAAAGCCTTGAGCCTACAGATATTGACGAACTAAAAAACGCAGGAGCAATAGCGCTTACAGATGACGGCAGACCTGTTGAAAACACAAAAATGCTTGCAGACGCTTTGGTAAAGGCTGAAAAGCTTAAAATGGCTGTTGTTGCACACTGTGAGGACTTATACCTTGCAAAGGGCGGCAAAATCAACGAGGGCGAGGTATCTAAAAAATTAGGAATAAAGGGCATACCAAAAGCTGCAGAGGACTGCGGTACTGCAAGAGAAATTGCACTTGCCGCCGCCTATGACGTGCCTGTTCACATCTGCCACGTCAGCACAGAAACCTCGGTTGCGCTGATAAGAGATGCAAAAGCAAGAGGTGTAAGGGTTACGGCAGAAACAGCACCGCACTATTTTTCTCTGACAGACAAAGAGCTTTTAAAGCGTGACGCAGATTTTCGTATGAATCCGCCACTTAGAACAGAAAGCGACAGGCTTGCAATCATAAAGGGACTTTGTGATGGTACGCTCGATGCAATAGCAACAGACCACGCACCGCACTCTCCTCAGGAAAAAGCGGATTTTGTAAATGCGCCCAACGGCTCAATCGGTATGGAAACCTCGCTTTCTGTCGGCATTACCTACCTTGTAGATACAGGTATTATGACGGTAAACGAGCTTATCGAAAAAATGAGCGTGAATCCGTCAGAAATCCTTGGTATCAACGCAGGCAGTATAGAAGAAAACGCACCTGCCGACATAGTGCTGTTTGATATGAACGAGGAATATACAGTAGATGTAAATAATCTCCACGGCAAAAGCAAAAACACGCCTTTTAAGAATATGACGCTGAAGGGCAAGGTAAAGCTTACAATCTCAGACGGTAAAATCGTATTCACTGATGAAACTTAAAATAAATAATATACAAATACGGAGGAACTGATTATGGCATTTGACAGACTTATTGAAAAAATTGTTGAAAAGCAAAATCCTACTGTTGCAGGTCTTGACCCAAAGCTTGATTATATCCCCTCTTATATCAAGGAAGAAGCCTTTGCAAAATACGGCAAAACTCTTGAGGGTGCGGCAGAGGCTCTGCTTGTATATAACAAGGGACTTATTGACGCACTCTGTGATGTTGTTCCTGCAATCAAGCCACAGGCTGCATATTATGAAATGTACGGCTGGCAGGGTGTAAGGACACTTGCAGAAACAATTAAGTATGCGCAGAGCAAGGGTATGTTCGTAATTACAGACGGCAAAAGAAACGACATCGGCTCTACAATGGAGGCTTACGCAACGGCACACTTAGGCACAACCGAAGTAGAGGGAGAAAAATTTGATGCTTTCGGCAGTGACGCTCTTACCGTAAACGGTTACTTAGGAACAGACGGTATCGCACCGCTTCTTGACATCTGCAAAAAGGGCGACAAGGGTATTTTTGTACTTGTAAAAACATCAAACCCAAGCTCGGGTGAGCTGCAGAACTTAGAGCTTGAGGGCAGCGAAACAGTTTACCACAGAATGGGCAAAATGTGCGAGGAGTGGGGAGAGGAGCTTCCCTCAAAATACGGCTACTCAGGCGTAGGCGCAGTAGTAGGCGCAACATATCCAGAACAGCTAAAGGAATTAAGAGAACAGCTTAAAACAACCTTCTTCCTTGTACCCGGCTACGGCGCACAGGGCGGCGGAGCAAATGACGTAAAGAATGCCTTTGACGAAAACGGCATAGGCGCAATAATCAACTCAAGCAGAGGTATTATGTGCGCTTGGAAAAAGGAAGGCTGTGACGAAAGAGATTATGCACAGGCGGCTTTAAGAGAGGCAATTCGTATGCGTGACGACATCAAAAGCGTAGTAGGCGAAATGAAGCTCAGATGATTTTTATCTTTTCGGATAAAAAGGAATGGTTGTATTATGAATATATATAAGTCTGCCGAGGATTACCTTGAAACAATATTGATACTTCAGAACAAAACGGGAGCAGTACGCTCTATTGATATTGTAAGGGAGCTTGATTTTTCAAAGCCGAGCGTAAGCCGTGCGGTAAAGCTTTTGCGAGAGGGCGGCTATCTGTCGGTTGATGAAAACGGATATATAACGCTTACTGACCTTGGCAGAGAAATAGCAGAACAAACATATGAAAGGCATCTGGTTATTACAGAGATACTCACAAGCATAGGCGTATCCAAAGAAACAGCAGAAAGTGACGCTTGCAGTATTGAACACGTGATAAGCAGAGAAACCTTTGATAAAATTAAAGAATACTATAACAAACACAGGTAAATTATTGACTTTAAAATAAAGTAGGTCTATAATTAGAATAATGTATTAAAAATCGGGAGTACGAAGCTTCCGTTTAAGTGAGGAGAAGATTAGAAATGGCAAGAGTATACAATTTTTCGGCAGGTCCGTCAATGCTTCCTGAGTCTGTTCTTAAAAAGGCAGCAGACGAGATGCTCGACTATCAGGGCAGCGGCCAGTCTGTAATGGAAATGTCACACCGCAGCAAGGTGTATGACGGCATTATCAAAGAGGCAGAGGCTCTGCTTCGTGAGGTAATGAACATTCCTGACAATTACAAGGTTCTGTTTTTACAGGGCGGCGCATCATCACAGTTTGCTATGGTTCCGCTTAACCTTATGACAAAAAGCGGCAAGGCTGACTATGTTATCACAGGTCAGTGGGCTAAAAAGGCTTACAAGGAGGGCGCTCGCTACGGAAAGGCGAATGTAGTAGCTTCTTCTGAGGACAAAACCTTCTCTTATATTCCAAAGCTTGACCCGTCTACATTTACTAAGGATGCAGATTACTTCCACATCTGTATGAACAACACAATTTACGGCACAGTTTATCACGAGCTGCCCGACACAGGCGACGTTCCGCTTGTTGCAGATATTTCTTCCTGTATTCTTTCAGAGCCTATTGACGTTTCAAAGTTCGGCGTACTTTATGCCGGCGCACAGAAGAATATGGCTCCGGCAGGCGTTACTGTAGTTATTATCCGTGAGGATCTTATCGGCAACGCACAGGAGATTACTCCTACAATGTTCAACTATCAGACACACGCAGACAACGGCTCAATGTTCAACACTCCGCCTTGCTACACAATCTATATTGCAAAGCTCGTTTTAGAGTGGATCAAAAACGAAATCGGCGGTCTTGAAAAGATGAAGGAGTTAAACGAGAAAAAGGCAAAGCTCCTTTACGATTATCTCGACAGCTCAAAGCTGTTCAAGGGTACGGTAGTTCCTGAGGACCGTTCTCTTATGAACGTACCGTTTGTTACAGGTGACGCTGATATGGACGCAAAATTTGTCAAGGAAGCTACAGAAAACGGCTTTGTAAACATCAAGGGTCACAGATCTGTAGGCGGTATGCGCGCATCAATCTACAACGCTATGCCATACGAGGGCGTAGAAGCTCTTGTGAAATTTATGAAGGAGTTTGAAGAGAGAAATGTATAATATTCTTACATTAAATAAAATCGCAAAAATTGGCACAAGCCGCTTAGGTGAGGATTATGCAGTAGGCGACAGTATTGCAAATCCTGACGCTATCCTTGTCAGAAGTGCATCTATGCACGAATACGAAATGCCCGAGAGCCTTCTTGCAATAGCAAGAGCAGGCGCCGGTGTAAACAACATTCCGCTTGATGACTGCGCAAAAAAGGGTATTGTTGTTTTCAATACTCCGGGCGCTAACGCAAACGCAGTTAAAGAGCTTGTTATTATGGGACTTTTAATGAGCTCACGTAAGGTTATAAACGGTATTGAGTGGGCAAAGACATTAAAGGGCAACGGTGACGCAGTCGGCAAAATGGTTGAAAAGGGCAAGAGCCAGTTTGCAGGTCCCGAGATCAAGGGCAAAAAGCTCGGCGTTGTAGGACTTGGCGCTATCGGTATTCTTGTTGCAAATGCAGCAAAGTCCTTAGGTATGGAGGTTTTAGGCTACGACCCGTTCCTGTCGGTTGACGCAGCACTCAAGCTTTCAACAGGTGTAAAGCACGTTACATCTCTTGACGATATTTATGCAAACAGCGACTACATCACAGTTCACGTTCCGCTTAACGCTGATACAAAGCAGATGATAAATGCCGAAAGCATCGCAAAGATGAAGGACGGCGTAAGAATCCTCAACTATTCACGTGACGGTCTTGTAAATTCAGCAGATGTTCTTGCAGGCATTAAAAGCGGCAAGATTTCAGCATACGTTACAGACTTTGCAACAGACGATATTCTCGGTGAGGACGGCGTTATCGCAATGCCACACCTCGGCGCATCAACTCCCGAAAGCGAGGACAACTGCGCAGTTATGGCTGCCGATGAGGTTAAGAACTACCTTGAAAACGGCAACATCGTAAACTCTGTAAACTATCCTAACGCTTCAATGGCAAGAACAGGCGATGTAAGATATTGTATTCTTCACAAAAACGCACCGAAGCTCTTATCAAAAATTCTTGAGGTTATCGGTACAACAGGCGCAAACGTAGAGAATATGGACAACAAGAGCCGTGGCGAATACGCTTATACTCTCGTCGATACAACAGGCGCAGACGCAGACGCAGCTGCAATAGAAGCAGTTGAAGGTGTTATCAGAGTCAGAGTTATTAAGTAATTAAGACATAATCAAATAAAACAGGTATTCTACGGAGAAAAATCCTTTGGAATACCTGTTTTTTACGCACTAAATCCCCTCAGAGCTGTTGTGATTATTGCTCTGAGGGGATTATTATTGAAATATGGTTACTTGTTTTCGGCAGGATTATAGTGAACGTGGAAAAGCTTGTGAGCGTCATCTCTTACAAGAGTGTTATACAGCCATACAAGCATCGGGTTTTCCTCCGAACGCTTAATCTGCGACATTCTGTCGGCATTATACAGACCGTCTGCACGTGTTTTCTTTTTGCCGAATGAGCCTATCGGCTGACCTGCACCGCCTACACAGCCTGTCTTGCAAGCCATAACCTCGATAAGGTGATAGAAAAGCTCGCCATTTTCAATTTTCTTGATAAGCTCCTGTGCGCTTTTCAGTCCGTGAACAACGGCGATTTTTACCTCTTGTCCGTCTAATTCAAGAGTAGCCTCTTTTACATCGTCAAGACCTCTTACACCGCACATCTCAATCTCATCAAGAACGCTTGAATGCTTATCGTCAACGCAGTAACGAACAACAGCCTCTGCAACACCGCCCGTTGTACCGAAGATTACACCGGCGCCCGAGCCTAAACCAAGCGGCATACCGGGAGCTACAGATTCAAGCTCGTCAAATACGATGCCGCTTTCTCTGATCATATCGGCGATTTCCTGTGTTGTCAGAACGAAGTCTGTATCTCTTACGCCGTTGTTGATAAACTCCTCTCTTGCAGCCTCGCCTTTTTTAGCGGTACATGGCATAATTGCTACAACTACCGTTTCTTTTTCTATGCCCGAAGCAGCGTCCTGTTCTGCATAGTAACGCTTGATAAGCGGTGAGAACATTTGCATTGGTGATTTACAGCTTGAAATATTGTCTAAAAGCTCAGGCTTAGAATTGCATACATACTTAACCCATGCAGGACAGCAGGAGGTAAACATCGGGAATTTGCCGCCGTTTTTAAAGCGGTCAAGAAATTCCTTTGCTTCCTCAACAACAGTAAAGTCAGCGCCGAGCGTTGTGTCGTAAACGTGGTCAAAGCCTAAAAACCTCATAGCGGCAACGAGCTTGCCCATTACGTTTTCTCCGCCGTCAATGTTAAACTGCTCGCCCAAGGCTACACGAACAGCAGGTGCTACCTGTGCAACAACACGCTTGTTCGGGTCAAAAATTGCCTCCCATACAGGCGCAATATCCTTTTTGATTCTGATAGCAACAGTCGGACAAACTGCGGCGCACTGACCGCAGCCTATGCACTTTGTTTCTGAAAGAGGTGCGTTAAACGCAGGCATAACTCTAAGCTCAGAGCCGCGGTAAGCAAAGTCAAGAATATTCATACCCTGAAGCTCCGAGCATACACGAACGCAGTCGCCGCAAAGAATACATTTGTTAGGGTCACGAACAATGCTCGGTGACGATGTGTCGGGAGTGAGCTGTTCTCTTGTATCCTCAAAGCGGATATTTCTTACGCCGAATTTAAACGCAAGCTCCTGTAATTTACACGAACCGCTTTTTCCGCAGATAGCGCAGTCGCATTTATGAGATGAAAGCAAAAGCTCAATAATCATCTTTCTGTGCTTTAACAGCTTAGCGGAATTTGTTTTGATTTTCATACCGTCTCTCGGTACCATTGAGCAGGAAGCGTCAATACCGCCCCACTCGTTTTCAACAACGCACATTCTGCAAGCACCGTATGTTGAAAGCTCTGAATAATAGCAGAGTGTAGGCATATCAATGCCGGCTTTTCTGATTACGGCAAGCACGTTTTTTTCATCTGTAAACGGAACTCGTTTGCCGTCAATATACATTACTCCACCCATAATTACACCTCCTCGATTGCGCCGAACGGGCAGTTAGAAACGCAGGCGCCGCACTTGATGCACTTGTCTGTGTCGATAGTATGCGGATTTTTAACAGTACCGCTGATAGCGCCCACAGGACAGTTACGTGCGCACTTTGTGCAGCCCTTGCACTTGTCAGCGTCAATAGTATATTTCTTGAATGCCTGACAAACTCCGGCAGGGCATTTCTTCTCAACTACGTGAGCCATATACTCGTCCTTGAAGTATTTAAGTGTGCTGACAACGGGACTTGCGGCAGATTTACCAAGACCGCACAAAGCAGTTTTTGAAATAGTGTCTGCAAGGTCGCCGAGCAGCTCAACGTCCTCGGGAGTGCCGTTTCCGCCTGTGATTTTTTCAAGCAGCTCAAGCATTCTCTTTGTACCCTCACGGCAGGGAACGCACTTTCCGCACGACTCGTTCTGAGTGAAGTTCATAAAGAATCTTGAAACTTCAACCATACAGGTTTCCTCGTCCATAACTACAAGACCGCCCGAGCCTATCATAGCGCCGACCTTTTTAAGACTGTCAAAGTCAAGCGGAAGATTAAGATGCTCCTCAGGCAGACAAAGACAACCGCCCGAAGGACCGCCTATCTGAACGCCCTTGAACTTTTTGCCGTTTCTGATGCCGCCGCCGATGTTAAAGATGATTTCGTTGAGGTTTGTACCCATCGGAACCTCAATAAGACCGGTGTTGTTTACGTTACCTGTAAGCGCAAATGCCTTTGTACCGGGACTGCTTTCGGTACCGATGCCCCTGTACCAGTCTGCACCGTTTTCTATGATTTTAGGAACGTTTGCGTACGTTTCTACGTTGTTAAGAACTGTCGGCTTTTCAAACAAGCCCTTTTCAACTGTACGTGGCGGCTTTACACGAGGCATACCTCTGTTGCCCTCGATAGAAGCTGTCAATGCACTGCCCTCGCCACAAACGAATGCGCCCGCACCCTTGTTGATGTGAAGCTTAAAGCTAAAGCCCGAGCCGAGGATATTGTCGCCTAAAAGGCCTAACTTCTCAGCCTTTTCAATAGCAATCTGAAGTCTTGATACTGCAAGCGGATATTCTGCACGAACGTAGATATATCCCTCGTTTGATTTTGTAGCATAGCCTGCAATCATCATACCCTCAATCATTTTATGAGGGTCGCCCTCCATAATGCTTCTGTCCATAAATGCGCCGGGGTCGCCCTCATCGCCGTTGCATACTACATAGTGAACAGGCTCTTTCTGATTAAGCACCTGAGTCCACTTTTTGCCTGCCGGGAAGCCGCCGCCGCCTCTGCCACGCAGATTTGACTTTGAAATTTCCTCGCAAACTTCTTCTGGCGTCATACCGAACAGAGCCTTGCAAAATGCCGAGTAGCCGCCCTTTGCTATGTACTCATAAATATCCTCAGCGTCATTTCTGCCGCAGTTTTCAAGAACTATTCTTGTCTGTTGCTTGTAGAAGGGTATTTCGTCCTGCTTCTGATACTTTTTGCCGTCAAGCGTGTAGAGCAGTCTGTCGATAATCTCATCATTTTTGAGCGTTTTTTCAAAAATTTCTTCGCAGTCCTCAAGCTTTACCTTTGTGTATAAAACGTCAAGAGGTTCAATTCTTACAAGCGGTCCCATCTCGCAGAAGCCGTGACAGCCGCTCTTTTTCATACCCACGTCAACCTTATTCTCGGGGTCTAGCTTTAATTCTACGGCTACAGATAAGCCTGCGTCCTTACACAGCTTTGAAATCTTATTGAAAATGAGCAGTGAGCCGCCTGATACACAGCCTGTACCGCAGCATACAAGAACCTTTTTCTGCTGATTGTCAAGCGACAGCTTTGCAATATCCTGAATATCAAGAAGCTGTTGACTGTTTAACATTTTATCCATTCTTTTCACGCTCCTTTATTTCGTTAATCAGCGCTCTGACCTTATCGGGAGTCATAGCAGGGTGAATATCATCGTTAATTACCATAACAGGAGCAAGTCCGCAAGCGCCTAAGCAGGAAACTGTTTCTAAGGTAAAAAGCATATCGTCTGTTGTGTGCTTTTTATCGTCAAGACCAAGCTCCTCGTTTATAGCGTTTAAAATGCTTGTGGATTTTCTTACGTGGCAGGCTGTGCCGTCACATACTCTTAAAACATATTTACCCTTTGCTTCAAGAGAGAAGTTTTCGTAAAAAGTTGCAACGCCGAAAATCTTTGAAATGCTGACGTCAATTTTGTCGGCAACATATAAAAGAATTTCCTTTGGCAGATAGCGAAAATGCGACTGCACGTCTTGCATAATAGGGATAAGGTTACCCTTGTCGCAGTTGTAGCGGGTAACAATATCGTCAACTATTTTCATTTCCTCGGTTGTCAAGGCGGTAGCCTCCTTTAAATATTTTATTGCGAAATATAAATAAATACACTCACACGTAAATTCTACCAAAAATTTGATAAAATGTAAATATCTGCAACAAAATAGGATAACTACACATACTTTTGCACAATTTTTTGTGCTATTTTTTGTGATATTTCAATATATAAAATAAGCATAAGCAAAAACCTCTGACAGCTTTAATTGTGCGGATAAAAGGAATATGATAATATGTGAAAATAAGTTAAAAGAGGTGATGTCTGTGAACGGTAAAGTGTTTTCATTATTGTGTAAGCTCAGATGCTCTGTTTTTCCAAAACGCTGTCCCTTTTGTGATGCTGTTATAGGTAATGATGAAGCAGCCTGCTCTGATTGTAAAAGTAATCTGCCCGAAAAAGGCTTTGCTACATACACATCTTCGGGTGTGCGGTGCGTATCTCCCTTTTTGTATGAGGGTGTATATGCAAAGGCGGTAAAGCTCTTGAAGTTTCATAATAGAAAATATTACACAGACTCACTTGCTCATTTTATAGCAGAAGAGGTAAAGCGTCAGTACGGCGATATACAATTTGACATAATAACCTCAGTTCCCCGATATAAAAGAGAAAACAGAAAAAGCCGTAACTGCTCAAAACGCCTTGCAATAGCCGTATCACGTATTCTATGTATAAGCTACGAAGAAACGCTTATAAAGGATAAGCAAAATCAAAAGCAGCACAATTTGCCCAAAACTCTCAGAAAAACAAACGTGCAGGGCGTGTATAAGCTAAAGGACGAAGCACTTGTCAAGGGCAAGAAGGTGCTTATCTGCGACGATATAATAACAACAGGCTTTACATTAGGCGAGTGCTGTACCATATTAAAATCTGCAAAGCCTGCGCTTTTGCTCAGCTGTTCTTTATGTGCGGCACAAAAATTCAGAAAAACATAAAAATACTGCCACCTAAAATATGAATCAAAGGTGACAGTATTTTTTACTATTAAAAACTCTTTAAAATTCTCACAGAATTAAGCACACAAAGTACACTTACTCCTGTGTCGGCAAGCACCGCTGTCCACATTGGCGCAATGCCTGCGGCTGCCAGTATGATTACACCGAGCTTTACGGCAAGCGAGAAAGCAATATTTGATTTAACCGTAGCAACAGTTTTTCTGCATATTTTAACGGCTTTAGGAAGCTGTCTGAGGTCACCTGAGCTTAGTACTGCGTCAGACGCTTCTATGGCGGCTTCACTGCCGAGTCCCATAGCTATACCGCAGTCGGCGGCGGCAAGAACAGGAGCGTCGTTTATTCCGTCACCGATAAAGCAACAGGAATTGCTTTTTTCTTTAAGGCTTGTCACAGCTGTTACCTTTTCATCGGGGAGAAGCTCGCTGTAAAAATCGGTAAGGCTCAGTCTATCTGCTGTTTCCGTTGCCTTTTCTTTTTTATCGCCTGTCAGCATAACAAGGTTTTTCGCACCAAGATTTTTTAGCTCGCCTAAAACACTTTCTGCTTCAGCTCTTATTTCATCGCCGAATTCTAAACTGCCTGCAAGCTTGTTGTCGATAAGCAAAAATACGCTGTGTTTGCTGTCGGCTGTTTTCTTCATTTCATCTGTGAGTGAACGTGCGTTTGTGCAGCTGATTTTCTTGTCGCCGTAAAAAGCCGTTACGCCAAAGCCTGCCTTTTCGCTGTAATTATCAAGTGTTATCTCCTTGCAATTTTTCGCCTTGCTTCTGACAGCGTTTGCGATAGGGTGGGCAGAGTGCTTTTCACAGGCGGCGGCAAATGATAAGACCTCCTCAGCAGTGTAACCGTTGTAGCCTTTTACATCTGCTACCGTCAGCCTACCTGTAGTCAGCGTACCTGTTTTGTCAAAGACAAAGCTGTCGCTTCGTGCCAAGGCTTCAACGTATCTTCCGCCCTTTATAAGAACGCCGTTTTTTGAGGCTGAGCCTATTCCTGCATAATATGAAAGCGGAACAGAAATCACTATAGCACAGGGGCAGGACGCAACAAGACAGACAAGAGAACGGTACAGCCACAAATCAAAGCTGCCGAGCGAAAGCAGCGGCGGTACTACTGCGATAAGCACCGACAGCAACAGCATTATCGGAGTATAAACGGAGGCAAAGCGTGTTATCAGCTTTTCACGCTGTCCCTTAGATGCGGAGGACTCCTCAACAAGCCTTAAAATTCTGCTTGCCGTTGAATTTTCAAATTCCTTTGTAACCGTTATTTCGATTATGCCTTCTCCGTTTTTCATACCCGACATTACTTCAAAGCCAACCTGACCGTCAATCGGCTGGCTTTCGCCCGTAATGGCTGATGTATCAAGCAGAGAAGAGCCTTTTGAGATAACACCGTCAAGAGGAATACGCTCATACGGCTTTACAAGTATAGTGTCACCTGTTTTAACCATTCTTGCATCTACAAGCGTTTGACCTTCCTCTGTCAGCAGTGTTGCGTTATCGGGGCGGATGCTTGCAAGCTTTTCAATTTCTTTTCGTGATGATGCGACTGCCTTTTCCTCAAACAGCTCGCCTATTGCAAACAGAAACGTCACAAGACAGGCTTCAAAATATTCACCGAGAACAAAGGCGGCTATTACTGCAACAGTCATAAGCGTGGCTTCGTCAAGTCGGAGCTTAAAAACAGCCTTTATACCCTTTACAATAACCTCAAAGCCTGAAAACAAAACAGAAATTCCGCACAAAACGGCTGTTAAATACTGAATGTGAAAAGCATTGTCAAAGACTAAGGCGGCTATAAGCAGAAGTGCCGAAAGAGCTATTTTTATAATTTTAGAAGTACCCTTGTTATGTGTTTTATTTTCAGGTGTGCTTTCCTTTAATTCCTTGACGGTCACTCCGTCCTCAATGCTGTCAACGATTTTCTGAATTTCATTTACTATATCTTGACTGCCGTCAGCATTTAACGTCAGTGCTTTTGTCGCAAAAACAAAATTAACATCTGAATAACCGTCTGTCTTTTTGATTTTATCCTCAATTTTAGCGGCACAGTTTGCACAGTTAAGTCCGTCTAAAATCAGCTTATGCGTCATAATTATCCCCCTTATTTATCATTTTCCGTAACGTGAGAAAGTCCCATTTCAAAAATCTGCCTTACGTGGTCGTCATCAAGGCTGTAAAAGCTCTGCTTGCCTTCCTTGCGAACCTTTACAAGCTTGCTCTGACGTAAGATTCTGAGCTGATGAGAAACAGTTGACTGCTCAAGTCCCAAGATATCTGCAATACAGCAAACGGACAGCTCGCTTTCAAACAAAGCGCACATAATGCGTATGCGTGTGCTGTCGCCGAAAACCTTAAACAGGTCGGCAAGCTCAAAGAGCGTGTCAATATCAATCATTTTGCTGTTGGTATTTTTAACGATTTCGCTGTGGTTAATATGTTCTGCGCACATAGTAAAAGCTCCTTTGCAGTTGTTTTTATAAATGAACATATGAACAACTATTCATATGATGATTATATTATACCTCGTTTTTCCGTTTTGTCAACAGATTTTTTGAAATTTAAAAGAAAAAACATCAAACAGCTTGACACGATATACTACGTGCGATATAGTATATCGTGTGAGGTGGTTATATGGACGCTCAGCTTAAAAGAGGATTATTGGATGTCTGTGTTCTGGCGTCGCTTTATAAAAAAGACTCCTACGGCTATAACATTATTAAAGAATTATCGGAGTTTATAGAAATTTCCGAGTCGACGCTGTACCCTATATTAAAACGTCTTGAAAGCGCAAGCTTTCTTGTCGTTTACAGTATGGAGTACAACGGCAGACTGCGAAAATACTACAAAATAACTCCGTCGGGCAAAGCACGTGTGAGAGATTTTTTAAACGATTGGAGCACAGTAATGAGTGTATTTAACTTTATCAAGGAGGCGCAGTCTGATGACTAAAAGTGAATTTATACAAGCTCTGGAAGCAAAGCTAAACGGTTTGCCGCAGGAGGAAATCTGTAAATCTACAACGTATTATTCGGAGCAGATTGAGGACAGAAAAGAGGACGGTATGACAGAGGAGCAAGCCATAGCCGACCTTGAGAGCATTGACATAATAGCGCAAAGAATAATTGACGATTACAACGAAAGCTGTGCGCAAAACGGCAAAAATGCAGATAGCAACGCTGTAAGCAATATCCCTGTATCACAAAATACAGCCACACAGGGTACTGCGAATAAGGTAAAATTCAGCGACAAGCAGGTTATTCTGATTATTGTGCTTGTAGTAACCTTTCCTGTATGGATTGGACTTCTTGCTGGTGCGTGTGGTGTATATATCGGCTTGTGGGGTGGAGTTATCGGCATTTGTGCTGCAACCTTTGGTCTTTTTGTTGCGGCTGTTGCGTGTCTTATATCGCTGCCGTTTTCGGCAGTTTTCAGCATAGGCTCTGTTTTTATGGCGTTAGGCAGTGTATTACTGCTGTTCGGTTTGTCGTTTTTGTTCGGCTTTGGTGCTTTCTACGCAGCTAAAGGACTTATTAAGCTGCTTGTCGTTGTTTGCAGAGGCTTAGAAAAGCTCTTTAAACGCTTATATAACTGAAAAAGGGGGAGTGTTGCTTTATGAAAAAGGTTGTTAAGGTTTTACTTATTTTGTCGATAGTATTCGTAATAATCGGAGGAGCTTTTTTTGGCGTCGGATTATTTTTAAATTGGGATAACATAACGAGCAGTGATCACTCATCATCAGGTTTTGAGCAGAAGCAGTACGAATATGATACAAAAGGACTGACAGCAATATCATTTAACGATATAAATTCAGCGGTCAAAATTATTCCGACAAATTCTGACAAGGTTCGTGTTTCCTGCTATGAATCCGACAAGGAGAAGTATTATATAAATATGAATACTGACGGTACGCTCATTATTGAACGCCGTGACGACAGAAGCTGGTTTGAAAAAATAGGAATATGGTCGTTGTCCGACATTTTCAGCGGTAATAAAAATACAGTGATTGAAATACCGTCAAATATTACTTTAGACAATATAGAAATTTTAACAGTAAACGGAGAGGTCGAGGTCAGCGATTTAAAATTAAAAGAGGGACTGACAGCGATAACAAGCAACGGAGAGGTTGTTATTGAAAACATCAATGCAGAGTATGAAGTCAGTGCAGTAACAACTAACGGCAGAATTTCTCTTGATGACATAAAGGCAAAAGAAATCGAGGCTTCTACCTTAAACGGAAGAATATCCTTTACTTCACTTGAAGCTTCGGAAAGCCTTGGCTTTGATACTGTAAACGGCGAAATTACAGGAAGCATTGTCGGAAAGCAAGAGGACTTCAAAATAAGTGCCGACACAGTTCTCGGAAAATGCAACCTAAAGAATAAAGAATACGGCATTAAAAAGCTGAGTGCCGGCACAGTAAACGGCAGAATAGAAATTGAATTTAAAGAGTAAAGGTGCGAAGCGCTCGGCTATACAAATGTAGTCAAGCTCACGCAATTACCGACCGACAGAGAAAAATTGTAAAATAAAATCAGATGTAAATTTGTCGGGCAGGCAGAAAGCTTGCCCGGCAAATTTTTGAAGTTTGTATTTTATAAACTTTCTTTTGTTATAATTGCTAAAAACGAATATACAAAATTATACATTAGGGCAAAAGGGTGGTGTTATTTACCAAATTATCTAACGTAGTATTGTATATTTATACGAAATTTACATTGTAGCTTGTCATAATAATTTGAAGTGTTATAATTATATTGATATTCTGTATCAATTTTATAAAGGAGAAATTAACGATGAAAAAATCAAGAAAGCTCACAAGTCTGTTGCTTGTAGCGGTAATGCTTTTAACAACCGTTGCATTCACCGCTTTTACGGCTTCTGCCGTTACAACAGACGGTTCACAGGTGTACTTTGACAATTCTGCATTCAACTGGGCTGAGGTCTATGTTTATGCCTACGGAACAAAAGAAAACGCAGAATGGCCGGGACAGCTTATGACTAAAGACGCCGGCGGTCTTTACACAATGACATTCCCTGCAAAATTCAAATCCGAACGCATCATTTTTACCAACGGTCTTGAAAAAGGCGCAGGCAAGGAGCAGTACCCCACAGGCGCAGGCCTTTCACTCAAAACGGGCGAGTGCAAGCTTCTTACATCCGACCTTATGTGGATAGACTACGGCAAGCCGGATGACCACGGCTACGGCGTCTCTTACGTTACAACGGGTACTACCTTTACAACCGATTATATTGACGTAAAATTAGGTCTTAAAAACGCTTCAAAGGGCTTCTATTCTGTTGACGGTTCACCAAAGACAGAATACACAGACGGCGCAGTAATTAAAGTTGGTCTTGGTAAAAAGGCAGATTCAACAGTTAGCCTTGACCTTTTCGCAACAGGCGACGACGGTGTTGAAACAACACAGTCCTTTACCTACAAAAAGAAATTTACTGTTACAAAAACAACATTTTCGTCAAAGAGTGACGGTCACACAACAGAGGCTGAAGCAGGTTACTATGCAACAAACCCTGATTTACAGCTCGGTAAGTACAAGACAATTTCAGTTGACGGCGATGTAAGCGACTGGGACAGCTCAATGATAATCGCACAGGGTGTTGCAAACGACGACCCTCGTGTTTATATGCCTTCTTCAATGCACGAGCAGCCGTGGGACGCCTATGCTTTGTACTGTGCGTGGGACGATAACAACCTCTACTTTATGTGGGAAATGGCAAACGTATCATATATCGTTTCTCCTGAGGACAATTTTGCCGCTTCTAACGAGGCTCGTCCTTACAGAAACAGTTGTCCTATGTATCTTGCCCTTTCAATCGACCCCGACAAGCAGGCTAAGGGTCCGGCAACCGGCACTAACAAGGACGGCTCAACCTTTACAAATCCGTTCGTATGGGGCTGTGACGGCGGTGTAGCAAGAGATGGCGGCGTAGGCTATGAAACACACATAGATACATTAATCGCTATGGACTCAAACAACTCCAACGGCGGCGCTTCTATTTTCAAGGCTGACACACTTGCTGACGACGGCACATATCTGTTCAATTATGACACAAGAATTCCTATCGGCGTAACCTCATTCCAAGCACAGGATAACAAGAACGGCTTCAAGATTAAATACAATCAGGGAACACTCAGCAAGAATATTTACGGCATAAATGCTCCTAAGGGTTCACGTGTTCTCGGTGATAATACAAATCCCGCCTCTAACTGGGTAGATTTCCGTGACTTAGGCTACAAGGATGACTACGGCTATATTTATGAGGTATCAATTCCGCTTTCTACACTCGGAATTGACAGGGAATATATCGAAACCAAGGGTATCGGTGCTATGCAGATTCTCACCTACGGTACGTCAGGTATGGATACCCTGCCTCACGACCCTTCAATGCTCGATGTAGCAAACGTTGAATACGGCCCTGACCCGTCAACATCTCACGAAAAAGATGATGTTGATACTATAACAGTTCCGCTTGCACGTGTGGGCGCATTACTCAATGATACAGTTATTAAAGAAGCTCCGCTTGAGGTTGATTTCGGAGCTGATTTAAGCTCAGGACAGGCAGCAAATACTAAGCTCACACTTTCTGCTACTCCTTACAATAATAAGGGTGACGTTACATATGACTTCTCTGTAAACGATCAGTCAATACAGAATTCATCAGCTTCATCAGCTTCATGGACTCCGACAGAGGCAGGCTTTTACAAGCTTTCCGTAAAGGCTACCGACGCTGAAAACAACGTATGCACTGTAACAAAGTACTATTCGGTAGGAAGCGTAGAGGATATTGAGGTTCCGACAGAGCCTACAACAGAGCCGACAACAGAGCCTACAACAGAGCCGGCAACAGAGCCTACAACAGAGCCGGCAACCGAACCGACAACAAATCCGACAGAGCCAACCGAACCGACAACAAATCCGACAGAACCGACAAATCCGACTGTTCCTACAGAGCCGACAGTTCCTACAAATCCGACTGACCCGACTACTGCACCGACAGTTCCTACAATTCCAACAGAGCCTACAACAGACGCTCCGCAGGGCAACGTAATGCTCGGTGACGTTGACGGAAACGGCAAGGTTAACATTAAGGACGCAACAGAAATTCAAAGAGCGGCAGCTTCTATAGTAACACTTGACGAAACACAGTCAAAGGCTGCCGATGTAAACAGCGACGGTAAGGTTAACGTAAATGACGCAACAGCAATTCAGAAGTTCGTTGCCGATATTGAAACAGGCTACAAAATCGGTGAGTTAGTCTGACCGCAGTTACAATTATCACGTAAAATAAGTAATAATCAAATGGGAGTACCGTTCTTAGGACGGTACTCCTTAGTTTTTGGGTTTTGTTGCAAGTGTTGTGTATCAATTATTTTGTAAATACAAAAAGCCACATCCGCTGTGTAAGAGTGAAGTTTAGGTCAGAAAAATATCAGCGAATATGACAAGAGGGTTTTCACTTTCAGAGAAAGGCGGCACGAAGTGCAGGAGTGTTTTGGGTAATTCGGTTTGAATACCCGACCTTGTTTTAGGCTCAATTTTCTGTAAAAGAGCGTTATTTGAAAAATATTTAATATCTTGCTTATTATCTTGCGTATTTTTTAATGCGTAACGTTTTTCTTGGTTTTTAAGGTATGGTGCGTAACGTTTATCTTAAAAAATGAAAACATTTCCAAAAACAGATTAAACTTCTCATCATAAATCATTTTGACATAGCAAAAAATATAGCAAAACTTTCTTGCTATATTAAGGCTGCTTGTTCATAAAATATACTTGCAAGGTGATTAAAGCAATATCCTTTTAGACATTCAGGTTAATAAATCTGAAAGCTTGCTTTAATTTTTCTTGCTTAATATAGATTTATTTTAAAAACAAGTAAAAAATATAAGGAGAAAAAAGCTATGTCAAGCAACAACAATCAGTTAAACATTCCCGAAGCTAAGGAAGCTATGGAAAGATTTAAGATGGAGTGCGCAAGCGAAGTAGGCGTAAACCTCAAGCAGGGCTACAACGGCGACTTAACAAGCCGTCAGGCAGGCTCTGTAGGCGGTCAGATGGTTAAAAAGATGTTACCCGTACGAAATAAGTCTTACATACGCAATAACCGCAATGTTGAAGGACACCGTCAGGAGGTTACATATCAGGTAAGAGTAACCTATTAAAAACGGCTTGCCTATCGCATTTTTTAGACTTAATTGAATAATAAACATCACTCCCCGAAAGGCAGAAATCATCCTCTGCCTTTCGGGGATATTTTTATAAAACCTGACACCAATAATAATTATATGATGATACAACTGCGAAATCCGAAAAAATCAATGAGATTTGCAGGTGTATTGCTTGACCTGAAAGGATATGTAAAGTGGGAATTTGCACGAGTGAGATGTTTTTTAAAACAATACTTTACAGTTATATGATAGAAATAAGTACCACCCTGCAAGTCACCCCACGAGATACCCTGCAAGTCACCCCACAAGATACCCTACAAGTCACCACCCAAGTTGCCACCCTAGTAACCACCCAAGATAAAGTGAAGAAAGCAGTCTATAAAAATACTTGAATTTTTTGTTGAACTGAAAAGTTAAAAAGAGATGGCTAAGTATTTTCAACTAAAAAGTGCAAAAGAATAAATTAGAAGAAAATCAGAAGAATTTATGCGAATATAAGTTGATTTTATTATAAAATCATTAAAACTATGCGAAATACTTTAGAAATTCTCTTAAAATCCGAAAAGATGAAGAACAGAAATATTTACAATTTGCTAAGTAAATTTTAGATTTGCTTGGCAATTTTATGTTTTCAAAGAATTTTTGAAAAAATTTAAAATTTCTTTGATTTTGTCCGTATCTTGTCACAGTCGGTTTGTTATGACATAGACACAATAAAGAAACAAACAAAAACACAAAGGAGAAATTCAAAATGAAAAAGAAATATTTACTCGCAGTAGGTTCAAAATTTTTAATCTCAGCAATAGCTGTAGCAATATGAACAAGTCCGTAAAAAATGGACAATATCGTATTCAAACAAAAACAAAACTGACCCCGTTAGAAAAACGGAATCAGTTTATTGCATAAATTTAATGTTCTACCATAGACCTGCTTTTTTGTGCTGTCTGCATGACTTGGGGCAGTTCAATAATCATAGCCTTTAATTTACTGGTATTTAAGTCAGTAAGCTGGACATCGATTGCCGCAATCAGCATTGTGCTCTCAATCTGGGATGTTGTTGAATTAAACTCGGATTTCAGGAAAATCAGAGAATCCTGCACAGCAAACTCAGATAACATCTAAAAATACAAAGCTTTTGAAAAACACAGCGAAAAAATGAATGTCACAATAAATAAGAAATTATTAAACGGATGATAATTGAAAATCTCAGGGCGTTTTTCGGCTCTTTTAGCAGTATTAAAATTACCCTAATTTACGCTATTTTAGCACAATTTACAAAAATCCGTTTATAGCATTTTACTAACTTTTAGACATCTAAGCGGATAAAATATCCGATATATCCTTGTATAATATTATGATATGGATGATAAATTTATGAGCAGATATAAGGGTGAACAGGCGGCATACTGCCATCAGAAAAGAAAGAATGTGCCTATATGGAGACTGGACACTAACACGATGACTGTTAATACACTTGCCGAGGAGCATAAAACATACCACACCGACTACATCAGGTTTCATCTTCATTTCTCTGACAGCAAGTACCCCCCGATAGGTTTCATAGGCTCGTCAATGAGGGGAAGATCGTACAGTACCTTGATGATCTGGAACTGAAAGTCAGCAAAGTTATCTCTCGTTAGGTGGAGCGTTGGAAGAGCTCCGACAGTTGCAATTAGAAAGCTGTACTTAGCGGAGATACCGATAAAATGCTCGGCCTTAAAAATTGCTTAGTGGGTATGGCAAGGGAGATCGTGTTTGAGTGTATGGCTTATATTTGAGATTGGACGGCTGTGCCTTTGGGTACAGCTGTTTATTTATTCAGGTATTATCATGGCATTTCAGGTTATGGACAAAATGTCCATAACTAACTTAGGTTTTTAATGCTTTATAATTATCACTTTGATATCATCTTTGGCATTTTCTATATCTCGTTTGAATTCTACTTCATCACGTATGACTCCGAGATCATATATAACATATATCTGCCGCTTATATTCCTTACTATAAGCTGTTATATCGGCATTGATCTCTTCGATCACTTTTGATTTTCTGCCCTCCTTTAACAGTTTTACTTCTATACACAAATTAAGCTTTGGAACTATAAAATCTGGTATGTACTCTTTACCTGAAAACTCAAATTTACCGGTTTCTCTATCATAATCTATGCCTTTATTCCACCCTTTACCGATGAATAGAGCTTCAATAGTATTTTGTACTTCTTTTTCTTTTTCCGGTTGAGTAAAAAGAGAGCTTCGTAATTTGTTCTTTATAAAATTTTCCAAATTGGTATATTCATCATCTATAAAATCAATTTCTTTTTCCAAGAAAGCAATAAGGGTGTCTGTATATACAACAAGACTGTCAATGATTTCTTTTTGTTGCGGCCAAACTGAATCAGCCCACCCTTTCATCTTATTTACATCGTAAAGCAAAATTCTTTCTTTAGACAAGTCGATCACTTTGTTAACTTCATAGGCTAAATGACTATATTCTTCGGCATATGTTTTAAACGATGAGTACCTTCCTGTAACACTTGTTGAACTATCGTTAAGAGTTCTTATCATATTTTCTTTTAAAGATTTGCATCTTAATAAAAGGAACTTAATCTGTTTTGTTCTTTCAATATCCATTTTCATACCTCCGTCAATTGTTATCAAGGAGTTATTCTCTGTGATGTGCAGCGAAGATGCTCGGTCTGGAGAATATTATTGTAGGTATAGAGAGCGCAATTGCGAGTTTATGTCTATATATTATTCACAAACTATGTCTATTAAATGTCTGTATCTTATGGTGCAGTCGTTTTACTGCCTCCAATTATCCACAATAGCTTGAACATCAAGATCGATCCATTCTTGTTTCCATAACTCTAAATAGGGAATATCATTGGAGGAAGGTTTTGGGTTACACTCTTCTATTTTTACAATTGAAGGCAATACAACCGCATCACCAATTAGAAGACATTCCCCAGATTTAAGAGTGGGCATTTTATCTATCAGCTGTCCCATAGTATCCGGTAATAGCCTTTTTACATAATTTTGATCATTGGGATTTGTTAATCTCATTGTAATGAAGTTGTTGCACTGAGAGAATATCGTTTCTGAAATTTCAGAAGGACGTTGACTTGCCAGCAGCAAGGTTATTCCGTACTTTCTTCCTTCTTTTGCGATTCGTTCAATAGACTCTCTCGAAGCACGGTATTTTACCAAATCACTGTTAGGAACATATTTATGAGCTTCTTCATAAACTAATAGGAATGGAGTATCATTATTTACTGTTTCATTTGGGTTATCCTGATGTCTTAATCTTTTGTAGTAATATCCAAATTCAAACAATAGCCTTGATATAAGTGATACAGTGATACTTAATACTTCAAATGGGACACCGCTTAAATCAATAATTGTTATATTTGATTTTGATTCACCATAGCCAATAAATTGTTTGATGGTATCCTCAAAAGTTGTGTTCTGTACTTTATCTCCTAATAAAAACGTCAGTCTTTTATCATTTATTCTGTTCTCTAAACGACTAATAAAATTTGAGAGTTTGCCATTCAAAGGACCTTGCTTCGGACCAGTTTTTCCTTGAATCATTTCATTATTCTTCTCTTGTGAAAACGACAACACGTCTTTAATATTAAAGAGAATAGGACTGTCAAAATTAATTCTATCTTTCTTCTCGTGAGAGCCTTTGAAATGATTGGTTTTACTAGTAATGACAGCTTCTTTGAATACATTTCTCTGATTATGATCATTTGCTTCTGTATCCAAAAACAACTCCTGTAATTCCTCACTGTTTAGCAACCAATAAGGTAATACTATATCCGCTACATCAAGATAATTTGCATTGGGGAAAGCAGTTCTATATTCCGAATGAATATCAAAAATGATAATATGAGAGTTGTTCAATCCTTCATATGTTCCTTCTTTTACTGACAATGCAGATTGAATGATTTTTGCCACAGTATGGGATTTTCCAGATCCTGTAGAACCTACTATGGCAATATGTTTGTTAAAAAACCTATTTCCATTTACCGGCACAGGGATATCAGGATTTGTAGATAGATTTGCAAATACAAACTTTTCCTTGTCTGCTATTGATTGAGTATAAATAGCATCAATATCAGCTCGTGTGGCTGGTTTTACGTCTTTGGGCGGTATTGCAATGGTATCTCCACCACGCTCAAAGTCACCATCTCGTAATATTCCTAAAGGATTAGCTTCTAATATATATCTTCTATCAGGTTCACCCTCTGAATTTATAATACTCTCGATTGAGTAGTTTTCTATTATTGCAAGCATAACAGCATCATCGCTATCGGATATTCTTACATAAGAGCCAACTTTTAATTTCTCGGAAGGAAGCTGAAAGTCCTCTAACTTATCGACCACGATTTTAACTTTATTTGGAAGAACAGAAATGACTTCTGCATTAATTTTTTCTTTTTCAACAGCCATAATATCCTCCTAATCTTATATCATCTGAGCAATATCATTAATGCTTTCAAATGGTATCTTGATATGATAATAGTTTTCATTATCATAAAAAGTCTTATTCTTGTAAAACTGGTATACTTCAATGGTTGATTGGGATAACTCATATACGCTATCAAGCAAATCAATGCTATCAATAATTCGTAACTTAGTAGGATGTTCTTTGCTTGGTTCTTTTACAATGGAAGAAGGATTAAAGTCTGCACCTCTAAAATCATATCCATCAGAAAACATCACGCTATCTTTTACAAGAGATTTCTTTAAATCAAGTAAACGATCATCATTAAGACCATAAAAGCAAAAATAGGGGCAGAACTTAGGCTTAGCACGTTGTGTTAGCTTACTAAACTTTTCAGCAATATGCAATATGGTGGATTTCAATTCTATAGTGGAGGTATAATTATCACATTCTATTATAAAAAAACGATTATATGGAGAGATGTTTAATCCGTTGCTAAAATATCGCTTTTTGATAGCTTTAGCAAATTTAGTCACACCACTTTTATGAAGAAGCCACATTTCAAACTGAGCATCAATTGTTTTTATGTCACTAATAAAATCTGATTTGCTTATAATTCTTTCCGCTTCATTGGTTTGAGTTGCTAATTGTTTAACTTTATATAATGCATTACAGTAATATAGAGATGCTTCCTGAGGACGGCATCCAAGCGAATCGCAAATAGTATCAATTGCTTTCTTTTCTTGTTCAAGATAACTCGGAGCATTCACATCCACAGTTAATCGATTGATAAACTCATTTAAATCGTTATCACTTAATAAAAGTTCATTATATAGAATATGATGAACTCCTTTGTCTGTATAAGTGCAAATCTTTTCCTTAATAAATGGGAGTGATAATCCTGGATAGTTTTCTTGACCTGATTCAAATGTTCCATATAAATGATAATGATAGCCTTTCGACTTATTCTCTGCATAATGACGTAACATCTGTCGTATTGCAGGAGCGATTTTAGAAGGTACATATTTTGAGCTCTCATAGCATTTGCATTGATGGAATACAACACTGTTTTCATCAGAAATGTCTACATCCTCAACGCCTTCAATACATATAGTATCATCATCATTTTTAAGTTCCAGAACTTTTATTATCGAATAATCAAACTGATAGTAGTAACCCTTTATTGATTTTTCAGCGCTTCGTCCATTATTAGCCATTTATCTTCTCCCCAGCCTACGCTTCTGCATCTTTTTCCAAATATTACGGAAAGAAGTGCAAACTTTTTTATCAATACCTAATACATCAACTAACAACTTTTTATCTACAAGGTCAAGAGCCTTTTCAATATCTTCATCGTTACGAACGATAGTGTCAATCTGCTTTAATAGTTCATTCCTTAAATCGACATCTATCTTATCCACTATCGGCAGCATTATATTACCGACTTCTCCAGGAAGTATTTCAAGTACACCACCGCCATAGCTTCTGCCACATATCTCTGTAAATGCAAATGAGATACTATTGTAGTATGATAGAAGAGCATTTTCAGCGTTTACACCCTCATTAAACTTGATGCGGTGCATCGTATCGGTAGATACGGCATTGCATCGGTTCAGCACAAACTTGGGATACAGATTATTTCTTCTGAGAAAAAAAGCATCTGGTATCCATACCGACGGTACAATATACCACCTATCACGAATAGAGCATTTGTATCCTTTATGTTCTTCGTTTTTTTCACCAAGTTCAATATACTGCTTATGTTTATCAGGATAATCCTTGTAAGGCATATCAGGGAAGCTAACTAGCATTGCACGCTTGCCGGATTCTATATTTTCCTGCCAATCGCTATCTGTAAAGTAGATACCATGAGCATGAGAGCTCCTTCCGATAAGTGGGAGTGTAACGGAAGATAAGTCATATTCCTCGGTTCTTTCTTTATCAACAGAAAAATAAGTATTGTTTCCTGTGGTGATGCCAACATTGATAAGAGCCAAATCGGAAAACTTCTTAAATCGCTTATCATAACGAATTGACTGGATAGCCTTTATTTCTTCTGCTGATACAAAGTATTTAGTCCATTTTTCCTTAACATGCTTTAATTTTTGAAATCCATTTGAATTAAGATCAAGTTTCTTAAAATCTTCAAGATTACTTAGTTCGATTATTTTTATGCCTTTTTCTTCCTTGCCCTTTTCTCCAATAAATACAAGTATCTCCTGTTCGATGTCGGGGAATACAAGTTGCTCAAAGGTCAGCAAAGTGATTTTTGAAAGCTGATTGGAAAGGAAAAGTCGAAGATCTTCAGCATATACCACTTGAAGTATCTCAGCAGGAATAACGAACGCTATTTTTCCGTTATCAGAAAGTAGCTGAACGCAAGCTACAAGAAAAGCTACCCACGCATTTATAAGCTTGTTGGACTTCATTCCATGAGAGGTTAGTATGCTTGATTGTATCTCACGTTGTTCTTCGGTAAGATACTGATAGCGAATATACGGAGGGTTGCCAAGAATAAGGTCAAAGGTCTGTTCTCCGTAAACTCGCTGATAAAAGTCTAAGAAATCTTGGTTTAACACATGAACATTCTCGTTATCTTTATAGTTATTGCTGACTTTCTCCGCTTCATCATGGTCTATTTCAACAGCAGTGATATTGGGGATGTTATTAAGAAGTTTCAATGATGCAAGGCTGTCAAGAAATACACCGTCACCGCAGCTCGGTTCTAATACATTGGTTATGTTTTGGGACGCAACAAGGCTCACCATTGCATTTGCAAGCTGCAATGGTGTATAATATGCTCCTCTTAATTTCTGTTCGGAACTATCCTTTTTGAGTCTCATAATAATTACCTTCTTTAGAACTCTAACCTGTAAACATGGGAAATAAGTTCATCTATTTCCTTGATCAGAGATGCTTTCTGACGTACAAGTGTCGTTTCGATTTGTTTAGACGGCTTCTGATAGAGCTTGTCATTGATAGCATAGACCTCTCGGCTTGCTTCAACCACTCGGTCATACAGAGCCTTTTGTTTTGAATCAGAAAAATTGAGCTTTACAAAAGGCAGAGAGGACAGTACAAATGTGCCTCTTGAAATGAATCCGCCTTCAAAGTCGCTGCCAACAATATTGAATATCTTCTCTGTGTAGGAATTGGCAAGCCAAGCCTGAATATACTCTAATTCATACTGGCTATCAGCTTTATTGGTAACTGCGCAATAGCCTGCCGTTCCCCCGGAAGCAATAAGCATATCAGCATCATCCATAGCGTACATGGGATTATCCTTAGCCATTACCTTAACGATCAACTTAGGAGTATCAATAAACGACGTTAGTGCCTGCGTTCTTCCATACTGATACCAGGTTTCTGCTGTGGCATTTGGAACATCTCTTATGCCTGACTTTGATACGCATTTAGGAACTAATCTGTCATAATAATCTAACAGATATGTGTATGTTCCAGGATAATCTGACTGCATAGTTTCAATCGGAATCAGATGTCCCTCGCTGTCATAGGGGAATATGATCTTCTTATCTGTTGAAAGGCGATTGTATGTTGTCAGCCCTTTTTCTGCTTTTTTAGTAGGCTTGAAGTATGGTTTAAGTATTTTCTTCTCGATAGAATAAACCTTATCTTCTTTCTTTACAGTAATGGTATCTTCATTTTCGCTGATAATTTCATCCCCTGAGAACCAATAGATTGGTACTGGCCTTTCAGCACTTGTTTGGATACCGTTAAAGATCTCAGCAAATTTCTCTAAAGGAGCAGATACAGGCTCGATATTTTTTAGTATCTCCAGAAACTCAAAGTCTGATGTTAGTTTCCACGGAAGTTCATCAAGCAATGAACTATTTAGCTCTATGCTGTCAGTAGGTTTACCGATCCACAAGTTATTCACAGAATCTACGTTTGTGTATTTAAAACTATCCTGTGGCTTCTTCTGCATAAGAATAATGGAGCTGTAAATTGTCTTATCTTCAAAGAGCTGCGCTGCACCAAAATCATCAAGACTTACGAGATACTTTTCCTTTGCAATAAACTCACGGAGTTTAGTGCCTGCACCGATTTTGAAAAACTTGTTAGGAATAATGTAGCACACATAACCGTTATATTTTGTTTTCTGCAAAGCTCTTTCAAGGAAGATGAAATACTTGTCAAACTGCTTGTGTGCTGTTTTATATTTCTTCTTGTAAATATCAAATTCGGGTGCAGGAATAAGAGAATGGATATCCTCGGTGGTAACATAGGGCGGATTGCCTACAATAGCATCAAAGCTGTTAACTGCAAGTTCATCCCAATTAAACGGAACGATTTCTACAAGCTGTTCTTTTGTATATTTGATGCCTTTCAGCTCCGCATCGCTGACCAACGAATTACCATGAAGAATATTGGTGCTAAGATCAGGCAATATAGGTGTTACTGTTTTAACAGAGGGGGCAGTTTCATTCTCTATCAGCTTTATCAGCAAAGAGAATTTTGCAACCTCAACAGCGTGAATATCAATATCAACACCATAAACGCAGGAACAAAGTATCTTCTTCTTTTCTTCAAGAGGAAGTTTGTATCCTCCATTGTCAATCTCAATAAGATGTGATTTGTCATTTTCAAGATACCACTCTACACAATAAGACTGTAGATACTGGAATACTTCCTCTAGGAATACACCGGAGCCACAAGCAATATCGGCAATGTGAAGCTCATATATATCGTCAGGTGTCTTATCCTTGCAAAGACGAGAAAGCGTTTTTTCTACCATATACTTTACAATCTCGGTTGGAGTAGTTACAACGGAACGATTGAGACAGTCTTTTTTATGAGCCAGTCCGATCTTACCGTTCTCAAGTATAGTGAGTTGCTCTGTCAAGAACATTTCATATATCTTACCGAGCATATTAGGCTCAATAATGTTGAAAAGATATGGACTTTGAGGGTAGTATAGTCCCTTGATTATATCAGCAATAACGCTGTTGTTTAGATCGAAAATGATATAATCCCCGGAGAACATACCAGAGTTATATCTTTTATCAGCATCACGGAAAAGAGCTTCCAACTCTCTATGAAGCGTAGCAGGATCAGCGATAGTATCTTTCAACTTATGGTAGAGAGGTAAGTTTTTATCCTCACATATTCTTATAAATACAATCTGATTAATGAATTCCTGCACAACATCATTGAGCACATCAAGAGAAGTATAATGTCCACCTTTTGAGTACAGTTCATTACTCAAGGCTACTCTCCATTGATTGATCTGTGATAAGAAAAGGGTATCAACCTGCTGCTTCTGACTCCCTGTGCCACTGAATGTGTCGCTGAAATACTTATCAAAATCACCGCTGTAAACTGAATCTCTCGATACAAGTTTGGCAATCTCATCGAGTTTATCTACATATTCTGTATATTTATAAATACGGTAGCGAGAAACAGAACAATTATCGTTATCATTTGGAATAGTCGTTGTATCATAAATGATGAAATACTCAAAGTTTGTGAGTACAGCTATCTTATGTTTTGCGTTCCAGCCGTATTTCCTCGTCTGAACAGCAGGAGATGGATCTTTGCTAATATCCACATGAGGTTTCTTTGCTTCAACGAAGAACTTAGCGACACCTCTCAGCGTTAGTGAATAATCAGGACGATCGCTTGAACTTGCGTGATACTCAGCAATGACCTCTCTGTACTGAGGTGCTAACCCCTTTTTATTAGTAACGTCCCAACCAAGAATTCCAAGAAAAGGATTGATAAATTCATCACGGCAGGAATGTTCATTGTAGGTATCTTTCTTGTACTCCTTGATGTTATCAGTAAAACGCTGTACAAGCTGTTTAAGGGCATCTATTCTATCCATACCGGTTTCCTCCTAAATAAGTAAAATCATATAAACAATATACTTATTCATAATAATTATATTACAACATGTCCCATTTTGTCAATCTTGGTTGTGAGCGTTTTTCAGCTTATTATTTGTTTTTTAAAAGGAATTGTAACTTTGACACCACTGTATTCAAAGCTCTGATTACTCATCGTCTTTTGTTTCTTGAATGCCGTGTGTCTACAAGTCTTTTTTCAGTTTCCTTATCTGCTGATCGGCAGAATAAGTATCTTGATATACTGTCTCTGCTTAAATGAACTAGATATTTTGCGCTTTCGTCAGTAGAGATTTCCTTAAATAATCTTGGAAGAGCTTCCTTTTTAAAGACATATTTGCCACTTTTATAATAAATGATTCGTACATTACTCGGATGTTTCTCAGCTTTCTGAAAGCTCTCCTTGACCTCATTTAGATACCTATTTACAGCAGTATTCAGGAAATGCTCGAAGTTGTAATACTCGCTTGGAGCAATATATCCGGCACACTTGGTTACCTTTGAAAGAACAACACCTTGCCGTCAGGTATATTATTTTTGACTTAGTTAGGGATTTTTACAGGATAAAGTTCTTCAATGTCCATAACTTCAATAGTATAGCCCATAGCTTTCAGCGAGGAATAGAGTGTGCTTGTGTACTTTTTCCGTAAGTAGTTGCTTAGCCATATGGTAGACTTTCATACTGTGGGTGTTATATTGACTTTTATCAAGATTTGTCCTTGCTTTCATTCCCTGATAGAAACCCTCGTCATATCCGTTTGCAAATACGGCTATGCCCTCAAAGGAAACACCGTAAATGTCAGCCAAAATCTGAACATAATACTTGGCTATTTTTACTCTGCCATTTTCGATACCGTTGTATATGGTGCGTGAACCTTACATAAGCTCAGCAACCTTAGCCTGCGTATATCCATGCTTTTTACGCAACTTAAGGAACTACTGATTTAATAAAAAATATAATTCTAGATTAGAATAATGAATTAAAAATTGAAATACCTAAGCTATAATGAAAGAAAAAGCACAGGAGCGATCAAAATGAGCCAAATGACATTTAGCGATTACGAGTACAGCTGCTGCAAGAAGAAAACCAAAAGAGAAGAATTTCTTGATGTTATGGAAGACATCATACCATGGGATACCTTTGCGGTCAGGGCGATAGAAATTCCGGAGTTTGATATCAAATCTCTTTCTGAAATTTTAGGACATAAAAATGTATCCTTTACGCTGAATGTTTACGGAAGTGATAATATGCAGCAGAAAGTGAAATGTATGAATCTGCTAAATGATTTATTATGATTTTTGCTGGACTTCTGAAAACAGTTGTGATATTGTTGCTTGCTGAAAGGCGGTGCGACAATGAACACACTTGAAGATTTATATTACGGAAACTTATTCCCTCAAGAAAAATGTGCAAGACTGGATGATGAAGTCAAAGAGTTATTGAAACTGCTCAACAGGAATGAAGAAAAGCTTATCGCAACTCTTTCTGAGGAGCAGAAAGAAACCTTTGAAAAATACAAAGATTGCAATCGTGAAATTTCTGAAATATGTGAGCGTGATTCCTTTATTAAAGGATTCCAATTAGGAGCAAGGATAATAATTGAAGTGATAAGTCAAGAATAGAAATATTTTCCAAATTATTTACACCCAAAAACAGACAGGAACACATCAAAGGTGGTGCTCCTGTCTGTTTTGCTTTATTCAACATCTATAACTTTTGATGCATGCTGAAATGAGATAATCCCGTCCATACAATCGTTTCTGGCTTTGATAGCTTTGTCGTGCCAATCGCAATACTGAGTATAGGTCAGATCCTTTGCAGAAGGTTTCTTTTCCAAGCTTAACGCCCGTTCGTAACGCTTATACATTCTTTGATTGACTTTGTCAAAGAGGATTTCTATATCGGACTTTGAGAAAAATTTTGGTGCAAAAACTCTGCATGTGCTTACTCCGTCACCGAGAGTATTTCCGCAATACTTATTTTTCTTTTTGGTTTTCGTTTTAAAATATCTACCACAAAGCCGACATCTTGATATGTTAGGTTTTAGTCTTACAAAGTGCATAAGAAGAAATTTATAGTAATCATCAGGATATTGAAAATGATATTCCGTTTCAATAGAGTTATCTTTCTTGTTATAGCTATATTTTATATTGCAATCAAAATTGCTGAGAAAGCTAAAACTATCATCAAGTACCATAACGGTATTCTCATTGATGCGATATAGAAATTTATTAATGGAGAAGTGCAGATTTGAAATATGAAGGATGGCTGTCTTAAGTTCATCACTTGTGATAAAACTTGGACATATATCTTTTCTTGTCCAATAATCGTTGGCCAACTGAACTGCGTGATTGAAAGCATCAAAATCCACACAGTGCTTCAGTTCTTTATTTTTTATGTACTGATTTTGAAAATCATCAATTAATTCAGCGTTGCTCAGAAAACGCTGTAGCGTAATTCCTGCAAAATCAAGAACTTCGTCAACGGCAGTTGTATCAGGTAACTTTTCTGCACTGCTGTCAGTGTGAAATATTCTTTTTAAATTTCCCCCATCATCTATACGAACCGATAAATATTTTTCTTGCAACACAATGAATCTTCCTTTTGTCAAAAAGTAAACTTTTGCGTTTTTGTGAAAGTTTACTTTTTTATTTAAATATGATTTTAGCTGTTCTACTATTATATCATATCGGTATAAAAATTCAAATTCTATACCAACGAAATTAAAACAAGGGAGGATTAAAAATGTCAAGAGAAAATGATTTGCTGAAAACTATTGACGGTGAAACGCTTTTGAATTCGCCGTTGAACTCACCTGAGTTTATTGTATCACACCTGATTCCGCAGGGAATACATTTGCTCGGTGGTTCACCAAAGATAGGAAAGTCGTGGCTTGTGCTTTGGATGTGTCTGCAAATTGCAAACGGTGAACCTATCTGGAATTACGAAACATGCAAGGGAACAGTTTTGTATCTTGCACTTGAGGACAGTTTTGAAAGACTGCAATCAAGACTTCTTGAAATCACGGACGAAGCTCCAAGCAATCTGCACTTTGCAATATTGTCAAAAAGTATTGACGACGGTTTGAACAGGCAGATAGAAAATTTTATTGATGAACATCCGGATACCGTTTTCATTGCGATTGATACTTTGCAGAGGATAAGAAACAATGATACAAAAAACAATCCATACGCAAGTGATTATGATGATCTGACTTTCCTGAAAGAGATTGCAAACAAAAATCATATTGCAATTTTGCTTGTGCATCATCTGAGAAAGCAGAGGGACGACGATCCTCTGAATATGCTTTCGGGTTCAACGGGTTTATCGGGAGCAGTTGATACTGTCTTTGTTTTGAGCAGACCAAAACGAACAGACAACCTTGCAACGCTGTATTGCTCGGGCAGAGATATTGAAACGATTGAAATACCGCTTGAGTTTTCTGAAATGAGTTTCGTATGGTCAAAGCACAACGGAGAAGAAGCTCCTGTGAAAATGCTTGACGAGGTTGTAGTTGCCGTAGATAATTATTTCTCTTCTGCTGTTGAAAAATCATTTAAGGGAACAGCAACCGAGCTTGCAGAGCTTATCAAAGAAAACAGCGGAACAGAAATAACACCGCCGATACTTTCTAAAAGACTTCTGAAATTTCATTCTCAGTTTTGCAGTCTGGGGTACAGCTGTGAATTCGGCAGAACTAATCAGGGGAGATTTATTAAAATTGAAAAGCTCGGTGACGGCAGTGACATTAGTGACGGTAAATATGATACAAAGCCAAGTGTCAATCCTTCCGTCACACTGTCACGCAAAGAGCCGTGTCAGCCAACGTGAGGCGTTTTGTGCGATTATTTTGCAGAAGTCAAGGAGTAATCCGCTTGCAAGCGAAAATCGAAATTCGGGCAAATTTACGGCAGAAATAAAAACTGCTTTAGCAAGCAGATTTTTCAATATCCGCCCGTGATTTTCAGGGTAGGTAGTTAAGCAGGAGAAAGCAAGGGGCACTGATGTATGCCCCTTGCGTACCACATCGGACGGCAGTGCTGACCGAGGATTTGGCTTGAACAAGCCGTTTTTTCGATAAAACACAGTATCATTTTACAGGGGTCAAAAGGTGATACTTTTGTGGGTCGTGATTTCGGGTTTGGTGTATCGGTGTATCCCATAATCGAAAATAATCCGATAAATAAGCCGTTTTTTCAGGAGTCAGCAAGTGTGTATCAGAATACTGGGAGATGATTTACAATGTCAGATGAAAAGCAGAGAATAAGCCTTTTTCTTGACAGGGATTTTGTGGAGAAAATTGATAAAGAAATCAAGTCGGCAGGCTTTAAATCGAGGAATGATTTTGTTGTCTATGCAGTCAATTCATATTTTGCAGACAAGCTTTTGTCAGATGAAAATTCTGTTGTCAATGAAAAGCTCGCAAAGGAAATTGCAAAGGCTAGTGAGGAACAGCAGAAAAGAATTTCAAAAGGATTGTTCCGATATGCTGTTGAGCTTGAACTTATTATGAAAATACTTGCCGAGGAAAAACATTTTTCAAAGGAAAGGCTCGAAGCTATGAGAAAGGAAGCGATAAATAATGTCCGGCGTACAAGAGGCAAGGTACGGCTTGACGATTTATTTGAACGTAAAGATTATAAGTCACTGTAAAAATCAACAAGCTATAATTCACTATGCAAGGTAAATTATTATTCGGAATGGAGGAACAAATGATGAATATTACATTCAAAAATTCAGCATAATGAATATGAGGAAGGAGAGATAGCGATTAATAAAAATGAATGTGAAAAGTTGAGAATGCAGATGTCAAAGGAAATATGGTTGTCTTTCTTTAACGAATATTTATTCAGAAACGGGCTGATAACGCAGGAGGAAAGACTAAAAATGAACGGAAAAATCGCATCGTACATCAGTCGTATAAGGAAATAGCAACGTGACGTTGCATCCAATTCGAGCAGACAGATTGATGAAAATTAATCTTTGATTCCCGACCCCTTTGGAGTAGTATCTCTAAATTTGATGAGCCGCCGAGTGAAAATTCGGCGGCTCATACATAAAATAACTTGCTTATTTTCTTACTTATTTTCTTGCGTGTTTCTTAATGCGTAACGTTTTTCTTGAATTTTCAGGTGTGATTTGTAACGTTTTTCTTAAAAATTGAAAACATTTCCAAAAACTAATTCTGCGTTTGATATAGATATATAAATTACTATGTGATATAATCATCATAATAAAGTGATGATACAACGAAATTAAAAATAGGGAAGTGAAGAAATGGATATTTTAAAAACGAGGGAACAGCTCAGGAGTTGCAGTATATATGACCTGCCGTTGCGTGTAACCTTCTATGCCCGAGTGAGTACGGAGAAGGACGCACAGCTCAACTCGCTTGACAATCAGATCAGCTTCTACTCGAATATGATTAAGAAAAATCCCAACTGGGAATATGTCGAGGGCTACATTGACGAGGGTTTGTCAGCTATCTCGACCGAGAAGCGTGAGAATTTTCACCGAATGGTAACCGACGGCGAGAACGGCGAGTTTGATATGATAATCACAAAGGAAATTTCCCGATTTGCGAGAAACACGCTTGATAGTATCAGGTTTACAAGAGAGCTTCTCCACTTCGGCGTTGCGGTGTTCTTTCAGAACGATAACATCAATACACTTGACGAGGACAGCGAACTGCGTCTGACGATTATGTCGAGTATAGCGCAGGACGAGCTGAGAAAGCTGTCGTCTCGTATCAAGTTCGGGCATCAGCAGGCAATCAAGGACCACGTTGTGCTTGGCAACAGCAGAATTTTCGGCTACCGCAAGGACAACAAAAGGCTTGTGATTGACGAGGACGAGGCGAAGATGGTGCGTGAGCTGTTCGAGTTGTACGCAACAAACGAATACAGTATGAAGCAGATTGAAAACATCTTCTGGGAGAAGGGTTACCGCAACCACAACGGCAACAAAATTGCCCACACCACAATGTCGGGTATAATTTCAAACCCGAAGTACAAGGGTTACTATGTCGGCAACAAGGTCAAAGTTGTTGATATGTTCACGAAAAAGCAGAAATTTCTGCCGCCCGAGGACTGGGTTATGTTCAAGGACGAAAGTGGAGAGATTGTCCCTGCGATAGTGTCTGAGGAGCTGTGGGACAAGGCAAACGATGTGCTTGAAAGGCGGAGCAAGGATGTCAAGAACCGTCAGGGCAAATGCAATCACGGCAACCTGCTGACGGGAAAGCTGTTCTGCACCGACTGCGGAGCAACCTACTATCGAAGAGATGCAAAGGACAGACAGGGCAACAAAAATTCAAAGTGGATATGCAGCGGCAAAATCAAAAACGGCGCAGACAGCTGTAAATCCTTTCCGATATACGAATCTGATGTCGTGCCGATTTTGCTTGAGGTATTCAAGGAAACCTCCTGCGACGTTGAAGAGCTGATAAATCAGTATGTCGAAATGTATAAATCCCTCAGCCAGCCTGAAGAGGTCGGCAGACGTCTTGACGAGCTGAAAAAGAAAATGGATTTGGAGCAGAAAAAGAAAAGCAAGCTCCTCGGCTATAACGTAAGCGGACAGATTTCCGACAGGGATTTTATCAGCCTGACAAAGCAATGCTCAAATGAGATTGCCTTGTGCGAAAAGGAAATTTCCGCACTTGAAAATGAAATGCAGACGAGAAACGATTTCAAAAAGCGGATTGAAGAAATGCGCAGAACGCTTAAGCGAGCGAGCGAGGACGCAAACAGCGGAGTAATCAACCACTCGTTTGTAGAAAAATACATTGACAGAATCTATGTAACGCCCATTGACGAAACGCATATGGAGATGAAAATCAAGCTCTTTACCAACGAAACCACCACAAAGTATCTTGAGAATCTGCGGGTTCGTACGGGACACACGTTTAAAAAGATGATCGAAGCTTACGAGCAGGGTATGAAATAAGCTAAAACAGATTTGTAAAATCAAAAAGCAAGGCTGTCTGTGATGCTTTTATTATTATAAAAGATAAAGACAGTATGCAAAACGGCTGTGCCAAAGCAGATAAATGTTTTGGCACAGCCTGATTTTTTTTGCAAAAATTAAACGGCAGAAAGCGTTATTCTGCCGTTGTAAAGTGTCTATATTAAGCTTTAAAACCGATAGCCTTTTCCGAATTAAAAGAACTTGTCGTGAATTGCAGAAACAGCTCTGTCTGCGTCCTTCTTTTCGATAAGTACAGAAACCTTGATTTCACTTGTGCTTATCATCTGAATGTTGATTTGTGAATCGTACAGAGCCTCGAACATCTTTGTTGCTACGCCTGCGTGGCTTTCCATACCTGCGCCAACGATAGAAACCTTAGCTACGTTGTCGTCATAAAGAACCTGATCTGCGCCGATTGCCGCAACATAGTCGCTTAAAATCTCAACAGCCTCTGCACCTCTGTCCTTGGCAACTGTAAATGTGATATCCTTTGTGTTGTTTCTGCCGATTGACTGCAGAATAATATCTACGTTAATATCCTTGGCTGAAAGCTTTGCAAAAAGCTTGAAAGCATAGCCCGGGTTATTTGGTATGCCTGTTACAGAAATTCTTGCTACGTCAGTATCCTTTGCTACACCGCTGATTAACATTTTTTCCATTTTTGGATTCTCCTTTACAATAGTGCCGGGGGCATTTGTCATACTTGAAAGTACCTCAAGCTCAATATTATATTTTTTTGCCATTTCTACAGAACGGTTGTTAAGTACCTGTGCGCCCAGAGTTGCAAGCTCAAGCATTTCATCATAAGAAATCTCGCTAAGCTTTCTGGCGTTTTTAACCTTGCGCGGGTCTGCTGTGTAAACGCCCTCAACATCTGTGAAAATCTGACAAAGGTCAGCATGCATTGCAGAAGCTATAGCTACTGCGCTTGTGTCTGAGCCGCCTCTGCCCAGTGTTGTAATATCATCATACTTAGAAAGTCCCTGAAAGCCTGCAACAATTACGATTGCCTTTCTGTCAAGCTCTTTTCTGATTCTTGTAGGGTCTACTCTTTTAATTCTTGCAGATGTGTGAGCTGACGTTGTTTCAAAGCCTGCCTGCCAGCCAAGCAGTGATACAGCCTGATAACCGAGCTTTTCAATAGCCATAGCAAGAAGTGAAATTGAAATCTGCTCGCCTGCCGCAAGCAGCATATCCTTTTCTCTTTTTGAAGCCTTCGGGTTAATTTCTTCAGCCTTTGCGATAAGGTCGTCTGTAGTGTCGCCCTGTGCAGAAACAACTACTACAACGTCATTACCCTTTGCATAGGTGTCTGTTACAATTTTTGCAACATTCATTACTCTTTCGGCATTTGCCACAGAGCTGCCGCCGAACTTCTGAACAATTAAACTCATAGGTTGATTACTCCTTAAAATAGATTGTATGAATGAATAAAAGTGCCGCGCCTTATAAAACAATTATCAACAAATACATATTTTACTACATTAAAGTGCTGATTTCAACATTTTTGCAATCTTTTAAAAATTTCTTTCAAAAAACTGCAATTTTGTTGTATTCATCAGAATATTTATGGCTATAACGCACAATTTATAATTCAAATTTGCAATTTTTTCTTATTACAGGTCGCCTACTCTGAGCATAGAGAGCGTTTCAAAGCCCTTGTCAGAGAGTGCCTTTGCATAATTTTCAGCGTCAGAATACTTCAAAGGCTCTGTTACAAATGCGCTTTCGCCCTCGTACTCGTCTAAAGCGATTGGTGAAATATTGCCGAAAAGCTCCTTTGCATTTTGCAAAGCTGCATTTTTATCGTCTGCCTTTACACGCACATAAAATGCTGAAACAGAATCCTTGTAATCAATAACGCTTGAGCCGTCGCCGTCTGTCCAGAACAGATATTTTCTTGTCTTTAGGTGCTTGCAGCAGTCGATAACGTCTGCTACTACTGCGCTTGCTGTTGGCAGCTTGCCTGCACCCTTGCCGTAAAATACAACGTCGCCTGTGCAGTCGCCCCTTACCATAATACCGTTGAATACATCGTCAATATTTGCAAGCTGGCTCTTGCAGGGAACAAACATCGGTGCTACCAGAATATCCATCTTGCCGTTTTCGAGCATCTTAACCTTGCCGATGAGCTTAATTACACCGCCCCACGCAGCCGCATATTTAACGTCCTTTAAGGTGATTTTTGTAATGCCCTCTGTGTGAACGTACTCGGGGTACACGTGCTTGCCGAATGCAAGAGAAGCAAGAATACAGATTTTTCTGCAAGCGTCGTGTCCCTCAACGTCTGCCTCGGGATTTCTCTCGGCATAGCCTAACTCCTGCGCAAGCTTAAGAGCTGTGTCAAAATCCATACCCTCGTCAATCATCTTTGTAAGGATAAAGTTGGTTGTGCCGTTTAAAATACCGGCAATCTCGTCAACAATATTTGCAACAAGGCACTGGCTCATAGGGCGGATAATCGGAATACCGCCGCCTACGCTTGCCTCAAAAAGGAAGTTTGCGTTGTTGTCTTTTGCAATCTGCAAAAGCTCTGCACCCTTAGCGGCTACAAGCTCCTTGTTAGAGGTTACTACGCTTTTGCCTGCCTTGAGCGAGCGTTTAACAAAGTCGTAAGCGGGATTTATTCCGCCCATAACCTCAACAACAATTCTGATTTCTCTGTCGTTTATAATATCCTCAAAGTTTTTAGTAAATCTATCTGCAAGCGGGCTGTCGGGAAATTCTCTTAAATCAAGAATACGCTTGATATAAACCTCTTCTCCGATGCTTGTGTAGAGCTTGTTTTTGTGTGTTGTGATAATTTCAGCAACACCCGAGCCTACAACACCGTGCCCCATAATTGCTATTGATACCATATTTAATCTTCCTTTCAAAATATATGGATATATTAAACAGCTTTTGCTGTAATTTGTCAAATCGTTTATACGTTTGCAGGAGCTTCACTGCTGTGTTCCTCACTCTGAGAAGGCTCTGTAGCTTCACCGTTGCCCTCGCCCTCGGTTGTTGTCGGCTGAGAAGGATCATTTTCATCGCCTGAAGGCGTACTGCCGTCAGTAGTTGCACCCTCGTCAGTGCCTGACGGATCGCTGTTTTCCGGTGAGGTTTCGCCCTCTGATGTTTCGTCCTCCTCGTCAGAGCCTGAGCCGTGGCCGCCGTAGCAGTAGTCGGGCATATTGCTTTCGGTGTAATAGCCTGTCTTTGTATCGGTACAGTGAGATGTGGCAAGCAGTCCCGAATATACACAGTATTCCTCTTCTATAATGGATTCGGGGAACACGAAGTCCTTTTTCTCTTTATTTTCAAGGTACTGTCCCATAACCTTGCTGAAGGTTTTGGGAGCTGTTGCCTGTGCAGAATATGAAATAGACTGCGGATGGTCAAAGCCTGTCCATATCGCAAGTGAGCAGTACGGTGAAACGCCGCAGAACCACGAGTCCTTGTCCTTATCGGTAGTACCTGTTTTGCCGACAATATCCCAACCGTCAACTCTTGAATAATACGCTCTTGTGTGTGGGTCGGGGTACTCTATATTGTAGTGAAGAAGTCTGTTCATAATTGCCGCAGTTTCAGGTGTGTATGCCTGCTTAGGAATTGCGTCACGGTTATCAAGAATTACCTTGTCGTTAGAGTCGGTAACATAGTAATAGGTGTACGGTCTGTAATATCTTCCGCCGTTGCCCACATAGCAGTAAGCCGCCGCCATTTCCTGAACCGTTACACCGCCGTAAAGACCGCCGATTGACAGACCGCCTGTGTTTACAGAGTCCTGTTCGGGATCAAGGTGTGAAAAGCCCATAAGCGTAACAGCCTGATCGTATGCGGCACGTGGTCCCATTATGTTCATAAGCTGTACGGCTGTGCAGTTTGACGACCATTCGATAGCGTCGGGAACCATAAGCTCACCCTTTGTGCCTTCGTAGAAGTTGTTAGGGCCTGCGCTTCCGTCAGCAAACCAGTTGTCAAGCGGTTTATCCTCAATATAAGAGGAATAGTGGATTTCGCCCGAATTTATATTGTACGGATAAACAAACAATGGCTTGATAGAAGAACCCGGCTGTAATACAGAGTCAGTCGCACGGCTCCACAAAAGGTTTCCGTCCTTTTTCTGAGTACTGCCGACAGTGGCTAAGATTCTGCCCTTCATATCAACCATACTCATACCTATCTGTAAATCCTCGTCAGCGTCAACCTCAAGAGCCGCCTTTTCCATAATCTCCTGAGCTTCAAGGTCAACTGCACAGTAGATGTTAAGTCCCTCTGTCAAAAGCTTGTCGGAAGCCGCCGAGGCTGAAATATTGTAATAAACAGACAAATCTCTTACAAGCTGGTCATAAAGGTTGTCAATGTACCAGCTCTGCACGTTTGATGTATCCTCGTCGTCCTCATCGTCATCATAAGTAAAGCCTACAAACGTCATTTTTTCAGACTCTGCAAGCGCCGCGTCATACTCGGCTTTAGTAAGCTTTTCTTGATCGTACATAGCCTTTAGTACAGTTTCACGTCTGATTTTGTTGTTTTCGGGGTAAATAAGCGGATTCCACAATGACGGGTTCTGAGTAATGCCTGCAATAGCCGCACATTCGGCTACGGAGCATTCGCTTATGCTCTTGTCAAAATAAAGCTGAGAGGCAGCCTCTACACCCTGACAATTATTGCCGAAGTTTACAACGTTTAAGTATGCCTCGAGGATTTCGTCCTTTGTGTATTCACGCTCGATGTTAAGCGCTCTGAAAATTTCTCTGAGCTTTCTTGTAAGGCTTACCTCGTCATCATCTGTGATGTTTTTGATAAGCTGCTGTGTAATAGTTGAACCGCCGTACATTCCTTCGCCCGAGGCTAAGTTCAGAATAGCGCCGCCTGTACGTACCCAGTCAACGCCATGGTGGTCGTAAAAACGCTTGTCCTCAATAGCGACAATAGCGTCCTTCATAGCCTTTGGCATTGAAGCGTAGTCCACCCACACACGGTTTTCAAGTCCGTAGAGCGACTGTGTTTCTTCAAATTTGCCTGTTTCGGGGTTTTCGCAGTAAATATGGCTCGAAAGGTTCAGCGCCCTTGCGTGAAGGTCAATGCCTGTCGGCTCGCTTGCAATAGAGAAAATATAAATCATCATTGAGATTGCAACGATAATGAAAGCACTGAACAATACTGCAAATACGGTGGCAATCGCCTTACCTGTCAGCTTAAGAGCAGTTTTTACGGTGCTTTGCGTGGCTTTGGTGCTGTTTAAGCCGTTGCTTTCATTTTTATCGGTGAATTTGCTTATGTCGGTTTTCCTCATTTTCCGACCTCCCGTAATTTCAAAAATAAATAAAACTATGAATTACAAGCATATGATTAAGATGATTATACCACTATTATTCAGAAAAATAAATCCCTTTTTCAGTTTTAATGCAATTTTTATGCAAATTTTTTTATTATTTCGTCCGTTTTGCGTCTTTTGCACGTGTATAATTGTCAGCCTTTGGCAGATAATATAGGCAAAACCGCATCCACCTTACTGCGAAAGGGAGAGTTCTTTTGAAAAAAATGATAATTTTTACAATAATAGTTGTGTCTGTATGTCTTGTGATTACTCTTGCGTTAACGCCTGCCTTAGAGGACGGCAAACAGGCAGAGAATACAGTGCCTGCAACAGAGCCTGTTTATATACTTAAAAGCGAAAATGATAAAATTGTAGTTTACGATAAATACAGCGGAGCGTCACAAATTATAGAGGATTCCGCCGTAAGCGTTTTGCCTGAAAGCGACAGAAAACAGCTTGAAAAAGGAATAAAGGTTGTGGGAGAAAATAATAAAAGAAGACTGCTTGAGGATTTTTGCAGTTGATTGGCTTATCTTAAGAGGCTTGCCCAAGGCATACGGGCAGGCTTTTTTATAGCTGTGTCTGAGATGTATATTGAATATGCAATGTTATTTAATGTAAATTAAATTTGTAATGCGCAATTATTTAACAGCAGATATAAAGTATAAAAACAGCATAGCCTTTATTCTTTTTGATAACTATCGCCATAAATTGTCATGTTTCGGTTGACTTTACTCCTTAATTAGGGTAAAATTACAATGTTAAGACAATGGCGGTAGTATAGCCAATACCGTACAATCGGCATTTATAAATTAAGTGTACGGCTTGCCTGCATATTTTCCGCATTGCCTGTGGTCTTGTGCTGTTTAGCCAAGGCTCGGACTTACAAAAAGACAATACGTTTTAAAAAAAGAATAGAAAAACGGAGGATTAAGATGAGCTTTACAATTCTGGGAACAGGTATGGCAGTGCCTGAGTACGCCATGACAAATGACGAAATGTCGAAAATTGTTGATACAAGCGATGAATGGATTCGCACCAGAACAGGAATTCAACAGCGCCGTATCTGCACAACCGAAACTATTACCGACCTCACCGTTGAAGCCTCATTAAAAGCTCTTGACGAGGCAAAGGTTGACCCCAAGGAGCTTGACCTTATCATCTGCGCAACATTAAGAGGTGAATATATCACTCCGAGTCAGGCTTGTGTTATTCAAAGCAAAATCGGCGCAGGATGCCCTGCCTTTGACGTAAACGCCGCTTGCTCGGGGTTTGTTTATGCGCTTGATGTCGCAGATTCCTTCTTCTCAAGCGGTAAGGTGAAAAAGGTTCTTGTTGTAGGCTTTGAAAACCTTTCCAATATCACAAACTGGGAGGATCGCTCAACCTGCGTACTGTTCGGTGACGGCGGTGGCGCAGTTGTTTTAGGCGAAGGCGATGATTTGCTTTCAATTCATACAACGGCAAAGGGCAATCCCGACGTTCTGTATGCACCTCACGGTGAAAACTGCTCTCCGTTTTTTAAGCACGAGTCGGAAAAACCTCATATCCATATGAACGGCAACGAGGTTTATAAGTTCGCAGTAACCTCAATGGTTCGCGGTATCCGCAAGGCTGTAAAGGACGCAGGTCTTACAATGGAGGACGTAACCTACGTTGTACCTCATCAGGCTAATTTAAGAATTATTGACGCAGCCGCCGAAAGACTCGGCGCTGTTCCTCGTGAAAATTATCTTTGCAACATTCAGAATTACGGCAACACGTCAGCCGGCTGTATGCCGATAGTGCTTGACGAGGCAAACAAGGCAGGCAAATTCAAAAAGGGCGATATAATTGCTATGTGTGCGTTTGGCGGCGGTCTGACAACAGGCAGCTGTGTTATACGCTGGGGCAAGTAATTTATAAGGTTAAAGGAGATATACATATGATTTCAACTGTTATCGATCAAAGCTTAGGTCTTGAATTTCCTATTTTTCAGGGCGGTATGGCATGGGTAGCTGACGCATCTCTTGCGGCAGGCGTTTCAAATGCAGGCGGCTTGGGACTTATCGCCGCTATGAACTCAAACGGAGAACAATTAAGAGAAGAAATCAGAAAAGCAAAGGAATTAACGGACAAGCCTTTCGGCGTAAATATTATGCTTATGAGCCCTTTTGCCGATGAGGTAGCAGACGTTGTTGTGGAAGAGGGCATAAAAATAGTAACAACAGGTGCCGGCAACCCCGGTAAATATATGGAAAAGTGGCTTGAAGCAGGAATCAAGGTTATCCCTGTTGTTCCGTCAGTCGCACTTGCAAAGAGAATGGAAAAGCTCGGTGCTTTTGCAGTAATTGCAGAGGGCGGCGAAAGCGGCGGTCACGTCGGCGATCTCACCACAATGGCACTTGTTCCGCAGGTGGTTGACGCTGTATCTATCCCTGTAATTGCCGCAGGCGGTATTGCAGACGGCAGACAGGTTGCGGCGGCATTTATGCTTGGCGCAGTAGGCATTCAGGTAGGCACACGCTTCCTTGTTGCAAATGAATGTACTATCGCTCAGGAATATAAGGATAAGATTATTAAGGCAAAGGATATTGACACAGTTGTAACAGGCAAGCGTTTAGGTCACCCTGTTCGTTCAATTAAAAACTCTTTCGTAAGAGAATATCAGAAGGCTGAGTATGACAGAACTAACTTTGACGATGAAACCCTTGAACAAATGGGCGCAGGCAAGCTCAGACTTGCGGCACGTGAGGGCAACGTATCTGACGGCTGTGTGCTTGCAGGACAGGTAGCCTCTATGGTTAAAAAGGAAGAGCCTGCAAGAGATATTATTGTTGATCTGTTCACAAAGGCAGAAGAAGTGTTAGGCGGTGCGACAAAATGGGTAAAATAGCATTAGTTTTCTCGGGACAGGGCGCACAGTACACAGGAATGGGCAAGGAGCTTTACGACTGCTCGCCTGCGGCAAAGGCAGTTTTTGATATGGCTGACAGCTTGCGTGAGGGTACGTCTGCTCAGTGCTTTGAGGGCAGTATAGAGGAGCTTTCACAGACAATAAACACTCAGCCCTGTGTATTTACGGCAGATTTGGCGGCAGCGGCGGCTGTTGCCGAAAAGGGCATAAAGCCTGATTTTGTGGCTGGCTTTTCTCTGGGAGAGATTGCAGCTGCCGGCTTTAGCGGTATGCTTTCTTATGAAGAAGCATTCAAGCTTGTGTGCAAACGAGCAGAGCTTATGGACGATGCCGCAAATAAGAATAAGGGCGCAATGGCAGCTGTTATGAAGCTGACAGCAGAACAGGTAGAAGAAATCTGCGGTAAATTTGACTATACATACCCTGTAAACTACAACAGTCCTGCACAGACGGTTGTAGCAACAAAGGAAGAAAATATCCCAGCACTTTTAGACGCAGTTAAGGAAGCCAAGGGCAGAGCAAAGCAGCTTGCAGTAAGCGGAGCTTTCCACTCACCGTTTATGAGCGAGGCTGCAAAGGGACTGTCGGAATATCTTGAAAATGTAGAGCTTTCAGAGCCTGAAATCCCTGTTTACGCAAACTATACGGCAGAGCCTTACAGCGGAGATATGAAAGAGCTTTTGACAAAACAGGTTGAAAACCCCGTAAGGTGGCAGAAAACTGTCGAAAACCTTATCGAGCAGGGCGTAGATACGTTTATCGAGGTAGGAGTAGGCAAAACGCTTGTGGGACTTATAAAGAAAATCAACGAGAATGTAACGGCTGTTAAGGTTGAAAATAAAGCAGACCTTGACGCACTTGAAATCTGATTAAAACGGAGGAGAACATTATGTCAATGGAAAATAAGACTGCCGTTGTAACAGGCGGCTCAAGAGGAATCGGCGCAGCCGTTGCATACAAGCTTGCACAAAACGGCGCAAATATTGCAATCCCTTATGTAGGCCCCGAGGAGGAAGCACTTGCAACAAAGGAAAAAATCGAACAGCTCGGCGTAAAGTGCGAGGTTTATGTCTGTGATGTTTCAAAATCAGAGCAGGTAAACGCAACTATAGAGAAAATTATTGAAGAGTTCGGCGGTGTTGACATTCTTGTAAACAATGCAGGCATCACAAAGGATAAGCTTGTATTACGAATGGAGGAGACGGACTTTGACGCAGTAATCGCCGTAAACCTCAAGGGCACCTACAATATGATTAAGGCAACATATTCTCATTTTATGAAAAAGAGAAGCGGCAGAATTGTAAACGTAGCTTCTGTTGTTGGTCTTAACGGCAACGCAGGTCAGGCAAATTATGCAAGCTCAAAGGCAGGCATTATCGGTCTGACAAAATCGGTTGCAAAGGAATTAGCTCCCAGAGGTATCACCTGCAACGCAGTAGCACCGGGCTTTATTGCAACAGATATGACAAGCGTTCTGTCAGATAAGGTTAAAAAGCAGATTGCCGATTCTATCCCTATGAGAGAAATGGGCAAGCCTGAGGACGTAGCAAAGGCTATCGCATTTTTAGCTTCTGACGAGGCGTCTTATATTACAGGCGAGGTTATCCGTGTTGACGGCGGTATGGCTATGTAATTATATTTTTTGCACCGCACAATATAACTGCTGTGCGGTATTGTCTTACAAACAGTGTAAAGGAGAAGTCTAATGAGAAGAGTAGTAGTAACAGGTCTTGGCGCAGTCACACCTGTCGGCAACGATGTAGAGAGTATGTGGACAGCACTCAAAAACGGCGAAAGCGGAATTGATTATATTACAAAATTTGACACAGACGATCTTAAGGTGAAAATTGCAGGCGAGGTTAAAAATTTTGATCCCACTTTATATATAGAGAAAAAAGAGCTTAGAAAAACAGAGCTTTTCACCCAGTATGCAGTAGCGGCGGCTACTCAGGCAGTAAAGGACAGCGGCATTGAAAATAATATCGAGCCTGAGCGCTTCGGCGTTTACGTAGGCGCAGGCATCGGCGGTATCAACACATTTGTAGAGAACACACTCGGTATGGACAGGGGCGGTGCAAGAAAGGTTTCTCCGTTCTTTATTCCTATGATGATCGGCAATATTGCGGCAGGTACTATTGCAATCAGATTTAACGCAAAGGGCGTTTGTCTGCCGGTAGTTACAGCCTGTGCAACAGGTACGCACTCAATCGGCGAGGCCTTCCACGCTATAAAGCACGGCTACGCTGACGCTATTATCACAGGCGGTGCAGAGGCAGCCGTTACTCCGCTTGCTATTGCGGGATTCAGCAATATGAAGGCGCTTTCATCAAATGACGACCCGAAAACTGCCTGCCGACCCTTTGATAAAAACCGTGACGGCTTTATAATGGGCGAGGGCGCAGGCGTTATGATATTAGAGGAATACGAACACGCAAAGGCAAGGGGTGCAAAGATTTACGCAGAAATCTGCGGCTACGGCAACAGCTGTGACGCTCATCACATTACAGCTCCCGACCCGACAGCAGAAGGTCCTGCACGTGCAGTAAGAGCAGCCTTTGAGGAAGCAGGCGTTTGTGACGAGGATACAATCTACATCAACGCACACGGCACAAGCACAGGCCCTAACGACCGCAGTGAAACAAAGGCATTCAAGCTTGTTTTAGGCGAAAAGGCTAAGGATATAAGCGTAAGCTCAACAAAGTCTATGACAGGTCATATGCTCGGCGCTGCCGGCGGTGTAGAGGGCGTAATCGCAACACTTGCTCTTTACAACGGTGTTATTCCTCCGACAATCAACTACAGCGAGCCTGACGAGGAATGTGATCTTGACTACACACCTAACAAGGCTAAGGAAAGAGATATCAACGTTTCCGTTTCTACAAGCCTCGGCTTTGGCGGACACAATGCTTGTATAGTTTTCAGAAAGGCATAAGGTGAGGTATTATGTATTCAATTAACGAGCTTAAGGAGCTTATTGAGGCTGTTGACAAATCAACACTTTCATCATTTAAGATAGTAGCCGAAAACGGCGAAACAATTTCAATTAAAAGAGAAATACAGTCTGCTCCTGTTGTAGTAGCGGCAGAGTCTGCCCCTGTAGTAAGTGTGCCTGCTGCACCTCAGCCTGTTGTTGAGTCTGCACCCCAGCAGAGCGCAGAGCCGCAGGGTACTCCTGTTAAGGCTCCGATGGTAGGCGTATTCTATGCAGCTCCGTCACCTGATGCAAAGCCGTATGTATCAGTCGGCTCAACAGTAAAAGAGGGCGACACACTCTGCATTATCGAGGCTATGAAGCTTATGAACGAAATCACAGCAGAGCAGGGCGGTACAATTACAGAAATCTGCGTTAAAAACGGCGACATCATCGAGTACGGTCAGACGCTTTTCTATATAAAATAAGCTATACCGTTGCAAATTGAAAGTGAGTGAAAAGTATGAATCAGGAAGAAATCAAAAAGATTATCCCACACAGAAACGATATGCTCCTTGTTGAGGAAGCAGAGGTAATAGACGAAACTACTTCAAGAGGAAAATACACAGTTAAGGGAACAGAATTTTTCTTAAACGGTCATTTCCCCGGCAACCCTGTAGTACCCGGTGTAATTCTCTGTGAAATGATGGCGCAGTCAAGCTGTGTAATGCTTGCAACAAAGTCACACGACTGCACACCTTACTTTACAAAGCTTGACAAGGTAAAGTTCAAAAATAAGGTACTGCCGGGCGACACACTTGAAAGCATCTGCAAGCTGACAAAGGCAAGAGAGCCATTCTACTTTATTGAAGCCAAAGGCTATGTTGACGGCAAGCTGTGCGTAAGCGGAGAGTTTTCTTTTGCGCTAATGCCTAACGAGAAATAATTACTTGGATGTGAATAAACAGTGTTTTCTAAAATTTTAATTGCAAACCGCGGTGAAATTGCAGTAAGAATTATACGTGCCTGCCGAGAAATGGGCATTGAAACAGTTGCGATTTATTCAGAGGCAGATAAGAATTCAATGCACGTTCAGCTTGCAGACGAAAGCTACTGTGTAGGCGGAGCCTTTGTAGGCGACAGCTACCTGAATATGGCGGCAATTCTGACTATCGCTATCGAAAGCGGAGCACAGGCTATTCACCCCGGCTACGGACTTTTATCCGAGAACGCAAAGTTTGTATCGCTTTGCGAGCAGTGCAACATTGAATTTATAGGCCCTTCCTCAGAGATGATTTCGCTTTTGGGCGACAAGGATATGGCAAGAAAAACAATGCGAGAAGCCGGTGTACCTGTTACTCCCGGCTGTGACGTTGTTGAGGATATAGAAGCTGCAAAAAAAGAAGCGGAAAGAATAGGCTTTCCTCTGCTTATCAAGGCTCGCTCGGGCGGCGGCGGAAGAGGTATTCGCCGAGTAAACAGCATTGACGAGTTTGAAAACGCTTTCAACTCCGCATCAAGCGAAGCACAGAGTGCTTTCGGTGACGGCGCTTGCTATCTTGAAAAGTTTTTGCACCCTGTAAAGCATATAGAAATGCAGATTTTGTGCGACAAATACGGCAGAGTTCTCTGCCTTGGCGAGCGTGAATGTTCTGTTCAGCGCAAGAACCAGAAGCTGATAGAAGAAAGCCCAAGTCCTGCAATCACAGAAGAAATCAGACAGGGTATGATGGACGCCGCAGTAAAGGCTGCAAGGGCGGTTAATTACGTAAACGCAGGCACTATCGAATTTTTGCTTGACAAGGACAACAACTACTACTTTATGGAAATGAACACACGTCTTCAGGTTGAGCACGGTGTTACCGAAATGGTAACGGGTATGGATATTGTTCAGTGGCAGATAAGAATTGCAGCTGGTGCGGAGCTTAACAGAACACAGGACGAGGTGTTTTTGCACGGTCACGCTATTGAGTGCCGTATAAATGCTGAAAATCCCGACCTTGACTTCAGACCGAGCTGCGGAACTATCAAAAGACTGCACATACCGGGCGGTTCATTCGTCAGATTTGACACAGCGCTTTATCAGGATTACTCAATTCCGCCGTTTTATGATTCAATGATAGGCAAGCTGATTGTTCAGGCAAGAACACGTGAGCACGCAATAAGAAAGATGAAGATGGCTCTTTCAGAGCTTAACATACATGGCGTTGACCATAACCGTGATTTACAGATTGAGATTTTGTCATCGCCCGAGTTTGTAAACGGTACATACACCACCGACTTTATGGTTGATTTTGAAAATCGCAAGAAAAATCAGATGGAGAGTTAAAAAATGGATTTATTTACATTTTTAAAGCCGAAAAACGACCTTGAGGGACAAAGCGTAAAGTCACAGCAGGAACGTCAACCGTATGTTCCTGAGTCAATGTGGATAAAATGTCCCGCCTGCGGTACAATGCTTCTCACAACAGATATGGAGGAAAACAGCCACGTCTGCCCAAAATGCAGTCATAATTTCCGTTTAAGCGCAAGAGAAAGAATTGATTTGCTTGTTGACAAGGGTACATTTGAAGAAATGGACGCCGATATGCAGACAAAAAATTTCCTTAATTTCCCCGAATATGACAAAAAGCTGAGAATTGCAAGACAAAAAAGCGGAGAAAAAGACTCTGTTATCTGCGGAACGGCAAAGCTTGACTCAATAGAAACAGTGCTTTGTGTTATGAACCCCGACTTTATGATGGGCAGTATGGGTACTGTTACAGGCGAGAAAATAACACGTGCCTTTGAATATGCAACGCATCACAGACTGCCGATTGTTGTCTGCACAGTATCGGGCGGCGCAAGAATGCAGGAGGGTATTCTGTCGCTTATGCAGATGGCAAAAACCTCAGGCGCAGTAAAAAGACACAGTGACGCAGGACTTTTATATATAACTGTTCTGACAGACCCGACAACAGGCGGTGTTACTGCATCGTTTGCTATGGAGGGCGATATTATTTTAGCAGAGCCTGAGGCTTTAGTCGGCTTTGCAGGTCCGAGAGTAATAGAACAGACTATCCGTCAGAAGCTGCCCAAGGGATTTCAGACAGCAGAATTTGTGCTTGAAAAGGGATTTATTGACGCAGTTGTACCTCGTCACGAGCTTAAAAAGACTATAGTTCAGATTCTTAATCTGCATATGTATACAAAGGAGGCGCAATAATGACTGCATTTGAAAAGGTATGCGCCGCACGTGACGCAAACAGACTTACCTCTGTTGATTATATTACACGTCTTTTCGGCGACAGCTTTATTGAGCTTCACGGTGACAGACGTTTCGGCGATGACAAGGCAGTTATCGGCGGTATCGCAAAGCTTTATGATACTCCCGTTACAGTAATAGGACTTGAAAAGGGCAGAAACACAAAGGAAAGAATGGAGCGAAACTTCGGCTCTGCTCACCCCGAGGGCTACAGAAAAGCACTCAGGCTTATGAAGCAGGCAGAAAAGTTTAACCGCCCTGTGCTGTGCCTTGTTGATACAAGCGGAGCCTTTTGCGGAATCGGCGCAGAGGAGAGAGGACAGGGACTTGCCATAGCAGAAAACCTGATGGAAATGATGACGCTTAAAACACCTATTCTTTCTATTTTAATCGGTGAGGGCGGCAGCGGCGGCGCACTCGGTCTTGCAGTTGCAGACGAGGTGTGGATGCTTGAAAACTCTGTATATTCTGTAATTTCCCCCGAAGGCTGTGCAAGCATTTTGTGGAAGGATAACACAAAGGCGGCAGAGGCGGCAAATTGCTTAAAGTTAACCTCTCAGGATTTATTCAAGCTGGGGGTTATAGAAAGAATTATCAGAGAACCAAAGGCAGACGACCGGAAAATGTTTGAAAGCCTAAAGCTCCTTATTGCCAGAACCTTTGAGAAAAACAGCGCATTATCAGAAGCAGAGCTGACAGAAGCACGTTACAGCCGTTTCAGAAAAATGGGCAGTGATATAAGCAGTATCAGACTTGATTGATATTTATAAATTTATGTAAAAAAACACAGGCAGGATTCTTCCTGCCTGTTATTTTTTCTGTATAATACAAAACGCTAAGCAAAATTATCACTTTTCAATTTTAAGCGATATATCAAACGCCTTTACAGAGTGCGTTACAGCGCCCATTGAAATAATGTCAACTCCGCTTTTTGCAACCTCTCTTATAGTTTCTGCCGTTATGCCGCCGCTTGCTTCAAGCAAGGCTCTGCCGTCTGTGATTTTTACAGCCTGTGCCATAAGCTCAGGACTCATATTGTCAAGCATAATTACGTCAACCCTTGCGTCAAGAGCCTCTCTGAGTTCGTCAAGGTTGCGAACCTCAAGCTCGATTTTCACCATATGACCTAATTTTTCTTTCAGCTTTTTAACAGCGTTTGTAATTCCGCCGCCTGCGTCAATGTGGTTGTCCTTTAGCATTGCGGCATCTGACAGGTTAAAGCGGTGATTTTTGCCGCCGCCTACCGTTACCGCATATTTCTGCAAGGCACGAAGTCCCGGCAGAGTTTTTCTTGTATCTGCAATAGACGCCTTTGTACCCTCTACGAGCTTTACGGCTTCGTTTGTTGCAGTTGCAACTCCGCTTAAATGCTGTAAAAGGTTAAGCGCTGTGCGTTCACCCTTTAAAAGCGTTCTTGTTTTTGCCGTTACTCTTGCGATTATGTCACCTTTTTTGATTATATCGCCGTCGTGCTTGTAAACCTCTGCCTTGTAATCGGGCTGTAAAAGCTCAAAAACTCTGAGCGCAATATCTATTCCGCACAGCACACCGTCAGCCTTTGCAAGGAATTTTGCGCTGTCCTGTTGATTTTCATCAATCAGATAATCTGTAGTGGTGTCAATATAGTTTATGTCCTCTAAGAGCGCTGTTTTGATAATATCGTCAACGTAAAACTGATTTAACATCATAGGTTTATGCCCTCCTTAAATTCTTCAAGAATAATGCCTGCAACTATTGCAAGACTGCGAGCCTCAACAAAGTCGGCGTTTATCTCATATTTCTGTGTGATAAGGTCAGTCAGAAGCTTGTCAACCTGATTATAGCTTTCCTCAGCCTTTTCGTGCTTAGGAATTACAAAGTACGTGTCCTGCATAATTTCTCTTATTTTAGTCCTTATGCCCGATGGTAGCTTTTTGCCCTCAACGCTTTGAAGCGATGGTGCTTTGCCTAAGGTACGCTTTCCGTATTTTGCTATTTTTTCTGAAATGTCATTTGCCGCCCTGCGTGAGAATACAAGTGCCTCTAAAAGCGAGTTGCTTGCAAGGCGGTTTGCGCCGTGAACACCTGTGTGCGAGCATTCACCTGCGGCGTACAGACCGTCAATAGTTGTTTCTGCATTCAAATCAACCTGAATACCGCCCATAAGGTAATGCTGGCAAGGAAACACAGGTATTCTGTCCTTTGTAATATCAATGCCTTGTTCAAGGCATTTTGCGTAAATCATAGGGAAGCGTTCTCTGACAAAATCGGGATCCTTGTGCGTGATGTCAAGGTAAAAATCCTCACTGCCTGTTTTTATCGATTCAAGCATAATTGCGTTTGACACTACGTCACGAGGGGCAAGCTCTCCTCTTTCGTCATAATTAAAGGCAAATCGTTCTCCCTTGCAGTTGAGCAGTACTGCGCCCTCTCCACGAACAGCCTCGCTTATCAGAAATCGCTCTCTGTTGTTCTGCGAAGCAAAGGCAGTCGGGTGGAACTGAACACGTGACAGGTGACTGATTTTAGCACCGAGCAGATGAGCAAGCGCAATTCCGTCGCCTGTAGCTATTGCAGAGTTAGTTGTGTACTTGTAAACTCTGCCGATACCGCCCGTTGCGAGCAGACAGTAATTTGCGCCGATCTGGATATTTTCACCGTCTTTAAGTGCCGATATGTAAAAGCCGTTTTCTACCTTATCAAGCGCATATACAAGCGTGTTGTCGCATATTGTGATGTTCTTTTTCTCTGACACAACATTCAGCAGAGTATCAACAATTTCCTTGCCTGTTGAGTCCTTGTGATGGACAATTCTGTGACGTGAATGTCCTGCCTCAAGCGTAGCAAGCAGTCTGCCGAACTTGTCCCTGTCAAAGTCAACGCCCATATCCTTAAGGCGCAGAACATCATCGGGACCCTCTGTTACAAGCTTTTCAACGGCAGACAGATTATTCTTATATTTGCCTGCAATCAGCGTGTCGGCGATGTGCAGCTTGTAATCGTCTGCGTCCTTGTCAAGAACACAGGCAACACCGCCCTGAGCAAGCGAGCTGTTTGACAGCGTAAGCTCTCTTTTTGACAACAGCAAAACGTCAACGCTTTCATCAAATTGAAGTGCGCCGTAAAGTCCGGCTACACCTGTACCAACAATTACAACGTCATATTGTTTTTTCATAACAATTACCTCTGTAATATTATTTGCAGCAGTTTACAAATTTGTTAATCTATATTATACTACATATGAGATATAATTAAAATAGGTTTTAGCAAATTTTTAGAAATTTTGAAGGGTTTTGAATATATGGAGCTTAAAAGTAATGAAGAAAAGGTAACAAGGGCACTGCTTGTCAGTGTAGATACAGGCGAATATGACGCAGAAAGCTCGCTTGACGAGCTGTTTGAGCTTGCAAAAAGTGCAGGAGCCGAAACGGTAGCAGCCGTAACGCAAAAGCTCGACCGCCCCGAAACAGCAACGTATGTAGGCACAGGCAAGCTGCAGGAGATAAAGGATTTATGCGCTCAGCAGGAAATTGATCTGCTTATCTTTGACTGTGAGCTGTCGCCTACGCAGATAAGAAATATCGAAGCGGAAACAGACGTGCGTGTAATCGACAGAACTATGCTTATTCTTGACATTTTCGCCCTCAGAGCAAGGTCAAGAGAGGGCAAGCTGCAGGTTGAGCTTGCACAGCTTAAATATATGCTCCCACGACTTACAGGCAAGGGAACAGAGCTGTCACGTCTGGGCGGCGGTATCGGCACAAGAGGACCGGGTGAGTCAAAGCTTGAAACAGACAAAAGACATATAAGAAGAAAAATGGAAACGCTCAAGGAACAGCTCAAGGACGTAATACAGCACAGAGAACAGCTGCGCCGCCGCAGAGAAAAGGACGGAGTAATAACAGCCGCCATAGTCGGCTACACAAACGCAGGCAAGTCAACACTTATGAATTATTTAACTCAGGCAGGAGTGCTTGCCGAAAACAAGCTGTTTGCAACGCTTGACCCCACGTCAAGAGCGTTAAAGCTGCCAAACGGTGTAACGGTTATGCTGATTGATACTGTAGGACTTGTCAGAAGACTTCCGCACCACCTTGTAGATGCGTTTCGCTCAACTCTTGAAGAGGCGGCGCAGGCAGATATAATTATAAACGTGTGCGACGCATCAAGCGACGAAGCACAGCTTCACCTTAATGTCACAAGAGAACTGCTGTCTGACTTAGGCTGTGTTGACAAGCCGATTATACCTGTTCTCAACAAATGCGACTTAGTGCCTGACCTTGATAATATAGTACAAATCGGCAACGCTGTCAGGATAAGTGCAAAAAACGGCAAGGGTATAGACAAGCTGCTTGAAGCTATTGAGGATAATCTGCCTGTCAGAGTTAAGCGTGTGACATTGCTTATACCGTTTGACAAGGCAGGGCTTTGTGCAGAAATCAGAAAAAACTGTACGCTCATTTCAGAGGAGTACGCACCAAACGGCATAGAGGTTACGGCTGTAGTTGACGAGCAGATGTATAGCAGAGTGAAAAACTATTGCAAAGAATGACCTTTGTGGTATAATTATAAGATAAGCAAAAAGGAGGAGCAATATGGACGTTATGGTCGGCGATGTTATCGAAATGAAAAAGCAGCATCCCTGTGGCAGCAAGAGCTTTACCGTTCTGCGTGTGGGAATGGACTTCAAAATCCGCTGTAACGGCTGCTCTCACGAGGTAATGGTGCCAAGGGGCAAGATTGAAAAGAATATAAAAAAGGTTATCCGCCATTAGCTGTTTTAGCTTTTATCAGTAAATAAAACAGCAAAGGACGAGGATTATGTTTGAAAAAATAGAAATTTTTGATAAAAGATATACAGAGCTAAGCACAAAGCTTTATGACCCGTCTGTTGCATCAAACGCAGACGAGTTTCAGAAGATAATGAAAGAAATAAAGTCGATAGAACAGCTTGTGCAGAAATACAGAGAGTACAAAAGCGTACAGCAGAGTATGGCAGAGGCACTTGAAATTCTTGATGACTCACAGTCAGACGCAGAGCTGAAGGAAATGGCGTCAGAGGAGCTGTCACAGGCTAAGGAAAGCATAGAAGCACTTTCAGAGGAGCTTAAAATTCTTCTTCTGCCAAAGGACGAAAACGATGAGAGAAACGTAATTGTAGAAATCAGAGGAGGCGCAGGCGGAGAAGAAGCCGCACTTTTCTGTGCCGTTTTGTACCGTATGTATACAATGTATGCCGAAAGCTGCGGTTATAAAACAGAGCTTGTAAACGCAAACGAAACAGAGCTTGGCGGATATAAGGAAATATCCTTTATGATAAACGGCGAGGGCGCATATTCACGCTTTAAGTTTGAAAGCGGCGTTCACCGTGTTCAGCGAGTACCCGAAACAGAAAGTCAGGGCAGAATACACACGTCAACGGTAACGGTTGCCGTACTGCCCGAAGCACAGGATGTAGAGCTTGAAATAAATCCTGCCGATTTACAGATAGACACATTCCGAAGCAGCGGCGCAGGCGGTCAGCACATCAACAAAACAGAAAGCGCTATCAGAATTACTCACTTGCCCACAGGCGTTGTTGTTGAATGTCAGGACGAGCGAAGCCAGTATAAAAACAAGGACAAGGCTATGAAGGTGCTTAAAAGCCGTCTTTTGCAGGCAAAGCGTGACGAGCAGGCAAGCTCAATCGCCGCCGAGCGAAAATCACAGGTAGGCACAGGCGACAGAAGCGAGAGAATACGCACCTATAACTATCCGCAGGGACGGGTTACCGACCACAGAATAGGACTAACGCTTTATCGTATAGACGATATTTTAAACGGAAATATGGGCGAAATAATAGACGCACTCATAGCAGCCGACAGAGCGGAAAAGCTAAAGACGAGTATGGAAAGCTGAGAATATGAATACATTATTATTAAACGATAGTAAAAAAGAAATAGAAAAAGCAGCACAGATAATCAAAAACGGCGGTCTTGTCGGTATGCCGACAGAAACCGTTTACGGACTGGGCGCAGACGCACTAAACGGCGTTGCAGTGGCTAAGATATTCAAGGCAAAGGGACGTCCTATGGATAATCCGCTTATAGTTCACATAAGCGACATAAGCGAGATAAAAAGGTACAGCCTTGTGTCGGATTTTCCCGAAAAGGCAAAAATTCTTGCAGAAAAATTCTGGCCGGGGCCGCTTACGATTATTATGCCGAAGTCAGACAGAATACCTATTGAGGTCAGCGCAGGACTTGACACAGTTGCAATACGCTGTCCGTCACACCCTGTGGCAAGAGAGCTTATCAAAGCAGCAAAAACACCTATTGCCGCACCGTCTGCCAATTTATCGGGCAGTCCGAGTCCGACAACGGCTTTGCACGTTATGAGCGATTTGTCGGGCAGGATTGACGCAGTAATTGACGGCGGAGTATGTCAGGTGGGACTTGAAAGCACAGTCATAACGCTTGCGACAGAAAAGCCTCGTCTTTTGCGTCCGGGCGGAATTACACTTGAACAGCTGCAAAGCACTATAGGCGAGGTTGAGGTTGACGACGCAGTTTTTCACAAGTTAAATGAAAACTGCAAGGCATCAAGTCCCGGTATGAAATATAAGCACTATTCGCCAAAGGCAAATGTGATTATAGTAAAGGGCAGCAGTTATATTGATTATGTCAACAAAAACGCAGACGATAAAACAGCCGCTTTGTGCTATACAGAGGATATACCAAAGCTTGCGGTTAAGACCTTTGATATGGGCAGTAAAGGTGATTTGTCACAGCAGGCGCATATGCTCTTTGAGGCACTAAGGCAAATTGACAAAAGCACAGAAATAAAAACGGTCTATGCCCGCTGTCCCGACACAGACGGAGTAGGAATGGCTGTGTATAACCGACTTATTCGTGCCGCAGGATTTGAGGTGATAAGCCTTGAGAACGTTTAAAATAGTAGGTCTGACAGGCTCAACGGGTTCGGGCAAAAGCACAGTTGCAAATATGCTTATACAAAAAGGCTGTGCCGTTGTTGACGCAGACGCTTTGTCAAGAGAAATCACAGAAAAAGACAGCCCCTGTCTGAAAGCCCTGTCAGCGCAGTTCGGCTGTGACATACTAAACGCAGACGGCACATTAAACAGACAAAAATTAGCCGAAAAAGCGTTTGTGTCACAGAAAACAGTTGAGCTTTTAAACAGCCTTACGCACCCTTTTATTTATATGCTTGCAATTAAAAGAATAAAGGAATATGCGGATAAAGGCTTTGAAATAATAATATTTGACGCTCCTGTGCTGTTTGAGAGCAGCGGTGACGTGCTGTGCGATATTACCGTTGCAGTTATAAGCAGTACAGAAAACAGGATAAGCCGCATAATGAGCCGTGACAACATAACAAAAGCGCAGGCTATGCAGAGAATTAACGTGCAAAAGCAAGATGAATATTACATATCGCAAAGCGATATCATAATAGAAAATAACGGCGATTTAAGGCAGACAGAAGAAAAGGTGAATGAAATATTTGCCCTGATAAATAATAAAAGTGAAATCGGAGGTGTCTGATGGCTTTAAATAAAAGTAAGAAAAAAAGCACCGGCAGATACCAAAAGGAGAAAAAGGGTAAAAGCTGTGCTTTCAAGGCGGTTATGGCTTTTGCGGTGATTATAATTCTTTCGGCTATAGCTATTGCAATTTGCACCTCTATTATTTCAGACACAACAAAAAACCTTGAACGTGCCGCCTACCCAAAGGAATATACGCAGTACGTAGAAAAATACGCAAAGGAGTATAAGGTTGACGAAAATCTGATTTATGCAGTTATAGATACAGAGAGCAACTTTAACGAGGAGGCTGTGTCCTATGTCGGTGCAGTCGGACTTATGCAGATAATGCCCGAAACCTTTGACTGGCTTCTGGAAAGACAGGGCAGACAGGGTGAGTATTCGCAGGAGGATTTATTCAGTCCCGATGTAAACATAGAATTCGGTACATACTATTTAAGTATTCTGCTTGACAGCTTTGAGAGTGAAGGCACTGCCGTTGCCGCCTATAACGCAGGACAGGGCAAGGTTTCACAGTGGCTTGCAGACCCGCAGTACAGCAGTGACGGAGTAAACCTTGACTACATACCTTATGACGAAACAGCAAACTATGTCAGCAAGGTTTTATATGCAAAATCAAAATACGAAAGTCTGTATTGATTTTAAAATTGAATGAAAGGAAGATAATTATGTCAGTGACAAACGAAGAAAAATCAGCTGCAAAGCAGCTTAAGGAAGAAATTTTATTAAACCCAAAAAAGGGAGCAGTTACACTTTCGCAGGAGGAAATTGCATCGGCAGATAATTTCTGCGTTGATTACAAAAAATTCCTCGACTCTTCACGCACAGAGCGTGAGGCTGTTGTTTACACAGTAGAGCAGGCAAAAAAGAACGGCTTTACAGAATTTGAGGTTGACAAAAGCTACAAGCCGGGCGACAGGGTTTACTTAATCAACCGTGACAAGGCTGTAGCCTTTGCGGTTATCGGCAAAAAGGGAGTAAAAGAGGGTGCAAGGCTTGCAATCGCTCATATCGACTCGCCACGAATTGATTTAAAGCCAAATCCGCTTTACGAGAGCAACAACCTTGCACTTTTTAAAACGCACTACTACGGCGGTATCAAAAAATATCAGTGGACGGCAATTCCGCTTTCACTTCACGGCAGAGTTGTTAAGCTTGACGGCACTGTTGTTGATGTAAATATAGGCGATAACGACAGCGAGCCGTGCTTCTGCATAACAGATTTACTTCCGCACCTTGCACAGGAACAATGCACAAAGCCGATGAACAAGGCGTTCACAGGCGAGGATTTAAACGTGCTGGCAGGCTCAAGACCTTTCAGTGATGATGAGGAAGCAGAGCTTGTAAAATTAAATGTGATGAGTATTTTAAATAAAAAGTACGGCATCACAGAGGGCGACTTTTTGTCGGCAGAGCTTAGCTTTGTGCCTGCGATGAAAACACGTGACATAGGCTTTGACTGCAGTCTTATCGGCGGCTACGGTCACGACGACCGTGTTTGTGCTTACCCTGCTTTTATGGCGGCTATGAGTACAGAAGCACCCGAAAATACGGTAGTAACATACCTGACAGATAAAGAAGAAACAGGCAGTGACGGCAATACAGGTATGCAGAGCGACTTTTTAAGATACTTTATCTACGACCTTGCAAAAGCTGACGGAATAGACGGCTACAGAGCACTGTCAAAGAGCAAGTGCCTGTCGGCAGACGTAAATGCGGCATATGACCCGACCTATGCGTCTGCATTCGAGGCTAAAAACTGCTCATATATCAACGAGGGCGTAGTTATTTCAAAATATACAGGTCACGGCGGCAAGTACGATACATCAGACGCTTCTGCCGAATATATGGGCGAAATCCGCAGAATGCTCCACGAAAACAACGTAATGTGGCAGGTGGGCGAGCTTGGCAGAGTAGATTTAGGCGGCGGCGGAACTATTGCTAAATACGTTGCAAATATGAACGTAGACGTAGTAGACCTCGGCGTTCCTGTTCTTTCAATGCATGCGCCGTTTGAAATCGTATCAAAAATAGACGTATATATGGCGTACAGAGCGTTTTATTCTTTCTTTAATTAAAATACAACTATTTCAAATGTCGTGGTTATGAGTAGGCTCCCCTTAGCAAGGGGAAATGTCAGCGTAGCAGACAAAAGGGTTCCCACTTTCGGAGAAAGCTGTCAGCTTTGCTGACTGAGGGGATTGCTTTGCTCCAATACCAAAGATATGTGCGTCAGTTTGATTGTTCATTACCCATAATTTAATGAATAATGAATAATGAATAATGAAAAATGAATAATTTTTTACGAGGAAACATCTAAAGCTTAAGTTAAGTGTAGGCTTCAAAACAAAAAGAGCAGGGGACAACCCTGCTCTTGCAATAAACCTTATTGTGTAAATGCTTTACGCAATAACCTCGCCCTCGGCTGTAAAGCCGCAGCCTGCTGCGTTTGACTCGTCTGTGTCAATGTGCATAGCAGGAGCATAGCTTGCGCTCACTCTTACTACAACATCACCGAAAACAAGGCTTCTGCCGTCTGTGTCGATTTTAACAGATACTATCTGCTTGTCAGAAAGACCGTTTTCTGATGCTACCTCGGGTGTTAAGTGAATGTGTCTTTTAGCGGCGATTACTCCGCAGGGGATTTCAACCTCACCCTTAGGGCCTACAAGCTTACAGCCGGGAGTACCCTCTATATCGCCTGATTCTCTTACAGGAGCAGAGATACCTAACTTTCTTGCGTCTGTTAAGGCTACCTCAACCTGAGTTTCCTTTCTTACAGGGCCTAAGATAGACATAGCCATCTCACCCTTAGGGCCTACAACAGTAACCTTTTCAACACAGGCAAACTGACCCGGCTGTGACAAATCCTTTTTGTTTGTCAGCTTTGCGTCAGGACCGAAAAGTGTTTCCAAATCCTTCTGAGATATATGAAGATGTCTTGCAGAGGTTTCAACTAAAATTTTCATAATAATACCACCTTGTATAAAATATCGGTTACACAGTAACCATTTTACTAAATTTTACACCTATTTTGATTAAATATCAACTGTTTTTTAAGGAGAAAGTAAAAATGTACGATAATTGGGAGCAGTTAGAAAACGCCTGCAAAAGCTGTAACAAGTGCGAGCTTTGCAAAACACGCACAAACGTAGTAGTCGGAGTGGGCAATAAAAACGCAGACGTGCTGTTTATCGGCGAGGGGCCGGGAGAAAACGAGGACTTAAAGGGCGAGCCGTTTGTCGGCAGAGCAGGACAGCTTCTTGATAAAATGCTCAAAGCCGTTGACCTCGACAGACAGGAAAATATCTACATAGCAAATATGGTGAAGTGCCGTCCTCCGCAAAACAGAGATCCAAAGCCCGAGGAGCAGGAAATGTGCATAAACTGGCTTAGAAATCAGGTAAAGCTCATAAGACCGAAAATCATAGTATGCCTTGGCAGAATTTCATCTGCACGACTTATAAAGCCTGACATAAAAATCACAAGGGAGCACGGACAATTTTTTGAGAAAAACGGCACACTGATGATGCCGATGCTCCACCCAGCCGCACTTTTAAGAGATCCACGCAAAAAGCCCGAGGCTTTTGAGGATTTTTTGAAACTGCGTGATAAGATAGAGGAGCTGAAAGCGAAAGAGTAATTTAAACTTTTCGTATATAGAAACAGTAGTAGAACAATTGATGATATATCATCAGTGAAGGGATTGTTATATTTGCCAAAAAATCTTGACAAATAATTTTATTTTAGTTATAATATTATTAAAAAATGTTTTATTTTAAAATCAACGTGATAAGAAACTGTGCGTTGCATAAAAATACATATTGAGGTGGTTTTGATGAAATCAGTAACAGCTAATAGAATTGTAATTGCCATTGGTGCGGTAGTATTTATTGGAGGATTTATACTCGGTTCTATCTATGGCGTACCGGATGGTTATTACAGCTCATCTACTAAATTCAATGCTGTGCTTATGCTTACTGTTTGGATTTCAGGCACTGTGTGTTTAGTTTTACCATGTGCTTTAATTGCAGGTTTGATTGAAAGTGTTAATAAAATTGCAGAGCGTTTTGGTGTAACTATTGATTCAGAAGAAGAGGTCAATAGTCAAAGCCAGAATAACGGAGTGACAGAAAATAAAAATGAAGTAATAGATAATTCTGACCAAATGTGGGTATGTCCTAAGTGTGGTAGGAGTAATCATATTGATATTCTGTTTTGCGGATGCGGTGAACAGAAACCGCAAGAAGAGAAACCATAATAATTGTATATTAACAAATAAAAGCTCTATCCTGTTGGGTCAGAATAGAGCTTTTATTCTATTTGTAATCTATAAATGAAAATCACCCTAACCTCGGTCGGGGTGATATTGTACGCTCGGTCACTTATTCCATTTCTGACGCTTCCTCAAGCGCTTTTGCAAGCTGATCGGGGCAGGACGTTCCTCTGCCGCCGCAGTCGATACCTCTCATACGGCTTATTGCGTCCTCTACGCTCATTCCCTTAACAAGTGAAGAGATACCCTGAGTGTTTCCGTTACAGCCACCTGTAAACTTAACATCGCTGATAATTCCGTTTTCAATTTCAACCTGAATTTTTCTTGAGCAAACGCCACGTGGTATGTAAGTGTAAGTCATAAAATCAACCTTTTCTGATTATTTTTTGATAATAAAAAAGAACATCAACAAAGCTGTCAATGTTCAGTGGAGCGGATGACGAGGCTCGAACTCGCTACCTCCACCTTGGCAAGGTGGCGCTCTACCAGATGAGCTACATCCGCAAATGTTTTTTCAATGCTTGACTATTATATAGCACAAAATAAAATTTGTCAAGATAAATTTTAAAAAAATTATGGAGTTATTGCTTTGTTTATGTTATACTGATAAAAAGATTTTTACGGGAATGATAGAAAAATGTCTTACAATATAAATTTAGGCGGCTGGAACTCGATATTCGCCGTTCCGTCACGTGTTGTTGACGAGGACTTAAAGCTTGCATCAGCGTATCAGCTGAAGGTGCTTTTGTATCTTCTTCGTCACAGCAACGAAAGCTTAACAAAGGAGCAAATCGGACAATCACTTGCTATGCACCCTGACGATGTTTCTGATTCTCTTACGTACTGGATAGAAAAAGGCTTGCTTGTTGAGCGTGAAAACGAGCTTGTGCCGTCAGAATCTACTGTAACGGCAGAGCCTACACAACAAAAAGAAATCTCAGCACAAAATGCGGTAGATGAAAATACAGAAAACACACAGGAGAAAGCAACAGAAAAGCCACAGCCAAAGCAAAGAGCTATGTCACGTCCTCAGCGACCGGATTCATTTTTTGTAGCAAAAAGGTTAGAAAACGACAGCAGTCTTGCAGCACTTATGGACGAAGCGCAGATAATTCTCGGTAAACCGCTGTCAAGCGGAGATACCGCAACGCTTGTAATGCTCCACGATACAGACGGCTTGCCTGTTGATGTGCTTATTATGCTTATGCAGTACTGTATGAGTATGGGCAAGGGCAATATGCGGGCGATAGAACGTCTTGGTATTCAGTGGGCGAGCGAGGGCATATTAACGCTTGAGGCGGCTGAAGAAAAAATAAAGCAGGCTAAAGAACGCTACAATGCGTGGGGGATTGTTTCGAGTACATTCGGCGTAAAGAATATCGGCTCACCGACAAAGCAGCAGCTTGAATATGCAGAAAAATGGCTCAATGTCTGGGGCTTTACAACAGATATGCTGCGTGAAGCCTACGAGCTTTGCGTTGATTCAAAGGGCGAGATGAACCTAAGATACATAGACGGCATATTAAAACGCTGGAATGCAGATAACATAAAATGTCTTGAGGATATAGAAAAAAGCGAGTCAAAAAGAGCTAAAAAGGGTAAATCACCGACAAAAAATGGCGACAGCGAGAACGCCTCCTACGATTTATCGGAATTTGAGCAGAGCAGTATTTTTGATGATTAGGAGTAAATATTTATGGGCTACAGCAAAGAAACGTATCAGAAAGCAAAGGACTTGATTTTTCAACGTAAATTAAAGGCAGAAAATGACGCAGAAATCAGACAGCAAAGGCTTTTTGCGAAAATCCCCAGAGCAAAAGAGATTACAAAGGAGCTTACAGCCTGCGGTACTGCGGCGGCACGTGCAGTTGTAAAGGGCGGTAACGCAAAAGACGAGCTTGAAAAACTAAAGGAAAAGAGCCTTTCACTGCAAAGCGAGCTTCATTCACTGCTTGTTTTAAATAACCTGCCGACCGATTACACAGAGCCAAAATACGTTTGCAAAAAATGTTGTGATTCAGGATATATTGAGCAGAACAACAAAACAATAACCTGTGAATGTATGAAAAAGGCGCTTGCCGATATTGCGTGTGAGGAGCTTAACAAAACATCACCGCTTACGCTTTCAACCTTTGAAACATTTAATCTTGACTACTATTCAATGGACGTTGAGAACAATTCCGTTTCGCCCTATACAAGAATGTCAAAAATATTCAGCTTCTGCAAAAGCTACGCAAACAGCTTTTCTACAGAATCGGGCAGTCTGCTTATGAGAGGTGCAACGGGACTGGGCAAAACGCATTTAAGCCTTGCAATAGCAAACGAGATAATAAGAAAAGGCTTCAGCGTTGTATATGTGTCAGCTCCCGCCATACTTTCAAAGCTTGAAAAGCTCCACTTTTCATCAAAATATGAAGAGGAAAGCAACACTGAGCAAACGCTGACAGAGTGCGATTTGCTGATAATAGACGACATCGGCACAGAATTTTCTTCACCGTTTACGGTAGCCGCACTTTACAATATTTTTAACACAAGAATATTAAGCGGCAAACCGCTGATACTAAATACAAACCTTACAATTTCAGAATTAGAGAAGGAATATTCACAGCGTTTTGTATCAAGAGTAATGGGCAGCTGTACCAAGATGGATTTTATAGGCAAGGATGTACGCTCAATCAGAAGAAAAGTGTAATTATACCGCATAAAAATAGTCATAATAAACTGAAATATTACGATACCGCACGATTAAATTGAAAATTGTGCGGTATTTTGCTTTACGGGCGTTTTCTTTTGATAAAATATTTGTTTTTTTGATTTTGTTGTGGTATAATGGGCGGTATGTGAAAAGAATATAAAGAATATTAGTATAAGTCAAAGGATTGATTTTTTATGAGTGAAAGAGCAGATTTAAGGAATATTGCAATAATTGCACACGTTGACCACGGCAAGACAACGCTTGTTGACCAGCTTTTAAAGCAAAGCGGAGTTTTCAGACAGAACGAGGCAGTTGCAGAGCGAGTTATGGACAGCAACGACCTTGAAAGAGAGCGTGGCATCACAATACTTTCAAAGAACACAGCCGTTATGTATAACGGAGTAAAAATAAATATCGTTGACACACCGGGACACGCAGATTTCGGCGGCGAGGTTGAGCGTATTCTGATGATGGTTGACGGCGTTCTTCTGCTTGTTGACGCATTCGAGGGCTGTATGCCACAGACACGCTTCGTTCTTAAAAAAGCACTGGGACTTGGCAAAAAGCCGCTTGTAGTTCTCAATAAAATCGACCGACCGGGCGCAAGACCCGAGGAGGTTGTTGACGAGGTACTTGATTTATTTATAGAGCTTGGAGCAGACGAGGATCAGCTTGAGTTCCCTGTAGTATATGCGTCCGGACGTGACGGCTTTGCAAGCCTTGACCCGTATGAGCAGGGTACAGATATGAAGCCGTTGTTTGACAAGATTATAGAAGAAATCCCTGCCCCTCAGGGCGATATTGACGGCCCTATGCAGATTCTTTTCTCTAATATAGACTATGACGATTATGTCGGCAGAATCGGCGTTGGCAGGGTTGAAAGAGGTACTGTAAAAACAGGACAGTCAGCCGTTTTATGCTCAAATGACGGCACTGTGAAAAATGTAAAAATCGCAAAGCTGTATCAGTATGAGGGGCTCAAAAGAGTAGAAACAGAAACAGCCGCCTTGGGCGACCTTGTGTGTGTAAGCGGTATTGCAGACCTCAATATAGGCGAAACAGCTTGTGCGCCCGACTGTGTTGAGCCGCTTCCGTTTGTAAAAATTGACGAGCCGACAGTGTCAATGAACTTTATGGTAAACAACAGTCCGTTTGCCGGCAGAGAGGGCAAGTTCGTAACATCGAGAAATCTGCGTGACCGCCTGTTTAAAGAGGTAGAAACAAACGTTGCTATGCGTGTAGAAGAAACAGACAGCGCAGACACGTTCAAGGTATCGGGTAGGGGAGAGCTTCACCTTTCAATCCTTATAGAAACAATGCGCAGACAGAATTACGAATTTCAGGTATCACGTCCTCAGGTAATCACAAAGATGATTGACGGCAAGCTGTGCGAGCCTATTGAATACCTGATGATTGAAGTACCCGACAGCTACGTCGGCGCAGTTATGGAGAAGTTAGGCTCACGTAAGGCGGAGCTTGTGAATATGGGCACACGTGAAAGCGGAGTAACGCACATTGAATTCCGTATTCCTGCAAGAGGACTTATGGGATATCGCCCCGAATTTCTGACAGATACAAACGGCAACGGCATTATGAACCACGTTTTTGACGGCTACGAGGAGTACAAGGGCGAAATCGTGACACGTCACCAAGGCTCACTTATTGCCCACGAAACAGGCGAAACGGTAGCCTACGGACTTTTTCAGGTGCAGGAAAGAGGCAAGCTCTTTTTCGGTCCGGGCGTAGAGGTTTATGAGGGTATGATAGTAGGCGCAAGCCCGAAGGCTGAGGATTTAGTTGTAAACGTCTGCAAGAAAAAGCATATCACAAACACACGTGCGTCAGGCTCTGACGACGCGTTAAAGCTCACACCGCCCACAACGCTGTCGCTTGAGCAGTGCCTTGAATTTATCGCCGATGACGAGCTTGTCGAGGTAACGCCGAAAAGTATTCGTATGAGAAAAATGATTCTGTCAAAAGAGCTTCGTATGAAGAAGCAGTTTAAAAAGTGATGAGTATAGTTATACTTGACCTTGAATGGAACGGCGCCTACAGCAAGCGATGCAGACGTTTTATAAATGAAATAATCGAGTTCGGCGCAGTTAAGCTTGATGATGATTTGAATATAACAGACAGCTTTTCAGAGCTTGTTAAGCCGCAGATTGGCAAAAAGCTAAGCTCGCACGTTGAGGAGCTTACGCATATTTCTATTGAACAATTAAAGCAGTCGAGTAACACGTTTTCTCACGTATTGTCAGATTTTGCCTGCTTTTTGGGCGACAGTCTGCTTATGACGTGGGGTAAGTCCGATATACTTGCTCTTGCAGAGAATTACAAGTATTATTACAACCGTAACAATCTTCCGTTTATTAAGAAATACTGCGATTTACAGCTTTACTGCGAAAAAATGCTTGACGTGTACGATAAATCAAAGCAGCTTGGTCTGTCCTCCTGCGCCGAGCTTTTAGGCATTGAGCAGGACGGACTTGACCTGCACAGAGCCTGCACAGACGCAGGGCTGAGCGCAGAATGTTTTAAAAGGCTATATAATAGGGAAGAGCTTGAAAAATACATATCAGCAGTTGACGATGATTTTTACAAAAGGCTCACCTTCAAGCCGTCATTCATAACCGATATAAACGACAGTGCAGTCGATAAATCGCAGTTCTTTTTTAATTGCGACAAATGCGGCTGTGAAGCTGTACGAAAGACAAAATGGGAGAACAGAAATAAAAGCTTCAGGGCGTTTTTTGAATGTCCCGAATGTAAAAAAAGATTTATGGGCAGAATTTCTGTCAAGCAGATGTTTGACGATGTGGTAATTTCAAAGAAAATTGTTGAGCTTAATAAAGATAGGGAAAAGGACAAAAAGACTGAATAATTATATTTTAGGGAACGTTTTCGGACGTTCCTTTTTTATGCAAAAATTATTTTTTGTTTAGCAAAGTGTGGAATATTGTACTCTGACAGAATTTGTTAAGAAATATAACAAAACACTTGCAATCCTTTTATTTTTCTGCTATCATTAAATATGTGATAGAACAAATGTTCTATTTTGCGTTGGTATAACCCCGCCCAATGCAAGGACGAATGAATGGTATCTATTATGTATCAAGATGAAATCAGAAATCGAAAGGATGTTTAGATGGATTATGTATTATGGTCAAATGAATATTTTGACGAGGCAGACAAGGTATTAAGAAATATAGAGGTATTGAAAAAAAGACTGAAAAATGCAACCTTTGACGAGGCAAAGACGCTGAATTCTCAGATTACAGCCTACAGATATATTTACTATGAGCTGTATCTTACAGGTCAGCATTTGATGAGCAAGGCAAAATAAGGGAGGTATATATGCGAACGGTAAATTTACCTATTACAGAAAAGGGTATAGATTACATATCCTTAAACAGGTATAACAGCAGGGGTACAAACAAAGGCGATATAAACAAAATGAAGCTTTTGCTAAAAAAGGCAATAAACAGGGAGCTGACAGATAAGCAAAGACAGTGCCTTGTGATGTATTATTTCGAGGGCAAAAAAATGACTGAAATAGCAAAGGAGCTGAATTTGAACAAGTCAACTGTAACACGTCATATTCAAAGGGCGAAGCAGAACCTAAAGTGTGCCGCTGATTACTATGCAAATTAAGAAAGGCTGTGCCGAAACCGTTATTTTGCGGTCAGGCACAGCCTTTGTTATGGCTAAAATCAAATTTCAAAATCCTCTTTTTTGAATTGGTAAATTTTTCTTACGGGTGCTTCGGGAATTCTCAGCATTGGGTTATAATCAAATTTTTTGCACTTGCAGTCATCAAGCACCCTGTTCTGAGTACAAATAAAGCCGTCATTGTCAAAAATTGCATTCTGACAGTACTTGCAGCTTGGTGTAATATTTTTGCCGAAAAGCTGTTTTTTTCTGTACTTTTTACTTTCTCTGTTCATATACATCCCTCTTTTTAAGTTGTGCGGTATTTCTTTTAGTATAGCACGACAAAATAAAACTTGCAAGATAAGAGCCGATATAGTAAAATATTTTTAGAATTCTATTTGGAAAGGTATGAAAATATGCAGATAAAATCAAACACAATGACTCTTTGCAACGTAAACGGTGTGTCGTTTTTAACATATAATTCCTTGTCAGAAATAAAAACTATCCGCCACGCATTTTCAACAAGGCTCGGCGGAGTGTCAGAGGGCGAGTTTACCTCAATGAATCTGTCCTTCGGCAGAGGTGACGCTGACGAAAATGTAACAGAAAACTACAAGCGTTTTTGCAACAGTGCCGGCTTTGATTATAATACCTTAACAGCCTCGGCACAGGATCACCACACCTTTGTAAGGTACGTCACAGATGACAACACAGGCGTAGGCATTTACAAGCCGCGTGATATGCAGAGCGTTGACGCACTTGTGACCGATAAAAAAGGAGTTACGCTTGTGACGTATTATGCCGACTGCACACCGCTGTTTTTTGTCGATACCAAAAACAACGCAATAGCACTTGCTCACGCAGGGTGGAGAGGTACGGCAGGCAGAATAGGCGAGCGTGTCGTAGAAACAATGCGTGAGAAATGCTCAACCGACCCCAAGGATTTAATCTGCGCCATAGGCCCTGCAATTTCAAAATGCTGTTATGAGGTCGACAGCGACTGCGCCGGCAATTTTTTATCACTTGGCGACTTAGATACCGACAGCTTTGTTTTCGAGAAGAATGACGGCAAATTTATGGTAGATTTGCTTGAAGCAAACAGGCAGATTTTAGTAAAAGCCGGAGTAAATCCCGATAATATCACTGTAAGCGACCTTTGCACAAAATGCAACAGCGAGCTTCTGTGGAGTCACCGTGCAACAAACGGAAAAAGAGGAACAATGGCGGCGTTTATGACGTTAGTCTGATTGCTTGTTCGGAAAATAAATTTTACCGTCACGCTCAAACCACACGTCCTTAACCTCGAATTCCCTGCCGTTTAAGTAGCTTAAAATTCCCGAATCGCCCTCAAAATCAAATTTCAGCTTATATGAATACAAAGCCTGTCGCTTCAGTCCGATGGGCTTGTTTCTTTTTTCTCCGCCGTATTTAACGTCACCGCACAGCGGATTGCCGATTGAGGCTAAATGCGCCCTTATCTGGTGCGTTCTGCCTGTCAACAGCTCAACCTCAAGCAGACTTAGCTTCTCGTTTTCATCAAGAACGGTGTATTTTGTCTTTATAATTTTGCTGTTCGGCACTTCGTTTCTGAAAACTCTTACCTTGTTTTTCTTTTCGTCCTTTACAAGGTAGTCCTGCAAAAGCGCAGATTTTCTTTTAAGTCTGCCGAAAACAAGGCAAAGGTAGAATTTTTTTATTTCTCTGTTCTTGATTTTTTCGTTGAGAATACGTAAGCTCTCTGCATTTTTTGCACCGATTACAATACCGCCTGTGTTTCTGTCAATTCTGTTTGCAAGTGCAGGCGAAAAGCAGTTTTCGTCCTTAGGATTGTATTCGCCCTTTTTGTAAAGATAATGCTGTAAGCGTGACACAAGGCTGTCAAAGTGATAGCTTTCGTCCTGATGCACAAGTATGCCGGGCTTTTTGTCAAGCAGAATAATGTTTTCGTCCTCATACAAAATGTTAAGGTCTGTCGGCGCTTTTTCAAAATCATAGCTTTGCTTCGGCTCTTTTTCAAAAAACTCGTCCTTAATGTAAAGCGTGAGAACATCACCCTCACAAAGCTGTGACGAAATATCGCACCGCTTACCGTTTAACTTTATATATTTTGTTCTGATGTACTTATACATCAGCGATTTTGGCATAGTTTTAAAACGCTTTGAAAGAAATTTGTCAAGCCGCTGGCCTGCGTCATTTCTGCCGATTTCAATAGTCCTCATATACTTCTCCTCGGAATAAATCTTATCGGTATTATATCACTAACCGTTTGATTATTCAATTTATTTCTTGCAAATAGTCTTTTGACAATCGGCAATTTATAAATAATTTTTGCCGCACACTTTTTGCATATCTGAGTATTATATCAGAGGGTGATGCTTATGTGTAGGAGCAAATGTGCTTGCTCATCTGCAATAGCGTTCGGGGCAGGCTTACTTACGGCAAGTATTTTTTCCTGCAAATTTGTTATGGTAGTGGCGGCAATTACAATTATAATATTAGCACTTATTTTAAGCAGGAGGCATTTATGAAGGTAATACTTATTGACAACCCGAAATTTTTCTCTTTTTTGCTTAGAAAGATCTATAAAATCAAAAAGGAAAAGCAGGTAAGCTGAAAAATAAATGTGATATAGGCAAAATTATTTATTGTTAAAATTTCATAAAAATATCAAAAGGCAAATGTGCATTTACAACAAATTTATGTGCATTTGCCCTTTTATATTGCTATTTTTTGCTATATTGATAATTAAAAGGGAGTACCGCTGTCGGGCGGTACTCCTTAGATTTTATAGAGTAATAAATAAGCCGAAGAATACCGGTATGTACTCTTCGGCTTGATTATTTTGAAATGACTTTACAGCTTTGAATAACCGTAGCTGTTTACAAGAGCCTCTATTTTTTCTCCGTTTTTACACATCGGGCAATCGTGAGAGTTGTAGCACTTGTAATTTTCAAGGTTGCTCGGGTTAAAGATTGAATTAACAGGATAACCGTCACATTCCTCAACCGTTGCAAATATCGCAGAAACTCCGGCAACAATGCCGCCGTAATAATTGACAGCCTCAATAGCCGACATAGCGGTTTTGCCTGTTGTAACAGAAGCCGACATTATAAGAACGTGCTTGCCTGTAATCATCGGAGCAACATTGTCACGGAAAATCATCTGTCCTGCCGATGAATATTCGGGCGACACAACATATATAGTTTGGTGTGCGTTTAAGTTTACAAAATCCTCCTTTGTAAGCTCGTTTGCAAGGCAAGCACCTATAACCTCAGTGCCGTCAAGACAGAGGATTGTATCGACAATTGTATTTGTGTTGTAATGAAAAACAAGCTCCTTTGCAACTGCTTTTGCCTCAGACAGTCTTGTTTTTTGCGTTGTAACGTCTATGTAGTAATTTGTGTGGCTGTGCGAGGTTGCAAAGTGACCCTTTGCAACACGCAAAAACAGGTTTTTATTTTTAGTCCTGATTTTATACATTTGAGTCATAGGTTTTCCCTCCCGATTTACTGCTTAAAATTTTACTATAAAATCAATAAAAAATCAATAGAATTATTAAAATTTTTCTACAAATTACCTTTTGACACAAAAATATACAGTCTAATTGCCTTAAATGATAACCGATTTTTCACAAGGCTTATGACAGAATAAACGGTAAACCTGATTGCAAAGAATATTTAAATCAAAAGCCTTTTTGCATTACAGGGCAAAAGTCCAAAAATATTAAATTTGTCTGTGTATCGGTTGACTTATATTTAATAAAGTTGTAAAATGTAATCTGTGTAGCTGTATAGTTACGTATTATTGTATAGAATATTTTTTGGGGGTGGCGGTTTGGAGCTTCAGGTTATTCTTGATATAGCAATAGTTGCACTTAGGGTGCTTATGCCTGTATATGCAATAGTCATTGTCTATCAGTGCTATGCTTCAATGCGCAGAAAAAGACGTGACGAAAAACCGCTTGTTACGCTTTTTAATAACAGAACCGCCGACAAAATCCCCGTTTTGTATTGGGAAAACTCAATCGGCAGAGGCAGAGGCTGTGACATCACAATAAACGACCCTACAGTTTCTCGTGACCACTGTGTTCTTTTAAGAAGAGAAGAGGGCTGGTTTGTTGCCGATACCGATTCAAAGGGCGGTACATTTGTAAACGGCGAGCAGATTGAGGACAGAACAAAGGTATATATTGAAGATAAAATCAGAATAGGCTCAAGCGAGTTTACGTTGCTTCGGGGCGACTGCTATGACGAGGAGCTTTTGCCGTCACGTTATTTTGAAAAAGCAAAGGAAAAGCCGGTTATCAAGCAGTACAAGCTTATGCTGCTTATAACGCTTTTTCACCTGTTTATGGCGGTTCAGGCTGCATTTTCGTTTGAGGTGCAGGATTTTCAGCCGTTTATGGTATTCGGCGTATTAGCCAGCATAGAATGGGGATTTTTCTTTATTTCAACAGTTCTTTTCAAGCGTGTGAATTTTGAGCTTGAAGCCTTGGGACTATTCCTTAGCGGAACAGGAATAATGCTGCTTGTCCGTCAGGTGGTTCATCAGGCGTTTGTTCAGATGATAGCTATGACAGGCGGAATAATCCTGTTTATGATAATGATAAAATTCCTTCAGAATCCCGATATTGTTATAAAGCTGAGAACCCCGATGATGATAGCGGCACTTCTGCTAATCGCCGTAAACATAGTTTTCGGTAAAACTCAGAACGGCGCACAGAACTGGATTACAATCGGTTCGATTTCAATTCAGCCGTCAGAGCTTGTAAAAATCGCGTATATCTTTGTCGGCGCAGGTACGCTTGATAAAACGCAGACTAAAAGGGATTTGTTTGTTTTTATCGTATTTTCTGCCGTTTGTGTGCTTGCGCTTGCGTGGATGGGCGACTTCGGAACGGCGCTTATATTCTTTGCTACGTTTCTTATACTTTCCTTTACTCGCTCGGGCGATTTCAAAACGCTGATACTTGCACTGTCGGGCGCAGTATTCGGCGGAGCTATCGTGCTGAAATTTAAATCTTACGTTGCAAAACGCTTCGAGTCCTGGGGACACGTGTGGGAGTATGCACAGTCTGACGCTTATCAGCAGGCAAGGGTGCTTACCTATATTGCAAGCGGAGGACTGTTCGGCGTAGGCATCGGCAACGGCTGTTTAAAATATGTATTTGCGTCTGAAAGCGACCTTGTTTTCGGCATTATCGCCGAAGAAATGGGCATAATTATTGCTGTGACGATTGCGGCGGCAATAGCTGCGCTTGTCTTTTATGCAAGAGCCATCTCAACACGCAGCCGCAGTACGTTTTATTCAATTTCTGCCTGCTGTGCGGCAGGTCTGCTTGTAATTCAGATGTCGCTTAATATCTTCGGTGCGACAGATATTTTACCGCTTACAGGCGTTACGCTTCCGTTTATCAGTCTGGGCGGTTCAAGTATGATTTCCTGCTGGGGACTTCTTGCATTTATCAAGGCGGCAGACGAAAGAACATACGCAATCAAACGCAGATAATTTTTTCACACAGGTATATGAAAGGAGAGCATAGTATTGAAAAGAACGCTTAACAGAAGCTTTTTGATTTTTCTTTTGGCTTTGGCTTTTTTTGCGGGAATGTGCGTGCTGTGCTTCCGACTTTTTACGCAAAACGAGGACTGGGTTCAAAAGCCCTTTAACGGCCATACCGCAACAAGCTCGGGACTGGCGCAAGCAGGCACAATTTACGACAGAAACGGCAATATTCTTGCACAGTCCGTTGACAATGAAAGAATATACAATGAGGACTATGATGTTCGCTGTTCGCTTCTTCATTTAGTCGGCGACAATTCGCTTAACATTTCAACGGCAGTTCAAAGCACGTACAGAACACAGCTTACAGGCTATAACTATATATGGGGAATGGGACTTCCGCAGTCGCTTCGAGGAAAAAACGATATAAAGCTCACAGTTGACAGCGAAACGTGCGCCGCCGCCTACAGAGAGCTTGGCGACAGACAGGGTGCGTGTGTAGTCTATAATTACAAAACAGGCGAGGTTTTATGCTCTGTCAGCACAAACACGTACGACCCGCAGAATCCGCCCGAAATTACGGAGGAAAACGAGGATATGTACGAGGGAGTGTATCTTGACCACGTGCTTTCCTCAACATATACGCCGGGTTCAACCTTTAAGTTAGTAACGGCGGCAGCGGCTATAGAGAGCTTGCCCGATATTTACGACCGCACCTTTTACTGCTCAGGCAGTGAAGAAATAGGCGGCAGTGAGATAACCTGTATGGAGGAGCATGGCGATATATCCTTTAAGGACGCTATGTCGCACTCCTGCAATATAGTTTTTGCCGAGCTTGCAGTAGAGCTTGGCAAGGATAAAATGACAAAAACTGCAACGTCAATGGGCTTTAATCAGAGCTTTCAGATAAGCTCAAACAACACGGTTAAAACCACCTATGACGTAACAAAGGCAAACGTTAACCAGCTTGCATGGTCGGGTGTCGGTCAGTACACAGATATGGCTAATCCTATGCAGATGGCGATTATGTGCGGTGCTATAGCAAACGGCGGTATTCCCGTTATGCCCTATGTAGTTGACGAGTCCTCACCTATATTCGAGGCAATCGGTCTTAGCAACAAAACGCAGGGAGAGCGAATGCTCGGCACCGAAACAGCACAGAAGGTCGGCGAGCTTATGCGCTACACAATAAGCAGCTACTACGGTGACGATATGTTCCCGACTTTGACAGTCTGTGCAAAAACAGGTACGGCAGAGGTCGGTAAGGACAAAGAGCCTAACGCTTGGATTGTCGGCTATTCAACTGACGAGGACGCACCGCTTGCATTTGCGGTTGTTGTCGAAAACGGCGGCTACGGTATTTCAGCGGCAGGTCCCGTTGCTGTGGCGGCGATGACACAGGCGGCGGAATGTCTTAGAAATCAATGAGTATTTTCAGTGATATTTCAGTATCACATATGGATATAAATGATTAAATCGAAGGGCAATGCCCGAAAGGAGTTTTTTATGAGTTTTATGAAAATCTTTTTTGGTGATTACAGCAAAAAAGAATTAAAGAGGATAAAGCCTATTTGTAATCAGGTGCTTGAGCTTGAGGACAAATATGCTGGTATGAGCGAGCAGGAGCTTAAAAATCAGACAAATATCCTGAAAGACAGACTTGCAAAGGGCGAAACTACAGACGATATTTTGCCTGACGCATTCGCAGTCTGCCGAGAGGCTTCGTGGCGAGTACTCGGAATGAAGCACTTCCCTGTTCAGATTATCGGCGGTATTGTTTTGCATCAGGGCAGAATTGCCGAAATGAAAACAGGTGAAGGTAAAACACTTGTTGCAACACTCCCTGCATACCTTAACGGTCTGACAGGCAAGGGCGTTCATATCGTTACGGTCAACGATTACCTTGCAAGACGTGACTCCGAGTGGATGGGCAAGCTCTACAGATACTTAGGACTTACTGTAGGTCTTATCGTTCACGATTTGCCTAACGATTTAAGAAAACAGGCATATGCAGCCGATATTACATACGGCACAAACAACGAGCTTGGCTTTGACTACCTGCGTGACAATATGGTGGTTTACAAAGAAAACAAGGTTCAGCGTGGTCATAACTTTGCCGTTGTCGATGAGGTTGACTCAATTCTCATTGATGAGGCTCGTACTCCGCTTATTATTTCGGGTCAGGGCGATAAGTCAACAGACCTTTATTCTCACGCAGACCGCTTTGCAAAAACTCTTACCTGTTACCGCTTTACAGAGGTTGACGCAAAGGAGGATTTAGAGGACTTCTATGCAGAGCATAACATAGACTACATTGTTGACGAAAAGGCAAAGACTGCTACACTTACACAAAACGGCGTTAAGAAGGCAGAAGCATTCTTTAACATAGATAACCTTACAGATCCCGACAACCTCACGCTTTCACACCACATCAATCAGGCTATCAAGGCTAACGGTGTTATGAAAAATGATGTTGACTACGTTGTTAAGGACGGAGAGGTTATCATTGTTGACGAATTCACAGGCCGTCTGATGTACGGCAGACGTTACAACGAGGGACTTCATCAGGCAATTGAAGCAAAAGAGGGAGTAAAGATTGAAAACGAGAGCAAAACACTTGCTACAATCACCTTCCAGAACTATTTCCGTCTTTACAATAAGCTGTCGGGTATGACGGGTACTGCTATGACTGAGGAAGCTGAATTCCGTGAAATCTACAACCTTGACGTTGTAGAAATCCCGACAAATAAACCGCTTGCAAGAAAGGATATGCCTGACGTAGTTTTCCGTACTGAAAAGGGCAAATATATGGCGCTTATCGAGGATATTGTCGAGTGTCACGCAAAGGGTCAGCCTGTGCTTGTCGGCACAATTTCCATTGAAAAATCAGAGGTGTTAAGCAAGCTGTTAAAGCAAAGAGGAATACCTCACAACGTTCTCAACGCAAAGCAGCACGAAAAGGAAGCTGAAATAGTTGCACAGGCAGGTAAATTAGGCGCTGTTACAATCGCCACAAATATGGCCGGACGTGGTACCGATATTATGCTCGGCGGTAACGCAGAGTACCTTGCAAAGTCAAAAATGAGAAAAATGCACTTCTCCGATGAGCTTATCGCAGAGGCAACAGGCTTTGGCGACACAGACAATGAAGAAATCATTAACGCAAGAGAAACCTTTAAGCAGTTAAATCAGCAGTTTAAAGAGGAAATTAAGGACGAGGCAGAAAAGGTACGTGAGGCAGGCGGTCTGTTCATTATGGGTACAGAGCGTCACGAATCACGAAGAATTGACAATCAGCTCAGAGGACGTGCAGGCCGTCAGGGAGATCCCGGTAACAGCCGTTTCTATTTAAGCACAGAGGACGACCTGATGCGACTTTTCGGCGGTGACAGGCTCAACGCCGTTATGTCAAGAATGAATGTTGCCGAAAACGAGCCAATCGAAGCTAAAATGCTCACAAATATTATTGAGGGCGCACAGCAGAAGGTAGAAAGCAGAAACTTTGCAATCCGTAAAAACGTACTGCAATATGACGATGTTATGAACCGTCAGCGTGAAATCATCTACGGACAGAGAAATACCGTACTTGACGGCGAGGATATTCACGAAACCGTTCTTAAAATGGTTAAGGACACTATTACCGACAACGTGAACTCCTATCTTTCAGACGAGCTTAAGGACAACTGGAATATGGTAGGTCTGCGTGAGTATTACGGCGAGTGGCTGATTAAGGACGACTCTAAGTATGCGCTCTCGCTTGAACAGCTCGAAGAGCTTGACAAGCAGGATATTGTGGATATGCTTGTTGAGGACGCAATGGCTCTTTATGAAGAGAACGAAAAGCTCCTACCGCAAGAATTGATGAGAGAGATTGAGCGTGTATATCTGTTAAGGAGCGTTGATACTCACTGGATGGAGCATATCGACAATATGGAACAGTTAAAGCAGGGTATCCGCCTGCGTTCCTACGGTCAGCACGACCCAGTTGTTGAGTACCGTCTTGAGGGCTTTGATATGTTCGACGAGATGATTATGAACATTCGTGAGGACACGGTAAAGCTTGTTCTGACAATGCCTAAAAAGATATATGAAGCGCAAAAACAGCAGGTAATAGCTCAGCAGATGGCTCAGGCTCAGGCACAGCAAAATGCAACCGAACAGCCTCAGGAGCCTAAAACTGCGCCGAAGCCGGCACCCGGCCCCGTTGTTATCAAAAGACAGCAGGTAGCACAGCCTGTTCAGACATCAGGCGACGGTACAGACAGCAGGAACAGAACTGTTGTAAAGGGCAAAAAAATCGGCAGAAATGATCCTTGCCCATGCGGTTCGGGCAAAAAATACAAAAAATGCTGCGGCAGAGATGAGTAAGTAAAAATAAGGGCTTATCCGTCACCTGTTAAAGGCAGTTTTTAAGGGGAACTTAATTTGAACAGCAGAAGCATAAAGGATATATTTTCAGCACGGGGAAAAGTGTTTAATATTATAACGGTATCCCTTACAGTAGTGTTGCTTTTATATTTTATTTATGCCTTCTGCGTTTCACTCACGCTTGATAAGGTAATAAAAAAGGCTGTAAATGATGAACCGTATGATGATTCCTTGGTAAGCATTATCAGTGAAAAAGAGTACAGATTTATGAATCCCCGACAGCCTGAGCTTGAAGAAAATATTGATGCTGAAACCGAGCGTTCAAGCTCTATTCCTTTTGTATTGCCCTTCTTAACAGACGCCGACTACATATATTCATATACAGTAACAGACAAAAACACAAACGAAGTAGTTTACGCAACAACGCAAGGTCATGTTACTCTTAAATTAAGCTATAATTCTTTTCAGGTCTATATAACAGAGGTTGAGGTCGCTCCTTAGGGCAGTCTGCTTTTAGCTTAAATCAACGGTGATGTATCGGCAAAGATGTCTGTTTTAAGAGCAACAGCGAGTGTCCTTTAAATAATCAGCCGTATTCCGTTGACAAAGTTTAATGAATATGATACTATAATGGTGTAAAGGAACGGTTTTAGCTGTTTCGCTTTAGTAGTTAATTTTTATAATTAACCGCTCTGTAGTGCGTACACAGGGCGGTTATTTTTTATCATAACAACACAAGGGCGGATTTTTTATCCGCCCTTGTAATATTATGATAATGCTTGTGATGATTATCAGTCGTCCTCCCAGACAACCTCGTCCTCAATATAGCCTGTTTTTTGCTTTTTCTTTACAACAGCCTTTACAATAAATCCGCTGATGAAAATTAAAGCAGATACTGCCCAGCCTGCAACGATTTGCGCCCAGATCGGGTAGTTGGGATCGTATGTGCCGCCCTTAACTGCAAAGAGTGTGTACATATTCCAAGCGAAAAGTCCTGCAAGAAGAAGCGGAGCAACAAACTTGATAGAAGCCGCAAACCATACAAACGGCATTTTGAAGTTCTTTGTGTTCTTGTTGATTTCCTTAAGAACCTTTTTGAGGTTAAAGCACCAGCCGATTGCAATGCACTCAAGAATACCGATGATGATAAGGTTAATCTGGTTTGTCCATGCGTCAACGATGTCAAGCCAAGCAAGACCTGCCTGTGTTATGAATACGATAGAGATAAGTCCGGCAACACAGCAGATAGCAATAGTAGTCTTTTTCGGCGAGATGTGGAATTTGTCTGAAACAGAAGCAGAAATACCCTCTACGATAGAGAATGCAGAGTCGATAGCAAGAGTGATGAGCATAAGGTAGAAAATAGCACCGAAAATTGCATTTACCCAGCCGATGTTTGTCAGGTTTACTATAGCCTGCGGATAAACGATAAACGCAGTAGCAACACCGCTGTCTGTAATCATATCGAGCATACCTGTACCGCCCATTGTAGAGAACATAACTATACCTGAAAGTACGCTTACAGCCATATCTGATACAGCGATGATTATGCAGTCAACAGCAATATTTGCAGAGTTGTCAACATATGAGCCGTATGCCACCATAATAGCCATCATAATTGAAAGGCTGTAGAACACCTGACCGATAGCGTCAACCCAGATTGTCGGATCGCTCAGGGCTGAAAAATCAGGGATGAACAGCTTTGCCATACCTGCCATAGCGCCGTCCATTGTCAGACCCTTGACAGCCATAATAACGAGCAGAATAACGGGGATAAATACTGTGTACTTAACAACCTTGCTTACAGAACGTGCACCGTTTCTGATGCAGAAGAAGATAAGTCCCCATGCAACTAAAAGACATACCATAAGTATGCCCGGAATCATACTTCCCTCAATAAGTCCCGTTGTCTGCGTCAGCTCAAAGAAAAGACCGGACGCTGCTTTTGAGTCGCCTGTCATTCCTGCAAATCTGTAGGAAAAAACAAACATAAGAATAACCCACGCAAATACTGCAGAATAGTAGCAAACAATGAAAAATGCGTTTGAGGTAGCCGCCCAGCCTACAGGCTCAAGACGCTTGTTAATACCTCTCATAGATTCCGCAACGCCCTTGCGGAATTTTCGTCCGATGGCAACCTCCATCATCAGAAGCGGAATACCCATAACAAACATTGCTGCAAGGTAAACCATCAAAAATGTACCGCCGCCGTGTTTAGCAGCCAAGCCGGGAAAACGCCATGCATTTCCAAGGCCTACGGCGGAGCCGACTGCTGCAAGGATGAATGTGAGGCGAGAACTCCACATACCCCTCTTTTCCATACCAATCTCTCCTTTTCGGAAAATTTATTTATATCTACATAAAAAAGTAAATATACAACTTAATGATACCATAAAAAATAAAAAATGTCTATAAAAATTCGCATAAACACAAAAATAAATTAGCGTGATAAAAAAGTTTTGGTAATTTGTATTATTACTGTGCAAATAAAAACTGTGCCAGAACCGACTGCTCGGCTTTGGCACAGTAAAAATCATTATATCAGCTTAAATTTATCAGCAGGTTTCACAGCCACAGCCATGCTCGTGGTCACATTCCTCAATTCTGCCTACAATCGGCTCGGGGTCAATGCCGCTTTTTCTGTAGTAATCAGAAAGAGCCGCTTTGATAGCCTGCTCAGCCAAAACAGAGCAGTGAACCTTAACCGGCGGCAGACCGTCCAGAGCCTCCATAACAGCCTTGTTTGTAAGCTTTAATGCGTCGTCAATAGTCTTTCCCTTGATAAGCTCTGTAGCCATACTGCTTGTTGCAATAGCCGCACCGCAGCCGAAGGTCTTGAATTTGCAGTCAACGATTACGTTACCCTCAACCTTGATATACATTTTCATAATATCTCCGCACTTTGAATTGCCGACCTCGCCGATTCCGCTTGCATCGGGAATTTCGCCGACATTTCTCGGATTTGCGAAGTGATCCATAACCTTTTCTGAATAAGCCATAAAAATACCTCCGTTAATTTTTGTTTGCAGCTTCGTCTGCCTTTATTCTTTCCCAAAGCGGTGACATCGCCCTCAGGCGGTCAACAATTTTCGGAACGATCTCAAGAATATAATCAATATCCTCCTCGGTGTTCTCATCGCTGAAGGATAATCTCATACTGCCGTGCGCAATTTCGTGGGGAAGACCTATTGACAAAAGCACGTGGCTCGGGTCAAGGCTTCCCGATGTGCAGGCAGAGCCTGACGAGGAGCTTACTCCTGCATTGTCAAGAGAGAGCAGCAGGCTTTCACCCTCGATACCCTCAAAGCACATATTAACGTTACCTGCAAGACGGCTTTCTCTGTCACCGTTAAGACGTGAACGCTCAATTTGTAAAAGACCGTCAATAAGTCTGTTGCGCATTTTTGTAAGCCTTGGAATACGCTCGTCCATTGTATCAACGGCAATCTGCAACGCTTCGGCAAGTCCTACAATACCTGCAACATTTTCTGTGCCTGCTCGTTTGCCGCGCTCCTGTGCGCCGCCGTCAATGATATTGTCAAAGCGTATTCCTCTTCTTATATACAATGCACCGCAGCCCTTAGGGCCGTGAATTTTATGTGCGGTCAAGGATAGAAGGTCAATGTTCTGCTCCTGCACGTTAATTTTTACATTACCTACAGCCTGAACTGCGTCTGTATGGAAGATAACGCCCTTTTCACGGCAGATTTTGCCGATTTCAGCTATAGGCTGAATTGTGCCGATTTCGTTATTCGCATACATTATCGTTACAATAGCGGTATCCTCTCTGATAGCTTTTTCTACGTCCTTGGGCTTTACAATACCGTTTTCGTACACGTCAAGATACGTTACCTCAAAGCCTTCCTTTTCAAGCGCCTGACAGGTGTGCAAAACTGCGTGATGCTCAAATTTTGACGTGATGATATGCTTTTTGCCCTTTGATTTTAACGCTCTGCATACTCCCTTTATTGCCCAGTTGTCAGACTCTGAACCGCCCGAGGTAAAGTAAATCTCGTTAGGAAAGGCTGCGCCTAAGTTTTTAGCTATGCTTTCTCTTGCATTTTCAACAGCCTGCTTTGCCTTTGCGCCAATGCGGTAAAGGCTTGACGGGTTGCCGTAAACCTCTGTATAATATGGCAGCATTTTTTCAAGTACCTTTGGATTTACAGCAGTAGTTGCGGCGTTATCCGCATAAATCTGTACCATTTTTTTCACCTTCGTTATATGTTTATCAAAAAATCAATCGTTTGCTCTTTTGCTATATTTTGCAAAAAATAAAAAAATATTTTGCATATGTCATTTTATGTGAAAAATTAAGCAAAAGAGTTTATAATCAGTCAGGCAAATTTCCTTGCAGCGGCAACCGCAAGTGCGTCACACCGCTCGTTTTCGGGGTGACCTGCGTGACCCTTTACCCACTGTATATCAACCTCGTGAAAGTCATACAGCTCAAGCAAACGCTGCCAAAGCTCCGGGTTAAGAGCAGGCTCCTTTTTGTTTCGCATCCAGCCGTTTTGCTGCCATTTTTTTGCCCAGCCAAGCTTTAAAGCGTTGCAGACATACTGCGAATCGCTGTAAAGCGTTACAGAGCAGCGTTCCTTTAAAAGAGAAAGCGCCTCTATCACAGCGGTAAGCTCCATACGGTTGTTAGTCGTGTTTTTTTCTCCGCCCGAGATTTCCTTTTCTGTTCCCTTATAGCGCAGTATTGCGCCCCAGCCGCCGGGACCGGGATTGCCCTGACAGGCACCGTCTGTAAAAATCTCTACGTGCTTCAAGCTCATTCTCCTTTAGTTCAATCACCTGATATACCCCTTTATTATATCACAAAGTTGGTAGTTTGCAACAGTTTTTCTGTTTATTTCTATTTTTTAGTAAAACAGAAAAAATCTAAAAATTACTTTTAATATTATACGGCTCTTTCTATTGACAGTGTTGCTTTAAAATTGTAAAATAAAGTGTATATTTATATTCGGTAAGTATGTCTGTTTTGCAAAAACGGACTTGATATAGCGATATTTTATAATTAAAACAGTGATCGGATTTTTGTGTTTTTTAACCGTTGTGCGTGTGACGGGTTTTTATCTGATTTTATTATTTGATTTGTTATTTTTATAAAATTTTTCGCCAAAATATAGTATAAAGATAAAACGAGAAAGATTAACGGAGGTAAATTTAGTGACTCAAACAAAAAGTAAAAAAAGAGCAGAGGAGAGCAAAGGTGCGTCCTCAAAGGCTGACAACAAAAAGAGCTATCAGCCAAAAAGAGCGAAGAGCTATTCATCAGGCTCGCAGAAAAACGGCAGGACAGGGTATTTGAAAAACAGAAACCGTTCCTACAATAACCAGAAGCAAACGCAGTCGCCGTCTGTCAAGGTGTCATTCTTAGGCGGCTTAAACGAGATCGGCAAAAACATAACGATGTTTGAATGTAACGATGATATTATTTTAGTTGACTGCGGTATGGCATTCCCCGACAGCGAGATGCTCGGTGTTGACCTTGTTATCCCCGACTTCACCTATGTAGAGCAAAATCAGGACAGAATAAAGGGTATAGTTTTAACTCACGGCCACGAGGACCATATCGGTGCTTTGCCGTACCTTTTAAGCAGAATAAAGGTGCCGATTTACGGCACTGCGCTCACAATCGGACTTGTGGGCAACAAGCTAAAGGAGCATAACCTTTTCAATCAGACAACGCTCAACATCATAAAGCCGGGCGACACGGTGAAATTCGGCTGTATTTCTGTTGAGTTTATCCACGTAAACCACTCTATCCCTGACGCTGTAGCCGTTGCTATTCACACACCGGGCGGTACAATCGTTCACACAGGCGACTTTAAAATCGACTTTACACCTATTTCGGGCGGAATGATAGATTTATCACGCTTTGCACGTCTTGGCGATGAGGGTGTTTTAGCACTGATGGCTGACAGCACAAACGCAGAGCGTCCCGGCTACACACCGACAGAGCAGAAGGTTTCCGACAGCTTTGACAACATCTTCAGAAGGGCTGTTAATCAGAGAATTATTATCGCAACCTTTGCTTCAAACGTAAACAGAGTTCAGCAAATCATAAACTGTGCATATAAATATGGCAGAAAGGTTGCTTTCTCGGGCAGAAGTATGGTCAACTATATGGCTGTTGCCTCAGAGCTTGGCTATCTTGACGTACCGGAGAATGTTATTATTGACTTAGATATGCTCAGCCGTTATCCGTCAGAGCAGATTGTGCTTGTGACAACAGGCAGTCAGGGCGAGCCTATGTCGGCATTGTCAAGAATGGCTTATTCAGACCACCGCAAGGTTGTTGTGGGTGCAGGCGATTTAATCGTAATCTCTGCAAACCCGATTCCCGGCAACGAAAAGACAGTAGGCAACGTAGTTGACGAGCTACTGAAAAGAGGTTGTGAGGTTGTGTATGAGTCAATGTACGAGGTGCACGTATCAGGCCACGCCTGTCAGGAGGAGCTTAAAATAATGCACAGCCTTGTAAAGCCTAAGTATTTTATCCCTGTTCACGGCGAGCAGAAGCAGCTCAGAAAACACGCAAGGCTTGCCGAAAGCTTAGGTATGGACAGCAAAAATATATTTATAGGCGATGTCGGCAGTTCTATAGAGCTTAACAAAGGCTATATCAAGGAGCTTGCGCCTGTAACGGCAGGCAAGGTGTTTGTTGACGGACTCGGTGTAGGCGATGTAGGAAGCATTGTACTGCGTGACAGAAAGCACTTGGGACAGGACGGACTTATCATCATCGTTGCTTCGCTCGATGTTTATGACGGTCACGTTATTAGCGGTCCCGACATTGTTTCAAGAGGCTTTGTTTACGTGCGTGAAAGCGAGAGTCTGCTTGAAGAGGTAAGACAGGTTTCGCTTAATATTCTTGATGACTGCGCCGACAACAACATTCACGAGTGGGGCATTATCAAAAACAGGATTAAAGACGATATTTCAAAGCTCATCGGTATGAGAACACGCAGAAGTCCTATGATTCTGCCTATTTTAATGGAAGTGTAATTTTATAATGATACAAAATTATGTCAGTCCGGACAAAAAAGGGGGCGGCACATTTTGAATAAAAGAATATACACCGTTTCACCGTTTACTATAGTCTTTTCGGTGATAATGATTTGTATGGCGTTTGTATCGCTCAGGTACAACTATATTTTGTTTATTGTAGAGCTGAGCGCCGCAATTATATCTCTGTGCGCCGCCATAGTAGTTGACAGGCATTTCAGAAAATATGTAGACTCAATCGTCAGAAAAGCGTTTAAGAATGTTCACGGCTTTAACGAGGAATACCTTGACCGCTTTAAGCTGCCTGTTGCTGTAACAGGCGAGAGTGACGATATTATCTGGTACAACAGGTATTTCAAAAAACAGCTCGGCAAGGGCAAAAACGTGACAGGCTCTGACATTACATCGTTTTTGGGCGGAGTTGATTTAAGCTCGCTTGCCGACAGCGACGGCACCGATATTGACTATGACGGCAGAAGCTACACTGTTTTTGCAAATCACGCAGGCAACGGTATGGTATTTTACTTTGTTGACTGCACGTACTACAAGCAGCTTGAAAGGGAATATGAGGATTCACGAACAAGCGCCGCCATTATAGTAATCGACAGCGCAGACGACCTTATAAACGCAAGCGAAGAGGAAACTACACGTATAGTAATAAGCATTGAGGATTTACTCCAGCGCTGGGCGGCTATGCATAACGCACTGTATAAACGTCTTGCAGGCGGCAGATATATGATTATCTTTGAAGAAAAAGAAATCGTAAATATGATAGCCACAAAGTTTAAAATTCTTGACGAAATCAGGAGTATTCCGTTAGACGGACGAACAGCTACAATCTCGGTCGGTATAGGAAGAGGGTGTAAAACTCTGCGTGAAAGCGAGCAGGAGGCTCGAAAGGCGCTTGAAATGGCGCTCGGCAGAGGCGGAGATCAGGTTGCCGTTCGTACAGGCGAAAGCTACGAATTTTTCGGCGGTGTAGCTCCCGGTGTTGAAAAACGCAGTAAGGTACGTGCAAGAGTTATCTCGACTACGCTTGCAAAGGCGATTATCGACAGCGACAAGGTGCTGATTATGGGACACAGGTTCTCTGACCTTGACTGCGTAGGCGCATCAATCGGCATCTACGGCGCAGTTGTAAAATCGTTTTCAAAGCATGCACATATAGTTGTTGATAAAGAAAAGTCAATGGCAAAGGCGCTTATTGATAGATACGAGGCTGAAAAGGGCGGAGATGTTTTTATTTCTCCCGATGAAGCCTTGAAAGAGGTAACACCGAAAACACTGCTTATCATTCTTGACACACATTCACAGTCTATGGTAGAAAGCGAAGCGCTTTATACAAAATGCTCCTCTGTGGTTGTTATTGACCACCACAGAAAGGCTGTGAATTACATAAACAATTCAATTGTATTTTATCACGAGCCGTCAGCGTCATCTGCTTCTGAGATGTGCACGGAGCTTCTGACATACATCGGCGACAATACCGTTTCAAAGTCAGAGGCAGAGGCACTTATGGCAGGAATAATGCTCGATACAAAGAATTTTGTCATTAAAACAGGCGTCCGCACCTTTGAGGCGGCGGCATATTTAAGGCAAAAGGGTGCAGACAACGTAGCTGTCAAAAAGCTGTTTGCAGGCGATATAGCAATATACAGAGAAAAGGCACAGGTTGTGTCGGCGGCTCAGATATATAAAGCCTGCGCTATTGCTGAGGTTGAAAAGGAAAAGAAGGAAATAAGGCTTATAGCCGCACAGTCGGCAGACGAGCTTCTGACATTAAGCGGAATTAAAGCCTCGTTTGTAATTTTTGTCACAGACAGGTCAACCGTAAATATATCGGCAAGAAGCTACGGACAGATAAATGTTCAGATAGTTATGGAAAAGCTCGGCGGCGGCGGTCACCAGACAATGGCGGCTGTTCAGCTTAGCGACACAACAGTTGAAAACGCAAGAGAGCTGCTTATTAAAGCATTAGATGAAACTATAGGAAATTAAAGGTATTTCAGGAGGTAATTAAAATGAAGGTTATATTATTACAGGATGTAAAATCACTCGGCAAAAAGGGCGAGCTTGTAAATGCCGCTGACGGCTATGCAAGAAACTTCCTTTTCCCTAAGGGACTTGCCAAGGAAGCTAACGCTCAGGCTATGAACGAGTACAGAAACGCAGAAAATTCAAAGAATTTCAAGGTAGAAACACAGATAAACGAGGCGAACAAGGCAAAATCTGCATTAGAGGGCGAAACCTTTAAAATGACTGCAAAGGCAGGCAAAAACGGCAAGCTCTTCGGCAGTGTTACCTCAAAGGAAATCAGCGCAGAAATCAAGCGTCAGAAGGGTATTGACGTTGATAAAAGAAAGATTATTCTTGACAGCGAAATCAAAGCCTTCGGCACATATAACGCTGAAATCAAGCTCTACTCAGGCATTACAGCAAGCGTAAAGGTTCAGGTGTCAGAGGAGCAGTAACGAAAGACGGTTAAAAACTATGGCTAATTCAAATATTACATCAGGCTATGACGGCCTTAACCTGCCCTACAGTCCCGAAGCGGAACAGGCGGTGCTTGGCGCTGTTATCCTTGAGCCTGTCTGCCTTGACAGGGTAGTCGGCATTTTGCCGAAGCCTGACTATTTTCACGTTACAACGCATCGTGTTATCTACAGGGCGATGCTCGAAATGTTCGCAGACGGACTGACCGTTGACGTTGTAACACTGCTTGAAACGCTCAAGCGTGACAAGGATTTTGACGAAGCAACAGGAAAAACATATTTATTTCAGCTTGCCAACAACTGCCCGTCATATTCAAATGTTGAAGTATATGCAAGGATTGTCCGTGACAAGTTTGAGGTAAGACAGCTTATATCGGCTGCACGTGATATTGTTGAGGACGCATCAGGCGGCGAATACGAGCCGTCTGTACTGCTTGACTCGGCAGAGCAAAGAATTTTTGACATCAGACGAGGCAAAAACGTAAACGGTATGCAGCGTATTGATGAGGTTATCATTGAAACGTTTGACAGGCTCGATGCGTTAAACAGCGAAACAGACGACAAAATGAAGCCGATTCCGTCGGGCATATCAGACCTTGATAGGGTTATAACTGGACTTAACCGTTCCGACCTTATCTTGCTTGCCGCACGTCCCGGTATGGGTAAGACAAGCTTTGCGCTTAATATTGCACGTTATGTTTCTGTTACAGCAAAGAAAAAGGTTGCGTTCTTTTCGCTTGAAATGACAAAGGAACAGCTTGCGTCAAGACTTCTGTCTACAGAGGGACTTGTAGAGGGCACAAAGCTCAGAACAGGCAAGCTAAGCGAGGAGGAATGGCAAAGGCTTGTAGCGGCAGGCGATGTGCTGAGCAAGGCTGATATGTACCTTGACGACACTCCGGGTATTTCTGTCGGCGAAATGAAAGCAAAGCTAAGACGTCTTAAAAACGTTGACCTCGTTGTAATCGACTATTTACAGCTTATGGCAAGCGGTAAAAGAATAGACAACAGAGTGCAGGAAATTTCTGAAATTACAAGAAATCTGAAAATTATGGCTAAGGAGCTTAACGTTCCGCTTATCACGCTTTCACAGCTTTCACGTTCAAGCGAAAAGCGAGAGGATCACAGACCGCAGCTTTCTGATTTGCGTGACTCGGGTTCTATCGAGCAGGACGCAGATATTGTACTGTTTTTGTATCGTGAGGGCTATTACGACAAAAACCGTGACGATGAGTCAGACGCAGCTCCGTCAACAGACCAAAATTCGGGCGAGTGCATAGTCGCTAAAAACAGGCACGGCGCAATGAATACAGTAAAGCTCCATTGGCAGGGCGAGTTTATGCGTTTTACTTCTGTGGAGGGTATGCGTGAGGAATAAGGTTTTACATACAATCGAAAAATATAATATGCTCAGAAAGGGCGACAGCGTAATAATTGCGCTGTCGGGCGGAGCAGATTCAGTCAGCCTTTTTCACGTTGTTTTAAGCATAAGGGAGCTTTATTCGCTCAGAGTTTTTGCGGCTCACGTAAATCATAACCTAAGGGGAGCAGAGTCAGAGCGTGACGAGAATTTTGTCAGAGAGCTTTGCAAAAATTATAATGTTCCTCTTTTTGTAAAAAGTGTTGATGTTGCGCGTTTGTCAGAGGAGCAGAAAATCAGCGAGGAGCTGTGCGGCAGAAATGTACGCTATCAGTTTTTTTCACAGCTTGCAGATGAAAATAACGCAAAAATTTTGACGGCTCACACAGCAGACGACAGCTGTGAAACGCTCATTTACAACATAGCAAGGGGAACAGCGTTAAACGGCATGTGCGGTATTCCTGCAACCCGTGGCAATATTTACAGACCGCTTATAGAGGTTACGTCAAAGCAGATAAGAGAATACTGCAAAAGTAACGGCTTTTCGTATGTAACAGACAGCTCAAACCTGACTGACAAATACACAAGAAACAAAATCAGGCACAGCGTAATCCCTGTTTTAACCGAGATAAATCAGTCCTTTATAAGCAGCAGCGTTGACTTTTTCGGCAGAATGAGGGACATAAATGAATATTTTGATAAAATTGCACACGAAAATTTATTAAAATGTACTTGCAAAAACGGCTATAGCTGTGATATGCTAAAAGGACTACCAAAACCCTTATTGTCACAGGTAATAGCTTTAATCATAAATCAATCATGCGGTGAAGCTGACAGCAGACATATTGACCTTTGTATTGACATAATACAAAACGGCGGTGCTGTCTGTCTTAAAAACGGCAAAAAGGCCGTCAGCTCGCAGGGCGTCTTCAGAATAACAGACGAAAGCGACTGTATTTCTGAGCTTGAACCTGTCAAGCTTAATTCTGAATTGGAAGTTTTATATAACGCAAAAAGTTATTTTTTTGAAAAGAAATCATTTGATAAATCAATAGTTAATGATAATAACTGCTTTGACAGCGCACTTGTCACAGAAAATACGGTTGTACGAACAAGAAAAGAGGGCGACACCTTTACCTTGCCGAACCGCTGTGTGACAAAATCGCTCAAAAAGCTGTTTATAGAGCTTAAAATTCCAAGAGAAAAGCGAAACAACATTCTGCTTGTTGCAGACGGCAACAATGTGCTGTGGATAGAGGGTATAGGAGCGTCACAAAAAGCAAGAGTGACCCAAAAGACAAAGGAGTTTTTTTTAATTGACATAAAAGAAAAATGATTTTGACTTCATCACTATTCAGTTTTTATTATAAATAAGGTGTTTTTAAACATACTAAAACAAGGAGTGAGTTTTAATTGAACAAAAAGAGAAATGGCAGAAATCTTCTTATTTATTTGGGAATACCTATTGTTATTTTGCTTGTAATGGCTTTTGTTATGACATCAAACTCAAAAATCAGCTACAAGTATTCTGAAATTTTAGAGATGTTCAGAGAGCAAAAGGTACATTCATTTACGGCGGATTGGGGCACAGGCTCTGTTACGCTTGATGTAGACGCAGAATATATCAAGGAGCTTAACAAGGAGAAAACTAAAAATTCAAACAGCTTTTCTTTGTTTGCTCCGTCGGTTTCGCAGACAACGCCTGCTGACAACAAGCAGAATAACACTGCAACTGCAGATGCTGTCACGGATAAAAAGAAGACAACAAAAATCACTGCGCAGGTCGGCAGTGTAAAGGACTTCAAGGATGATATAAGACCGTATATCGATGAGTATAACGAGGCTCACCCCGATGATAAGCTCGAATTTGACTTGCCTGTAACAGACAACAGCTTCTGGCTTTCGTTTATTCCTTACCTTATAATGGGTGTAATATTTGTCGCATTCTATCTGCTCATCTTCAAAAAAATGGGCGGCGGCGGTCTTGGCGGCAAGGAAATGAACTTCGGTAAGGCAAAAATCAAAAATATGAATGACGAAAAACGCAAGACCACGTTTGACGATGTAGCCGGCGCAGACGAGGAAAAGGAGGAGCTTGAGGAAATTGTAGAATTTCTGAAAAATCCTACAAAATTCAACTCCTTAGGCGCAAGAATCCCAAAGGGCGTTCTTCTGGTAGGCCCTCCGGGTACAGGTAAAACGTTAATCGCAAGAGCAGTTGCAGGCGAAGCAGGCGTGCCGTTTTTCTCAATTTCAGGCTCTGACTTTGTAGAAATGTTTGTCGGCGTAGGTGCTTCACGTGTACGTGACCTTTTCGAGCAAGCAAAGAAAAACTCACCGTGTATTATATTTATTGATGAAATCGACGCAGTAGGACGTCAGAGAGGCGCAGGCTTAGGCGGCGGTCACGACGAGCGTGAGCAGACTCTTAACCAGCTGCTTGTAGAGATGGACGGCTTCGGCGCAAACGAGGGCGTTATTATGATAGCCGCTACCAACCGCCCCGACATTCTCGACCCTGCTCTTATGCGTCCGGGACGTTTTGACAGACAGGTTATCGTAGGTCATCCCGATATTAACGGACGTGAGGCAATACTCAAGGTTCACGCAAGAGAAAAACCGCTTGCTCCCGATGTAAAGCTAAAGACTATCGCAAAGCAGACGGCAGGCTTTACAGGTGCAGACCTTGAAAACCTCTTAAACGAGGCGGCTTTGCTTGCGGCACGTAAGGACAAAAAGGCTATTACAATGGCTGAAATCGAAGAAGCTACAATCAAGGTTGTAGTCGGCACAGAAAAGAAGTCAAAGGTAATGAGCGAAAAAGAAAAGAAGCTCACAGCCTATCACGAGGCAGGCCACGCTATTGCGCATTACTTCCTTGAAACTCAGGACCCTGTTCATCAGATTTCAATTATACCAAGAGGTATGGCAGGCGGCTTTACAATGAGCTTGCCGTCAGAGGATAAATCGTATAACTCTCGTCAGGAAATGCTTGAAAATATAGTAACTCTCTTAGGCGGCAGAGTTGCCGAGGCTATCATTTTAAAGGACGTTTCCACAGGCGCATCAAACGATATTGAAAGAGCGACAAAAACAGCCAAGGCTATGGTTACAAAATACGGTATGACAGAGGAGTTAGGTCCCGTTTGCTACGGCTCGGGCAACAACGAGGTGTTTATCGGCAGAGATATGGGACACGTTCAGGATTATTCAGAAGAAACAGCCGCAAAAATCGACAAGGCTGTGCTTGAAATTATCCAAAACGGCTACAAGCATTGTGAGCAGATACTCACAGATAATATTGATAAGCTCCATCAGGTTGCACAGTACCTTATTAAATACGAAAAGATGGGTGCAGAGGACTTTGACGCAGTTATGAAGGGAACATACACAGAACCCGAGCAGTCAGAGGACGAGGAAACAGAGGAATAACAGACTAAGCAGGGTGGCAGACAGCCGCCCTGTTTTGAGATTTACAGATGAGGTAATTTATGAGCAGCAACAGTATTATTGTAAAGGGTGCAAGGGTTCATAATCTGAAAAATATAGATGTAGAAATCCCGCGTGACAAGCTTGTTGTAATAACCGGTCTTTCAGGCTCGGGTAAATCGTCGCTTGCCTTTGACACTATCTATGCCGAGGGACAAAGAAGATACGTTGAAAGCCTTTCGTCCTATGCAAGAATGTTTTTAGGACAGATGGAAAAGCCCGATGTCGACAACATCAGCGGACTTTCTCCGTCAATTTCCATCGACCAGAAAACCACGTCAAAAAATCCACGCTCAACTGTAGGAACGGTTACGGAAATCTACGACTACCTAAGGCTTCTGTACGCAAGAATAGGCGTTCCGCACTGCCCTGTCTGCGGAAAAGAAATCCGTCAGCAGACGATAGACCAGATTGTGGATAAGGTGCTGTCGCTTGACAAAGGCACAAAAATTCAGATAATGGCTCCCGTTATTAAGGGCAAAAAGGGCGAGCATACAAAGGAGCTTGAAAAGGCTCGCAAGGGCGGTTTCGTCCGTGCGAGGGTTGACGGCATTATTTATGATTTGTCAGAGGAAATAAAGCTTGAAAAAAACAAAAAGCATAATATAGAAATCGTAATAGACAGGCTTGTGATAAATGATGAAATACGCTCACGTCTTGCAGACAGCCTTGAAACAGCGTCATCACTAACAAACGGACTTATGGTTGTTTCTGTTGTAGGCGGAGAGGATATGCTCTTTTCGCTCAACTACGCCTGCCCTGAGCATGGCATTAGCATTGACGAGCTGTCACCGAGAATGTTCTCCTTTAACAACCCATTTGGTGCGTGTAAAAAATGTACGGGACTTGGTGTGTTTATGAAGATAGACCCGTCACTTGTTATCCCCGACAGCAGTCTGTCTGTCAATCAGGGCGGTATCAAGGCAAGCGGCTGGGCAATGGAGGGCAATACTATTGCAAATATGTATTTCAACGGACTTGCAAAGCACTACGGCTTTTCTCTTGATACACCTATCAAGGACTTGGACGAAAAAATTGTAGATATTCTGCTTTACGGTACAAAGGGCGAAAAAATTAAGGTAAAACGCTCCACCACCTTCGGCGAGGGACATTACGAGGTTGCCTTTGAGGGAGTTATAAACAACCTGCAAAGGCGGTATAACGAAACGCAGAGCAACTGGATAAAAGAGGAAATAACAGGCTTTATGGCTGAAATCCCCTGTGACGAGTGCCACGGCAGACGGCTTTCAAAGGAGAGCCTGTCTGTAACAGTCGGCGGTATAAACATAAGCGAGCTTTGCGACAAGTCGGTAGTTGACGCAATAGAATTTATCGACAGCCTTGTGCTTACAGAGCGTGAGCAGATGATTGCAAAATCTATTTTAAAGGAAATCAAGGAGCGTCTGGGATTTCTGAACAGCGTAGGACTCGGCTACCTGACGCTTTCACGCTCATCGGGAACGCTAAGCGGCGGCGAAAGTCAGCGTATCCGCCTTGCAACGCAAATAGGCAGCTACCTTATGGGTGTAGTTTATATCCTTGACGAGCCGAGCATCGGACTTCATCAACGAGATAACTCAAAGCTTATTAAAACTCTGCAAAGGCTTCGTGACTTAGGAAATACCGTAATCGTAGTCGAGCATGACGAAGAAACTATGACGTCAGCCGATTATATTGTAGACGTAGGACCGGGCGCAGGCGTTCACGGCGGTGAAATCGTCTGCTGCGGTACACTTGACGAAATTAAAAAGTGCGACAGGTCGATAACCGGTATGTATTTAAGCGGAAAAAGGCAAATCCCTGTTCCCGAAAAAAGGCGTGAGGGCAACGGCAAATTTATTGAAATCGTAGGTGCAAGGCAGAACAACCTTAAAAACATCAACGTAAAAATTCCGCTCGGCAAGCTTGTATGCGTAACAGGCGTTTCAGGCTCAGGCAAGTCGTCGCTTATCAACTCAATTTTGTATAACCGCCTTGCAAGCGAGCTTAACCGTGCAAAAACGAGAAGCGGCGCTCATAAGGAAATAAGAGGAATTGAACATCTTGACAAGGTAATCGACATAAACCAAAGTCCTATCGGCAGAACTCCACGCTCAAACCCTGCGACATACACAGGCGTTTTCACCGATATAAGAGAGCTTTTTGCCTCTACCTCAGAAGCAAAAATGCGCGGCTTTTCGTCAGGCAGATTTTCGTTTAACGTAAAGGGCGGCAGATGCGAGGCTTGTCAGGGTGACGGAATTATCAAAATCGAGATGCACTTTTTGCCCGATATTTACGTTCCCTGCGAGGTGTGCAAGGGCAAAAGATATAATCGTGAAACGCTCGAAGTAAGGTACAAGGGCAAAACTATTCACGATGTTCTTGAAATGACGGCAGAGGAAGCCAGCGAGTTTTTCGGCAATATCCCGAAAATCGCAAGAAAAATCAAAACTCTGTGTGAGGTGGGACTTGGCTACATCAAGTTAGGACAGCCTGCAACAACGCTTTCGGGCGGTGAGGCACAGCGAGTTAAGCTTGCCACCGAGCTTTCAAAACGCAGTACAGGCAAGACTATCTATATTCTTGACGAGCCGACAACAGGACTTCACATAGCAGACGTTCACAAGCTTATCGAGGTTTTGCAAAAGCTCGTTGACACAGGCAACACCGTTGTTGTAATCGAGCATAACCTCGACCTTATCAAGACTGCCGACCATATAATAGATTTAGGCCCCGAGGGCGGAGATATGGGAGGACAAATTGTAGCGCAGGGTACTCCCGAAGAGGTGTGTACGGTGAAAGAATCCTACACAGGTCAGTATTTAAAGCCGCTTATTGAATAAAAATTTCATAAAAATATAATTATTTTTGAAAAGTTGCATTTTTGAGTGCAACTTTTCTTTTTTTATGCCTAAGGTTGGAGGTGTATTTAATGATAATAATCCAGAACGGACAATTCATTGTCCCTAAATGTGAGCGAAAAATAGGCTTTACAGGCGACAACGCTCACAAAACGGTAAGATTTTTTATCTCTGACAGCACACAGGGAGAATGGTTTTACCGAATTTATCTCAAATTTGACGACGGCACAGTAAATTATTTTATACCCGACAGCACAAAAACAAATGACGGCACAGAAATTATTTGGGAGGTTAAGGACGAGCATATTTTCAAAGGCGGTATTGTAACGCTTCAGATAAAAGCCTTTAACAATACAGGCGAGGTTTACCATACAAACGCAACACACCTGATTGTGGGCGATACAATAGAGTTCGGCGACTGCTTTTCAGAAAAGCAAAATGCTGAATTTCTTGAATACGAAAAAAGGCTCAATGAAATTTTAAAGCAGATTGTAACAGAGCAGAGCAAGCTGCCATACATTGGTAGTAACAAGAATTGGTTTGTATACGACAGAAGCACAGGTGAATTTGTAGATACAAGGGTTCGTGCCGAGGGCGAAAATGCAGTGGAGGATTTTTCGGTAACTACAGACAAGCTTGCAAACGGTTCTGTCACAGGCTACAGGCTCTACGGCAGTGACAACGCAAACAGCAAAATTGCAAGAGAAACAATAACAGGCGGCAACACCGGAAATATTGCTAAAAATACAATCTCAGACTATAACCTTGCAGACGGTGCAGTAACAATAAGTAAGCTCGGCGAGGATGTCTTTGAAGAATTTAACGGCAGATATCAAAACATAGAATTTATATCCGAAGTGAGTGAGCTTTACACTCTTGACGGATTTACCGACAAAAGCAAAATATATCTGATATACAGCTTTGTACCGCCTTTTTCTGCTGATTTTGGTGTTTCTACAGGCTCAACCTACGGTTATTTACACTGGGTAGGCGAAATGCAGAAGCTGACACTCATAGACGGTATCGGCAACGCAGTTAAGACGTTCACCAGAAGATGTCAGAGAGGTGAAGGCTCACAGGCAAGCATTATAGTAGGCTGGAGCAATTTCGAAGAAGCAATAAACAGCTACGGTGCAGTCAATTTAGGCGAAGTTAATGCTTTGTCAACGCTTAACGGCTGTACCGACACGCAAAAAACATATTTCTTCAAGGTCGGCAATTCACTTCAGGGCGAATTTGAGTATATGACAAGCAATGCGTTTGGTATTTTAAACTGCTATAAAACATCAGAAAATAAATATATGCAGACAGTCAAAATCATAGGCGGTGTAGAGTTTACATATAAGCGCACCTATGACAGCGAGCAGGGCAGTTGGTCGTATTTTACATATGTAAGTGACGGCGGTTACTATGAGCTTGACGGCAAGATAAATACGTTAGACAGATTTTTCACAGCCGACATAGCACAGCTTAATTCCGATGTTCTCGACAACGCAGAGGCAATAACTCAGAACACGGCAGATATCGAAGAGTTAAAGGTGAAAACGCTTTCGTCTGTAAATCTGACATTGCCAAGCGTTATACAAAAAATACCCGACCTTGCATTTTGTGCTAACACTGACATTATCAGCGTAACAATAAGCTATGGTACTGCAAGTATCGGATATAGTGCATTTCAGGACTGCCAAAACCTTGCGGTCGTTACAATTCCTAACAGTCTTACGTCTATTAACGGCTGTGCATTTAAAAACTGCAAAAGCCTGACAAATATATCACTTCCGAACAGTATTACAAGTATAGGATTTGAGGCATTCCAAGGCTGCACCGGTCTTGCAAGTATCACAATTCCCAATAGTGTCACAACCGTTGGCTCAAATGTATTTAAAAACTGCAAAAATCTTACAAGCGTAACGCTTGAGGACGGCTTCAACGCAAACGGCTTAAATTTATCAGAAAGCACAAAATACACAGCCGAAACAATAGTATCGTGGCTCAATGCCCTTGCCGACCGCACTGAGCAGGAGCAATACACGCTAAAAATAGGCGCAGTAAACAAAGCAAAGCTGACAGCGGAACAGCTTGCAACAGCAACAAACAAAAACTGGAATATAGCTTAAAGGAGGAAGTAATATTATGACTTACACATTATGCAAAAGACTTATCGAGGCAGGCAGAACAAATAATATGCAGGAAAAGTTAGACGTATTTTTTGCAGTCGGCAGAATTACCGACGATGAGTACATCGAGCTGACAGGTATGTTAACGCCTGTTGATGAGCAGACAGAAGCATCAGAGTAAATCTGAAAGTGGGGTGTAATTATGGCTAAGAAAATCTATTTATCACCGTCAAATCAGAACGCAAACGCATACGCAACAGGTAACACAAACGAAGCCGACCAGTGCAACAAAATCGCAAAGGCAGCAGAAACAGCGTTAAAGCGTTGCGGCTTTGAGGTAAAACGTGCGCCACAGGGGCAGGAAATGTCAACGTCAATCAGAGAGTCCAACTCGTGGAAAGCGGATTTACATATCCCAATCCACACAAACGCATATAACGGCAAGGTAACAGGCGGCACACTTATTATGGTTTACTCAAACACAGGCGAAAACGCAAAGGCGGCTAAGGCTATTAAGGCAGTGCTTGACCCACTCTCACCGGGCAAGGACTACGAAATACAGACACGCACAGACCTTTCAGAGCTTAGCAACACAACGGCTATAGCAGTCTACATCGAGTGTGAGTTCCACGACACAAAGACAGGCTCTGACTTTATCATCAGTCATACCACCCAGCTCGGCGAGGCAATCGCCAAGGGCATCTGCAATTATTACGGTGTAACATACAAAGCACCGACAGCACAGGCTGATAAGCCGACAGGCACAGCAAAAAAGACAGTCTACAGAGTACAGGTAGGCTCATACTCAGTCAAAGCAAACGCAGACGCTCTTGCAGACAAGCTTAAAAAGCAGGGTTATCAGCCCATTGTGGTTAAGGCTGAAATTTAAAACAGGAGGGATTTAGTGGAGATTTTTAACAAATGCGCAGTAATTTTAGGCATTGTCGGAGGAGTGATAAGCTCTTTTCTCGGCGGTTGGGATAATCTGATTATCGCACTTATTACGATGATAGTTTTAGATTATATAACGGGAGTTATCAAGGCTGTTTACACAAAACGTCTTTCAAGCGAGATAGGCTATAAGGGGATAGTCAAAAAGCTTCTGATGCTTGTAATAGTTGCTCTTGCCGTTTGTATATCAAGAGTTTTGCCCGACGGAATTATGATAAGAGAGATTACTATATTTTTCTTTATCGCAAACGAGGGTGTTTCAATTCTTGAAAATGCGGCTGAAATTATCACTCTGCCAAAGCAGCTCAAATCTATACTGCTTCAAATCAGAAACAAAAGTGAGGATACCGATATAAACGGTAAAACCGGCAAAAATAAATAAGCGTAAATTATAGTAGGCGGCGTTTAATTACGCCGCCGATTTCTTGATTTTTTCTGAATATAGTGTTATAATACCCTTAATATGGAGTAATATGTTTTTTACGGCAGAAAAGAGGTTTGATTATGGCTGTTAAGGTTACACTGCTTACGCATACGCCAAATCCCGAGCAGACTGTTGCAATGGCGGCAAAGCTGTGCTACTCAAAAAGTAATATTGAAAATATACGTGACGGCTTGACAGAAGAAAAGGCGGCTGATTTTGTAGATATGCTGTCAGAAATAGGTCACGCAAGTCCTGTTGAACACGCTTCCTTTACATTCGGAATAGAGGGTATTTCACGTGCCTGCTCGCATCAGCTTGTACGTCACAGAATAGCCTCCTACAGTCAGCAGTCCCAAAGGTATGTTGACGGCAACAGCTTTGACTTTGTAACTCCGCCTGCAATACTTAATAACGAAAAGGCGCTTGATGAATACAACAAGGTTATAAATGCAGAAAAAACAGCCTACACAAAAATTCGTGATGCGCTTGTTCTGCAAAGCGTAAAGGAATTTACAAATAATACGCTGACAGGCACAGACGAGGAAATAATTGAGCAGTTTAAGTCGGAAAATAAAGGTCAGTATCAGGCATTTGTTAAAAAGGCTAACGAGGACGCACGTTTTATACTTCCGAATGCCTGCACAACGTCTATAGTTGTAACGATGAACACACGCTCACTGTGGAACTTTTTTGCGCACAGGTGCTGTAACAGAGCACAGTGGGAGATCCGTCAGGTAGCAGAGCAGATGCTCTTGCTTTGTCTTGACGCTGCGCCGAATTTATTTAAAAAGTGCGGACCGCCCTGCTTGTTCGGAAAATGCCCCGAGGGCAAAATGAGCTGCGGTAAGCAAAAAGAGGTAAGAGAAAAATATGGCAGGAAAGCTGATAGTAATTGAAGGCCTTGACGGAAGCGGAAAGGCTACGCAAACAAAAAAACTGTATGAAACACTTAAAAACAGCGGTGAAGATGTCTTAAAGCTGAGCTTTCCGAATTACAACAGCGAAAGCTCCGCACTCGTAAAAATGTACCTTGACGGCAGATTTGGCAAAAACGCAGACGATGTAAACGCTTATGCCGCCTCGTCATTTTATGCTGTTGACAGAGTTGCCGGCTTCCTTGAATTCTGGAAAAAGGACTATGAGCAGGGCAAGATAATTTTAGCCGACCGTTATGTTACGTCAAACATAATTTATCAGATGTCAAAGGTAGCAGAAAACGAGCGTGACGCTTTTATAGAGTGGACAGAGGATTACGAGTACAACAAGCTCTCGCTTCCGAAGCCGAGCGTTGTGATTTACCTTGATGTAGAGCCCGAAATTTCACAAAGGCTGATGTCAGGCCGCTACAACGGTGACGAAACAAAAAAGGATATTCACGAAAAGAACGTGAAATTTTTGCTTGATTGCCGTGAATGTGCGATGTATGCAGCAGAAAAATCAGGCTGGAACGTCATCTCTTGCACAGAAAACGGAGAAATGCGCAGAGTAGATGATATTGCACAGGATATACTCAGAATTGTAAAAGAATATATATAACGCTTAACACTTATCGGGAGGTAATTTTATGTTTTATTGTTTTTTGGCAGACGGCTTTGAAGAAACAGAGGCGCTTGCAACGGTTGACGTTCTGCGCAGAGCAAAAATTGATGTTACAACAGTCGGCGTAGGCGCAAAAACCGTAACGAGCTCGCACAATATCCCTGTTGTCGCAGATATTACAGACCGTGAGCTTAACACAGCTGACATAAGCGGTGTTATACTCCCCGGCGGAATGCCCGGAACGCTTAATCTTGAAAAATCAGACGCAGTTAAAAAATCAGTTGCTTTGTGTGCTGAAAAAAATCTTTTCATCTGCGCTATATGTGCGGCTCCGTCAATTCTCGGTCATATGGGACTTTTAAGCGGAAAGAAAGCCACCTGCTTCCCGGGCTTTGAAGATGAGCTTATCGGCGCAGAATATACAGGCGAGTGTGTGACGACTGACGGCAAAATCATCACAGGCAAGGGCGCAGGCGCCGCCGTTGATTTCGGACTTGAAATAGTAAGCAACGTCCTTGATAAGCAGACGTCACAAAAAATCAGAGAGGCACTGCAATGCCCGTAATCAGAAATATAAGGGAGCAAAAGCTGAATCTCAGGGCGAAATTTAAAAAAATCAGAATAAATATGAGCCCTGACAAAAAGCAGAAATACGACAGCGAGATTGCCGACAGATTTTTATCGCTGTCAGAATATAAAGCCTGCGACACGCTGCTTGCCTATATTTCAAAGGATATTGAGGTAGGAACGGAAAAAATCGTAAAAAACGCATTGTCACAGGGCAAAACGGTAGCTGTGCCAAGGTGCAGTACAAAGGACTGCACAATGGATTTTTATATAATAAAATCATATGATGATTTGCAAAAGGGCGCATACGGCTTGCTTGAGCCTGACATAAGCATCTGCAAAAGGCTCACCGACTTTGACAATGGCGTCTGCATTGTACCGGGACTTGCCTTTGACTGCGAGGGCTATCGCTTAGGCTTCGGCAAGGGGTATTATGACAGATTTTTACAGCACTTCGGCGGCGTAAGGGTTGGAATTTGCTACAAGGAATGTGTAACGTGGCAGCTGCCGCACGGCCGCTTTGACAAGGCTGTTGACATAGTGCTTACACAGCGGTATATACGCAGTATCAATAAATAAAGAAAGGGCTGTTAATAATGAGCGACGAAATTAAAAACGACAGTTCACAAAGCTTTGAGGACGCCTTTAACTCTATAAGAGAGGCACGAAAGAAGAAAATTGAAAGCTTCAGCTTAAATCTTGATACAGATATTTCGTCTGATGTTCCTATCAAAGAAAGCGTTAAAAAATATGAATTATCAGACGATGACGTAAACTTTGACGATGAGTACACGAAAAGCACAAGAGCAAGAAAAAAACAGACAAGAAAAAGCTATGACGAAATAAACTCCTACAGTGACGAAAACACTAAGGAGCGTATTGCACGTGACTCTGAAAAAGCGCAAAAGAAACAGGAAAAACAGCAGAAGAAATTAGCTAAGGAAAAGAGCAAAAAGAACAAACGGGCATTTCGTCTGATGTGGCTTGCCTCTGTTGTGGTAATAAGTATTCTTGTTTCGCAGTTTTTCCTTGTCGGCGTCAACGATATGCTTGCAATAAACAGAACAAATGCAGAGCCGGTAAAGGTAGAAATCCCTGCAAACCCAACGCTTGACTCTGTTGCCGATTTGCTCCTTGACAAGGGCGTTATTTCAAACACAGGCTACTTTAAGCTGTATGCAAATGTTACAAATGCGTCAGACGGCTTCAGACAGGGCAGCTTTGAAATGCGTCAGAATATGGACTACGAGGCAATCATAAACTATCTGCAAAGCAACTCTAACAGAACAGACTCTGTAAAGGTTACGTTCTCTGAGGGTATGACGGTGCTTGAAATTGCAGAAAAGCTCCACAGCGAGGGAGTAATTTCTGATAAAGAAAAATTTTTAGAGCTTTGCAACAGCGACGAATTTGACGAGGACTTTGAGTTCTTAAAGCAGATTACAAACAGCGCAGACCGCTACTATAAGTTAGAGGGCTATCTGTACCCCGATACGTACGAATTTTATGTCAATGAGGACCCAAGCCTTACTATAAGCCGTTTTCTGTCAAACTTCCGCAAGCGTGTAATTTATACAAAGGAAAGGGCAGACGGCTTTGATAAGAAGGTGTCTGTTGAGCAGAGAGCGCTTAAAACAGGCTACACGCTCGATGAGATTATCACCATAGCGTCAATTATTGAGGCAGAGGCGGCAAACAGCGAGGATATGTACTATATTTCTTCAATTCTGCACAACAGACTGAAGTCTGATGTTGACGAGGGTGTTCAGACGCTCGACTGTGACTCAACCACCTTCTATCCGTACAGAAATAAAGAGGACGTGCCTGCCGATATTAAGAGCACGTTCAAAAGCAAATACGATACGTATCAGATTAAGGGCTTGCCGGCAGGCGCTGTGCGAAACCCCGGTATGCAGGCAATTGAGGCGGCTATAAATCCGTATGATACAGACTATCTGTTCTTCTGCCACTCAGCCGCAACAGATACAGAGCCGTCCTACGCTTATTATGCTACAAACATTTATGACCATCAGGACAATCTGGTGCAGGCAGGACTTACAGATTAAATCAGATATTGAGGTATAATATGAAAAAACCAGAGATACTTTCTCCGGCAGGCGATATGGAATGTTTAAATTCGGCAATCAGCTTCGGTGCAGACGCAGTTTTTCTTGCCGGCAGCGAGTTCGGAATGAGAACAGCGTCAAAAAACTTTGACAAAGAAACGCTTAAAAAAGCTGTTGAGCTTGCTCACAACAAGGGTGTAAAAATTTTTGTCACCTGTAACACGCTGCCGAGAAATGACGAGATTGAAAGACTACCCGAATTTCTTGAATTTACACAGGACTGCTCGGTTGACGCACTCATTATTGCCGATATGGGTGTGCTAAGTCTTGCAAAGAAATATGCGCCGAATGTGGATGTTCATATTTCAACTCAGGCAGGAATTGTAAACTATGCAACGGCTAACGCTTTTTACGATATGGGTGCTTCACGTGTAGTTCTTGCACGTGAGCTTCCCCTTGAGCAGATAGCGCAAATCAGAGCAAAAATACCAAAGGAGCTTGAAATCGAGTGCTTTGTTCACGGTGCGATGTGCGTATCTTTTTCGGGCAGATGTCTTATTTCAAGCTATATGACAGGCAGAGATGCAAACAGAGGCGACTGCGCCCAGCCCTGCCGCTGGAAGTATCATTTGTATGAAGAAAACAGAGAGGGACAGTATTTTCCTGTAGAAGAAAACGAAAAGGGCACGTTTCTTTACAATTCAAGAGATTTATGTATGATTGAGCATATTCCCGAGCTTGTCAAGGCGGGAATATCGAGCTTTAAAATAGAGGGCAGAGCAAAGTCTGCCTACTACGTAGCCGTTACTACAAATGCCTACCGCCACGCAGTAAACGACTATATGCAGATGGGCGACAGCTTTACGCTAAAGCCGTGGATTAAAGCGGAGCTTGACAAGATAAGCCACCGAGAGTACAACACAGGCTTTTACTTCGGAGGTGAACCGGGACAGGTTACGTCAAACGGCGGATATATCAGACATTATGACGTTGTAGCCGTTTGCGAAGATTCTTCCGGTAATACGGCACACATTACACAGCGCAACAAGTTTTTGCTCGGTGATGTGCTTGACGTTCTGCCGCCAAGCGGTATTCCGTTTGAGGTTACTGTTTCAGAGCTTAAAAACAAGTACGGCGAAACGGTAGAATCCGCCCCTCACGCTATGGAGGAGCTTTATATGACGACAGACAAATTTATCCCACAGGGTTCTGTTATCAGAAAGAAAAAACTTGACATTTGATTTTGTCGGATTTATAATAACAATGTTGAGCTGTTGTGCTTGAATTTTATTTCTGTAATCGCAGTTTAACAGCTACATCTTAATATTTTTGGCAGTGACGGGAAGAGATGTTTGCCCTGCTTTTCAGAGAGAAAGCCGTTTGGTGCAAGGCTTTTAAGCAGAAAACATCAGCCACCCCCGAGCCTTTGTGCGATGAGTACAGCGTATGCTCTGCGTTAAGGAGCGTCAAGAGGGCGGTGTAATTATGCCGTCAATTTGGGTGGTACCGCAGGAGTATGGCTCTTGTCCCATTTGGGGCAGGAGCTTTTTATATTTAAAACGGTTTTTGTCAAGCGTTTGGAAGTTTGGGTTTTAATGAATAATGAATGATGAATAATGAATAATTGCGGTGGCTTTTCGCAGGCGAAAAGCATAATTAAAGTTAAATACACTTAACTTCGCAAAACATAACCTGACTCCGACACTCAGAACACAACCGCTGTAATCAAAATATTTTAACAGGGAGTTTTATTTATGAAATGGACAGGTCTTAATGAGCTTAGAGAAAAGTATCTTTCATTTTTTGAAAGCAAGGGACATCTTCGTCTGCCGAGTTTTTCTCTTGTACCGAACAACGACAACAGCCTGCTGCTTATAAACAGCGGTATGGCTCCGATGAAAAAGTATTTTACAGGTGAAATCACACCGCCGAGAAAGCGTGTGACAACCTGTCAGAAGTGTATCCGCACACCGGATATCGAGCGTGTAGGCATCACTGCTCGTCACGGCACGTATTTTGAAATGCTCGGCAACTTCTCATTCGGTGATTACTTCAAGCACGAGGCTACTGCGTGGGCGTGGGAGTTCTTCACAGAGGTTCTTGAAATGCCAAAGGAGCTTTTGTACGTTTCAATTTACGAAAACGATGACGAGGCTTACAAAATCTGGACAGAAGAGGTGGGCGTTGACCCGTCGCATATGGTTCGTCTTGGCAAAGAGGACAACTTCTGGGAGCATGGCTCAGGTCCGTGCGGTCCTTGCTCTGAAATTTACTTTGACAGAGGTGTAGAAAAGGGCTGCGGCAAGCCTGACTGCGCCGTTGGCTGTGACTGCGACCGCTTTGTTGAGGTATGGAACCTTGTTTTCACACAGTTTGACAATGACGGCAACAACAACTACACACCGCTTGACCACCCGAACATTGATACAGGTATGGGACTTGAGCGTCTTGCCTGCGTTATGCAGGGTGTTGACAACCTGTTTCTTGTTGACACCGTCCAGAATATTATGAAGCATATTTCACAGATTGTCGGCGTTGAATACGGCAAAGACGACAAGAGCGACGTTTCGCTTCGTGTAATCACCGACCATATCCGCAGTACAACCTTTATGATAAGCGACGGCGTTATGCCGTCAAACGAGGGCAGAGGCTACGTGCTTCGAAGACTTCTGCGCAGAGCCGCACGTCACGGCAGAATTTTAGGAATGAAAGAGCCGTTCCTCTACAAGATTTGCGAAACTGTTATAAAAGAAAACGAGTCTGCTTATCCTCAGCTTCGCGAAAAGCAGGAGTTCATCACAAAGCTTATCAGAGTTGAGGAAGAAAACTTTGCTAAGACTATCGATCAGGGACTTCAGATGCTTCAGGGCATTATGGACTCTATGTCAATCAAGATGTTAAGCGGTGAGGACGCATTTAAGCTCAACGACACCTTCGGCTTCCCGATTGACTTAACAAAAGAAATTTTACAGGAAAAACAAATCGGCGTAGATACAGAGCGTTTCTACGAGCTTTTGGCAGAGCAGAAAAAGCGTTCACGTGACGCACGTAAAAACGCAGGCGCAGATGCGTGGATTTCAGATTCAACAGACCTGACAGACGTTGCAAAAACAGAGTTTACAGGCTATACAGATACAAAATCCGACAGCAAGGTGCTGGCTATAGTCAAGGACGGTAAGCGTGTAGATATGGCTTGCGAGGGCGATGAGGTTATCCTTGTACTTGACAAGACTTCATTCTATGCCGAAAGCGGCGGTCAGATAGGCGACACAGGCGTAATTTATACCGACAATTTCTCGGCTGAGGTTATGAATACAACAAAGGAACATTCGGGTATCTTCTTACATTCTGCCCGTATTACAAAGGGTGCTGTAACTGTTGGTGATACGGTAACAGGTGAAATTGACGCAGTTCGCAGAGATGATATAAAGCGTAACCACACAGCGGCTCACCTTTTACAGGCGGCTTTAAGAAAGGTGCTTGGCAATCACGTTGAGCAGGCTGGTCAGCTTGTAACAGATAAATCTGTTCGCTTTGACTTTACGCATTTCTCTGCACTCACACCGCAGGAGCTTGACGAGATTGAAAGCCTTGTAAACGAGGCAATTTTCAGCGCTATTGAGGTTTCAACAAACGAAATGAATATTGAAAAGGCGAAACAGCTCGGCGCAATGGCACTTTTCGGCGAGAAGTACGGCGATGTTGTACGTGTAGTCAAGGCAGGCGACTTCTCAATAGAGCTTTGCGGCGGTACTCACGTTGACAATGCGGCTAAGCTTGGTTTGTTCAAAATCAAGCAAGAGGGTTCTGTTGCCGCAGGTGTAAGACGTATTGAGGCTGTAACAGGCAGAGGCTATGCAGATATGCTCAATGGCTGTATGAAAACTATCTGCGAAAGCGCAGCGGCTCTGAAAATCAACAATCCTAACGACCTCACAGCAGGCTGTGAAAAGGTGGCAGAGGAAATCAAGGAAAAGGACAGAGAGCTTTCCGAATTCAAAAAGAAAATGGCGGCTCTTAAGGTTGACGATTTGCTTGCTACGTCAGAGCTTGAGGACGGCGTAAGAATTATAACAGGCAAATTTGAAGATACAAACGGCGATATGCTCAGAGTAATGTGCGCAAGGGTTCTTGACAAAGCACCGAAAACAGCGGCAGTGCTTGCAGGTATAGCTGACGGCAAAATCACATTCGCTTGCGCCTGCGGAGCAGAAGCAAGGGAAAAGGGCGCAAATGCAGGCAAAATCGTAAAGGCTGTTGCACAGCTTGCAGGCGGCAACGGCGGCGGCAAGCCTGATCTTGCTATGGCAGGTGCAAAGGATATTTCAAAGGTAGACGAAGCACTTGGCAAGGCAAAGGAAATTATAAAAGACACACTTGCATAATATATATAAAAATCAGCGGCAGAAAGCAAAAAAAGCTCTCTGCCGTTTTTCTTAGTATTTTATTTTTGTATAATAGTACCGATTGAGTAGTCCTCACCGCAGTCTTTTACCCTGTTGCCCGACAGCGTAAAAATATCGCTTGCCCTTAAATCGACATCAAGTATTTCCTTGCCCTTTTGTGACAGGCTGTCATAATCTCTTGTAATTTTCGTGATTATCGGCAGTCTGCCAAGCTTTTTTGCACTTGACAGCACCTGTGCGCCCTTTTCGTTAAAGCCGAGTACTCTGATATAGGGGACAGGCGTGTTCTGCATTTGCTTAGTAATGCCGAGCAGTGCATAAATAATAATCCGCCTTAGCCTTGAATGAGTGTAACGCTTTGTTTTTATGCTGTTTATAATTTCATTTACAGAATTATATTTCCTTACACAGTCAAATATCCTGTTTTCAAGTCCCTGCATAACCTCGGGCAGATTTTCAAAATCAGCCTTTGTCATAGTCCTTAGCTTATAAAGAATTGCTCTCTCTAAATTTTCTGTGCAGTGCAGATTTGTGTAATCGTCCTTGTCAAAATCAGGCAGAAAATTCTTTGCATTTTTCTTATCTAAAAGCAATTTTCTGATGTACGACGCACTGGCAAAATCATCAACGGCTATGTCGCTGTTATGCTCTGCTTTGATTCGCTTAATCGCCATCGGCTTGATTTCTGTTTTATTAAGTGCTTTGCAGTATTCAACGGCAAGCGTGTTGTTCGGATTTGACAAAACGTCTGCAAGCTCATCAGAGTAAAATTCTCTTACAGAATTTTGAAGTGCTTTGGGATAATACTCTCCACTTCTCATAAGTCTGTCGGTGTTCTCTGTTACCGCTTTATTAGACACAGCTTTGGCACAATCAAGTATCAGCCTATCGTTTCCGCACTCACAGCCAAAGGCGAGTGTGTCTACACACCCCAAGCTGTCGGCAAGCTCAACGCCGGCTCTTGCAAAAACGGCAGCACTTGAACAGGCATAAACAGTCGGCAGCTCAATTACAATATCAGCACCGCCTTTGAGTGCCTGCTTTGCCCTTGTAAATTTTGAAATAATTGCCGTATCTCCCCGTTGAGTAAAATTACCGCTCATAATACAGACAATAATATCAGAGCCGTTATTCCGGACAGTGTCAAGCAGATACTTATGACCGTTGTGAAAGGGGTTAAATTCGCAGATAATAGCAGGAATTTTCATAATTCACCTAAAAAGTTAAATTGATAGTCCTTAATATTGTATAAAACACTTGAAAAATTGTCGGTTTTGTACTAATATTATTATATGGTATTTTTTGCCCATATTCAAGTACAGGAGGAATAGAATAAAATGAAAATTCTTGTAATCAATGCCGGCAGTTCCTCTCTTAAATATCAGCTTATTGATATGGATAACGAGCAGGTTCTTGCAAAAGGCAACTGCGAAAGAATCGGTATGTACGGTTCTTTTTTAGGACATAAAACATCAGACGGCAGAAGCTCACGTGTAGAAGCTCCTATGCCCGACCACACAGCAGCGTTTATGCTTGTTAAGAGTGCGCTGACAGATGAAACTGTAGGTGTAATCAAGGACTTAGGCGAGGTTTCTGCTATCGGTCACAGAGTTGTGCAGGGCGGTTCAAGGTTCAGCGAATCAATTCTCATTACAGATGAGGTGATCAAGGGTATTGAAAGCCTTATTCCGCTTGCACCGTTACATAACAAGGCTCACGTTCAGGCTATCAGAGCGAGCGTTGATGTTTTCGGAGCTGACGTTCCGCAGGTAGCTGTTTTTGATACAGCCTTCCATTCAACAATGCCGCCAAAGGCATATATGTACGCAGTGCCATATGAGTATTATGAGAAGTATCAGGTTCGCCGTTACGGCTTCCACGGTACATCTCACCGTTATGTAAGCTCAGAGATGGCTCGACTGCTCGGCAAGGATATTAAGGACTTAAAGCTTATCACCTGCCATATCGGCAACGGCTCTTCAATCACAGCTATTGACGGCGGCAAGGTAATTGACACCTCAATGGGTCTTACTCCGCTTGACGGCTTTATGATGGGTTCACGCTCGGGCGGTCTTGATCCGTCGGTTGTAACCTTTATCGCAGAGAAGGAAAACCTCTCTCCGTCAGAAATCAGCGATATTCTGAATAAAAAGTCAGGACTTTTAGGTATTTCCGGAGTATCCTCCGATGACAGAGATGTTGCAGCGGCAGAGGAAAGCGGAAACGAGCGTGCGGCTCTTGCTCACGAGATGCTCTACTATCAGATTGCAAAGTACATCGGCAGCTACTATGTAGCATTAGGCGGCTGTGACGGAATTGTTTTCACAGCAGGCTTGGGCGAAAATCAGCCAAGACTTCGTGAGGCTGTGTGCAAATATCTTGAGTGCATCGGTGTAACGCTTGACGCAGAACGCAACGAAAACGCAGTTCACGGCGTTCAGGGCGAGCTGTCAGCCAAGGATTCACGTGTAAAGGTTTATCTGATTTCCACAAACGAGGAGCTTGTTATCGCACGTGATACAAAGGCTATTGTAGAATCCTTGTGATTTTTGATAAAAAGGTGATACAATTTGAATATTGACAGACTTTTTGAAGAATTTGCAAGTATCGACAGTGTTAATGCTATTGCGCTGGGCGGTTCAAGAGCAACAGGCAAAAATGACGAAAGCTCTGACTATGACGTCTATGTGTATGTGACTAAGCCGATTCCGGAGGATTTGCGCAGAGAGCTTCTGGGCAGATACTGCAGCGTTCTGGAAATCGGCAATAAATTCTGGGAATATGAGGACAACTGCGTTCTGAATAACGGCGTTGATCTCGACATTATCTACAGAGATTTGCAGGATTTTGAAAAAACAGTCGAAAATGTTGTCGAAAAGCACATACCCTCAAACGGCTACACAACCTGTATGTGGCATAACCTTGTCACCTGTAAAATTATTTACGACAGGCAAGGGGAGCTTGCAAAAGTTTTAAAAAGGTTTTCTGTGCCGTATCCGCAAAAGCTAAGAGAAAACATAATAGCAAGAAATATGAAGCTTTTAAGCACCGCCTTGCCGTCATACGACAAGCAGATACACAAGGCAAATTCTCGCTGTGACCTTGTAAGCATAAACCACAGAGTTACAGAGTTCCTTGCAAGCTATTTTGACATTATTTTTGCACTCAATAATGTGACGCATCCGGGCGAAAAGCGGCTTTTGAGCATCTGTAAGGAAAAATGCAGTCTGTTGCCAAACGATTTTGAAAAGAATATTACAGAGCTTTTCTGCAATATGTATAACGGCAGAGTTGATGAATATATTTCAAAAATTGTGCAGGAGCTAAGTAAAATAATATAACACAAAACAGGAGCAGAAATAAATCTGCTCCTGTTTATTTTTACTAAATCGGATTGCTTGTAATAGTGTTGTCGGTTGATTCATCGCTGTGATCACGAAATAAAAGTGAAATGCACCACAGCGCCGAAAGTCCGACAAGCACATAGATAATTCTGCTGATTATGCCGGTCTGACCGCCGCAGATAAATGCAACGAGATCAAAGCTGAAAAGACCTACACAGCCCCAGTTAAGACCGCCGATAATAAGCAGCGTCAAAGCAATTTTATCTAACATTGTAAAAACCTCCATTCAAGTTTTCACTAATAGTTTTATCGCTTTGACGCAAATTATTACAAAAATATTTTTATATGACAGCTCGCCTGATAATCATAAAAACAAAAATGTTGCTATAAGAACAATTATGCTCAGTACAAAAAGTACGACGGCAAGAATTTTTGTTAAAGAAATCGCTTTTTTCAGCTTGTATTTGCTTATCATATTGTCAACAGGGAACGGCAGCAGAAAAAACATAATGCCGAGTACTCCGAGAGCCGCCGATATGATATATCCGCCGTTTTTACCGATTATCGGCAATAAAAACAGTCCCACAGGAATAGCAAACACGCAGATTCCGTTGATTATTGAAAACATTTTCTGAAATTTTTCTTTTGTTTCGTAATATTTGTTTGCAAAGGCGTGACATTCATCACTGCAATATTGCTCATAATATGAAATTTCCTTTGCACAGTAATCGCATTTTTTCACTATAAACACCTGATTTTAAATTTATTTTTAGCGTTATTTATTCTTATTCATTGTAGTAATCATCATAGTAGTCGCCTTCAGTCACATCCTCCGAGTCGCCTTCACCGTCGGACTCGTAATCCTCCCTCGGATATGTTGACGGAAAAGCGTTGTCAGACGCAGTGTCGGAAGTGACAGGGGCGGTAGTCGGTACTGTCGTTTCGTTTGCCTTGGCGATTGATTCCTTTTCTTTTATTTCGTCAGACTCTACTTTTTCGATGATAGTTTTGATATTTTCGTATGTATTGCGGTCTGCTTCGTCGTGAACAAGATTAATCGTCTTATCGTGATTATAGTCCTTTTCAAGCTGATTTTTGAACTCTTCAAGGCCGTTTATCTCTGTGCCGTTGTAAAAGACGCTCTCGCCCTGTATAGAAATTGTGATAATCTCTAAACCGCTTGCCTCGTCCATAGTGGCAGGTACTGCGTTTTTATCGCCGGAGCAGTCAGAAAATACAGCAACAGCCGCAATTATAAGGACAATAATGGCTATAAGCGCAAAGTAAAGGCTGTATTTTGCAAAAAAGCCCTGCTTTTTACGGCGCTTACGGCTTTGTCTGCTAACGCTTGTCCTGCGCTGTGCAGGATGGCGTGTTGCGTTATTTCTTTTACTGTTCTGCTGCCCGGTCTGTTTTTTAGTAGGTTGTGAATGAGTTTTTCTTCCGTTTTTAGCTTTTTCTCTTTCAGTGGGAAGGTCTATGTCAATGTAATTGTAGTCATCATTATAATTTGCCATAATCTCACCCTAAGCCTAAAATGTCTGTACCATATAAATATAGCCTATACAGAGATTTTTGTCAATATTCAAAGATTTATATATTGTCACAAGGCTTCAATTATAAAAAGGAGCATATGTAAAAAGGCGGTACTTATACTATGCTTTAATGAACAATTAATGATGAAAAATGAATAATGAATAATTATCTTAAACCAACAATAAGTTAATGCTAAAGTATTGAAATAGAATAAAATAAAAAGGAGAGCCGAAGCTCCCCCTTTTTTTGAAATTATGCGATTTCTTCCATTGAGCAGCAAGCTGTTACTGAGTGCTTAACTCTGTCGTCAACCTCGGCTCTTTTTGCGTTGTTAAAGCGGTCAACAGTACCTACAAGGTAACCGGTGATTCGTCTGATTCTTTCAAACGGAACAGCTTCGTATGTATAGCTTACATCAACGTAGTCGCCGTCAACTGTAAGGTCCATAGTTTTGAAGTATTTATCCGGATTCTTTTGCTTAACCATTTCAACATAAGCATCAATTTCTTTTTGCGGCAAAGTACCGCCAATCACGTTAACTGTCATTTTGCATTCTCCTTTATCATTATCAAATTATTGTAAATCTTGTGGTGTACTATTATGATACCACAAGATGTAGTGGTTTGCAATAGCTTTATAAGAATTAAAGATGACAAATTTCTTACAAAATATAATCTTAGTTTTTACAAAGCGGCTAAGTGTTACTATTATATTACACGCTTGTAATTTGATAATTACAAATAAGAAAATACAAAAAATTATTCTTCCTTTTTCGCAACAGAGCAATTAGTGACGCTTTACGAAGCCTGCTCAAACTGCGAGTTATACAAATCATAGTAAAAGCCCTTTTTCTCTATAAGCTCATCGTGCGTGCCCTGTTCTATGATGTCGCCGTCCTTTAAAACAAGAATCATATCGGCGTCACGGATTGTCGACAGCCTGTGAGCTATAACAAAGCTTGTTCTGCCCTTCATAAGGTTATCCATAGCCTTCTGAATACGCTGCTCTGTGCGTGTGTCAACAGAGGAGGTAGCCTCGTCCAGAATCAGAATTTTCGGATCTGCAAGTATAGTTCTTGCAATAGTGAGCAGCTGCTTCTGTCCCTGTGATATATTTGTTGCGTCCTCATTTAAAACCATATTATAGCTGTCGGGCAGCGTCTGTATAAAGTGGTGAACGTGCGCAGCTCTGGCGGCGGCTATTACCTCGTCGTCTGTTGCGTCAAGCCTGCCGTAGCGGATATTTTCCATAATTGTGCCGTTAAACAGCCACGTGTCCTGAAGCACCATACCGAAAAGCTCACGCAGCTCAGATCTGTCAAAGTCAAGAATATTTGAGCCGTCAACTCTGATTTCTCCGCTGTTCACATCGTAAAATCTCATCAACAGCTTGACAATAGTAGTCTTGCCTGAGCCTGTCGGCCCTACGATAGCTACCTTCTGACCCTGCTTGATTTTAGCGCTGAAGCTGTTGATTATGGTTTTGTCCTGATTATAGCCAAAGCGGACGTTGTCAAAGGTAACGTCGCCGTTTATGTCGTCAACCGTCAGCCTACGTGTTTCGCCGTTTTCGTCCCTGATAACAGCGTGATTCTTAGCGAGCTGTTCCTCTTCGTTTTCATCAAGAAATTCAAAAATTCTTTCAGCGGCTGCCGCCATTGACTGGAACATATTTGAAACCTGCGCAAGCTGCTGAATAGGCTGTGTGAACTGCCTCACGTACTGAATAAACGACTGAATATTGCCGACCGTTATTTTGCCTGTGACGGCAAGGTATCCGCCGAGAACAGAGATTGCAACATAGCCGATATTGCCGATAAGACGCATAAACGGCATCATAAGAGCTGATAAAAACTGCGACTTCCACGCTGAGGTATAAAGCTTGTCGTTAGCCTCTTTAAATTCCTTTTTGCAGTTTTCTTCATTGTTAAACGCCTGAACAATATTTACTGCGCCGAACGTTTCTTCAACCTGACCGTTTACGTGGCCTAAGTAGTCCTGCTGATTTTTAAAGTGCTTCTGCGACTTTTTGACAACAAGACCTACCACTATCATTGAAAGCGGTAAGGTAAGAAGTGCAACAAGCGTCATTTCTGCACTGATTGACAGCATCATAACAAGAATGCCGACAAGCGTTGTAAGTGAAGAAAACAGCTGTGACGCACTTTGTCCCAAGCCCTGCGTGAGAGTATCGACATCGTTTGTGATAACCGACAGAACCTCGCCTGTCTGCCTTTTGTCAAAGTAATTCATAGGCAGACGGTTTATCTTTTCGCTTATATCATTACGCATTTTGTAGCCGATTTTCTGCGAGATGTTTGTCATAATAAGTCCCTGAATGAACATAAGCAGAGAGCTTAAAAGATAGAGCGCAAGCAAAAAAATCAGTATGTTTGCAATGGCAGAGAAGTCAATTCCCGCACCGCCCGAAAATTTGCTGACAATACCGTTAAACAGCTCTGTTGTAGCATTGCCCAGAATTTTAGGGCCTAAAATGTTAAAAACAGTACCGCCGACAGCAAAAAAGAGAACAAGCACTATACCAATTTTATAGCCTGCAATATGATGCAAAAGCTTTCTCATTGTGCCCTTAAAGTCCTTTGCCTTTTCCGTAGGAGCAATACCGCCGCCCGGACCGTGACCGTGGCCTCTGCGTGGTCTTTTATGTGTGTTGACTGCCATTATGCTGTCACCCCCTTGGAAAGCTGTGATGATGCAATCTGCTGATATACGGCACAGTCCTTCATAAGCTCCTCGTGAGTGCCTATGCCTGCAATTTCACCGTTATCAAGCACTACAATTTTATCTGCATTCAGTACTGTAGAAATTCTTTGGGCTACAATTAAAATTGTAGCGTTGTCGGTTGCTTTTTTAAGCGCCTTTCTGAGTGCCGCGTCAGTTTTGAAGTCAAGAGCCGAAAAGCTGTCGTCAAAAATGTAGATTTCGGGATTTTTTGCAACAGCTCTTGCGATTGAAAGCCTTTGCCTCTGACCTCCCGACACGTTAGTACCGCCCTGAGCAATTTCGCTGTCGTAGCCGTTTTCCTTAGCTTCAATAAAGTCGCTTGATTGTGCAACCTCGGCGGCTTTTTTTATCTGCTCAAGGCTTATATCGTCACTGCCGTAGGCGATGTTTGAAGCGACAGTTCCGCTGAAAAGTGCTCCCTTTTGCGGAACATATCCGATTTTATTTCTTAAATCGTGAATATCAGCCTTGCGTATATCTACTCCGTCAACAAGGATTTTACCTCCCGTTACGTCATAAAAGCGTGGGATAAGGTTAATAAGCGTTGACTTGCCCGAGCCTGTACCGCCGATAAACGCAACAGTTTCACCCTTATTTGCAGTAAAAGAGATGTCCCTTAAAACGTCCTCCTCAGCCTGGGGGTATCTGAAATATACGCCTCTGAACTCGACTTCGCCCTTTTTGTTTTCGTCAAAGCTTATGGCTGTGTTTTTATCGGGATTTTTAATTGAATTTTCAGTTTTGAGTATATCGTTAATACGTTTACCGGATACGGCGGCTCTCGGGAGCATTATGCTCATCATTGAAATCATCAGAAATGCCATAATAATCTGCATTGTGTACTGAATATAAGCCATAAGGTCGCCGACCTGCATAGAACCGCCCTCAACCTTATTTGCGCCCACCCAGATGATAAGTATGCTTGTGCCGTTCATAATCAGCATCATAAGTGGCATCATAGCCGTCATAATTCTGTTTACAAACAGGTTTGTTTTTGTTAAATCTCTGTTAGCCTTGTCAAAGCGGTTTTCTTCAAATTTTTCTCTTGAAAACGCTCTGATTACGGGAATACCTGTCAGGATTTCTCTTGAAACGAGGTTAATTCTGTCAACAAGCTTCTGCAAAACAGTAAACCTCGGCAAGGCGAAAATCATAAGTGAAATAACAACAAGCAGAACTGCGCCGACAGCAAGATAAATAACCCAAGCCATATCAGCACCCGTTGCCTTTACCTTTAGTCCTGCACCGACGCCGATAATCGGAGCATACAGCACCATTCGCAAAATCATAATCACAACCATCTGAATCTGCTGAATGTCGTTTGTGCAGCGTGTGATAAGCGACGCTGTTGAAAACTTGTTGATTTCATTTGATGAAAATGAAATAACCTTGTTGAAAACGGCGCTTCGCAGATTCCTTGCAAAGCCCGCACCCACTATAGCTGAAAGCAGTGATGTGAAAATCGCTGAAATAGCTATTAAAAGCGAATAGCCGAGCATAATAAGTCCGGCATTTAAAATATAGCTACTTCTTAGCTCGTCTGTATTTACGCCTGCCTCCTGCATAACAGATGTGGTGTAGGGTATTACCATCTGCCTAACTGTGTTCTCGCCGAGCTTTTCGTAGGACGACAGCTTTTTGCCGGCTTCTTCTGATATTTTCAAAAGCTGTTCTTTCGGCAACGTTTTAAGCACTGTAAAAACGTCTGTGTTTTGCGGCATATTCTCAAAAAGCTTTGACAAATCACCGCCGATGTCAGCGGCTGCGTTTTTGTCATTAAGCTCACCCGACTGCGCAAGCGACAAAAGGTTTGTAATCATCATCGGATTGATAAAGATTTCTTCAAGCTCTTGCAAATCCTTTTCTCTTATATCTGTTTTAAGCGTCATAACAGTATCACTTTCCTTTGAGTAAAAGCTGTTGACTGTTTTTATGTCGCTCTCGCTCATAAAAAGCTCAAGTCTTTCAAGTGTTTCTGTCTTTATTTTCTGCGGTACGGCAGACGAAACACCGCTTTGCTGAATACCTACATTTACAATATTGCTCATATATTCGGGCAGAGCAAGGTCGCACACAGCCTCAACAAACAAGAGCAGTACAATAAAAACAATAGGTACAGCGTAAGATTTCAGGTATCTGAATATCTTCATTTTTCTTCTCCTTCCTTAATTTTTAGGCAATACCGCACATTGTACGGCATTGTCATAACTTAGTATAACAGGAATTTTTTATAATTTCAATGAACAAATTTTTAGTTGTTGGTACATAATCTGATTTTTGTGTGAACGGAAAGTGGATTGAATTTTTAGGCGGTAAGGATATACAGGAAAGGTATTTTAAAGACAGCGGCAACGAAATAACCGCCTTTGAGCATATAAACTTAGCCTTAGCCGTACTAAAACAAAACCGCACATAATCGTGCGGTTTTTGTAATAATATCAGATTTTTAAAAGCCTTATGCAGGCGAAAGAAAGCCGAAAGCAGGAATATTCCTCAGAATACCAAAAAACACAAGAACAACAATACAAACGTATAAAATAATATTCTGCCAGATTCTGAGCCGTTTTGTGCCGTACTTAACATAATACACGCTCTGCGACACAATAAGCACTAAAAACAAGGGGGATAATACAAAGACTGCAAGGTTATATCTGATTGCCGACAAAACATCGCCGTGAAGAAGCGACAGGCACATTCGTGAAATACCGCACCCGGGGCAGTTAAGACCTGTAACTGTGTGAAAAACACAGGGAACAGCAAACACATATGTGCAAAACAATGCGTAAGCTGCTCCCACAGTTAAGATCAGACTAAATATACCAAGCAGTTTAATTAGCCTTTTTTTCATACGATTAAGCGAACTTGTTAAGCTCGTTCTGCATAAGTGCATAAGAAACAATGCTTAAGCCAAAGATAGCCAAAACAAGGTAAACAATACCTGCGTTGCTGTCAACAGGCATACCACGGTTTGCTTTGCCCTGGTTAATCTGACCGGCAGCCTTGTAAAGCCAGAACCAGCCGTAGATACCGCAGGTAACGATTGTAAGCAGGATAACCATACCCGGTGATGTCGGGTTAGGATCACCTGAAACCTTGTTACAATCGTCAGCAAGGCAGTAAATCCAATAGATACCGTAGATACCGCAGGTAACGATGGTAAGCACAATGCAAAGACCTACACTTCTTTGTGTCATAATAGAAACCCCCTATTTAATGTAATAGAATTTCAAATTCTATCCTTGACCATTATATATTATTTGCAGTATATTGTCAATATTTAACATAATTATTTATCGGATTATCTAATGATATAATAAAAATGCTTTGATTATCCTTTGCGGTGTTAAAGTGCAAACTTTCCATTTACTTTTTTAAAAATATATGATAATATATTCTCGGATAGTATTCTTTATGAAATTATACCGTATATTTTATTTCTTCATTGCAAGGTCTTTTTACAAAGGCGGTGGTATTATGAAGACAACTTCTTTTAAAATCGGGTTCATCGGAGCAGGAAAAGTAGGTGTAACCCTCGCTAAATATTTTTCAGAACGCAACGTGTGTGTATCTGGTTTATATGACAAAAATTACCGGGACGCTGCGTGGGCGTCCCGTTTTATTTTAGCTGAGTGCTTTAGTTCGGCACAAATGACTGTTCAGAACAGCGACATTATTTTTATTACGGTAAACGACAACGCAATAAGCGGTGTCTGGCAAGAGATAAAGGCTTTGCCGATTGAAAATAAAATAATCTGCCACTGCAGCGGCGCTTTATCGTCAGAGGTTTTTGACGGTATAGAAGGTAAAGGTGGTTACGGTATCTCACTTCATCCGCTTTTTGCCGTTAATTCTAAAGAAAATTCCTACAAAGAATTATCGAAAGCGATGTTTACGGTTGAGGGCAGTGAAAAGGGTATTGAAAAAATAAAGAAGCTATTTGAAAATTTTGATAATCACTTGCAGATAATAAGCAAGGAGCAAAAGGTGCTTTATCACGCAGCGGCAGTTTTTGCAAGCAACCTTGTAACGGCTGCTGTGCATATTTCGTCAGAGCTTTTAAGAGCTTGCGGCTTTGATAAGGAACAGGCGAAAAACGGACTTATGCCGCTTTTTCTTAATAATTGCGAAAATATAGCAAGCTCAGGCTTTGAAAATGCGCTGACAGGCCCTGTGGAGCGAAATGATACAGAAACTGTCAAAAAGCATCTTGACGTACTCAAGGGTGATGAGCGTGAAATTTACAGACTTCTCTCTCTTGAGCTTTCAGAAATAGCAAAAAGCAAAAATCCGCAGAAGGATTATTCAGAAACAGAAAGACTGCTTAGCGCAACAGTCGGTGAAAGGCAGGAAATAAATTGAAAAATACAGTCGTAACCTTTAAACAGGCAAAGGAAAATAAAGAAAAGCTCACTATGCTGACGGCATATGACTATTCAACAGCTAAGCTGATGGACGAAAGCGGAATAAACGGTATCTTGGTAGGTGATTCGCTGGGCAACGTAATTTTAGGGTATGAGGACACGCTGTCGGTTACTATGGAGGATATGATTCACCACGGAGCCGCTGTTGCAAGAGGCGTAAAAAATGCGCTTGTAGTTGTAGATATGCCATTTATGTCGTACCAGACGTCAGTGTATGACGCTCTGTGCAACGCAGGCAGACTTGTAAAGGAAGCAAAAGCAGGCGCTGTAAAATTAGAGGGCGGAGAAAAGGTATGCCCGCAGATAAAGGCAATAGTTGATGCAGATATTCCCGTTATGGCACACTTAGGCTTAACACCGCAGTCTGTAAACGCTTTCGGCGGCTATAAGGTTCAGGGCAAAAGCATAGAAGCGGCACAAAAGCTGATTGATGATGCAAAGGCGGTTGAACAGGCAGGAGCGTTTGCGCTTGTGCTTGAATGTGTTCCGTCAGCACTTGCAAAAATTATTACAGAAAGCATTTCAATCCCGACTATCGGAATAGGAGCAGGCGGCGGCTGTGACGGACAGATACTTGTATATCAGGATATGCTCGGAATGTACTCTGACTTTACGCCGAAATTTGTCAAAAAATTTGCAAATGCCGGACAGGTTATGTGCGCTGCATTTCTCGATTATATAGATGCGGTAAAAAGCGGAGAGTTCCCCTCAAAGGAGCACAGCTTTGACATTTCTGATGAAGTTTTAAGCGCAATTTACGGAGGTATGGAAAAATGAAAATAGTTTCAACAGTTATTGAAGTAAGAGAACAGGTCAAAAAGTGGAGAGAACAGGGACTTTCAGTCGGTTTTGTGCCGACAATGGGTTATCTGCACGAGGGACACAAAAGCCTTATCTTAAAATCCGTTGAGCAAAATGACAGAACAGTTGTCAGCGTTTTCGTAAATCCCACTCAATTCAGTGAAAACGAGGACCTTTCAACATATCCAAGAGATTTAGATGCTGATGCGGCTCTTTGCACAGACGCTAAGGCTGACTTTATTTTCCACCCCGAACCGTCAGAGATGTATCCGCAGGGCTTTTGCACTGGCGTTAATATGAGCGTTCTCACTGAAGAGCTTTGCGGAAAGAGCAGACCTGTTCACTTCGGCGGAGTATGCACGGTTGTTTCAAAGCTTTTCAACATTGTAAAGCCTGACAGAGCATATTTTGGCGAAAAGGACGCACAACAGCTTGCAATTATCAGACAAATGGTCAAGGATCTGAATTTTGATATAGAAATTGTCGGCTGTCCTATTGTCAGAGAAAGCGACGGACTTGCAAAAAGCTCACGAAATACATACCTAAATGCAGAGGAACGCAAGGCGGCTGTAATTCTGAGCAAAAGCATAGAGTTAGGCAAAGAGCTGGTGCAAAACGGCGAGCGTGACGCACAGACGGTAATCAAGGAAATGACAGACAAAATCAGCAGTGAACCGCTTGCAAGGATTGATTATGTAGAGGTTGTTGACGCACTGACAATGCAAAGGGTACAAAAAATCGAAAAGAGCGTTTTGGTGGCTATAGCCGTATTCATCGGCAAAACAAGACTTATAGACAACTTTTCTTTTAATATCTGAGTAGGAGGTGTCGCTATGACGATTACTGCTTTAAAGGGTAAAATCCACAGAGCAACCGTAATTCAGGCGGAGCTTGACTATGTGGGCAGTATAACAATAGATGAAGCATTGATGGAAGCGGCAGGCATAATTGAATACGAAAAAGTGCAGGTAGTCGACATTAACAACGGCAACCGCCTTGAAACGTATGTAATAAGCGGAGAGCGTAACAGCGGAATGATTTGCTTAAACGGCGCAGCGGCAAGGCTTGTTGACAAGGGCGACAAGGTGATTATTATGTGCTATGCCCAGATGACAGAGCAGGAGCTAAAGGAAAATCCGCCGAGAGTAGTATTTGTAGACGATAACAATAAAATCACAAAGACAACACGCTACGAAAAGCACGGCTTGTTAAGTGATATGTAAAAGTAAATGTAAAAGAGGAATAGATATGGCTGTTGATAAATGCAGTCTTTGCGCCAATATGGTGTATGATGACGAAAGCGGCTGTTATGTCTGTGACGTAAGCCTTGACGAGGACGAGATGTATAAGTTCGTTACAGGAACATTTAGCGACTGTCCGTATTACCAAAACGGTGACGAATACACAGTTGTGCGAAAGCAAAATTAAATTACTATAAAGAAAAGGGGAGAGGTATGCTAAAAAATTCTGAAAACGAAAAATCAATACAACAGCTTTTGACAGCTTATTCAAAAACAGACGCATACCCCTTTCATATGCCCGGACATAAAAGGAACAGTTGTTTTTTTGAAAAGGTAAATTATCCTTTTTCTGTTGATATAACAGAAATCACAGACTTTGACGATTTGCACAACCCAACGGGAATACTCAAAGGCTCAATGCAAAAAGCATCGGAGCTTTTTGGCAGTAAGCACAGCTTTTACCTTGTAAACGGCAGTACCTGCGGAATTTTATCGTCAGTTCACAGTCTGACAAATTACGGAGATACGGTGGTGATTGCCAGAAATTGCCATAAATCTGTCTTTCACGCAATAGAGCTTATGGGACTAAAGCCTGTTTTTCTGATGCCCGAATTTGACAGCGAGTTTGAAATAGCCGGTTCAATAAATCCGCAGAGCGTAGAAAACGCACTTAATAAAAACAAAAATGCAAAAATCGTTCTCATAACCTCACCGACCTATGAGGGCGTGACAAGCGACATTAAAAAAATCGCAGAAATATGTCACCGCTTTAGCGTACCTCTTATTGTTGACGAGGCGCACGGCGCACATTTTGCTTTCTCTGATTTTTTCCCCAAAACTGCGATTGAATGTGGGGCAGATGTTGTAATTCAAAGTCTGCACAAAACACTGCCCTGTCCTACACAGACGGCAATACTCCATATACAAGGCGAGCTTGTATGCGAGAAAGATATTAACCGCAGTCTTGATATTTTTCAGACAAGCAGTCCGTCATACCCTATGATGTCATCAATAGATTTTTGCATAAGAGAGCTTCATAAAAACAGCGGAATGTATTTTGAAAGCTATGAAAAGCTCCTTACGGACTTTTCGCAGAAAATGAAAAAGCTTAAAAATCTGAGAGTACTTTGCTACGGTGATGATTTAAAAGAAAATCATAAAGCTATTTTTGATTTTGATAAATCAAAGCTTGTAATATCCTGCAAAAATACAAATATAAACGGCAAAGAGCTTTTTTCTGTATTGCGTGATAAATACTTTTTAGAGCTTGAAATGACGTCAAAAAACTACGTTATAGCTATGACGAGCATATGCGACACAGAAGAAGGCTTGCAAAGACTTGCAAACGCACTTTTAGAAATTGACGGAAGTATAAAAAAGACAGAAGATGTAAAGAAGGCCTTTGAGTATGTCTGCTCAGAATTGATTTACCCTCCGGCACAGGCGGTCAAAATGCAGTCACAGGAATGTGAGCTTGCAGTCGCAGAAAATAAAATCAGCGGTGAATATATATGGGCATACCCTCCGGGGATACCGATTATAATTCCGGGTGAGAAAATAACGCAAGAGGATGTGCAGAATATCAAGTCGTACATTTCAAATCAGATAAGCCTAATCAGCACAAGCGGTCTTATAGATTGCAATAAACTGCTTGTTTTAAGTAATTTATAAGCGGTAAATATATCAGCAAAAAAGCACAGCGGTTTTTTCGCTGTGCTTTTATTAGCATACAACAGTACATCAGTTGTCTAAGATGTCCAGAAGATTTAACACCTCTAAGTAAAGCCATATAATTGTAAACACAAGACCGAATGCGGCTGTCCACTCATATTTTTTCGGCAGCTTATTCTCTACTGTTTTTTGAATTGTGTCAAAATCAACAAGCAAAAACAGCGTTGCAACAGTTACACCAAACAGCGACAAAACTATTGAAATAAGCGGATTTGTCATAACAAATTCTGCTGTATCACGAAGTGCCGGTATAAAGTAACAGATAATTATAAGAATACTGCTTATTACAGATGTTATGAAAAGCGTATATACAACTGTGCGGAACTTCTTTGTAACCGTAACTCTGCCGGACATAAACAAAAACAGCATTGACAAAACAAGCGCAAGCGTGATAATAAATGCAAGCAGAACCAAGCCTCTGAAGTCGTCAATTACGTTTGCTACAGTTGAAATCAAAAGTCCTATTGAAATACAACTTACCGTGCCTGCAACAGGTGCAGCTGCGCTGACAAAGGACGCAACAACAGAGCCTGCAATAAGTAAAACAAAGCCTGCAATAACCCCGACAAACTCCGGAATTGTAATATACATACCGTCTGCGGTCAGCTCTTCAATAACAGGAAAAGCATTGTGTAAAAAGAGCGACAGTGCAACACCGCATAAAACCATAGCAATAAAGAACAGACACTTCATAGAAATACCCCTGTAGGTTGCGTGATTATCACTTTTTTTCTCAATTTTACCGAGTTTTTTTACAACGGGGTTTGTCATAAATACAGAGGCGTCGGTTTTTGACTCTTGTCCGAGCATAGACATAAAATACACTCCCTTGTATAGTAATAATGTAATTTACAGCAAAGTAAAAATTAACCGTACTGTATTTTCTAATATATAACAGTCGTGTTTAAAATGCAATCGTTTTTTAAAAAACAAAAAATCTAAGGCTGCAACAACAAGATTAAACTCCTTAAACGAAATGCTTACGGCTACAGAAATTTCAAGCGTTTTCGTAATCGTATTTTACATATGTTTTCATATCAAACGTAAAAACAAGCGACAGCTTGACTTGCCATCGCTTGTTCTTTTATATCATTTCTTTTTCGGGTTTACCCCAACTATTGACAAAGAGCCTATAACAAAAGCACTGTCCTATAAAAAGGATAGTGCTTTTAAATTTGAGTATTTTTTCTGATAAATTAAATGTGAAAACACTTATGTATGTTCTTCATCTCACCCAGTACAAGCATTGTTTCATCGCTTTGAAGCTCTGTTTCGGGCAGAATGTTCATATTCAGCTTACCGTTTCTTTTGATTGCCATTATGTTTATGTTAAAACGCTTTCTGATGTCAAGATTGCCGATGCTTTTTCCGACCCAGTTTTGCGGAACAGAAAGCTCAAAAATTGCATAGCCGTCGTCAAGCTCAATATAGTCAAAAATGTGATCTGCCGTGTATCTGATAGCTGTCCAGTTTGCAAGCTGTTTTTCGGGATATACAACCTCGTCGGCGCCGTTTCTGAGCAGGAATTTTTCGTGCACGTCACGTGCGGCACGTGATACAACCTTTTTTGCGCCAAGCTCCTTTAAGCAGGACGTTGTTTCAAGCGAGCTTTGAAAGTCGTCGCCGATTGCAACAATGCAAACATCATAGTTGCGTACACCGAGCGAGCGAAGAAATTCCTCATTGGTAGCGTCGCCTATCTGTCCGTTTGTGACATACGGCAAGGCTGCCTCAACTCGTTTTTCCTGCCTGTCAACAGCCATAATCTGATGATTAAGCTCGTTTAGCTTTTTTGCAATATGACGTCCGAAACGTCCGAGTCCTATCAGTAAAACAGATTTCATAATATAATATTCTCCTTTATCCTACCGTTATCTTTTCCTGCGGATATTTTGATTTTTCGTAATTGCTTTTTGAGAAAACTGCAAAAATCAAGGTTAAGCCTCCGACACGTCCGAGGAACATAAGAATGATTAAAATAATTTTAGAAGCTGCTCCAAGCGTCGGTGTAACTCCAAGTGTTAGACCGACAGTGCCGATTGCAGAGGCTGTTTCAAACAGACTGGTAAGAAGCGGCAGATTTTCTATCCTGCTTATCACCATACCGCTTGTCAGAAACAGCACAAGGTACATAAGCGCGATTGTGGCGGCGTGTCTTTCCGTTCCGTCAGGCAGACGTCTGCCAAAGAAGTGCGTATGCTCCTTTTTGCGGAAAACTGACAATGCCGAAGAAAAAAGCACCGCAAACGTTGTAGTTTTCATACCGCCTGCCGTTGAGCCGGGCGAACCGCCGACTATCATCAGCAATATGATAAGTATTTTGCCCGTTTCGCTGAAAACAGTAAGATCAGCCGTATTAAAGCCTGCCGTTCTCGGCGTTACAGCCTGAAACAGTGAGCTCCATATGCGCTCATCTATCGGAAGATGCGAATACTCACCAAAGAAGAAATAGACAGCAGGAACAGCAATAAGTACTCCTGTTACAGATAAAATTACCTTGCTCTGCATACGGTATTTGCTTACGTGCCACTTGTTTTCTTTTATGTCGTCCCATGTTAAAAAGCCGATACCGCCTGTAATAATCAGAGCCATTGTGACGATATTGACAAGCGGATTGCTTACATACGGCGTCAGAGATGAATACGGAGCCTTGATTCCGATTAAGTCAAAGCCTGCGTTACAAAAAGCAGATACAGAGTGAAACAGTGCATACCAGATGCCCTTTAAAATTCCGAATTCCTGACAAAAGACTATTGCAAGCAGTGCCGCCCCTAAAAGCTCAACGCAGACTGCTATTTTAAAAATAAATCCCGTCATTCTGACAATGCCGCCCACTTGCGGAGCAGAAATAGACTCCTGCATAGTACTTCTCTGCATAAGTCCGATTTTTCGCCCCGACAGAATAACGACCGAAACAGCCACGGTAACAATGCCCATACCGCCGACCTGTATCATCAGCAAAATAATAAGCTGTCCGAAAAACGACCAGTACGTTGCGGTATCGTGAACTACAAGTCCGGTAACGCAAACGGCAGAGGTAGAAGTAAAAATTGCGTCAAAAAACGAGGCTCCACCCGGTTGTCTTGACGAAATCGGCAGCATTAAAAGTAATGTGCCAATCAAAATAACCGATATAAAGCCTAAAATGATTATCTGAAACGACGACAAATGTCTGTTCTTTTGCTTTGTCTGCATTATTCCACCTCGGAATACAGTGATTATGATGTCTTTGTTTTAAGTAGATTTATGATAAAAAAGCATAAATGCTATGCAAAGACGAACTTTTCAATACATTATACAACATATTTATTTAATAAACAAGCATAAACATAATATTTTTATCAAAAAAACGATATAAATTTAAGTCGCTCAGAGGGTGCGTTTAATCATTTCGCTGACATTTTATCGGCTGCATCAAGGTTTAAGCTGTAACAGCGTATATTACCGGAGCTTTTTTAATAATCAGCTGCTCCTTTGACAGCTCCTTTAATCGACTTGTTATTGTCGTTCTGCTTACACTCAGGCAATCAATCAGCTCCTGTGTACTTATTCCGTTTTCAGAAAATAAACTTGACTGTATCGAAAATGACCGTAAAGAACATCTGATTCTAACATAATAACAGGCAAAAGAAAACTGCACCAATAGCTCAAAAACGTCTTTCGGTGCAGTCTTTTCTTGGCGTTCCCGAGAGGATTCGAACCTCCGGCCTACCGCTTAGGAGGCGGTCGCTCTATCCTGCTGAGCTACGGAAACTTATTTACACCACAATAGTTTATAATAAACTTTTACGTTTGTCAATAAGCGAAAAAGCGTTTTGCACAGAAAAAGCCGTAATCATTTGTGAAAAATTCAAAAAACTCTTTAATAAAGCTTTATCTTGTGCTATACTAACCTTTAAGAATAAAATTTACTATAATACAGAGGTATTGCTATGTGTAGCTTGAAAAGAAAAGAAATTGCAAACGGCGTGTTTTTCAGCAGCGTTTTTGACGACCGCTTTAAAACTATGCGTATATCGGTCAGTATAAATGTTCCGCTTAAAAAAGAAACAGCGTCAACAAATGCGCTTTTATGCTCGTTGCTTGTGCGTTCCTGTGAAAAATACCCTGATTTTACACAGCTGAGCAAATATTTAGGCAAGCTTTACGGTGCAGAGCTTTCGTGCAATCTCAGCAAAAACGGCGATAACCAGATGCTTTATCTGACGGTTGCAGGCATTGACGACCGCTACGCCTTTGACAAAGAGAGCGTATCACAGGAGCTTGCAAGGCTTTTGTGCTGTGTTTTGTTTGAGCCGAATATTAAGGACGGTTCGTTTGTGAATGATGATATAGAGCAGGAGCGCAGACAGCTTTTGGAGTATATCGACTCTGAATATAACGACAAGAGAATTTATTCGCTCGGTCAGGCAATCTCAATAATGTGCGCCGACGAGGTTTTCGGAATGAAGCACTACGGCACAAAGGAGGACGTACAGTCCGTAACGTCAGAAATGCTTGTAAATGCGTGGAGAGAGCTTCTTCAAACGGCACAGTTTGAAATAATATGCGTTGGTAACGTTGACGAAAAGGCTGTTGAAAGCATTTTCACAGAGAAGTTTTCATCAATAAACCGTCAGCCTGTATCAACAGAAACAAAGATTGTAAGAGCTGTTGATAAGGTCAAGGAGCAGACAGAGAAAATGGACGTTGCCCAGTCAAAGCTCATTTTAGGCTTTCGCACAGACAGTGCAGGTAATGATGATGATGTGTTTGCAAGCAAGCTGATGAGCGTTATCCTTGGCGGCGGTGCTACCTCAAAGCTCTTTAATAATGTAAGAGAAAAATTAAGCCTTTGCTACTACTGCGCCGCACGTATCTACAGGTCAAAGGGCATTATGCTTATCGAAAGCGGAGTAGAAACGCAGAACGTACAAAAAGCAAAAGAGGCTATATTAAATGAAATAGAGGAGATAAAAAAGGGCAACATAACCGATTTTGAAATGGATTCGGCAAAGCTTCTTATAAACAACTCCTTTAACTCGTCAAATGATACAGTAACAGGCATTGAAAAATGGTATCAGGGACAGATTTTATCAGGCGATATGATGACTCCGGAGCAAGCCTGTGACAAATTCAACGCCATAACAAAGGAAGAAGTAGTAAAGGCTGCAAACAAGCTCAAGCTTGATACGGTTTATGTGCTTGCTTCAAACGAATAACAGATGACGAAAGGCAGTTTTATATGAATAACGAAAATATAAAAGAAATTTACTCGCCTGTTTCGGGCGACAGGTACTACAAAATAAACCACAGCTCGGGTCTTACGATTTTTGTATATCCAAAGCAGGGCTACAGCTCAACGTATGCGATTTTCGGCACAAAATACGGCAGTATAAACAACTGCTTTTCTGTTGACGGCGGTGAAAAAATCACAGTTCCGCACGGTATTGCTCACTATCTGGAGCATAAGCTGTTTGAAAGCGAGGACGGCGACGCATTTACACGCTACGCAAAGACAGGAGCAAATGCAAACGCATACACAAGCTTTGACAAAACCTGCTATCTTTTTTCCTGCTCGGAAAAATTGGATGAAAACCTTGAGATACTGCTTGACTTTGTTCAGTCGCCGTACTTTACGGAGCAGACCGTTTTAAAGGAGCAGGGCATAATAGGTCAGGAAATCAGAATGTATGACGATAATCCGCAGTGGAGGGTAATGTTTAATCTGCTTGAGGCTATGTATCACAATCACCCTGTAAAGGTAGATATTGCAGGAACTGTTGAGTCAATAGCAGAAATCACACCGAAGCTTTTGTATGACTGCTACAACGCTTTTTATGATTTAAACAATATGGCGCTGTGCGTATGCGGAAATGTAACTGTTGAGCAGGTGCTTTCTGTTGCCGACAGAACGCTTAAAAGGACAGAAAACCGCAACGTAAAATCATATTTTGAACAGGAGCCTTACGAGATTTTAAAGCCGTATGTTGAACAGGAATTCCCCGTATCTGTTGAGCTTTTCAACTTAGGCTTTAAGAATAAGCCAAAGGAAGCCGCCTGCGCTATGAATGACGCCGTTTCTGATATTCTTTTGTATCTGCTTGCTTCACCGACAAGCGCACTTTACAGAAGGCTTATGGACAGCAATCTGATAAATCAGAGCTTTTGCTATGAATATTTTGACGGTCCGGGCTTTGACAGCGTAATTTTCAGCGGTGAGTCACGCTCACCGAAGGAAGCCGCCGAGATGATAAAGCAGTATATAAAGCAGACAAAGCAAAACGGCATAGACAAGGAAGAATTTGAAATCGCAAAAAAGGCTGTCTACGGCGATACAATAGCGTCCCTTAACTCCGTAGAGTCAATAGCAAACGAGATAATCGACTGCACCTTTGCAGGCTCGGAGCTTTTTGAATATATTGAGTGTCTTTCAAAGGCAACGGTAGAGGACGCGGAACGACTGCTTTGTGAAATTCTTGATGTTAACAACTGCGCACTCTCGGTTGTTAAGGCAAAAAGCTGAAATCGGCAGGTGATTTTATGTATAATGTTCAGTTTAAAGCATTTGATTTTAAAATACCCGTTAGCTCCGTTGCGTTCCAGATAGGCGACTACAAGGTGTACTGGTACGGCGTAATTATCGCCCTTGGTATGCTGCTTGCTATGGTTTACGCTTATTTTTCGTCAAAGCGTTTTAATGTTGACAGAAACAAGCTGTTCGACTGTGTGCTTGTCGGCATTATAACAGGCGTAATCGGCGCAAGGCTCTATTTTGTGATGTTCAGGTGGGACGATTACAAGGACAATCTTCTCGATATTTTCAGCATCAACAAGGGCGGTCTTGCCATTTACGGCGGTATAATCGGAGCGTTGCTCGGCGGCTGTACCGTTGCTAAAATCAAAAAGATGAATATCCCCGCTGTGCTTGACATAGCCTCGCTCGGATTTCTGATAGGACAGGGCATTGGCAGATGGGGCAACTTTACAAATCAGGAGGCATTCGGCACACCTACCGATTTACCGTGGGGTATGATGAGCGAAAACACAGGTATGCAGTTTGTTCATCCCTGCTTTTTATATGAGTCGCTGTGGTGTTTATTGGGCTTTGTACTCCTGCACTTTTTAAGTAAAAAATATCAGAAATACTGCGGACAGGTATTTTTAGCGTATCTTGTCTGGTACGGCTTTGAAAGAATGATAGTAGAGGGTCTTAGAACAGACAGCCTGTATCTGCCCTTTGAACTATTCGGCTATCAGCCGAGAGTATCTCAGCTGTTATCACTTGTGGTATTTGCCGTAGGAATAGTATTGCTTATAGTTTTCAGAAAGAGAAAGGATGAATTTTATGGTAACAATAATTGACGGAAAAAAGGTTTCCGCACAGGTTCGTGCCGAGGTTGCAAGGGAAACAGAACAGCTCAAAAAGCAAGGAATTACACCGGGACTTGCAGTAATCATAGTAGGTGACGACCCGGCTTCAAGAGTATATGTAAACAACAAAAAGAAAGCGTGTTCAGAGGTAGGCTTTGTATCAGAGGAATACGCTCTGCCCGAAAATACCTCTCAGGAGGAGCTTTTGGAGCTAGTTAATACCCTTAATAATAAGAAGGAGATAAACGGTATTCTCTGTCAGTTGCCTTTGCCTGAGCACCTTGACGAAAAAGCTGTAATCGAGGCTATCGACCCCAAAAAGGACGTTGACGCCTTCCACGCGGCAAACGTGGGCAAAATTATGATAGGCGACTACGATTTTCTTCCCTGCACACCGGCAGGCGTTATGGAAATGCTCAAGGCATATGATATTGACGTAACGTCCAAAAAATGCGTAGTAATCGGCAGAAGCAACATTGTAGGCAAGCCGATGGCTATGCTTTTGCTCCACAAAAACGGCACAGTTACAATCTGCCACAGCAAGACGAAAAACCTGAGCGAAATCTGTGCTGAAGCAGACATTCTTGTAGCCGCCATCGGCAGAGCGAAGTTTGTAACAGCCGATATGGTAAAGGACGGCGCAGTAGTAATTGACGTAGGTATGAACCGTGACGAAAACGGCAAGCTGTGCGGCGACGTTGACTTTGACAGCGTAAAGGATAAATGCTCGGCAATAACACCTGTCCCCGGAGGAGTAGGCCCTATGACAATCGCCACTCTTATGAAAAACACGCTGAAAGCCGCAAAGCTGCAAAACTGTGTGGAGTAACAAAGCAACAGCGTTGCACAGAAAAATTTTTCTTGACAATACACATACATTGTGATAAACTGTATAAGCCGCATATTGTGGGCAAGGGTTTCCCTTATAAGTGATTTATCCGCCCACTAAATAGCGAGTCTGAATAAAGGAATGGTACTTAATATGTACGCAGTTATCGAAACAGGCGGCAAGCAGTACAAGGTAACTAACGGTGACGTTATCTTTGTTGAAAAGCTTGCAGCAGAAGAAAACGCAACAGTTGACTTTGACGTTGTTGCACTTTGTGATGACAACGGCCTTAAGGTTGGCACACCGTTTGTAAGCGGTGCAAAGGTTACAGGTGAGGTTTTAAAGTCCGGCAAGGGCAAGAAAATCACTGTTTTCACCTACAAGCCAAAGAAGGGCGAAAAGAGAAAAATGGGTCACAGACAGCCTTACACAAAGGTTGAGATTAAATCAATCAACGGCTGATTATGATTAGTGTAGCTATTAAGACAAAAAACGGTCTTATCACAGGCTTTTGTATCAGCGGTCATTCAGGCTACTCAGAGCTTGGCAGCGACATCGTGTGCGCATCGGTCAGCTCGGCTGCATTTATGACTGCAAACACAATTACAGATGTAATGTGTTTAGACGCTGATATAAGCTGTAGTGACGGTTTTATGTCATTAGAGCTGACACAGCAGAATGCTGAGAAGGCAAGCGATATTTTGCAGGGCTTAAAGTTGCATTTGACGGAGCTTTCAAAGCAGTACAAAAAGTATATCAAAGTAATATTTTCGGAGGTGTAAGGTAATGTTAAAGTTAAACATCCAGCTGTTTGCTCATAAAAAAGGTATGGGTTCTACAAAGAACGGTCGTGACAGTGAGTCTAAGCGTCTTGGCGTTAAAAGAGCTGACGGTCAGTTCGTACTTGCAGGTAACATCCTTGTTAAGCAGAGAGGTACACACATTCATCCCGGCACAAACGTAGGTATCGGTTCTGACGATACTCTGTTTGCAAAGGTTGACGGCGTTGTACGTTTCGAGCGTATGGGCAAAGACAGAAAACGTGCTTGCGTTTATCCTACAGAGCAGTAATTGCAAGCTAACATTCAAAAAGCAGAGGGGGCGGAGCAATTCCGCCTCTATTTTGTTATAGAAAAGCATTAAGTGCAGGTATATGATACACGAAGATTACCTTGTGCGACAAATACAGATGATGGTCGCATTTATAGCAAAAATGATTTTTAAAAAGGATACAATAAACTATACCGTCATTGAAGATGAAAACGGAAATACAACTCAAGACGGTGAATTGTACCTTGATTTGATGAGCAGAATAAAAAAAGGCGAGATTAACGAAGCGGAAAATATGTTGTTTGAAGCAGTGCAGAAAAATCCGAACAACGCTCTTCTTGAAATTGCCCTTGATTTTTACAACACATTAGGCGAAATGCCTGACGAATTTTTATCAGATAACAATTTTTCAAGAGAAGAGGTCTGTCAAGGACTTTGCGATATACTGAAAATTTATAATATTGACTTATTATAATAGTCCGACAATGATTATAAGCGAGGGAGCAGAATATGTTTGTAGATATTGCGAAAATCAAAATAAAAGCAGGTGACGGCGGTGACGGTGCAGTATCCTTTCACCGTGAAAAATACGTAGCCTCGGGCGGTCCTGACGGCGGTGACGGTGGCAGGGGCGGTAATATCGTCTTTCAGGCAGACAGCAACCTGTCAACGCTTGCCGACTTCCGCTACAAAAGAAAGTATGCAGCCGCTAAGGGCGAAAACGGACAGGGTGGCAGACGCAGCGGTAAAAACGCTGAGGATTTAATCATCAGAGTGCCTGTCGGAACGCTTGTTAAAGACGCAGAATCAGGCAGAATTATGGCTGACGTGTCGGGCAGAGAGCCTGTAGTAGTCGCTAAAGGCGGCAAGGGCGGCTGGGGCAACACTCACTTTGCCACACCTACAAGGCAGACTCCCCGTTTTGCAAAGCCGGGACTTCCGGGCGAGGAATTTGATGTTCAGCTTGAATTAAAGCTACTTGCAGACGTAGGTCTTGTAGGCTTTCCGAATGTCGGCAAGTCAACGCTTGTATCTGTCGTATCTCAGGCAAAGCCTGTAATTGCTAACTACCACTTCACAACAATTACACCGGTTCTCGGCGTAGTTTCAATGGGAGAGGGAAGCTCCTTTGTAATGGCAGATATCCCCGGACTTATCGAGGGTGCGTGGGAAGGAACAGGACTCGGTCATCAGTTTTTGCGACACGTTGAGCGTTGTCGCCTGCTTGTGCATATAGTTGACATCGCAGGCAGTGAGGGCAGAGATCCGAAGGAGGATTTCAAAATAATCAACAGCGAGCTTGAAAAATTCAATCCCGAGCTTGCCAAAAGACCGATGATAGTTGCAGGCAACAAGTGCGACCTTGCAACAGACGAGCAGATAGAGGACTTCAAAAATTACGTTGAGGGATTAGGCTACGAATTTTTCCCGATTATGGCGGCTATCCGCTATGATGTTGATCCGCTTCTCAAAAAAATACAGGAGTATCTATCTAAGCTTCCGCCTATAGTCACCTACGAAGCAGAGCCGATGCCGATAACGCCGGCTGAAAAAATCTCACGCAACGAGGTTAAAATAACGGTACAGGACGGAGTATATTTTGTAGAGGGCGACTGGCTCTTAAATGTGATGAAATCTGTCAATTTTGATGATTACGAAAGCCTTAACTACTTCCAGAAAGTTCTTATAAACGGCGGAGTTATAGATGCTCTGCGTGATGCAGGAATTGACGAGGGCGACACCGTTTCAATTTACGATTTAGAATTTGACTTTGTCGAGTAAGCGGGGGAGTAAAAATGGAAAAATTCCTTGAAAAAAGCGACAGAGCAAACGAATATTCACCGCTAACGCTTGCCTTTATCGGTGACGGAGTGTACGATCTGCTTGTGCGTGAATACCTTGTATCGCAGGCAAACCGCCCTGTGGGCGAGCTTAACCGCCTTAAGGTGTCTATGGTCTGCTGTAAGGCACAGGCAGAAACAGCGAAAGCACTTATGCCGATACTCGCCGAGGAGGAGCTGTCGGTCTACAAGCGAGGCAGAAACGCAACGACAAGCTGTACGCCGAAAAATTCCACAAAAGCCGAATATCACAGCGCAACAGGACTTGAAGCGCTGTTCGGCTACATATACCTAAAGGGTGATATAGAGAGGATAAAAGAGCTGTTTGAGCTTGTTATCGAAAATGTTGAAAATTCAGATAGCGAAACTGACGAAGTTTGAATTAAATTATTGACAAACACGATTTTTCTGCTATAATAAATTTGTATGCTGTATAAGTACGGCATAATCCTTGCGGCGAAAGCCGCCATAATGTCCAGAAGGAGGTGCAACAAATGGCAGTAAAGGCTAATTACGAAACAGTAATGGTTATCTCAATGAAGCAGGGCGAAGAGGGCATTCAGGCTATCATCGAAAAGTTCAAGGCTTTAATTGAGAAAAACGCCACTTTGCAGAGTGTTGACGAATGGGGCAAGCGCAGACTTGCGTACCTCATCAACAAAGAAAGCGAAGGCTACTATGTTCTTATGAATTTTGAAAGCGAGCCTGAGTTCCCGGCAGAGCTTGACAGAATTTACAAGATCACAGACGGCGTTATGCGTTCTTTGATCATCAAGAAAGACGAATAATTAAGAAGCTGAGTTGAAAGGAAGATTAACTATGTTGAACAGATGTATTTTAATGGGAAGATTAACGGCAGACCCCGAGCTTAAGACTACTCCGACAGGTGTCAGTGTAACAAGCTTTTCTATTGCTGTTGACCGCAGCTACGTAAAACAGGGTGAAGAGCGCAAGGCTGACTTCATCAATATTGTTGCGTGGCGTCAGCAGGCAGAGTTTATCTGCAGATATTTCAGCAAGGGTTCTATGATTGCGATAGAGGGTCAGATCCAGACAAGAAGCTATCAGGCGAAGGACGGCTCAAACCGTTATGTTACAGAGGTAGTTGTTGACAACGTTTCGTTTACAGGCGAGCGCAGAGATAACAGCGGCGGATATTCACAGCAGTATCAGCAGCCGCAGCAGAACAGCTATGCACCTGCACAGCAGCCTGCATCATACGCAAGCGGAGCACCAAGTGATTTTGAAGAGTTGCCGATTGACGATGATCTTCCGTTCTGATTTTTCATAGCATACTTGGCTTTACAAAGAATTTGATGAAAGGAGTCAACAAAAATGGCTGAAAGACCAATGAACCGCGGCAGAAAGTCCCGCAGAAAAGTTTGCGGCTTCTGCGTAGATAAGGTAGAAAAGATCGATTACAAGGATATTGCAAGACTTCGCCGTTATATGTCAGAAAGAGCAAAGATTCTTCCTCGCCGTGTAACAGGCACCTGTGCTGCACACCAGAGAGAGCTTACAACAGCTATCAAGCGCGCACGTCACCTTGCATTATTACCATATACATCAGACTGATGAATTTAAAAGCCGCATTTATGCGGCTTTTTTTATGCCTATTTTAGAAAAAATAAAGTTTTTTTAAAAAACTGTTGACAAAGAGAACGTGTTTTGATATAATAGCAAAGCTGTCGAAAAAACAGCGAAGAAAATACAAATCA
>JBJEQF010000012.1:0-3414 GCA_051881615.1 Acutalibacteraceae bacterium | reverse complement strand
GGATTTTACCAGACAAACTCTGTATGTTCAAAGACAGTTGGGAAAAGATTTGTCAAAGCCGCAGGATGAATTGCCAAAGAAAACATTAACGAAGCAAGAAGTATCGTTAAAAACCCGTTCCAGTAAGAGAGTTCTTGATATTCCCGATATTGTTTTTAATGCCATATTGGAGCAACGTAGAATCTATGAAAAAAACAGACGGCGTAGACCTGGACAGTTCCAAGATGAAGGATATATTTGCTGCTCGTCTTACGGAAGACCGCAAAGTGCATCTTATTGCTATAAGGAATACAAAAGGTTGTTATCTGATAATGGTCTGCCTAATATTCGATTTCACGATTTGCGACACACATATGCTACGATCCTAACAAATGAGGAGATTGATGTCAAAGCGATTTCAAATTCGTTAGGGCATTCAAAAACAATTATCACTGTTGATGTTTATACGGATAAGAAGCAGATGATTGTTGACGTTTCTGAACAGACTCAGGAATTTGCCTGTGAGATTTTCCCAATCTCTTATCTTCAAGAGCGACAAGTGGAAGAGGCAAATCGAACTCGTTTTTTAAAGGAAATTTATTATTTCCCAGAACAGCTTGCTGAAGAGATAATGGGTATCATACTGTAAATCGGTATGCAGAGCAACAAAGCAAAGAGGGGAGCGGATTTGATTTTTCTGTGAAAAAATCTTCCGCCCCCTTTTAATTTGCAGAAAAATGTGATATAATGTTATATTGAAAATTTATGCGTACAAATAAGCGCATTTTGTCCAAAAATAAATCTAGAGTGGCCGTATTCGTCATCAGCCTGTTTTGAACTACTTTTTACTATCAAAAAGTAACTCACGATGACGAAAATTATGGTCAATAATAATCATAGTAAATTCTTAGAAAAGGAGGTTTTGCTATGGATCATTTCGAGTTAGTTGCACCGTATGAACCTACCGGAGATCAACCGGAAGCAATCAGAAAACTGGTTGAAGGTTTCAAAATGGGATTGAAAGAGCAGACTTTATTAGGTGTTACGGGTTCAGGTAAGACCTTTACTATGGCAAATATCATTGCTCAGGTTAACAAGCCTACACTCATTCTCGCTCATAATAAAACGCTTGCTGCACAGTTGTGTACCGAAATGCGTGAGTATTTCCCCCATAATGCAGTTGAATATTTTGTTTCCTACTATGACTACTATCAGCCCGAGGCATATATTGCAAACACAGACACATATATTGAAAAAGACTCTTCTATAAATGATGAGATTGACAAGCTCCGCCACAGTGCAACGCTTGCTTTAAGCGAAAGAAGAGATGTAATAATCGTTGCCTCTGTTTCCTGTATCTACAGCTTAGGCAACCCGATTGATTACCGCAATATGGTTATTTCACTTCGCCCCGGTATGCAGAAAAGCCGTGACGAATTAGTCAAAAAGCTTGTATCGCTTCAATATGAACGAAACGACATAAATCTTGTCAGAAACAAATTCAGAGTCAGGGGAGATGTAGTTGAAATTTTCCCTGCCGCCGCATCGGAAACGATAATCAGAGTTGAATTTTTCGGTGACGAAATCGACAGAATCTGCGAGATAAATCCTATGACGGGCGAGCTTGTCGCAACGCTTAAACACGCAGGAATTTACCCTGCCTCTCACTACATCGTTTCTCAGGATAAAATGAACAGAGCAATCTGCGAAATCAGAGAAGAGCTTGATGAACGTCTTGAATACTTCCGCAGTAAGGGCAAGCTGATAGAGGCGCAAAGAATAGAACAGCGAACAAACTATGACATTGAAATGCTCCAGGAAATCGGCTTCTGCACAGGCATTGAGAATTATTCAAGAGTGCTATCCGGCAGACCGAAAGGCTCTGCACCGTACACACTGCTCGATTATTTTCCCGAGGATTTTGTTCTTTTTGTTGACGAGTCACACGTAACGCTTCCACAGGTAAGAGGAATGTACGCCGGCGACAGAGCAAGAAAAACAAACCTTATCGATTACGGCTTTAGACTGCCCTCGGCATACGATAACAGACCGCTTAATTTTGACGAGTTCTACAGCAGAATAAATCAGGCTGTGTTTGTAAGTGCCACACCGGGCGACTTAGAGCTTGAAAAAAGCGCAGTTGTAGCTAATCAGATAATCAGACCGACAGGACTTTTAGATCCGCTTATCTCGGTACGTCCTACAGAGGGACAGCTTGACGATTTGATTTCTGAAATAAACAAAAGAATAGAAAAAAAGCAAAGAACGCTCGTTACAACGCTGACTAAAAAAATGGCAGAGAATTTGACCGCCTACCTTGAAACAATGGGCATAAAGGTTCGCTATATGCACCACGATATAGACACCGTAGAGCGTATGGAAATTGTCAGAGATCTGCGTCTTGGCGAGTTTGACGTACTTGTCGGCATCAACCTGCTGCGTGAGGGTCTTGACATTCCCGAGGTTTCTCTCGTTGCAATTCTTGACGCAGACAAGGAAGGCTTCTTGCGCAGTGCCCATTCACTTATTCAGACAATAGGACGAGCCGCCAGAAATGCAGACGGCGAGGTTATTATGTACGCAGACAGCGTTACAGACTCGATGAAAACTGCAATCGTCACAACGAATGAACGCAGAGAAATTCAGGATAAATATAATAAAGAGCATAATATTACTCCGAAAACAGTAGTCAAAGATGTAGCCGATGTTCTTGAAATCTCGTCACACAAGGACGTAAAGGATAAATCGGTTAAAAATATGACAAAGGCAGAAAAGCAAAAGCTTATAGAGGATATGAAAAAGGAAATGAAAGCCGCGGCAAGACTGCTTGAATTTGAACACGCCGCATATCTTCGTGATAAAATCAAAAAGCTGCAGGAAGGATAGAAAATATGGCAAAAAAACAAACCGCAGAGTACGGCAACGAAAGTATATCGTCATTAAAGGGCGCAGACAGAGTACGCAAAAGACCTGCCGTAATTTTCGGCTCGGACGGTATAGAGGGATGCCGACATTCTATATTTGAAATTTTGTCAAACTCTATTGACGAAGCACGTGAGGGCTACGGCAAGCTCATTACCGTTACACGCTTTGAGGACAATTCAATAGAGGTAGAGGACCACGGCCGAGGAATCCCTGTTGACTACAATAAAAATGAAGAACGCTACAACTGGGAGCTTGTGTTCTGCGAAATGTACGCAGGCGGTAAGTATAACAATAATGACGGCGAAAACTACGAGTTTTCACTCGGCTTAAACGGACTCGGTCTTTGCTCAACGCAGTATTCATCGGAATATATGGACGTTGACATCCGCCGTGACGGTATGCGCTACACGCTCCACTTTGAAAAGGGCGAAAACGTAGGCGGCTTAAAAAAAGAGCCTTACTCAAAAAAAGACACAGGCACAAAAATCCGCTGGAAGCCCGATCTTGAGG
>JBJEQF010000011.1:0-67912 GCA_051881615.1 Acutalibacteraceae bacterium | reverse complement strand
TAATCGCTATTGCTGTTGGCATATTTTATCTCTCCTTTATTATAATGCGGAATTTCTGCCGCTTAATACTCCTGTACTGTACGCAATCTGAAGATTGAAGCCGCCTGTGTAGCCGTCAACATCTATCACCTCGCCGGCAAAATAGAGATTGTCAATAAGCTTGCTCTGCATAGTTTTCGGGTTGATCTCTGACGTTTTTACTCCGCCAGAGGTGATAATCGCTTCTTCTATAGGTCGGAATTTTGTAACGGTTACCGTAAAGCTCTTTAATACAGAAACTAATCGCTGACGTTCTTCCTTTGTGATTACATTGCACTTTTTGTCAAACGGTACATTCCAGAGCTTCAGCACAACGGGTATCATCTTTCTCGGCAAAAGCTTTGACAGAGAATTTGACACAGCCTTGTTTATATTCTCCTGAAAATCACGCTGTATCCGTTTGTAAAGCTGATTGTCGTCAAGTGCCGGCTTTAAATCTATAATAATCGAGTATTTGCCGCTTTGTATGTTTTTCATATGACAGCTTGCGCTGAGGATTGTAGGGCCGCTTAAACCGAAATGTGTAAAGAGCAACTCTCCGAAATCATTATAAACTGATTTTTTTGAAAAATTGTCGAAAACTGTTACTCTGACATTTTTAAGAGAAAGCCCCTGCATATCCTTACAGAATTTCTCCTGACATTCAAGCGGTACAAGCGAGGGCGAAAGCTCTGTTACCGTATGCCCTGCCTGCTTTGCCAGCCTGTAGCCGTCGCCTGTTGAGCCTGTAAGCGGATAGCTCATACCGCCGCAGGCGATGATTACGCTGTCGCTCTTATATATGTTTCCGTTAATATCCTTACAGCCGATTAAAGTACCGTCCTCGATAACAAGTGCTTGAACCTCTGCCTGCTTGATTTTACAGCCAAGCTCTCTTGCGTTTTTCTGCAACGCCTGTGCAACATCATACGCCTTATCGGAAACAGGGAAAACTCTGTTGCCACGCTCTGTTTTTGTTTTTACACCGAGGTTTTCAAAAAATTCTATTGCGTCCTGCGGTGTAAAGGCATTTACTGCGCTGTATAAAAATCTGCCGTTTGTCGGTATGTTTGATATAAAGGTATCAATATCGCAGTTGTTTGTAATGTTACATCTGCCCTTGCCTGTTATGAGCAGTTTTTTGCTAAGTATTGAATTTTTTTCAAGTATTGTAACATCTGCGCCGTTTACAGCCGCCTCTATAGCCGCCATAAGTCCTGCCGGACCTGCGCCTATTACCGTTACACTTTTAGCCTTCATCTGTCGGATTTTCCTTTGCGTTATCTTTTAAGTCGCTTTGTGCTTCTTCCTTTTCTTCCTCTTGCCTGTTTGCGTAAATCTCCTGCTCGTGCCATACCTGCTCTAATTTGTGGAAGGTTTTTGTGACATCCTCTCTTTTTGCAAGGACTGTTGCAACAATTAAAGCATTTATCATACTCATAGGCGCAACAAGTGAATCAACGACTGACGCCATATCGCTTCTGGCAAGCAGAATTGAGTCGGCAGCAGACACAAGCGGCGACACCATACTGTCTGTAATTGCGATAACGTCTGCGCCGTGGTCACGTGCAAAGTTCATAGCGTCAACAGCCATAATGCTGTAGCGTGGGAAGCTTATACCTATCATAACATCATTTTCGTTAATTCTGAAAAGCTGTTCATAGGTGGTGGTTTTGCTTGTTGTATTTATTACACGCACGTTGCCGAAAATAAGCTCAAAATAATAGCCTAAAAAGCTTGCAAGCGCCGAGGTTGCTCTGACTGCAAAAATATAGATATGCTCAGCATTTACTATCGACTGCACCGCCCTTTTGAAATCCTCGTGAGAGGTTTCTTCAAGCGTTCTGCGGATTTTGTCGATATCCTGATTGAGTACGCTTTCAAGAACGCTGTTGTCGCCTATTCTGTTTGCCGTTACTTCAATTCTCTGAACAGAGGTGAGCTTGTCACGTATCATCTCCTGCATAGCCTTCTGAAGCTTTGGGTAGCCGTCATAGCCAAGCTCTGCGGCAAAGCGGACTACCGTACTCTCGGAAACACCGACAGTTTCTCCTAATTTTGAGGCGGTCATAAAAGCCGCTTTATCGTAGTGAGTTTCTATGTATCTTGCAATCGCCTTTTGTCCTTTTGAGAATTTGGGCATCTGCATTTCTATTCTTGTTAATAAATGAGTTACCATTTTAAACACCCGACTTAAAATATATTATAGGTATGGTTTCATTTTAACACATAAACTTGCAAATTTCAATAAAAAGAGTTGCTTTTTACAATATTTTTATATACAGTCCTGCAATTTGTGAAAGAAATATTGCATTTAGCGCTGTAATGTGGTAAAATGTGTGCAACTGATAAAGCATTGGAGCAGATATTATGATAGCTATTATTGACTATGGTGCAGGAAATATTCAAAGCGTTTACAAGGCACTCAAATTTTTAGGCTGTGACGCCTTTGTTACAAATGAGCGTGAAAAAATTCTTTCGGCTGACGGTGCAATTCTGCCGGGTGTAGGCTCTTTCGGAGATACAGTTGACAGTATGGAAAAATTCGGAATAAACAATACCGTAATTGATTTTACAAAAAGCGGAAAGCCTTTTTTGGGCATCTGCTTAGGCTTACAGCTTTTATTCCCCGAAAGTGAGGAAAGCCCAAACAAAAAGGGACTTTCGATTTTTGACGGAAGTATTACAAAAATACCGTCAGACGGCACTCTGAAAATTCCGCACATCGGTTGGAACAGCCTTGACATAAAAAAGCGTGACGGACTTTTCAAAGGTATTGATAATAATCCGTACGTATATTTTGTTCATTCATATTATCTTACGGCAAAAAACAGAGATATTGTTTCTTCGCAGACGCAGTACGGAGCTTTGATTGACGCATCAGTAGAAAAGGATAATATTATGGCTGTGCAGTTTCATCCCGAAAAAAGCGGTGAGGTCGGTCTTAAAATACTTAAAAACTTTGCCGATATGACTAAATGAGGTGACAACAATGTATGCAAAAAGAATTATACCCTGCCTTGATGTTAAAAACGGCAGAGTTGTAAAGGGAATGAGTTTTGTTAATCTGATAGACGCAGGCGACCCTGTTGAGGCGGCTGTGCAGTACGACAATCAGGGTGCCGATGAGCTTGTGCTGCTCGATATTACAGCTTCGAGCGATGAGCGAAATATTATTATTGATATAGTTGAAAGGGTTGCAAATTCTATTTTTATTCCGTTTACAGTCGGCGGCGGTATCAGAAGTGTGGATGACTTCAACGCACTGTTAAGAGCTGGTGCTGACAAGGTTTCTGTAAACTCTGCGGCTGTGCTTCGTCCCGACATTATAAACGAGGCTTCCTACAAATTCGGCAGTCAGTGCGTGGTTGCCGCTATTGACGCTAAGCGAAAGGGCGACAGCTGGGAGGTTTATATAAACGGCGGCAGAAAGCCTATGGGCATAAACGCTGTAGAGTGGGCTGTTGAGTGTGAAAAGCGAGGTGCAGGCGAAATACTGCTGACCTCTATGGACGAGGACGGACAGAAAAACGGCTACGATTTACAGCTGACAGCTGCTGTTTCGGAAAGTGTAGGTATTCCTGTTATAGCAAGCGGCGGTGCAGGCGCATTGGAGCATTTTAAAGATGCGTTTACAGTCGGAAAGGCAGACGCCGTTTTAGCGGCTTCGCTGTTTCACTTTGGTGAAATTCCGATTCCAAAGCTAAAAGAATACCTTAATAATGAGGGGATTTCAGTCAGATTATAAAAGCAAAAGCACAGCGTTAATTTAAAAAACGCTGTGCTTATTTTTTACATTATATCTTGCGATATTGGATTAAAGCTCTACAGGAACAAAAATTCTCTTTGCAACGTCCTGCATTTCTTCAATATCCTTCTTTAAGCCCTTGTTTTTCAAAAGCTCAATTGTTTTCATATAGCTTTCGGGCGTGTTGTGACCAAGGGAATGTGCGTCAGTGCCGAACAGGTCAACTTCTCCGTTTTTGATAAGCTTACCGAGCTTTAAACGTGCAGATATTTTTTCAAAGGAACACGTATTTGTCTGAAAAATTACTCCCATTTCTCTTAATTCGTCACGAAGCTCGGGGTTTTTCATCAAAGCCGGATACCTTTCAATATGAGGTATCACAGGTGTTATTGAGTAATCGTTTATCAGCCTGCAAAGCTGTCTGTTGCTTCTGCCCTGAAATAATGATTTATACGGAAATTCAGTCAGCATATACCTTTTGCCGCCGTAGCACAGTCTGCTGAGATTATCGTTAACAAACAGATAGTCTGTCACAAACACCTCTGCACCTAAGCAAAACTTCATTCCGTCGGGCAGATGAGGCTTCAGCTTTTCAAACGCACCTTGTCTTAACTGCAAAAAATCATCTGCATTTATTTCCTGCGAATACATATGAGGAGTAAAGCAGACATTTGTTACTCCCTGCTTTTTTAAACACTCAAGCATCAGCACACTGTTCTGAACAGTTTCTGAACCGTCGTCTATTCCGGGCAAGATGTGAGTGTGCATATCGTAAAATTCCACCGTAACACCTCCCTGTCGTTTTTGAAAATTTATTAAAGTGCTTTGCACACAAGGTCGCCCATCTCTGAGCAGGAAACCTTTGTTGTTCCCTCAGTGTAGATATCCGGTGTACGGTAAGAGGTAAGAACGCTGTTTACCGCATTTTCGATTGCGTCAGCCGCATTTGGCTGATTAAGTGAGTAGCGAAGCATCATAGCAACTGACAGAATTGTTGCAAGCGGATTTGCAATACCCTGTCCTGCTATATCGGGCGCACTGCCGTGGATAGGCTCGTACAAGCCGTTTTGTGTATCGTTAAGGCTGGCTGATGCAAGCATACCGATAGAACCGCTTATCATTGAAGCCTCGTCTGACAGAATGTCGCCGAAGATGTTTGATGTTAAAACAACGTCAAACTGACCCGGATTTCTTACAAGCTGCATTGCACAGTTATCTACATACATATGGTTAAGCTCAACCTCGGGGAAATCCTCAGATATTCTGATTACAGTTTCTCTCCACAGTCTTGAGCTTTCAAGCACGTTTGCCTTGTCAACGCTTGTCAGTTTTTTGTTTCTTTTCATAGCAAGGTCAAAGGCTACTCTTGCAATTCGCTCAATTTCAGGCACTGAATACGTTTCTGTATCGTAAGCGGCAGGGTTGCCGTCAACCTCTTTTCTTCCGCGCTCGCCGAAATAGATACCGCCTGTAAGCTCACGGACAACCATAATGTCAAGCGAACTGTCGCCGATAATTTCATCCTTCAGCGGAGATGCGCCCTTAAGCGGTTCAAAGATAACAGCAGGACGGAGATTTGCAAAAAGTCCGAGAGCACTGCGAATGCCTAAAAGTCCTGCCTCGGGGCGGTTATTGCCTGCCATTTTATCCCACTTCGGACCGCCTACTGCACCGAGCAGTACGCTGTCTGCGTTTTTGCACTTATCTATTGTTTCCTGCGGAAGCGGAACGCCTGTTGCGTCTATTGCACAGCCGCCGAGAAGCGCCTGCTCATATTCAACCGTAAAGCCGAATTTTTCGCTAACCTTATCAAGAACCTTAATTGCTTCGTTTACAATTTCAGGGCCTATGCCGTCGCCCTTTAATACTGCAATTTTGTAATCTGCCATTTTAATTTCTCCTTTTAAAAAGTTCTATACTTGCTTTTTATTATCGCACAAATAAGCGGAATAAATTGTAAAGTATGATACAATTTGTAAAACTTTTATGTATTTTCGTTATCTGTTTTAAGGCTTTGCCAGCCGTCCTTTTCGGGATCGTAATCCTCATAAACATCACGTTCAATGTCGTAATCGTCATATTCGGACTCGTTTTTCAAGTCGTCGGGAATAATCGGTATCTGTCTGTAGACCTCAGACACCTTGTCACGCTGCCAGAGCATCGGGTTGATTCTGATTGAATAGCCGCAGCCGTTTTCCATTACCCAATCAAACGGCTTTGCCTGCGGCAGTCCGTAAACAGATAAAAGCGTCATAATTACTCCGCCGTGAGTTACTATTGCGCAGTCGGTCGTCCCCGTTTTAATCAGTCCTGTCACTATGCTCTCAAAAATAAGGCAAATTCGCCTTGTAAAGTCGGCACTGCTCTCTCCCCTCGGCGGCTTTACCGATGTATCGCCTGCAAGCCACTTGTCAAAATCAGCGTCACCCTTTAGCTGTTCTGCCGTTTTGTTTTCCCACTCGCCGAAACAGCACTCGCTGAGCTGGTCAATTACTATCGGCTTTAAGTTCGGATAAAGTATTTCACAGGTTTGCTTGCAACGCTTTAACGGACTTGTAAAAAGCGCCTGTGCATAAGGGTATTTGCATATATCGTCAAGCTTTTTAAGATTTTCTATGCCCTCCTGACTTAACGGTACGTCTGTAGTGCCTATATATGCACCTTTTTTCGCTTCAAGCGTTTCGCCGTGGCGGATAAGGTGAATGTTATAAGATTTCATAAAAATTACTCCTATTCACTTTACAAATAGTTTTAAAAAATATATACTGTATGTATAATTTATAAATTTGAGGTGCACTATGAGCAACGATTTTGCAAGAATTATCACATATCTCAGAAAAGAACGTCACTTAAGCCAGAAGCAGGCGGCACAGGATTTGGGAATTTCTCAGGCTCTACTTTCTCACTACGAAAAGGGCGTGCGTGAATGCGGTCTTGATTTTTTGATTAGCATTGCAGATTACTACGATGTGTCCTGCGATTATCTGCTTGGCAGAACCTACGACAGGCAGGGTGCTGTAATTGAAATTGACGAGCATATACCTGCTGACAGCCCCTTGGAATCAGAAAATGAAGAAAGCAAATCACACAGCGGTTCTATTGTAGCTGCCGTAAACAAGAAAATCGTAATCAGCTCACTTAACATTATATTTAATCTTCTTCAAATAATCAACAGTAAATCGCTTATTAAGCATATTTCTGACTTTTTATTTGCAGGAATATACAAATGCTTTCGCATAATTTTTTCTGCAAACAAAGAAAATCCTCAGGATATGTTTTTGATAGACAAAGAGCTTTACAGCGGATACTGTGACGCATTTATGACGCTTACTTCAACTCACGCAGCAGCAGAAACAAAAAGCAAAAAATGCTCGGCTGCCGCTGTAAGCCTCAGCGGTGATGAAATAGCACAGCACTATCCCGAAAATGCAAGCTCGCTGTTCAACCTGATTAGTGCGGCTGAAAAAAGAATAAAGCTGAAAACAGGCAGTAAATGAGATAAGCTTTATATAACAGCACAGGTTATTTTACAAGTACCTAACTTTATAAAATATAAAATTTGACACCCGAAAAAGGAAATTGACGATATTCCTTCTTCGGGTGGTTTTGTTTTGATGTAACAAGCAGAAAAACAGTGCCGATTGATTTATTACTGCGTCGGCTGAGTATTCTCAACGCCCTTGCTGACACGGATTACAACGGTTGTGCCTTCTTCGAGCTTATCGCCTGGTTGATTGCTCTTGTAGGCGATTACTCTGCTTTCGCCGTACTTATCGCTGTACTCTGTTTCTGCTGTTGAAAGAAAGCCTGCGTCTGACAACAGCTTTGCCGCCTCTGATACAGTCAGATTTTCGATATTCGGCAACGCTCTCATAAGAGGACCTTTGCTGACAGTTACAAATACAGTTGATTCTCCCTCGGACTCAATCGGTGTATTTGCAGGCGGATATTGTGAAATGACAGAGCCTTGAGGAACTGTGTCGCTGTACTCGTCCTTTATGGCACGTACAACAGTAACCTTGTCGTCTGATTCGGCAGACGCTGAAACCTCGCTGTAGGTTTTGCCTACGTAATCCTGCACAACAGGTCCTGTCCATTCCTGCTGCTGTGGAGGTGCTGTTGTTTCCTGTTCGTTACCGTTGTTATTAAAAATACCCTCGAGCGGATTTTGCAGATACCAGAAATATCCTGCTATTGAAAAGAGGATAAGCGAAACTATAAGCGACACAAGAACTATGCTTGTTGACGACATACCCGACTGCTTATTTTTTTCGTCCTCTTTAACGGGAGTCATACTTGATGTTCTTGAGATTTCCTCCTGAATTGCCTGAACAGTTGCTGCTGCCGAAAGCTGGGAACGCAGGTCGTCAAAGTCCTTAATTCTTTTACTGCGGTCAACATTAAGTCCGTTTGCAAGTGCAGTTACAACGTGGGGCGGCAAACGCTTAACTGTGTTTTTGCTCATAAGAAGCCGACTGTCCTTTAAGCGTTCCTGCGCATTTTCGGGGATATTACCCGTAAGCGCATAAAACAGCGTTGCCGTAAAGCCGTAAATTTCTGTTATGCTGTCAAGCGGAAAGTTTTTCTCGTACTGCTCGGGAGCCGCACAGCCGCTGAAAAGCTGGGATCGCAGCACTGTTCCACGCTTTCTCTCATATTCTGTAGAAAAGCCCGAAAGCTTAATCTTGCCAGTTGATGTAATAAACATATTTGACGGAGAAACGGCATAATGACCTATATTATTCTTATGCAGTGCTTCCAATGCAGAAATTACCGGCATAAACAGAGGACGTGCCACGTCCCAGTCAAGGCTGCCGCCGCTTCTCTCTGTGTACTCTTCAAAAGGGATCATCTCTGCATATTCCTCAACTGCATATGCTGTGTTATTGGCTTCAAAAACAGCATAAACAGTCATCATTGCAGAAAATTCCTTAAGACGCTCTACAGTTTTATAGTAAGAAATAAAATTGCTCTTAACATTTGAAAAAATTTCGTCGTGACCCTCCAACACCTTTACAACAGCTTTGTTCTCGTCGCGCGCAATATGACCGATAGGCAGGTATTCCCTGATTGAAACAATCTTTTTTGCTGCGTTGTCAAAGCCTATGTAGCGTGTGCTCTCACCGTTTGTTTCAAGTCGTCTGCCGATTAAAAATCTATCCTTAAGCAATGTATTGGCAGGCAAATACGGTGCTCCCTGCGTTTGTGAATTATCAAATCCGCAGTGCGGACAAATTGTGTTATCTTGTTTTTCATGCATACAGCCCATACATAAAGACATAGCAGCATCTCCTGATTATAATAAAATATCGTAGTAATATTCAAATAAAAAGTATCCGTATTAAAATTTATCGTTCTTATTTGCAATTATATCATACACCCATACACAATACAAGGCATAAGGGTGTCATTGTAGTTACATTTTTGTTATTGTTTAAAAGCATAATAACAGCAATAACGGCTTTTCAATCAAATATTTTTTTAAAAATTGTTGAAAAATTGATTTATTTATGTTATCATAACAAAAAGGATAATACTCGGGGATATAACTCAGCCGGAAGAGTACCTGTCTGGCAGACAGGAAGTCGTCAGTTCGAATCTGATTATCTCCACCACCTAAAGGTCTGCTTTCGCAGGCTTTTATTTTTTTGCCATTTCGTTATATGCGATTTTTGCCGACTCGTGCGAAACAGTGCATTTTAATTCGTAAACCTTTGTTTCGCTTAAAAAGGAATCCATAAGCTCCAAAAGCTTTATCATATTTTCACCGTCAAGGTGAGTAAGCGTCTGGCTCATCAGAACAGCAAATGATGTTTTTTTGTCCAACTTAGTAATTGTGTTTTCGTTTGATTTTTCTATTTTGCACACTCCGCCTATGGGAAGTATTATATTGCTGTTGTTATCGTATTTACCCGAAAACGGATTTCCACAGGCAAAAAAACTGCCGTTGATTTTTCTTATTATCGGCTTGTCTTCGTTTATGTACCTTACATCACTGCCGAAGCATTCACGCCACATTCTTGCGTGGGTTGACTTCCCTGCGCCGCTGTTGCCTGTAAACAGGTACGCTTTGCCCTTGTATTCTATTGCACAGCTGTGCAGAACAAAGCCGTCAAAGCTCAGCATTTGTTCAAAAAGCTCTGCACCCTTTTGCGCATATTCAAGCATTTGGGGTGTTGCATTTTCATCATTTTTCACTTCTACAAGCTTGCTTTTGAAGCTGTCAAGATCAATGTGCGGTGTGATGCTATCATCGTTTTTTACAAGGTACTTTTCTGCCCTGCTTTTCAAAAAATCGTATTCGGGCGTCAGCTTAACATAAAGTCCGCAAATAGAATAAATCATAGCTGTTCCTTTTCGTTTATAAACAGCAGAGCATATCCGCTGTGAATTGTAATTTCGCTTTTGCTGTCGGTGAAAACGTTTGAAATTCCTACTGCTGTTGAGCTTTGAACATCTCCGTTTAATAGCGGATACTCTGTATTTTTATAAGATACAACTGCTTTATCGCAGGCAAAAGGGAAAAGTGAAAATGTTTTGCCCTTTAAATTTTCAAAGGTATATACACCTTTTTTTAGCATTGTCACCGTTTCGTTTTCTGTTTTGATATATCCCCTGCAGTTTTTGTCTGTAATATATTGCAAAAGTGAGAGATTTGCAAAGCTGTGGTCAAAGCGTCCGCCGAGCGCAGACAGCAGTAAAAAGGTATCGCACCCGTTTTTTATCCCTTCATTGATACAGCAGAGCGTATCGGTTTCGTCCTTGTGCGTGTCAAGGGTAATTTTCTTTTCTGTTATTTCAGCAATTTCGCCCTTGTAGGAATCAAAGTCACCTACAACTAAATCCGGTTTAATGCCAAGCTTTCTTGCATATTCAAGTCCGCCGTCGGCACAGATTATGAAATCATCGCTTTTTATCTGTGATTTTATAAAACCTAAATTTGCATTCGGGGCGGCGCAAATTATTACACATCTCATTTTATTCACCTTTCAGGGGTTATTTCATTTGCCACGGCTTTATATCCTTTACCTCGTTATACATTGAAACATAGCTTTGATGACGTGATAAGGGGATTTCGCCGTTTTCTACAGCCTCAATAACCGAACAGCCCTTTTCGCAAAGATGTGCGCAGGAATTAAATCTGCACGTGCCTAAGTACTTTTCAAATTCGGGAAAGCAGTACTGGAGCTGTTCTTTTTCAATCATCTCGTACCTTTCAAGGTCAACCGTTGAAAAGCCGGGGGTATCTGCTACATATCCGCCGTTTACCCTGTAAAGCTCAACTGTCCTTGTCGTATGTCTGCCTCTGCCGAGCTTTTCGCTTATTTCGCCTGTTTCAAGGCTTAAATGAGGGAGAATTGTGTTTAAAAGCGTTGACTTGCCTACTCCGCTGTTGCCGATAAACGCAGTGATTTTTCCTGTCAGCAGTGAAAAAATCTCGTCTGCGCCCTCTTTGGTAACGCTTGAATATTCAATAGTTTTTATTCCTGCTCTTTTGTAAATTTCACTGAATTTGCCGTCATTTTCAATATCGGTCTTTGAGATGATGATAACAGGCTCTATGCCCTTATTTACGGCAGCGGCAGTCATTTTGTCAACTACAAGAGTGTTGGGTGACGGATTTACCGTGGAGCATACGATAAACAGCATATCAAGATTTGCAAGCGGAGGTCTTATAATGCTGTTTTTGCGATCAAGGATTTTTTCTATTGACGCATAGCCGTCCTTTTGAATTGCTATTTCTACGGTATCGCCTACAATGGGCGAATTGCCCCTTTTGCGGAAAATTCCCCTTGCTTTGCACTCATATACCTTATCGGCGGCTTCTGCATAGTAGAAGCCGCCGATTGATTTTGTCAGAATTGCGTTGATTTTGTCTGTCATATTTTTGTCACCGACAATCTATGGTAATTTACGATAAAGCATCGCTCAAAAACGCAGTCAGCAGATTTACCGCTTACGTTTCGTTATAATCAGGATCTTCGTCCTGTGTTTCTGTCACAGGCTCGGTATCATCCTCGGTATTCGGATCCGAGTCGGGCTCTGTGGTTTCTTCCTGCGTTGTCGGCTCTGTAGGCGGATAGCTGTACATAATTGTATTTGTCACTGTGCCTGTCGCAAACTCAACAACATACTCTCTGTAAACCTCGCCGTTTAGCTCAATTACAACAGTTGACTTGCCTGTACCCTTTAGCTTTACAGAATAGGTACTGCTGTATTTAGGCACTACGTTCTTTGAATTTGTATCATCTACAACTCCGTCAACTATAACGGAAAGAGCTACTGTATCGGTTACGCCTGTCGGCAGGTCAACGTGGATTTCAACCTCTTTTTCAGTTTCCTTACCGCCGCTGATTACAAGATTTACCTTGTAGCCCTTTTCAACCTTGCCGCCGTAAAGCGGAGATTGCTCCAAAACCTCGTCCTTAGGTCTAGTGCATTCCTCATCAACGGTGTAGACTGCTTCAAGTCCTTTTTCTTTAAGCTGTGCCTGTGCATTTGCAAAGGACATACCCGTTACGTTTGGTATTTCTACCTTTTCGTCTGTTCTGTTGCCCTTTGAAACATAAACGTAAACAGTTGAACCGATGTTCACCTTAACACCGGCTTTCGGGAAAATTTCTCTGACATAGCCGACTGTTGTGTGAGGATCCTCGATATAAAGCACCTGCGGTGACAGGTTCTTTTCTTTTATAGCCTTTACGGCGTCTGATTCCGAATCGTTTATAACGTACGGAGTGCTTACCAGTGTGTCCTGTCCGTTTACGGTAATGGTAATTGAAGAGCCCTCTTTAATCTGCTTTGAGTTAGGCTGGGGGTCCTGATCAATGATTGTACCAAGCTCCTTTGTCTGGTCAAAATCAGTTTCACAGATAAGATTAAACTTAGTCTTGTACTGCTCCATAGCGTCAGAGAGCGTCATACCCATCAGGTTCGGCACGTCAACATTTTTTGCCTGGGTGCTGTTACAGGCTCGAATTGAAGCCATTGTGCCGAAAACTATAATGACTAAAACAGCGGCAATCAATACGCCCTTGATAACAGACAGTGAATTTCTGGGAGCTTTCTGCTCGTCGTCATCATCATAACGCTGTGGCTTTTCACGCTGTGAGCCGTATTGGTCGTTATAATCGCTTTTTCTTCTGTTATCCTGCCCTGTATCACCGATTTTTTTGACGTACTTTGTCGGCTCGTTATCAACAAACCCGCCGTACTTAAAGCTTATACCCGGATTTAAACGGAAACGTTCAATATCGTTGAGCATATCTACCGCCGAAACGTAACGTGCTGTCGGCACCTTCTGCATAGCCTTGAGGGTGATTTCTTCAAGTCCCTGAGGGATTGAAGGGTTAATTGCACGAGGCTTTTTAGGAGTTGATTGTAGCTGCATAAGAGCAACGGAAACTGCGTTGTCTGCTTCAAACGGCAGCTTGCCTGTAAGCATTTCATAAAGCATTACGCCAACGGAATAAATATCCGTTTTTCCGTCTGTGATTTCTCCTCTTGCCTGCTCAGGCGCAATATAGTGAACAGAGCCTATAGCCTGATCTGTCATTGTGCGAGTTGCATTGTTTGAAAAACGTGCAATACCAAAATCGGTCACCTTAATTGTGCCGTCCTGTAAAAGCATAATATTCTGCGGTTTTATGTCACGGTGAACAATACCGTTTTCGTGCGCATGCTGTAACGCTTTTAAAATCTGCGTTGTTAGGTGGAGGGCCTCTTTCCAGTCGATTACGCCCTGACGGTCTATATATTCCTTTAGGGTAATGCCGTCAATATACTCCATAACTATATACTGAATCATATCGCCGAAGCTTACGTCATACACCTTTACAATATTGGGGTGCGACAAAACTGCGATTGCCTTTGATTCGTTTTTAAATCTGCGTATAAAATCATCGTTATTTAAAAATTCGTCCTTGAGGATTTTGATGGCTACCTCTCTGTCATCTACCGTATCATAGCAATGATAGACGTTTGCCATACCGCCTACTCCGATAAGCTCTCTTATTTCATAGCGGCCGTCAAGCTTTTTTCCGACATATTTATCCATAAAATTCACTTCCTTAATAAATAACCGTTACTGTTATGTTGTCTGTTCCGCCGCCCTCTATGGCTTTTTGAATGTACTTGTCTATCATATCGTTGCCCCTGTTTTCGTGAGCGATTTTGACTAAATCGGCAGGGGAAACACAGTTAGTCAGTCCGTCTGTGCAAAGCAGCAATACGTCGCCGTAATTGAAGTTTGCCTCAATGTAATCAAGGTGAACCTCGGGCATTATACCGAGCGCTCTTGTGATAAAATTCTTGTTAGGGTGATTTAGAGCCTGCTCCTGTGTCAACTCTCCTCTGCGAACCATCTCTTGCACTACAGAGTGATCTTCTGTGAGTTGTCTGATTTTACCGCCTCGGATTGCATATGTTCGGCTGTCGCCGACATGAACTACGTGAACAACAGAATCCTTTACAAGCACAAGCTCGCACGTAGTACCCATACCGGTAAGCTCTATGTCCTTAGTCGCCTTTTCAAAAATCTTAAGATTTGCGTTTGCGACTATCTCTGTCAGAAAGGTTGCAATATCGTCCTTGCTCAGGCTGTCATTATATAGCTTTTCAATTTTATCGCTGATATATTCAACAGCAGTGCTGCTTGCTGTTTTTCCTCCGTTTGCACCGCCCATTCCGTCACAGACTATCGCCCAGACACAGCTTGGGGAAATAACTCCGAAGCGGCTGCTGTCCTGATTTTCGTTTCTGACAAGACCTATGTCACTTTTGCTGAAAACTTCCAAGTTATTTACCTCCTTTTTCCTCTTGATTTCTTTTAAGCTGACCGCAGGACGCACATATGTCACTGCCGAGTGTTCGCCTTACGGTTGCTGTTATTCCTTTTTTTGAAAGTATATCTATAAACGATTGCTGTCTTAATTTACCGCTTTTTTTATAGTCTGAACCCTTTACCGAATTTACGGGTATCAGATTGACGTGGCAGAGCATTCCCTGCAATCTGTCTGCAAGCTCCCTTGCGTTTTCATCAGAATCATTTACGCCGTCTATCATAGCATATTCAAACGAAACACGTCTGCCTGTATGCTTTGCGTAATAGCTGCAGGCAGTTAAAAGCTCGCTTATGGGATATTTTTTGTTTATCGGCATTGTGGTGCTTCTTATTTTATCATTTGGTGCGTGAAGCGAAACAGAAAGCGTTATGCCGAGCTTTTTATCTGCAAGCTCATAAATCTTAGGCACTATACCGCAGGTTGAAAGCGAAATGTGCCTCATACCGATACAAAGTCCCTCGGGCGATGATACAAGGCTTAAAAACCTTAATACGTTGTCAAAATTATCAAGCGGTTCGCCCATACCCATAAGTACAATGTTTGAAATTCTTATGTTCAAATCTCTTTGTGCGCTTTCTATCTGACAAATCATTTCAGACGGCGTTAAGCTGCGTGAAAATCCGCTTTTGCCTGTTGCGCAGAACGTACAGCCCATTTTGCACCCGACCTGAGTTGAAATACAGATCGTATAGCCGTGGCGGTAGCTCATAACTACCGACTCAACACATTCGCCGTCATTAAATTTGAACAGATACTTAACTGTATTATCATAGCTTGAAACAAGCTTTTTTTCAATAGTTGCAACAGAAATGTAACAAATTGATTTTAGTTTTTCTCTTAAATCAGTGGGGATATTTTTCATCTGATCAAAATCAGTTACTCCCTTGTTTATCCAGCCGAAAATCTGATTTGCCCGAAACCGCTGAAAACCGTTTTCGGTGACAAGAGCTTCTATTTCATTTTTGGTCATAGACTTTATGTCTGTCACCGAAAGCACTCCTTTTTAGTTTATTATTTCACTCTGCGAAAGGCACTGATGAAGAAGCCGTCAGTGTTGCTGATATGAGGGAAAAGCGTGAGCTGATTTGACGGCTCGTCTATCCCCCGTTTTATGCCGTTTGGCAGTTTAATTTCTATCGGCTCAAAGCTGTCCTTATGCTCCTGTAAAAATCTGTCGGCATTGTTGCCGTTTTCTTTAGGGTTTAAGGTGCAGGTTGAGTACACAAGAACACCACCTGTTGCGGTGTACTGTGACGAATTACACAATATACGGTACTGTATATCGGCAAGGTTGTCAAGGTTTGTATCTAATTTGTAACGTATTTCAGGCTTGCGTCTGATTATGCCAAAGCCGCTGCAGGGCACGTCGCACAAAACGCAGTCGGCAAGCGGCAGCTTTGCCTTATCATTTTCGCCGTCACGTATAGCTGTTTTTATGATGTTAATTCCGAGCCTTTTTGACGAGCTGTTTATAAGCTTTAGCTTATGCTCGTACATATCAAAGGCTAAAATCTCGCCTTTATTTTGCATAAGCATAGCACTTGTGAAGGCTTTACCGCCCGGCGCAGAGCAGATGTCAAGAACTCTGTCATTTGGCTTTGGCGAAAGCACGTTTACACAAAGCTGTGAGGAAGCGTCCTGAACATAGATTTCGCCGTTTTTATATGAATCAAGACCTTCTATTGAGCCTGTGTTTTCCAAATATAGCGCATTGTCTGAAAACGGTACTTCACTTACCCTTACATTCTGCTTTTCAAGTGATTTGATTACGCTTTGCCTGTCTGTTTTCAGCGTATTTACCCTTACTGTAAGAACAGGGCGGTTTGCTAAGCTTTCAAGTATGCCGACCGTGTTTTCTTCACCGTAGCTTTCAAGCCACAGGTCAATTAGGAATGTCGGGCAGGAATATTTTACAGAGAGATGCTTTACTAAGTCCTTTTCTTTATCGGGCAGAGTGTATTTTACCTCGGCACGTGCTATACTGCGTAAAATGCCGTTTATAAAGCCTGAGGATTTTTGCAGGCCTTTCTTTTTAGCAAGCTTTACGCTCTCGTTTACGGCGGCACTTTCGGGAACCTTGTCCATAAAGAGTAGCTGTGTAACACCCAGACGCAGAATTATAAGCGTTTTTGTTTCTATTTTTTTAAGCGGCAGCTTTGAATAACGGTTTATAATATAGTCGAGTGTCAGCTGTCTTTCAAGCACCGAGTAAACTATAGCCGACATAAAGGCGGCGTCTATTCCCTTTAGCTCATACTCCTTTATTGCGCTGTTGAGCGCTATGTTTGAGTATGCCCCATCCTCTTCTATTTTTAAAAGCACATTAAAAGCGGCTGTTCTTGGATTTATCATTGTATCGTCCTTAACGGTTATTTCTTCTGTTTGCTATCAGGATAAGTCTTAAAAGCTGTAATATTGAAGTAAGTGCCGCCGCTACATACGTCATAGCCGCCGCCTGAAGAGTTCTTTTCGCACCTGTGCATTCGCTGTCTGACAAAAGATTTGTATTTCTGATTGTTTTCATAGCACGTGACGAAGCGTTGAATTCAACAGGCAGTGTAACGATTGTAAAAACAGTAGCCGCACTGTAAAGTATAAGACCGATGTTTAGCACAACAGCGTACTCAACAGGCAGGAATAAGCCGAGAACAATCAGTATCCAGCCGATTTTTGAGCCGATGTTTGCAACAGGTACAATAGCACTGCGGATTTTGTTCGGCACATAGCCCTGTGCGTGCTGTACTGCGTGGCCTGCCTCGTGAGCCGCTACTCCGACAGCCGCTACAGTTGCGCTGTTATAAACCGACTCAGATAGCCTGATTACGTTTGTGCGAGGGTCGAAATGGTCAGAAAGATGCCCCGATACCATTTCAATTCTGACGCCTGTTACACCGTTGCTTTGCAGAACTCTCTGCGCCGCCTGTGCGCCTGTAATACCTCTTGAATTCTGAATTTTAGAATATTTGCTGAAGGTGCTGTTTACATTTGCACTGCAAATTGCCGATATGATTACGCAAGGGATTACAAACACCCAATACGTCCAGTCTATATAGAATAATGTCTGAAACAATTATATTCCTCCCAAAGTTTTGTTATCCGAATTTTTCGCCGACACTCAGCTTATGTCCTGCAAGAAACGATTTGCTGTCCATAGCTTTTTTGCCCTCAAGCTGTAGAGTGATTATTTTTACCGCACCGCTTTTGCAGGCTACGGTCAGAGGGTTAAGAGAAATAATTTCTCCTGCATCGCCTGAGCCGTCCGAAACCTCTGTTTTATGAATTTTCACTCTTTTGCCGTTTAACATCGTTACGGCTACCGGCCACGGTGACAGACCTCTTACCTTGTTATGAACCTCAACGGCTGATTTATTCCAGTCAATCTGACAAAGAGATTTATCCAGTACGCTTGCATACGTTGACAGGCTGTCGTCCTGCTTTATAGGTGTGAGCTTATTTTTTGAAAGTCCGTCGAGCGTTTCAAGAAGTAAATCTGCACCCATTGTCATAAGTCGGTCGAAAAGCTCGCCCGAGGTTTCATTTTCGCCTATTTCCGTTACTGATTTGAGCAGTATATCGCCTGTGTCAAGTCCCTCGTTCATAAGCATTGTTGTAACGCCTGTTTCACTTTCGCCGTTTAAAACTGCCCACTGGATGGGAGCTGCTCCTCTGTATTTCGGCAAAAGTGAGCCGTGAACATTTATACAGCCGTATTTTGGGTAGTCGATAATATTCTTTGGCAGAATTTTACCGTATGCAACTACAACAATTACGTCAGGAGCAAGCTCTTTGATTATTTCAAAGGCTGTGCCGTCCTTTACCTTTTCCGGCTGATAGACAGGAATGTTATTTTCAGCTGCGCAAACCTTTACAGGAGGAGGCGTCAATGTATAACCTCTGCCCTTTGGCTTGTCCGGCTGAGTGAAAACGGCTAATACCTTATGCTCAGATTTTACAAGCGACAAAAGGCTCGGCACTGCAAAATCAGGCGTTCCCATAAAAACTATATTCATTACTTAAGCTCCTCCGGCAACAGCATTCTTTCAGCTCTTTGCTTGAACAGTATGCCGTCAAGATGGTCAAGCTCGTGACAGAATGCACGTGCTTTAAGCTCACTGCCCTTTACGGTAAATTCCTTGCCGAATCTGTCCTGTGCCTTTACAGTAACATTTAAGGGACGTTTTACGATACCGTATTCTCCCGGTGATGAAAGGCAGCCCTCTGAGCCCTCCTGCTCGCCCGAGTACATTATGATTTTCGGGTTGATAAGCTCGATTACTCCGTCGCCGACATCAACAATAACTGCTCTGCGAAGAATGCCCACCTGAGGTGCGGCTAGACCAACGCCCTGTGCCTTGTGCATAGTTTCTGCCATATCGTCAAGCAAGGACCAAAGTCGCTCGTCAAATCGTACTACCTCTCTGCATTTTTTGTTGAGAACGCTGTCGCCCTCTTTTACAATATTTCTAAGTGCCAAAGTTTTCACCTCGTAAATTATCAAAAATAAAGCGGTTTTGTATCTATTGTAACAGTTATTTTTGCAAACTGCCTGTTTTCTGAAAACTGCGATAACAGCGTTCTGAGCATTTCACGAAACCGCCTGTCGTTTCTGCATTTGACTATTATTTTGTATCTGTATTTATTATTAACCTTTACAACTGCCGCCGCTGACGGTCCTAAAACACGAAGTGGCATATTGTCGTATTTTTCTTTTGCAAGTGAAATAAGCATTGACAAAAACGCTTTGCTCGCTTCTACCGTTTCTTTGCTGTCCTGCCCTACAAAGCCGACAAGACAAATATCGGCAAACGGCGGATAGAGCATTGCTTTGCGGATTTTTATTTCACTTTCAAAAAATTTATCGTAATCTTGCTCTGCGGCAAGATAGATTATCGGGTTTTCCGGAGTATATGTCTGGATTATTGCCCTGCCCTTTTTGTCGCCTCTGCCGCTTCTGCCTACTACCTGCGTCATTAGCGAAAAGCCACGCTCAAAGCTTCGGTAATCGTCGCTGTAGAGCGTCTGGTCGGCACTAAGCACTCCTACAAGCGTTACGTTGGGGAAATTGAGTCCCTTTGCAACCATCTGTGTGCCGACAAGAATATCGTATTCGCCGTTTGCAAAGGCTCCGATTTTCTTTTCGTGCGCAGATTTTGACATCGTGGTATCTGTATCCATTCGCAGAATTCTTGCGTCTGAAAACAAATCGTAAAGCTGCTGCTCTGCTCTTTGCGTTCCTGCGCCACCGAAGCGAAGTCCCTTGCTGTGACAGGTCGGGCATTTGTCGGTATAAGGCACAGAGTAACCGCAGTAATGGCACATCATTCTGTTGTTTGCGCTGTGATAGGTAAGCGAAATTGAGCAGTTCGGACAGGTAACAGCCTCTTTGCAGACAGGACACATCACAAACGTATTGTGACCGCGCCTGTTTAATAGTATTATAGACTGTCTGCCGTTATTCAGGTTTTCCTCTATCGCTTCAAGAAGCTCTGACGAAAAGCCTGTTGTGTTGCCTGCTGACAGCTCCTCGTTCATATCTACAACATCAACCTGCGGCAAAACGGCATTACCATAACGCTGTGAAAGCGTTGTAAGCGAGTACCTGCCTGTTTTTGCGTAGTAGTAGGATTCAACATCAGGCGTTGCAGAGCTTAACAAAAGCATACAGCTGTGGTGCATACTGCGGAATTTTGCGACATCTCTTGCGTGATAGCGAGGAGTGTTTTCTGATTTATACGTTGTTTCCTGCTCCTCGTCAATGATGATAAGGCCTAAATTTTTAAAAGGAGCAAAAACTGCCGAGCGAGTGCCGACAACGATTTTTGCGTCACCGTTTAATATGCGCTTGTACTCGTCAACCCTTTCGCCAAGCGACAAGCCGCTGTGAATTACGGCGACATTTTTGCCGAAGCGTGCCGAAAAAAGTGAAATAAGTTGTGGTGTGAGTGCAATTTCAGGCACCATTACAATTACGCTCTTGCCGTCTGAAAGCACGGTGTCTATAAGCTTCATAAAGACTGACGTTTTGCCCGAGCCTGTAATACCGTACAAAAGCGAAACACACGGCTTTTGCGATTTGTATTTTGACAAAAGGCTGTCGTATGCGTTTTTTTGATGCTCTGTAAGAGTTATTGCCTTACTTGTGCTATAGCCTCCGTTTTTAATTGGCGAGCGCATAACCTCTTCGTTATAATAAAAAGCAATTCCCTTTTTTACAAGGCTGTCAACAACACTCTGCGTAACTCCCGTAAAATAGCAGATTTCCTTTACCGAGCATTGTCCTGCCGTCTGCAAAAGGCTTAAAACCTCGTTCTGCTTCGGCGTGAGCTTTATACTTTCATCGAGCAAGTCCTCACAGATTGAAACCATTTTCATTGTTTTATCGCCCGTTCTGCGAAATGAGTCCTCCGATTTTGTGAGGATTCCCATATTAACAAGCTCGTCAAAAACGGTGCTGTCCTTATAACCAAATACATCTGACAGCTTTTCAAGTCTTTGGGGAGTGCGGTTTCTTTTGAAAAAATCCACAATCCTGCAATACTCCTCAGAAAGCATAGTGTACTGCTCAGTCTTTGCTGTTGCAAGTGAATAAATGCTTGTCACCCTGTAATTTATACCGGCGGGGAGCATCGCCTTTATTGCGTCATAATATGTGCAGAAGTACCTCTCCTTCATAAATGTGGCAAGCAAAAGCATTTCTTCTGTCATAACAGGTGAGCTGTCAAGCACTGATTTTATTTGCTTTAGGTTTTCTGTTTTTGACAAAGGCTTGCGTGATATACTCATAACCATTGACTGACGTGTTTTGTTCGCTCTGCCAAACGGTACGGATACTCTCACACCCGGCTTTACAAAAGGCTGTAAAGCATCGGGGACGGTATAATCGAAAAGCCTGTCAAATTTATTGGTGGTATTCTCTATTGCAACACTGCAACAGAGAATGTCATTATTCATCTTCGTCCGGCTCTAAAATGCTGTAGCGGCCGCTTTTGAAATCATCAACAGCCATAAGCACCGGCTTTTTGTTTAAAATTCTTTCCGACTCTTCATATTCGGCAGAAATTTCTCTTGCTCTTTTTGCTACGCCGATAACAAGTGCGTAACGGCTCTTTTTACCCTGTAACATTTCTTCAACTGATACCTTTTTCATATTACTCATATTCAATTACTCCTTATATTGTATGATTAGTTTTGTCTGTTCTTGCTTACTATATCAAGTATTTCTTTAACTGCTGTGTCAACATCATCATTGACAACGGAATAGCCGTATTTTTCTGCAAAATTTATTTCTGTCAAGGCGGCGTTTAATCGCTTGCTGATAACCTCTTCTGTTTCTGTAGCTCTGCCTCTTAAACGCTTTTCAAGCTCCTCCATTGAGGGCGGTAAAACAAAAATGCTGATGCAGTCGGGATATTTTTCCATAACCTGTAAGCCGCCCTGAACCTCTATTTCAAGGAACACGTTAAAGCCGTTGTCAAGCATTTTTTCTACTGCCGACTTTGGTGTGCCGTAGTAGTTGTCGCAGTACTGAGCATATTCAAAAAAGCCGTCATTTGCAATTTCTTTTTCAAATTCTTCCTTTGTCAGAAAGAAATATTCTCTGCCGTTTACTTCACCCGGTCGGGGCTGTCTTGTTGTGGCAGATACCGACAGTCTGCACGTTTTGTCAAGCTCTAAAAGCTTTTTCATAATCGTACCCTTGCCGACGCCTGACGCTCCTGTAAAAACAATTAAAAGTCCTTTACCGTTCATTTTACTCTTCCCCCTCCTCTGTTCTGTTGCCGATAGTTTCAGGCGATACAGCCGACAGAACAACGTGGTCGCTGTCGGTGATAATTACCGCCTTGCACCGTCTGCCGTATGTAGCGTCAATAAGCGAGCCGTCAGCCTTTGCCTCCTGCACCATACGCTTAATGGGAGCAGAATCGGGACTGACAACGGCAACTATACGGCTTGACGAAACCATATTGCCAAAGCCTATATTTATCAGCTTCATTTAAGCACCTCTTACTCAATATTCTGAATCTGCTCACGGATTTTTTCGATTTCTGCCTTTATGTCAACTACCATATGAGCAAGCTGTGAGTCCTGAACCTTTGAGCCTATAGTGTTAGCCTCTCTGTTCATTTCCTGAATAATAAAGTCGATTTTTCTGCCGACAGCTCCGTCACCGTCAAGTATTGTATGAAGCTGTTCAAAGTGGCTTCGAAGCCTTACCGTTTCTTCAGCTACAGATACCTTATCGGCAAATATTGCAACCTCTGTTAAAACCCTCTGCTCGTCAAAGTCAGCACCCTGCAAAAGCTCCGTGATACGCTCCTTTAATCTGTTTTCATATTCTGCTACGGTCAGCGGAGAACGCTCCTCTATTTTGCTCACAATGCTGAGGATTGTGTCGGCACGTGACAAAACGTCCTGCTTCATTCTTTCGCCCTCTGCCTCACGCATTGAAATAAAGCTGTCGAGCGCCGTATCAACCGCCGTTACAACGTCAAGCCACACCTGCTCTTCGTCCTCGGGAGCTTTGTGGAGAGTAAAAATATCACTGTAACGTGCAAGCGTTGAAATTCTGATGTCATCAGGCAAGGAGTATGATGAGCCTAACTCACGCATTGCGTCAAGATAGCTTTTTGCAAGCTGATGATTTACAGTGATGCTTGAGGCTGTCGTGTCGCCCTCTGTGACAGACACGTACATATCAATTTTACCTCTTGCCACTCTTTGATTTACATAGGATTTAAGCTTTTCTTCAAGAAAGGCATATCCCCTTGAGGTTTTGCAGTTAAACTCAAAATAGCGGTGATTTACGCTTTTTATTTCAACGGTAATTTCTCTGCCGTTTACGCTTGTTTCGCACCGACCAAAGCCTGTCATTGACCTTGTCATTTTAAACATCCTTTCCTTACTGCAAATATATGATCCGCCTGTGCGGTTTTAACGTATCTATTATAAGCAAGAGCAAAGCGTTTTTCAATAGTTTTGTAACCAAATTGTAACTATTTTATTTGTATTGCATTTTACAGCTGTTTATGTTATAATTGAGTGAAAATTTTTTTGGCAAAAGGGATGATTTAATGTCAGGACATAATAAATGGAGTACCATTAAGCAGAAAAAGGGTAAAAATGACGCGGCAAGAGCAAAGATTTTTACAAAAATCGGCAGAGAGCTTGCAGTTGCAGTTCGTGACGGCGGCAGTGCAGATCCATCTGTAAACTCTAAGCTTCGTGACTGTATTGCTAAGGCAAAGGCTAACAACGTGCCTAACGATAATATTGAGCGTATTATCAAAAAGGCGGCAGGTGACGGCGACAGCACAAACTACGAAGCAGTTACCTACGAAGGCTACGGTCCTTGCGGAATTGCAGTAATCGTTGAGGCTCTGACAGACAACAGAAACAGAACAGCAGGCGATGTTCGCCATTACTTTGACAAATTCGGCGGTAATATGGGTACGCCGGGCTGTGTAAGCTTTATGTTTGAGCAGAAAGGCGTTCTTGTTATTGAGCGTGAGGACCTTGACGCTGACGAGGACAAGGTTATGGAGGACGCATTAGAGGCTGGTGCTTCTGACTTTGAGGCTGACAGCGACATCTTTACAATTTACACAGAGCCAACCGATATGGGCGGTGTAAGAGATGATTTACAGGCAAAGGGCTATGTGCTTTCATCAGCTGAGGTTGAGATGGTGCCAAGCACATACACAGCTATTGATGACGAAGAAGCAAGAGTAAAAATGCAGAAGCTGCTTGATATGCTCGATGACAATGACGACGTTCAAAACGTTTGGCACAACTGGGAAATGCCTGACGAGGACTGATTTCTTAAATTATATTCATCAAAAAAGCGACACGATTTTTCGTGCCGCTTTTCTTTTATTATGTATTATTTTTCGTCTGCCGAAGCAGGATTTACTCTCTTTAATCCAAGACCGTTGAGCACCAGCGTATCGTTCTTTTTATCGTAGCCGTAGGACCATTCGTCGTCGATTTGCTTTGCCATCTGATATTTAAGAGTTATCTTGTTATTTTCCTTGTCGGTGCTGTAGGCAGCTTCAACAATCATAATGTCGCCCTGGTTAATAATAACTGTTCCGTCCTCTCTAAAGGTGCAGGACATTCCGTAGTAATCGTCACTCCACTCACCGATAATCTCATTATCGATTACAAAATCCTTAATCTTTTCTACAGCAACCTTTTTTTCGTCTGCGCTTGTAAACGAGCCTGTTACACTTTCGCTTGACAGAATAAGGTGTCGAGTTGACAGCTTGTTGCCGGTTACGGCGATGTTGTATTCCTGCTCGCCGATAAAGTTCGGAATGCTGATTGTTGCCTTTGTATTATCCTCGGAGCTCATTGTAATAGTTCCGTTAAAGGTAACGTTACCGCAGGTTACTGATGCTGTGCCGTCATTTTTAAAGATATAGTACGCAGTGTTAATTTCATCATCAGTAGAAACCGTGGTGCTGTCAAACGTCCATGTGCCGTAAATTGATGTATTAAAGAAAATGTCATACACCAAAAAGCTCAGAACAGATACTGCAACAATGCAGATTGCAATAATAATCGGTGTGTTTAAAAGTCTTTTCTTTTTAACCTTAACAGGCTTTTGCTCAGCTTGTGTTTCAGTTACAATATTTTCATAATAAATCTTAGTTCCCCTGTCCGGCTTTTCAGGCTCAGGTACCTCGTTAATCTGCTCATTTTGCAGATTTTTTTCGTTATTTTCGTAATCCATATTTTTTTGTCCTCCTTTAAACTGTTCTTTATGATACTACAATTCGTGTTATAAATCAACATTTTTGACTGAAAATTATATAAATTCTTATATTGCTTTTATAAATCTTGAATTTTACTGTTGTAATTTGGTAAAAAATATGATATATTTTTAAAAGTTCTGCTTTTATTTGCTTGGAATTTTTTTGGATAATTTTTAAAATTATCCACAGCAGACAAAGCAAAACTAAAATATTGTATATTATGATACAAACGGATTTTAAATTTGATTTAAGGAGGCTTTTCTATGAACAGTGAAGCTAACAGATTATATAATGTATGGTGTGAAAAAGCCGTTGAGGATGCAGATTTAATGAGCGAGCTTGAAAGCATCAAGGGTAACGAACACGAAATTTACGAACGCTTTTACAAAAGTCTTGAGTTCGGCACAGCAGGACTGAGAGGTATTATCGGTGCAGGCTGTAACAGAATGAACATCTACGTAGTACGTCAGGCAACTCAGGGACTTGCAAATTACGTAAACAATAAATTCGGCGGCGGTGCTGTTGCAATTTCTCACGACAGCAGAATCAAGGCTGATTTATTTATGATAGAGGCTGCCAAGGTGCTTGCCGCAAACGGAATTAAGGCATATATCACACGTGAGCTTGAGCCTACACCGGTGCTTAGCTACCTTGTAAGAAGCTTAAAGTGCAAAGCCGGTATTATGGTAACGGCAAGCCACAATCCCGCCGCATATAACGGCTACAAGGCTTACGGCGAGGACGGCTGTCAGATGACAGACACAGCGGCAGGTCTTGTATATGATGAAATCTGCAAGCTTGATATGTTCGAGGACATAAAGACAATGGACTTTGACAAGGCTTTGTCTGACGGTCTTATTGAATATGTTGACGACAGCGTTTACGACAGTTATATTCAGGAGGTTAAAAAACAGCAGGTTATTCCGGATGTATGCAAGGACGCTGACCTGAAGGTTGTATATACTCCCTTAAACGGCACAGGCAACAAGCTTGTAAGACGAGTACTTTCTGAAATCGGTGTAGCCGATGTAAGCATCGTTAAGGAGCAGGAAATGCCTGACGGCAATTTTACAACCTGTCCTTATCCGAACCCCGAAATCAGAGAGGCTCTGCAAAAGGGGCTTGAGCTTTGCGAAAAGGTAAAGCCTGACCTTCTTTTGGCTACCGACCCTGACGCAGACAGAGTTGGTATTGCGGTAGTTGACAGCGACGGCAGCTACAGACTTATATCGGGTAACGAAACAGGAATTATGCTTACTAACTACATTCTGTCTGTCAGAAAAGAAAACGGCACACTGCCCGAAAAACCGATTATTGTCAAAACTATAGTTACAAGCAAGCTGATTGAACGTCTTTGCGAAAAGTACGGCTGTGAGCTTAAGGACGTACTGACAGGCTTTAAATATATAGGCGAGGTTATCTTAAACCTTGAAAAGAATAACGAAGAAAACAGATATGTTTTCGGCTTTGAAGAAAGCTACGGCTATCTTAGCGGTACCTATGTACGTGACAAGGACGCAGTAGTGGCTTCTATGCTTATCTGCGAAATGGCAGCTTATTACAAAAAGCAGGGCAAGACACTGGCTCAGGTTATTGACGGACTTTACGAGGAGTTCGGTCTTTATCAGAACACAACGCTCAACTTCAGCTTCCACGGTGCAGCGGGTATGCAGAAGATGGCAGATATTATGAATTCTCTGCGTGAAAACGCACCTACTGAGGTTGCAGGCTATAAGGTTACAAAAAGCTGTGACTATTTAGAAAGCGTTGAAAGCGACCTTACAACAGGCGAAAAGAACGTTATCAATCTGCCGAAGTCAAACGTGCTATCCTACACCTTAGAGGGCGGCAACGCAGCTATTGTACGTCCAAGCGGAACAGAGCCGAAGATTAAGCTTTACATCACAGCAGTTGGTAAGGATAAAGCAGACGCACAGACAATTACAGAAAAAATCGAGGCTGATATGAAGAGCCTTATGGGAATTGAATAATATTTACAGATAAAAAACGGCACAGAGCATTTGATTGCTTTGTGCCGGTTTTTTTATGATTTTTTAGCTTTTGCCAGCTTTATCATCAGCAGAACTACTGTTGCAAGGAGCGTCAGACAGAACACTGTCAGCAGATATAAAAGATAGCTTTGGGTAATTTTCGACGATACTGCAAAAACTGCCGAAAGTGCTGTCATAAACACTGAAAGCTCAACGGTGTAATATCTGTTTCTTTGCACGGTTTCTCTGATTGTTCTGTACCACAGCACATACAAAATAAGCGTTATAACAGTAAATGCAAGGCTTAGGTAAAACGTGATTGTGTAGAAGTTACTCAAAAACGGATTACCCGAAAGCAGTACTGAATTTGCACTTTGAACTGCCTTTACAAATGCATTTGCACAATAAGAAATGTCGAAAATGTTGTCAGTCGGTAAATACTGCGGTAAAATGTAAATCTGTGAAAAGCCGTTTATGAACACAAAAACAGCAATAACCGGCAGTAAAGCAATAAGCGAAAGATACCTTGCAGATTTTAGTTTATTTTTCTTAAACACTCCGAAAAGGTATTCATCATCAAGCTTTGTCTTTACAAAGGTTGTGAATAATTTTACAACACGCAGCCAGATTTTAATTAAAAGAACGCAAACGGTTATTGTAAAAATCAGAAGAAGTACATTTTTAAAGGTTGATGTTACATTGTGCTTTGCTGAAAAATCCGTAGCAACATAACCTTTAAACATATCGCTGTCAAAGGCAGCTTTTGTGACTGAGCTGTCATTATCGGAGCTGACGGCTATTGCGTCTATCGCCTGACCGCCGTAGCCGTCTAATGCAGTGTACGGCAGATATACACGCTCGTATTTGTCTGACGATAAAACACCTTCAGTATTTTGATTTGTTTTGTAAACGCCTGCTACGGTAAACTCCTTGTTAAAGAGCGTGAACTTCTTTCCGAAGGAGCTTGTTGTAAAAAAGAGCTTTTGCGACAGCGTGTCGCTTATCAGCGCATAATCTCTTTTATTTTCTATCATCTGCTTAGTGATTTTTTCGCCCGTAATATCAAGGCTGTAAACATCGCAAAAGGAGTCGTTGACAAGAACCGGCAGAACGTCCTGATTTTTTATTTTTGCCGTATCTGTTTCGGCATAAAAGGAAAAGCCGTCAACCTCATATTCCTCCTGCGTTTTTAAAACACTGCTTATCAGCGCAATATCTTTTTTTACATCAAGACGCTTTTCGATTATTTGTGGCACTGTATCGCTGAAATCTGTGTATAAAAAACAGGTGAAAAATATTGCAAGCAATAAAAGGATATTGAGAATATAAAAAAGTATCGGTGAAAAGGGTTTGTTAATCTTTATTTTCATTTTTCATTACCCTTTACTACTGCGGTATCGCCCGATTTTATTTCCTTTGTCGCCGAAATTACAACGCTGTCGCCGTCACCGTATATATCGCCCCTGACAGCGCAGTACAAATCATCGGAGGCTATTACATCAACGCTTATCTGCGCAATCTGAGCCGTGCCCTCTTCCTCATTTATATAGGCAAGATACACACTGCCGTCACAAACAGCCGACTGCGGAACGATAGCGTCGTAATAATCGGAGCTTACCGACACGCTGTAAAAAATGTCGTCATAAACCGTAGGCATAACCTCGCCAACCTCAAGATGAACATCAGGCATATCGGCAGTTACAGTGTAGTTGTCCTTGTCCTTGTTGTAGGCGATTTTTGAAAAGGCTGTCATTTCGGACTTCCTGACATACTGCTTGTGAAGCTCATCAAAGGCATCAAAGCTGACCTCGATAAGAGTATCGTCAGCAAAGTACTTTCTCTGCTGTTTTGTTATGTCAAAGGAAAAGTACATTTTACCGCCGTTATCAGCGCCGTTTAGCATGGCAGTTCCTCTTATATCCTGCGATAATGTACCCGAGTTTACCTTTACCGTTTCAACTATCGGCATCAAGGCTCTGTTTATAGTTGATGAAAAGTATGTAAGAAATGCGATTACTGCAATAAATACTGTTGCAAAGCGGATAGTGATTCTGAATATTTTATTTTTTCTGCTGTTATTTTCCATATTTATTATCCTTTCGGTTACTTATCAATTTCTTGCAAACGGTGATGAAAAATGCTTTTGCCCGAGGAAATATACAATAAGAGCCGGCATCATAAAAAGTACGGAGCAGGCAAAGACAATTCCGTTACTGCCGTCACCGAGAAGCGACAGACCGAGCGACAGCGGAAACTTCTGTGTATCGGTGAAATAGATAAGCGGCTGTTCAATGATGTTCCAGTTATCAATAAAGACAAGAATTATCAATGTGATAAGCGAGCCTTTTATCTGCGGAAGTATTATCTTGAAAAATACTCTGATGTGCGAAGCACCCTCAACAAAAGCCGCCTCTATCGTTTCATAGGGAATGTATCTTATACTCTGCCGCAGCAGACATATACCGAACGCTGAAAACGTGCCGGGCAGAATAATCGCAAGAAAGTTATTGAGCAGGTTCATATCTCGCAAAAGTATGTAATTCGGTACAAGCGTTACCTGTATCGGCAGAATTAAAAGCACCATATAGAAAAAGAATATTTTATCTCTGCCGGGGAAATTAAGCTTACCGAATGCAAAGGCAGCAAGCGAGGAAACTGCAACCTGACCGATTACTGTCGGCAATGTTGAAATAACAGAGTTCCAGAACATATTGAGAAAATCGGGCGTTTTGAAAAAGACGTCATAAAACTGTTCAAGCGTAAACTCCTTTGGTATCAGCTTAAACGTCATATAGCCTTCCTTTGCGGTGTTATAGGCTGAGGAAATTTCTGCTGATGACATTACGGAATTTGCAAGCATATATATTATCGGAAAAAGAAAAATAAGCGATAATAAAATCAGAATTATGTATTTAATTGTAATCGTTACTTTTTTCATATCGTTTACCTGCCGTTATTCAAGATAATTACTCTTTCGCTCTATTCTGAAGGTTACAAGCAGTACCGCAACAATAATTATCGTCAGAATTACAGAGGCGGCTGAAAGCTGAGAGTAATTAAGATTATAGAAATTGTTATTGATAAAGTTTTGCAGGAAATAGACGTTTTCGTTAGGGTAATCGCCGAAAAGCAGAAAGATTTCTCTGAAAATTTTAAAGGAGTTTATTATAGCCATAAGAAAAACGAAAAACGTTGTGGGTGACATCATAGGAACAATTATTTTTGTTACCACCTTAAATGAGGAAGCACCCTCAAGCTTTGCGCTTTCTATTACGGATTTCGGCATATTTGAAAGTCCTGCGGTAAAGAGTATTACGCAAAAGCCGCAGTTTTTCCATACAAATATAAGGATTATGACAACCATTGAAAATCCGCTGTCATAAAAATTTATCTGTGACAGATTAAGTGCGTTTAAGATATTGTTGATTATTCCTTTTTCGTCAAGAAAAATCTGCCACACAAAAAGCACAGAGGCTGTCGGTATCAGCATAGGTATAAGCAACGTGCTTTGAAAAAAAGAGGCTATCTTTTCAAAGGAATTAAGAAAAAGCGCTATTGCAAATGATGTGACAAGCAAAAGCGGAATTGCTATCGCCGTGAAAACTACAGTATTTTTAAGAGCAAGCAGAAAGTAGCTGTTGCCCAAAAGCTCAAAATAATTATTAAGACCGCTGAATTTTCCGTAGGTTACTAAGCTGTAATATAGCGACATAACAAACGGAATTATGTAAAAAATAAAAATGCCGACAGCCGAGGGCAGTATAAAGAGGTAGCCCCACAGCTTGTTTTTAGCAGAAACAGACATACGCATATACTTCCCTCCTCTACTCATTTACAAAAATGCTTGTTTTTGAATTAAGCTGATTTAAAAACTTCTGCTCTGATATTTTGCCCGATATAAAGTCATCAACAATGTCGCCTATTATGTTGTTGTGATAGTATGAATTCGGAATATTGCACACGTTTACACCGTCAACAAGAGTGAGAAATTTTTTTATAAATTCAGCCGATTTTGAGCTGTCCGTATCATTACCGAAAAATCTGTTATTTTCAAGAGTACTGTAGTAAAGCTTCATACCGAACGACTGATTATTAACAGGCATATAGCCGTCCATCCAGTCTGTCTGAATATGCTGGCTGAGCGCATATTTAATAAACTCAAGAACCTCTTGCTTTTTATTCGAGTTTGCGTTTACAGCCATTGCATATTTTACGGTAGCCTTTATATCGGATTCTGATTTGTTGATACCGTTTATTAGCTCGTGCGAGTCAGAACCACTGAAAACGTCAAAGCCGAAAAACGAGTCAAAAACAGGCTGAAAAAGGCTTGATGATGAACCGTAGAAATGAGAAAAAAAGCTGTACGGATCTCTGTATCTTCCTCTGCTATTGTTCTTCTTGCTGTTATCGCTGTTATTTACAATATTGAGCTTGCACAGTTGTTTGAAATCGCTCTGAAACTGCGGTGTGTCGAAATAAACCTTGTTTTCGCCGAAATCAACGTAATCGTCAATCAGGTTTAAAAGCTGTGCTTTGAAATCGGTAAATACCGTCATATCCTCGCTGTCTTTGGCTTTTTCAAGAAAGTCATTTAAAACCTCTGGTGCGTTACTGTAGGAAAGTTTAGCGTCAGTCGGGATATTGTACTCACTGCACAAATCGCTTGGCGCTGACATAACATTCAGGCTGAACGCAAGCGGTATCATAAGTCTTTTGCCGTCTACAACACAGGAATCCATAATTGCACTGTTGTAAACAGACAGGTCGAGCTTCTCTTCTGACGTATCGTTTTCAATTATTTCGTTAATATCTGCAAAAATGCTCTGCTGCATCAGCTTTTCAAACGGAATATCTGTTTCAAGGGCGATAATGTCAGGTCCGGCGCCTGCCATTATTTCTGTAACCATTTTTGTAATTGATGTATTTTCCTTTACATCATCAAAAAGCTTTACGTTTATTTTGTAGCGGTTTTCATAATTGTTATCAACAAGATACCTGTTGTACTTTCTGATTACTTCTCCCAGATACGATGAGCTTGGCAGATAGACAAGAATCTGCTCCTGCTCGTCAGTATTTTCAGCGTTCTGACAGCCTGACAGAGCAACAGGAATCAAAAGAAGTATCGCCATAATAAGACACAGCGTTTTTTTCATATATCCACCCTTTTCTGTTGTATGTAACATAAAGATGTAAATATTATATAGTTTTTGTGCTTAAATTGCAATAATTTAAGCGAATATTTCACAGAAATTTCAAATGAAATTCCTCCCAAATTCTGCAAAAAAACAACCGCCGCACAGCTTTTGTGCAGCGGTTTGTGAATAGGTAATTTTATGTGTGTGCTAAGGTGTACGGATTTTTACACAGGGGAATTATTTCTCAAGAAAATAGCTCATCATTTCAAAGCCTTTTTCTATGAAATTGCCTGTCTTATTTGCCTGTGCTTCTGTAAAGCAGGTAACTCCGCTGTTTTTCTCGTCCCTACTGCTGTAGATAAGGTAAGGCACAGGGTTGCCCGAATGTGTTTTGATGTTAAGCGGCGTCGGGTGGTCGGGGCATACAAGAACTGCAAAATCGTCATAGCCTTTGAGGAAATCAACAACAGGCGTGAGGATTTTCTCATCAATCAGCTCAATGGCTCTAACCTTGTTTTCTGCCTCTCCCCTGTGTCCGCACTCGTCGGGTGCTTCAACGTGGATATATACAAAGTCCTGTCCGTTTTTAAATTCCTCGATAGCCGCCTTGCACTTGCCGTCAAAGTTTGTGTCGATGTAGCCTGTTGCGCCCTCTACGTCAACGCTTTTCATTTCGGCGCAGATAGCAATACCCTTTAACAAGTCAACAGCAGAAATCATACTGCCCTTTTTGCCGAATTTGCCGTAGAAGCTGTCAAGCTGCGGCTTTGTACCCTCTCCCCACAGCCAGATTGAGTTTGCAGGACGCTTTCCTCTTTCAATTCTCGCTTTATTAACAGGGTGATCCTTTAGCAGCTCATAGCTTTTTACCATTAAATCGTAAAGCTCTGCTACATAGTCGCCCTTTGGGATATATTCCTTGATTTTTTTGCCTGTTATATCGTGCGGCGGAGTAAGCACACCGGGGTTCGGCTCACCGTTTGCCCATACAAGACAGTGACGGTATGATACGCCGCTGTAGAATGAAAAGGTATCGTTGCCTAAATTCTCCTCGATATAATCAATAAGTACTTTTGCTTCCTCGCTTGAAATATCGTCTGCGCAGTAGTCAAGGATAGTTTTGTCCTCGTAGTTTTCTTCATCTGACAGCGTTACAAGGTTACAGCGCAGAGTTACGTCAGTGTTCTTTAAGTCAATGCCGATGCTTGCAGCCTCAAGCGGAGATCTTCCGCTGTAGTATTTTGCAGGCTCATAGCCGAGTACAGAAAGGTTTGCAACGTCACTGCCCGGCTTTAGTCCGTCTGCAACTGTTTTTACCATACCGACCTCGCCCTTTGAAGCAAGCTCGTCCATACAAGGCTTTACTGCCTTTTCCATCGGAGTTTTGTTACTTAGCATTTCTGACGGCTCGTCAGCCATACCGTCACAAAGCATTACAAGATATTTCATTTTTATCAACCTCTTTTTAATTATCTTTATTTTTCAAGCTCGCCTAAGCTGAGTGCTTTAAGATATGCGTTTATAAAGCCGTCAAGGTCGCCGTCCATAACGGCGTTGATATTGCCTGTTTCAAAGCTCGTTCTGTGATCCTTTACAAGCGTGTAGGGCATAAACACGTAGCTTCTGATCTGACTGCCCCACGTAATTTCCTTCTGAACGCCCTTGATGTCCTCAATTTTGTCGAGATGCTCACGCTCTTTTATTTCCATAAGCTTTGACATAAGCATTTTCATAGCCACGTCACGGTTCTGGTACTGGCTTCTTTCAACCTGTGACGCTACAACGATGCCTGTAGGAATATGAGTAAGTCGAACAGCAGACGAGGTTTTGTTTACCTTCTGACCGCCTGCGCCGCTTGCACGGTAAACGTCCATTTTGATGTCCTCGGGTGCTATGTCGATTTTTATATCATCGTCAATTTCGGGCATTACCTCAAGGGAGGAAAAGCTTGTGTGACGTCTGCCTGCGCTGTCAAACGGAGATACACGCACAAGGCGGTGAACTCCTGCCTCACCCTTTAAATAGCCGTAGGCATTTTCACCCTCTACAAGAAGTACGGCGCTTTTTAGTCCTGCCTCGTCACCGTCAAGGTAGTCGATTTCCTTAACGTTAAAGCCGTGAGCAGTTGCCCAGCGTGTATACATTCTGTAGAGCATCTCTGCCCAGTCCTGCGCTTCTGTACCACCTGAGCCAGCGTGGAACGTTAAAATTGCATTGTTCTTGTCATATTCGCCTGTGAGCAGTGTTTTAAGGCGCTGTTTTTCAAGCTCTGACTTAATGCTTTCAACCTCACTCTGCGCTTCTTCAAGCAAAGAAAGATCCTCTTCCTCATCGCCTAATTCAATGAGCGCAAGTGCGTCATCATATGCGCTTACGAGCTTGTTGTACTCCTCTACCTTGCTTTTTAAATTGCTCGTTCTTTGCAGGATTTTCTGCGATTTTTCCATATCGTCCCAGAAGCCCGGCTCTGCCGCCCTGTTTTCAAGCTGTTCTATCTCTGAGAGCATTGCAGAAAGTCCCAGTGCCTCTGACAAATCGTCAATTTCAGGCTTTAGCGCTTCGAGCTGTAATTTTAATTCTTCGAACTGTAGCATAGCGTTTACCTCACAAAAACTATAATATACTATTATATTATAATCTAATATTTGTCAAAAGTAAAGGTTGCAGTTTTGAAATTTATTTGGTATAATAGAAAAAAGTATGTAAAAATATTATATTTTTTTAGAAATTTTATGTAAGAAAGGCACTGTATGGATTATTTAGATTATAAATGCCCCGTATGCGACAAGAATTTTCACGCAAATGATGACGTTGTCGTATGCCCCGAGTGCGGTGCTCCCCACCACAGAGAGTGCTTTGAGCAGGAAAACAGGTGTCACTTTGAGGACAGGCACAGCGAAGGCTTTGATTATCAGGAATATATCGGCAAAAATGATAACAACACTTCGCAAGGCGAAATCATCTGCCCTGCCTGCAAGGAGAAAAATCCCGAGGGAACGTTTTTTTGCAGGAAATGCGGCAACCCTCTGATAACGGGCGGCTTTGGAGCTGAACATAACAGCTCTGACGGGCAAAACGGTCAAGGCTCACCAAACGGACAGCCGCCCTTTAACGGTATGCCGTTTGTGATTGACCCGATGGGCGGAGTAGACCCTAAGGAAAACCTTGACGAAAATGTGACGGCAGGTGATGCGTCAAGGCTTGTCAAGAGCAACACGCCGTATTTTATGCGGATTTTTTATAATATCAAAAAATACTCTAAGTCACGCTTTAATTTTTCGGCATTTTTATTCGGTGGCGGATATTTCCTTTACCGCAAAATGTACGGCATAGGCACCTTACTCACAGCTTTGATGCTTGTGCTTGCAGTTGTGCCGATTTTTGTCGCCTATTCACCGGCATTTACAGAGATTTTTAACGAGCTGATGTCAATTGCAGGTATTTCGGAAATTACTGCATATTCAGATATTCTGACGCTTGCAAACGCAGGCGCAATGCTGTCGTTTGACAAGGTGTTGTTCTTTGCTTTGCCTGTCATTTGTGAGCTTACTATGCTTGCTTTAAGGCTTGTATGCGGATTTTGTGCAAACAGAGTTTACTTTAAGCATTGTATGAAACAGCTTAAAACTGCAAACAAAGAGCTTGAAAATGACGCTGAAAGAGAAATTTTCTTTAATGCAAAAGGCGGAGTTAATACGCCGCTGGGTGTCAGCCTGCTTGTTGCATATTTGATTATTTCTTATTTACCTATGATTTTATCTTCATTTAACATAATATGATTTATTTTAAAATTCAGGAGGATTATTATGACTATCAGAAAAGCGGTTATTCCTGCCGCAGGACTTGGCACAAGAGTATTGCCGGCTACAAAATCAATGCCTAAGGAGATGCTCCCTGTTGTTGACAAGCCTGCTATTCAGTACATTGTTGAAGAGGCTGTAAACACAGGCATAACAGACATTCTAATCATCACTAACAGAGGCAAGGGTGTTATTGAGGACCACTTTGACTGCTCGCCTGAGCTTGAAGCGGCGCTTGAAAAGGGCAAAAAGTACGAAATGCTTGAAACAGTCAAAAATCTCAGAGATATGGCTAACATCACCTTTATCCGTCAGATTGAAACTAAGGGACTTGGCCACGCAGTAAGCAGAGCTAAAAGCTTTGTCGGCAACGAGCCTTTTGCCGTTATGTACGGTGACGGCGTTATTGTCGGAGAAAAGCCGGCTATCGGTCAGCTTATTGACGTGTACGGCGAATTCGGTAAGGGCGTTCTGGGAATTAAAAAGGTTGATGAAAAGGATATTCACAAGTACGGCTCATTAAAGGTTGAGCTTATGCACGACAACGTTTACAAATGCACCGATATGGTAGAAAAGCCACAGACTCCCGAGGCTGTTCTATCTCTTTATTCAATACTTGACAGATGCGTTTTGCCACCTGAGATTTTTGAGATACTTGAAAGAACAACTCCCGGTGCAGGCGGAGAAATTCAGTTGACGGACGCTATGAAAGAGATTGCGACAACAGTAGGTATGACAGCCGTTGAGTTTGAGGGCAAAAGATACGATATGGGCAACAAGCTCGGCATTTTGCAGGCAAACATTGAGCTTGGCGTTAATCACCCTGAAATCGGCGAGGATTTAAAGAAATATTTAAAGGAATTTGTAAAAACATTATAAGATAGATAACGACAGCGACTGATTTTTTCAGCCGCTGTTATTTATTCTATTCCGTATTTTGAGCAAATTCGATTGAGCTTTTTGCCGAGGGGTTTTGTCAGTATCAGCAAAAAGACGATGTTTGAAGCTATATATTCAGCCGTTACCGGTAATGCGGAAATAACGGCGGCTAAGTATCTTGTAATATTAAATGAGTTATCAGCCCAAAGCACTGTCCAAATATCCATCAGAAGCGAATACGCAACTCCACTTATCGCACCGAAAATAAGCAAAAGTACGGTACTGCTTTTTAGCTTTTTTGCAAGTACACCTGCCGTAAGTCCGATAAGTCCCCACACTATCATCTGAAACGGTGTCCAAGGTCCCTGACCGAAGTAGAAATTTGAGATAAGCGCAGTAAGCGCACCTGTCATAAATCCGCTTTCACCGCCGAAGTACATAGCTGTGATTATAATAATTGCCGTCACAGGCTTAAATCCCTGCAAGGGTGCAAAAATAAGTCTGCCGACTACGCACAGAGCAATCATTACGGCTATTATAACTGTTTTTTTGGCGGCTGTTTCACTGCGTTTTTCAAATGCAAGAAAAAAAGATATGCAGGCAAGCAAAGCTACAAAAAGAGAAACAAAGGCGTACTGCTTTTCACTGAAAATAACTGCGCCGAAAATAACAGCAAGCGGTGACAAAACTGTGAGCAAGACTATTGAGATAACTTTTTTATTCATAGCCTATGCTCCTTTTTGCACACATTACAACATCATTACAGGTAACGGCATCGTCATAAATTCCACGTGATATTGAAGCGGCTGTTGTTGTGTAAAAGCTGTTTTTTGAAAAGAAGCTCTGCGGTATATCGGCTGATATGATTTCTCCGTCAAAATAAAGACCGCATCTGTCTGCGTACTCGGCGGCAAATTCAATATCGTGAGTAACCGTAATTATTGTTATTCCCTTTGCCTTTAGCTTTTGCAAAAGCTCTGCAAAGGATTTTTTTGAATATGCGTCAAGTCCCTTTGTCGGCTCATCCAAAAGCAGAATTTGCGGTCTTAACAGAAGCAATTTCGCTATGGCGCATTTTTGCTGTTCTCCGCCGCTTAAATCGTAAGGGTGCTTATCTAAAAATTTTGTTACAGACAGCATTTCTGCCGTTTTTTCTATCATTTCACTGTGCATATCTTTTGGGATTTCGTTTGCCTTTAACAGCTCCTTCATATCGTCAAGAACAGTGTCGCAGACAAATACCGTCTGTGGATTTTGCGGTAAAAAGCCGAGCAATCCTTTATACAGACTGCCGTTTTTGTAGTCCTTTATATTTTTGTTTTTGATAAAAATTTTACCTCTGTACGGCTTATTGACAGCGCAAATTACTGAAAGCGCCGTTGTTTTGCCTGTTCCGTTACCGCCTAAAATGCAAAAATGCTCACCTGTGTAAACCGTCAGATTTACTCCCCTCATAATATCTTTTGAATTTCTTTCATAGCGAAACCAGACGTTTTTAAGCTCTATCGCCTTTTCTTCATTATGCGAATATGCTTTGCTTTCGCAATCGGATTTTACAGATGGAAAATTATCAATCAAAAACCTCTTGCCCTCCTTTACCGTCAAAGGGCAGGCGGTTTCTTTTTTTGCAAATGGTGAAAGCTCATAGAAAATTCTTGATGCACAGGGCATTGAAAGCATAGCTTTTTCTGCGTCTTGCTTTTCTAAATCAGAGGTTATTATTCTGACTGTATTTTTCGGCTCGTCATAGCACTGGACTTTGCCGTTACTAAGCATCAGCACCTTATCGGAAATCGGGAACAGCTTTTCAAGGCGGTGCTCGCTTATAATTATTGTCAAGCCAAACTCGCTGTTAAGCCTTTTAAGCGTTGTTATAAATTCGTCTGCCGATATCGGGTCAAGCTGACTTGTCGGCTCGTCTAAAATCAGAAGCTGCGGATTTGTCACCATAATTGACGCAAGGTTTAACATCTGCTTTTGTCCGCCCGACAGCGTAGAGGTATCACTGCGGAATATATTTTCTATGCCGAAATATGAAGCCATTTCGGCAGTTTTGAGCCGTATGGTTTCGCTTTTCTCTGCTTTGCTTTCAAGTCCGAAGGCAAGCTCCTTGTAAACCTTATCAGTAACAATCTGATTTTCGGGATTTTGCATAACAAAGCCGATTTCAGCAGATGAGTAGGCTTCATCATTTTCACCGCTGAAAATGATTTCTCCGCTTTTCTCTCCAAAGGGTGCAAGCTCCTTTTTGAGCATTTTTAACAGCGTTGTTTTACCGCACCCCGACTCTCCGCAGACAAGTATAAAATCACTGCTGTTTACCGTAAAGCTGACATTTTCAAGCGAGTTCTTTTCCTGATTCGGGTATTTAAAGGTTAAATTCTGCACAGATAATATTTCCATTTTGCCGCCTCCTTCAACTCAAAAATAAATGGTATGATGCACAGCATAAAATACGCAAGGTATGACAAAACCGCATTTGCAGACAGGCTTATTTCTGCGATGTACGGATAATAGAGAAATGACAGACTGCCGTTTGCAATTCCGATAACAATCACAATAAAAAGCACTGCTGTGATTGCTGTAAAGACCGCATCAGAAATTGTAAATTTATACAGTGAAAATGACGTTCTGCTTTTTTGACCGTAGCCTCTTGCTTTCATAGATGACGATATTTCTACTGCGTTTTCAAGCGACCACGTGACCATTGAGGACATAATTTTGAGCGTTGACATCAGCTTGTCGGGAATACTTGATCCGTTGTATAAGCCCATAGTTTTCTGAACTGTTTTTACCCTTTTGAGCTGTGCCTTAAAAAGCGGAATAAAGCGCAGTGCCATTGAAATTATCAGCGCAGTTTTCGGCGTTGCTCTGCCGAAAAGGAACACTATTTTGTCAGAGGATAAAACAAACCCTAAGCACTTGCACCATATAATCACAGAGATTATTGCACACGAGATTGACGCACCGCAGATTATTGCTTCAAGCGTTACTGCGTTGTCGTTTAAGAAAAACAGCACAGTTTCGCCGTTATGAGAAAAAATCGGGTTTGTAACAGCAATCAGGATAAACAAAAATATGTAAAAGATAAGGTCGTTTAAGCTCTGCTTTATACGCTGTTGTGTGCATAAAAAGCAAAAGGCTGTAATAAGCGCAGTACACTGAATAATTGGATTTACACAGAACATCGCAGGGATTAAAACTGCAATAAAATATATGAGTGCTGACACAGGGTGCAGAGAATTTAACGTCATATTATCACCGCCTTTTATAAATCCTTGCCGAGATTACAAGAATATGCAAATTCAACTTTATCCTTATTTTTAAGAGTATAGTCTGAACAGCCGACGCTCGGGATTTCGCCGTTTACTTTAAATATCCACCCTGAAAGAGGACCGCAGGAATATTCGTACAGATAGTTTATGCCCTGTATATACACACTGCCGTAGCTGTTTTTGTTAGCCCCCTGATATTCCATCTGAATTTTGTTATGCCGAACTGCTCTGTTTAAAATGTCAAAGGCTGTGTCGCCCTTTCTGAGGACATACTCTGTATTTTTTAGAATCACTCCGTCCTTCGGAACGTATTTTTCGTTTTGCAAGCTTTTGTCAAGCTGATTGTAGTTGTCAAGCACCGTATGACAGGTAATCGTCAGAAATACAGTTTCGCTGTCGGGCTTAATATCGTCAATATGCGTTAAATAGTACTCGTCAACCGACTTTATATCAAGACCGAAGCATAGCAGGATAACTACTAAAACGACTGCAAAAATTGCAATAATATTCTTTTTCATCAATCCTCGTCCTCGTACATTTTAATAAGCTCTTGCATCTGTTTTTTCTTTTTGTTTTTGATGCGTTTTATGTTAAAGAATATAAAAATCAAAAGTAAAATAAGTGCAACAGAAAAAATGACTGTAATTATAATTGTGCGCTCTTGTGTCAGGAGCTTTGTATGTGCTTTGTTTAGTTGCTCAAAGCAGTCGATTTTTGCCTTGTCATAATCAGGCAGCTTTTCTGTTTTTTCAAAAAGACTGTCTATTATATCCTTTTGTGACAGCGTTACACTATCAAGTGGTAAGAAAGTTTCTATCTCTTTATTTAAGCTGTCGATTTCATTTTGCAAATTCAGGCAAGACGTTTGAACCTCTTTTAGCGACTTTATTATTTCTTCTTTATTATCAAAGGATTCGTTTTTAAATGATGAAATAAGGCTGTTTACGGCTGTCAGGTATGCGGTGCTTTTTGTGTTTTCAGACCTTTTTATAATATCCTGTGCTGATGATAAAAGGCTGTTGATGTCAACGCTTTTCTGATTTACCTGTAGGTCTGAAAAATCGTAAAGCGGTTTCATTTTATTTAAAAATCTGTAGTATGAGGCAAGTGCGCAGAGAGATTGCTGTGTTGACAGCTGTTCACTCTCACCGCCCTTTATATGACAAAAACCGCCATCAGCGTTCTGAAAGCTAAGCAGACAGTCGATTATTCTATTACCGTTTTTTATAAATCTGCTGTCTGTTTCAACATCTATACCCATACTGCACAAGGCGATAAGCGCCTGCGCTGTGCTTTCGCAGTTTTCGCCGTCTGCTGATGAAAAGAAGCCGTTATCGTTTTGTGCTTTCTGTAAAAAGTCAAGTGCTTTATTTACCGATGATGATACCGTCTTGTTATCTTTGCAATACGGACTAAGTGACGTTATCGCCATAGCTGTAATGTCAGTATCAGAAGCTACACCGTCAACCGAAAAGCCACCGTCTGAAAGCTGTGAGGATAGAATTTTATTTATTATTTTTTCTCGTGTGTCTGAGCAGTCCTTAGGCTCGGAAAAATCAAGGCTGTCTGCCGTAATAAGCGCCCATATACAGCCGTTTATGCCCTGTTTGTCAAGAGGTACATCAAGACTTCTGTTAAACACTCCGTCATTTATCAGATTTATTCCGCTTATGTCCTGAGGATTGCCGCCGCAGGAAATTACGGCAAGGCTTATTCTGTGCCACTCTGTCGCTTTTTGAGAGCTTAGCCTTCCCTCTTCCTTGTAACGCTCTGTTACGTTTTGCTTTAAAGCGTTCAGGTATGCACTGTAATCATCATGTAATTCCAATCGGCTTAGCGCTATTGCGTACCAGTCGCCGACAACGGAGCCTGAATTTTGCAAAAAATCGCCTGTAAACAAAATTTCACCGTTACCGTATTTTTCTTTTGTGTAATTAACAGCTTTTTCGGCGGCTTTTAAAATCTGCTCTTTTGTATGCTTATAAGACAAGTCTTCCCCACCGCTTACTATAGTAAACGGTGAGGAAATTACAAACGATGAAATTATGATAAAGGCTACTATTTGCTTTAAGATTTTCATAGCAATCTGTCCTTTTGTTTTATGAAGCGAGCATATACTGAATTTTTGTGGCGTCCTGAATATTTATTTTACCGTCACCTGTTACCTCGGCATTGATTTTACCCTGCTGAGATAAAGAAACGATTTCTGCAATATGCCTTTGAATTGCTGTTACGTCTTTGATGGTTAATTTTCCGTCACAGTCTGCATCACCTGTAATCGGCTCAACCTTATAAACATCTGAAAAATCGAACAGTGCTGTCTGATTAGTCAGAAGTCTGTAGTAAGAAACAAGTGCTTCAAGTGCCTGGTCGTTTGCACCGCTCATAAATGATGCGTCCTCGCTTTTGTCGTATCTGAAGCCGCCGTCCTTGCACTCAAAGGATAAAAGTCCGTCAATGACTGATTTACCGCCCTCTGAGATAAAACGCTCGTCTGTATCGGGGTTGATGCCAACGCTTGTAAGTGCGATTACAACCTGTGCTGTTGTCATTGAGTTTTCTGTTGAGAAGGATTCAAAGCCGCCGCTTTGGCACTGTAAGGAGGATAAAAGAGCTACTGCGCCGTCAACAGCTTCTTTTACTCTTTCGTCCTTTTCGTAGTACGGGGCAAGAGAGGTTATTGCCATTGACGTCATATCAACGTCAGAGGTTTCGCCGAAGTATGCCCAGCCGCCGTCAGAAAGTCTTTCTGAGAGGATTTTTTCTATAAACATTTCTCTTGAATATTTTGCGTTCTGCGAGATATTATAATCTGCGCTGCTTAATGTGATAAGTCCCCATACCCACGCATTAAGTCCCTGCTTGTCAAGATCAACTACGCTGTTGTATGTGCCGTCAGCTATGAGGTTTATACCGCCCACGTTTTGCGGATTACCGCCTAAGGCAAGTATTGCAAGTGAAATTCTGTGCCACGTTGTCGGCGAGGTTGTAGAGAGCTTGCCGTCATTTTCAGCACAGGTATTTTCAACATAGCTTTCGAGTGCTTTCAGGTATTCTGCGTAACCGTCATTGTCGTCATAAGCATATGTTATTCCGTCTGATGTTGAAAGACTTGTAAATCTGCCCATTGAAATTGCTGTCCAGTCAGTCATAGACGAGCCGACATTCTGCAAAAAGCTGTCGCTTGAGAGAATACTGTCTTCGATTTTGTCATTTGCTTTTCTTGCGTTTATAGCTTTTGTGATTATTTCGGCTGTTTCTTTTATCTTTATTTCTTTATACGATTTTATTTCGTCAACGCTGTCCTGCAAGGCTGACACAGCTGTGTCAACATCATTCTGAGAAGCGTTTACTGTCAGAAATTTGTCATAGGCAGAGGTATAATCAGCCTTAACGCTGTCGGATTCTGCTTTTAAATCCGCAAGCAATCTGATAAGATCTGTTTTATCGGCGCAATCAAAGAAGTTGCCGCCCCATCCCATACCTACGTCTGCTCCCCACGCAAGGGAAAGCTGAACACGGATAACGTCGCCGTTTTGCAAAGAGTAGTCATTCATTGAAACTGCGGGAGCTGTGTTGTTTACGCTATACATAAAGCATTCCTGTGTTGAAAAATCGCCGTCACCTATCATATCATACTTGTTGTATTCAGAAACGAGGTTATCGCCTAATTTTTCTTTGATACAATCGGGGATTTTTATCTCTTTAATCCCTGTACCGCTTATTCCGACAAGGTAAAAGCCAAAATCTGTTGTGTATGAAATTTCATACGGCGTGTTTTTCATCACGTCTAAAAATACGTCCTGTGCATTTGCGTCACCGTTTACCGTTACGCTTACAGGGTAGACAATCGGCTCACAGCCGATAGTTGAGGCTTCTACGGTGAGATAGACCGTTTTTTCCTCTTCTGCAAAAGCAGAAAAAGGCAGTGCTGAAATAATCAGCAAAATCGTAAGGGTTAGTGCTAAGATTTTTTTCATTTTGAGTTTTCCTTTCTTAATTTATCTTTAATTTTATTTCTTAATATGAAATAAATTATTACAGCTATGATGCAGATTACTATAACGGAATACAAAAATATCTGCTCTGCCGTGACTTCCTTTTCGTCAGGGTACAACGGCTTAAAGGGGGTGTTATCATCTGTTGCAACAAGCACGTCAAGCTCCATTTGCGCCCCTGTTTCCGCTTGAGTTGTCAAGGCTGAGGTTGACGGTGTTTCAGAGTGTACTACTGTTGTTTCCTGCGTTTTTTGCTCTGTTGTAGGCTGTGTTACTGTTTCGGCTGTGTTGTCGGTTTTTTCTGAATTTTCACTTAGATACGGCTTTGTTTCAGGGTTTGTTTGTGGCTCAACTGAATTACCGTTATCGTTATTTTTCACAGGTGTTGTGCTGTCTGTTTTATTTGTGCTGTCCTGTGCTGTCAATAATCGGTAAAGCTGAAAATGTGCTGTATCCACCTGTTTCTGTGTGCTGTTGACCGTTTGCATTACCGCAAGTGCGTTTGTATATATAGGATTTTCCGTAATGCTTTTGTCTGTAGCATCGGCTAACAGAGAGAGCAAAGAATCTTTATTTGCAACAGGGTAGAACGATGACAGACTGTTGCCCATAGATTTATCAAGACCGCCTATGTCTGCTCCGTTTGATAAGGTAAACTGAACACGCAGAACATCACCGTTTTTAAGCGTTGTCTGCGAAAGGCTTTTTGAAGAAAACTCGTTATTTACACAGTACAGAAAGCCCGAGCCGTTTGTAAACATAAACTCGCCGATAAAACCATTGTAATTTTGCTCGTCATTTTCCGTAAAATATCGCATACCGACTAAATTACTCTTTATGCAGTCGGGGATTTGGCTGTTGATTTTAAGCTGCTTTGCGTTTTTACATTCGCCTAAAACAGAGGTTGAATTTGCATAGCCGTTGTATTTTGATGCTCTTGTACCGCTGCCGATATATGCAAGATAAAAGCTGTCATCAAAATCTCCGCCGTAATATGCGCAGTAGCCGTTACTGTGCAGAAGCTCTGTAACATATTCTGCGGCTGTCTTTTCCTGTGATACATCAATTTTTGTCGGATAAACAAGAAATCCGCCGCCGATTGTAAAAAGCTCCACACTGCACACCGCCTTATTTTCAGACTTTTCGCCCTGTGCATTTGCAACGGCAAACGGCAAAAGCGAGAATATTAAAAGAAACGAAAGAAGTATTTTTAAAAATCTCATATGATACCTCAAAACAAAAAAATAATGCCCCTTGCATGGCAAAGGACATAGTTATAGCATATACACAGCGTCACCCTGCCTTGCCCCAAGGTTAAGCCTTTAAAACTGTCGGCAGGTCTCCTGACTTACAGCTAAGCAGAAAATTCTGCACAGTGAAAAGCCTTCTCAAGCCAAACGCTCAATGGCATATTTTTCACATTCGCTGATTACAGTAATGGCTGTTGTGCCGGACTTGCACCGGCTTCCCTTTTAATCGTTATCATCATAATAACGAACCGATATTTATTTTTCTATCGCTATATTATCATTATAAAAATCAAATTTCAAGTAAAATGAAAAAATTTACAAAATTTTATACATTTCTATGTGAGGACAATGCTCGTCAAGGTATATATCACCTGTTTTAATATATCCGTTTTTTTCATAAAAGCTCTGCGCCTGACACTGGGCAGACAGCGTTATTTTTTTACAGCTTAATTCTTTTGCCTTTTCTTCAAGCGACTTCATAATAATTCTTCCCAAGCCGCTGCTTCTAAAGTCTTTGTCTACTGCAACTCTGCCGATGTGACAGGTCTTAAAATCATCGTGAGAATAAAGCCTGCCGACAGCTATACATTTTTCGTTTTCATATACTGCCGCGTGATATGCTGTGCTGTCGGTTTCGTCAAATTCATTTACAAAGCCCTGCTCCTCTACAAATACCCTTTGACGTAACCTTTTTATATCCTCGTTTATTCCTTTTACTACCATAATTTTCATATTTGTTTCTCCGATTTTTTTAAAAATACTGTTGTTAAATTAAGTAAAGAGTGTTATAATCTCAGTATAATATAAGCCAACATAAAAATCAATTATAGGAGATGATTATATGATAAAAAAATTCCGCTTTGGCTCACCTTTTAACACAGAAAGCATCGTAAAAGAACTGCCGATTGAAAGTGACTGTCTGCCCTATTTTGAGATTCAGAAGTCCGACAGTCTTGCCTTTACATACACAATGAGCGAAAAAGATGTCGTTTACGGCTTGGGCGAAGCTATAAGAGGTATCAACAAGCGTGGCTGGATTTATGAAAGCTTTTGCTCCGACCAGCCTAATCACTCTGAAGAAAAAAGGTCACTGTACGGTGCGCACAACTTTATTATAGTTGACGGCAAGGAGCTTTTCGGTGTGTACTTTGACTATCCCGGCAAGGTTACCTTTGACATCGGCTATACAATGCAGGACACGATGAAAATCACATCGGAAACAGTCGATATTGACGTTTACATCATAACAGGCGATACGCCGCTTGACATTGTAAAGCAATTCAGAGAAATTATCGGCAGAAGCTATATTGCGCCATTCTGGGCATTTGGCTATCAGCAGAGCCGTTGGGGATATGCAAGCAAACAGGATATTGAAAACGTTGTAAACGGTTACAAAAACGCAGGTATTCCGCTTGACGCTGTTTACCTTGACATTGACTATATGCAGGATTTCAAGGACTTTACCGTTGATGAAAGCAAGTACCCTGACTTTGAAAGCTTTGTTGCCGAGATGAAGTCACAGGGTGTAAGGCTTGTTCCGATTATTGATGCAGGCGTAAAAATTGAGGACGGCTACGACATCTACGAGGAAGGCAAAGATAAAGGGTACTTCTGCAAAAAAGAGGACGGCACTCTGTTTGTAGCAGGTGTGTGGCCGGGCAGAACACACTTCCCCGATTTCTTAAACAGTGATGCACGTAAATGGTTCGGCGACAAGTACAAGGTGCTTACAGATATGGGAATTGAGGGCTTCTGGAACGATATGAACGAGCCTGCAATTTTCTATTCAGACGAGGGACTTGACGAAGCGTTTGAAAATATCAAGAAATTTGAAGAAGCAAACCTTGATGTCAATTCCTTCTTTGAGGCTCGCGACACATTTAACAAAACTGCTAACAGCATTGACGATTACAAAAGATTTTATCATAACGCAGACGGCAAAATCGTTCGCCATTATGATGTTCACAACCTTTACGGCTACAATATGACAAGAAGTGCCGGCGAAGCCTTTGACAGAATTGCTCCCGACAAGAGAATTCTGATGTTCTCACGCTCCTCTTACATTGGTATGCACCGCTACAGCGGTATATGGACAGGCGATAATCATTCGTGGTGGTCACATATTTTAAATCATTTAAGAATGATGCCGTCGCTTAATATGTGCGGATTTTTATACATTGGTGCTGATTTAGGCGGTTTTGGCTGTGACTGCACAAGAGATTTGCTTTTAAGATGGCTCTCGCTCGGCGTGTTCACTCCGCTGATGAGAAACCACGCAGCACTCGGTACAAGAGATCAGGAATGTTATCAGTTTGAAAACACCGGTGATTTCAAAAATCTGATTGATTTCCGCTACAGACTTATTCCGTACCTTTACAGTGAGTATATGAAGGCAACGCTTGATAATGAAATGTACTTCAGACCGCTTGCGTTTGATTATCACGATGATGAAACAGCACGTCATATTGAGGATCAGCTTATGGTAGGCGATAGTCTGATGATAGCTCCCGTTTATACACAGAACGCACTTGGCAGATATGTTTATCTGCCTGAGGATATGACGCAGGTACGCTTAAATTCTGACGGCAGTCTTACTCAGAGCGATATAAGCCGAGGTCACCATTTTATCGAAATTCCGCTTAACGAGCTTGTTTTCTTTATCAAAAAAGGTCATATGGTACCGCTTTGCGAGCCTGCCGACTGCATAGACAACCTTGATTTGTCGCACCTTGAATATATCGGTGACGGCGACAGCTACACTCTGTACTCAGACGACGGCTACAGCAAGGATTACGACAATCCATCAAACAGAAAGGTTCTGAAAAGATTTGACTGATACTTTAAAAAAGAAAAAAACTAAAATACGCAGAAAATACACCTTAGGCGAAGAAATCTTTAACTCCGTAACGCACGGCATAGGCACTGTTTTGTCGGTGGGCGGAACTGTTGTACTGATAGTTTTTGCCGCCATTTACAATGATGCGTGGGCGGTGGTGTCAAGCGCAATATTTGGTGCAAGCCTTATTGTGCTTTACACAATGAGTACGCTTTATCACGCAATAACAAACAATACGGCTAAAAAGTTTTTCAGAATTATGGATCACAACACCATATTCTTTCTGATAGCCGGCACATACACACCGCTTACGTTGACGGTGCTAAGGGGTACGTTAGGCTGGATTTTGTTCGGCATTGTGTGGGGTGCGGCTATACTGGGAATTGTGTTTAACTCCATTGACCTTGAAAAGTACTCCAAGCCGTCAATAGCCTGCTACATAGCTATGGGTTGGGTTATTATTTTCGCTATAAAACCGCTTATGCAGGCTCTGCCGCAGATAAGCCTTATATTTTTGCTAATAGGCGGTGTGCTTTACACGCTTGGCGTAATTTTTTACGCTATTAAAAAGGTAAAGTACTTTCACTCTATATGGCATATATTCACGTTGGGCGGCAGTGTATTCCACTACTTTGCAATACTGATTTCTATTATTCAGCAGTAAAATAAAATCACCCAAAGGAGGGTTTAAACACTCTTTTGGGTGATTTGTTTTTTATTCTTAGGCTCCCTTGTGTAAAGGGAAATTCCCCTGACAGGGGAAATGTCAGCGAGGCTGACAAAAGGGTTCCCGCTTTCGGAGAAAGCTGTCGGCTTTGCCGACTGAGGGATTGTGCTTTTCGTAGAAAAGCTGTCGGCATAGCCGACACAATAGCACAAACTTTGAGCCTTTACTAATACTTTGATTGTACGGTGAGTTTTGTGCATTACCCACAACCCCTCCGGCACTTCGCGCCACCTCCCCTTACACAGGGGAGGCTTTCAGTACACTCAAAAATAGAAATGTATGCAACATTTATTATAAAGTCACTTATAACTCTATTAAAAACGGCGTTCTTTTTTCAAAAATTGTCTGATGCGTAAAGCCACACTCCTTTGCAATCAAGCAGGCGTCCTCTAAATTTGCACCTAAGTCTGTTGTGTTGTGAGCGTCACTGCCGATTGTGATGTATTTTCCGCCTAAGTCCCTGTAACGCTTTATCAAGTCCCTGTCGGGCAGAGTACAGCCTATTTTTTTACGAAGTCCCGATGAATTTATTTCAAGCGCCTTGTTGTTTTTGATAAGCGTTCTGAAAATCTCGTCAATTATCGGATAAAACCTTGAAAGCTCTATCTTAAAGTCTGCTCTTTCGCTGATATACCTCAGCGGATAAGTAATGTGCGCAAGCGAGTCAAAATTCGGGTACTGTGCTGTTGCTAAAACCTCTTTGAAGTATTTTTCAAGTATTTCATAAACATTCTGCTGTGTGTATTCAAGAAAAAAGAAATCGTCCTCGCCCTGTAAATTATGAACAGACGCAAGCACAAAATCAAACTCGCCGAAGGACAACGCTTTTTTTGCAAGCGACAAATCGTGCAAAGGCTCGCCAAGCTCTATTCCGCTTAACAGCTTTATTTTGCCTTTATATTTCTCCTTGCAATCTTCACACTGCTCAAAGGAGCTTGGTATTTTTTCTTTGAAATCGCCGAATTCGGGGTCAACATCATCAATCGCCCACACCTCGCAGTGGTCGGTAATCGCAAGACTGTAAAGTCCCTTTTCTATTGCGGTACTGCACATCTGCTCTACGGTATTTTCTGCGTCAAAGGAACAATCTGAATGTGTATGGCTGTCGCAAAGGAGCATTTTATATCACCTCGTTTTGAAATCTGCTGTGATTTTACCACATACTGTTTCTTTTATCAAGCTGTCATATGACGAAAAAAGCATATTTAATAGTAAATTCAACAAATTTACTTTGACATTACAGCCTGTTGGTAGTAAAATGTAAAAGGCAATCTATATTTATTGCTTATATAGAGATTATTTATATTTCGGAGGTTTTTATGAGAGCTATAATTACAGTAATCGGCAAGGACAGCGTGGGAATATTAAGCAAGGTTTCGGGTGCCTGTGCCGAGGTAGGCGTAAATATCGTTGAGGTTACTCAAAGCGTTTTGCAGGATATGTTTGCAATGATTATGCTTGTAGAAATTGACAATTCATCTGTCAGCTTTGACCAGCTTAAGGATAACCTTGATAAGGTGGGCGAGCTTTCAAGCACAAAGATTCACGTTATGCACGAGGACATCTTTAACAGTATGCATAAGATATAAGGATAAACAACGCTTTTAAGGAGAAATTAAGTAATGTTAGAAACAAGAGATATACTTGAAACCATAAATATGATAGACAACGAGAACCTTGACGTAAGAACTATTACTATGGGTATTTCTCTGCTTGACTGTCTTGATGAAAACATTGACAGAGCCTGCGACAAGGTTTATGACAAGATTTGCAGATACGCACAGAACCTTGTGAAAACAGGTGAGGATATAAGCCACGAGTACGGTATTCCGATTATCAACAAGCGTATCTCGGTTACGCCTATCGGTATGGTAGCTGCTCCCTGTCAGAGTCACGATATCGTGAAATTCGCAAGAACGCTTGACAGAGCCGCTAAAACACTCGGCGTAAACTTTATCGGCGGCTACTCTGCACTTGTTCAGAAGGGCTTTTCAGCAGGCGATTATGCGCTTATTGAGAGTATTCCTCAGGCACTTTCGGAAACTGAATTTGTATGCTCCAGCGTAAACATAGGCTCAACTAAGGCAGGCATCAATATGGACGCTGTTAAGATGATGGGCAAGGCTGTGCTTGACAGCGCAAGGCTCACAGCCGACAGAGATTGCATAGGCGCCGCAAAGCTCGTTGTATTCTGCAACGCTCCCGAGGACAATCCGTTTATGGCAGGTGCTTTTCACGGCGTTGGCGAGGCTGACTGCGTAATTAACGTAGGCGTATCAGGCCCCGGCGTAGTAAGGGCGGCACTGACAAAATGTGACGGCTACGACATTACGGGAATTGCAGACACTGTAAAGAAAACAGCGTTCAAAATTACAAGAATGGGTCAGCTTGTAGCACAGGAAGCTTCAAAGCGTCTGAGCGTTCCGTTTGGTATTGTTGACCTTTCGCTTGCACCTACTCCTGCTGTCGGCGACTCTGTTGCCTATATTTTAGAGGAAATGGGACTTGAGTGCTGCGGCTGTCACGGAACAACAGCGGCTCTTGCACTTCTTAATGACGCTGTTAAAAAGGGCGGTGTTATGGCTTCCTCACACGTCGGAGGACTCAGCGGTGCATTTATCCCCGTTACAGAGGACGCAGGAATGATAGCCGCCGCAAAAAGCGGTGCGCTTGACATTACAAAGCTTGAGGCTATGACGGCTGTATGCTCTGTAGGTCTTGATATGATTGTAGTACCCGGCGACACAACGGCTGACGTGATTTCTGCAATTATCGCAGACGAGGCGGCTATCGGTATGGTAAACAGCAAGACAACAGCCGTAAGACTAATTCCTGCTATCGGCAAAAAGGCAGGCGACGAGCTTAATTTCGGCGGTCTGCTCGGATTAGGCCCTGTTATGCCGCTTAGAAAGGGCTCACCCGAAAAATTCATTTCAAGAGGCGGACGTATTCCTGCACCGCTTCAGTCACTTAAAAACTAACGATAATATATAATTGGAGGCGAATGCTGTGGAGGATATGCTCAAAAAAATTGTCGAGATGGACGAAAAAGCAAGAGAGCTTAAAATAAAAGCACAGCAGGACAAGGCGGCTTCTGTTGAAAAGGTTGAAAAGGCAAGAAAAGAGCTGTACGAGGGTTATCTTGAAAAAGCAAGAGAACGTGCAAAGAAAAATGCCGAAGCCGAACAGCAGCACGCCGACAGAGAGTGGGAAGAAACAAAAAAGCAGTACGATAAAATTTCATCAGCACTTGAAGCGGAATATGCAAAAAACTGCGACAGATGGGTAAATGAAATTTTTGAGAACGTAATAGGCGATTGATTAAATTACTTTTAGTACGGAGGTACTGCACGTGGCTATACTTAATTCTTCCGGCGCTATTGTTGCAAAGGCTAAGGCTAAATACGGCAAACGGCTAAAATATGACGATTACAAGCGTTTGCTTGACTGCAAAACTGTTGCCGAGGTTGTGTCTTACCTAAAAACAGAAACTTCATATAAAGACGTGCTTGTTAAGGTAAACGAAAACTCTGTCCACAGAGGTCAGGTTGAAGCGATACTAAGGCAAAAGCTGTTGTACGATATTGATTCTCTTTGCCGTTATGATATGAGCGGCGGCTCACGCTTTTCTGCATTTATAATAGAGGGCTATGAGGTTGAACAGATAATTCACTTTTTAACTATGTTAAGTGCAAACCGTCAGCACAGCGTTGTTTTGTCAGTTCCGACTTATTTTACAAGTCACTGCGATATTGATTTTGACGCTCTTGCGAAGGCTCAGAGCTTTGCAGATTTTGTTGACGCTCTCAGCACCTCGCCTTATGGTGAGATTTTAAGAGAATTTACACCGAAATCGGGCAAAAGCATAAACATCCCCGAAATTGAGGACGCACTTTATACGTATGTATATAAACAGCTCTATGACGCTATTGACAGCACCTCGTCAAACGATAAAACAGAGCTTAAAAGAATGTTTGACAATATTATTAATTTTCAGAATTTTGTCAGAATTCTGCGAATGAAAAAGTATTATAACGAAAATCCGCAGTATATTCTGAAGCACCTTTTGCCCTTTGGCAGTATAAGTCAGAAAAATCTTGAGGCTATGTGCTGTGCAGAGGACACAGACGAGGTTTTCGGGATTATGCAGTCTATTCCTCAGGGCAAGGGTCTTGACAGAATGAGATACAACTACCCCGGCGAAATTTCTAAACGAGCAAAATTCAACATCAGCCGAAATAAGCTGTATTTTTCGTCAAGTCCCTCGGTTGTTCTGATTTCTTATGTATATCTGAGGCAAACGGAGCTTGCAAACATAATAAATATTATTGAGGGCGCAAGATACAGCATTGAAAAATCGCAGGTAGAACAGCTTTTAATTTACAAATAATATATTTTACCCTTACGGAGGTGATTTTTACGGCAGTTGCAAAAATGAAATTCATAAGCATTATCGGTATGCTTGACAAACTGTGGCAGGTAGCAGAGCTTTGCGGAAAAACAGAGAGCTTTCAGCCTGATGATGTGAACAGCTTTTATTCAGACACAAGAAATTTCTTTCCGATTTCTGCCAAAAACGAATACACTCAAATTTTGGAAGCGTTCAAAGGCTCACTTGATATTGCAAATATAAAAAGAAAAATAGTAAGCACAGACGGCTTTGAACCAAGCTTGGAGGAATTAAAGGAGTATTGCGGTAAGACAGGCGATAAAATTGAAGAGCTGATCACTCAAAAGCTGATGGCTGAAAAGGACGTTGAAAAATGCAGACGTTTAATTGAAGAAACAAGACATTTCTGCGGTCTTAACGTTGAGCTTGACAAGGTTTTTGCCTGTGAATATATCAAGGCAAACTTCGGCAGACTTCCGAAGGAAAGCTTTGAAAAGCTACAGTCCTATGAGGACAATCCCTTTGTGACGTTCTTCCCCTGTACTGTTGACGATACGCATTATTGGGGTGTTTATATTTCTCCTATAGAAGAAAGCAGTAACATTGACAGAATTTTCTCGGGACTTTACTTTGAGCATTATGAAATTGAGGGTATGCACGGCACTCCCGATGATTACAACGCTCAGCAAAGGGAGCTTTTGCCTGACTTAGAGCGAAAGCTATATACTGCACAGGACGAGCTTGACAGGTTTATCGATGAAAACTACTCCGAAATTCTAAGGTACTATTCAAGGCTTGAGCAGTTAAACGCATACAGCGTTATAGCTTCAAGAGCCTGCAGGTACAACAACAGCTTTATTCTTGTAGGCTGGATTCCCAAGGAGCTTGAAAAAGAGCTTTCCTCTTCCCTTTCAAAAATCGAAAGCGTAGAATTTGAGATAACAAACGGCAGTAATGACAAAAACCATATGCCGCCTGTTAAGCTTAAAAACGCATTTTTAGCACGTCCGTTTGAGTTTTACACGCAGATGTACGGCTTGCCGAGATACAACGAGCTTGACCCGACTAAGTTTATTGCGCTGACGTATTCAATACTTTTCGGCGTGATGTTCGGTGACGTGGGACACGGAATACTTCTTCTTATAGCCGCACTCATTATGTGGAAGGTAAGAAAAATGCCAATAGGCAAAATCCTTATCCCCTGTTCGATATGCTCAACCGTTATGGGCTTTGTGTTCGGCAGTGTGTTCGGCTATGAGGACGTTTTAAACCCTGTTTACAAAGCAATTTTCGGCTGGGACGAAAAGCCTATTCACGTAATGCGGGCGCAGGATACAAACACGATTATATACTCCGCTGTCGGCTTGGGTATGGCGCTTGTGCTTGTTGCGATGTGTCTTAATATCTATTCCTGCTTTAAGCGAGGGCAAATCGGTCAGGCGCTGTTCGGCGTAAACGGAATTGCAGGCTTTATTTTCTACGGCTCGCTGGCGGTCGGTCTTGTTTGTCAGCTGATGCTCGGGATAGCTGTATTCTCACCGGCTTATATAATCGGACTGATTGTTATACCGTTTATCTTTGTTTTCCTCAATGAACCGCTGTCAAAGCTTGTTTCAGGCGATAAAAACTGGCAGCCGAAAAGCTGGGGCGGATTTATAGTCGAAAACTTTTTTGAGTGCTTTGAGATTGTTTTAAGCTACGTTACAAATACAATGAGCTTTTTGCGAGTAGGCGCATTTGTGCTTGTTCACGCAGGTATGATGGAGGTTGTATTTGTTCTGGCGCAGATGATTGGCGGCACAGGATATATTATAACAGTAGTAATCGGCAACATAATCGTTATGGCACTTGAAGCGTTACTTGTAGGTATTCAGGTATTAAGACTTGAGTATTACGAGATGTTCAGCCGCTTCTATGTGGGCGACGGCAAAGCCTTTACTCCTGTTAAGGTAAATATAGAAGAATAAATTTTGGAGGTCTTTTTTATGAGTATTCTTGATTTTGTTATGTTGGCGTTCCCTGTCGTGTTCCTTGTGCTTTCGGTAGTTATTGCTGTCAAGGCATTTGAAAAAGGCAAAAGTCCGAAAACTACAGTTTTGATGCAGATAGCTTCATTCTGCGCTGTTTTTGCAATTTGCTTTGCCGTACCTATGCTTGCCAATGCCGCAGGCGAAACGGCCGCTTCGGGCGATATGGGTATGGGACTTATCGGTGCAGGTATTGCAACCGGTCTTTCCTGTATAGGCGGCGGAATTGCCGTAGGCGGTGCTGCTCCGGCGGCTATCGGTGCAACAAGCGAGGATCCGAAAAACTTTGGTAAATCTATCATCTTTGTTGCTTTAGGTGAAGGCTGTGCGCTTTACGGTATGCTTATTTCAATTATGATTTTGTCAAAGCTGGGATAAAAATGAAATTTTATTTAATCAGTGATAACGTTGATACTATGATGGGGATGCGCCTTGCCGGAATTGAGGGCGTAGTAATTCACAAGGACGACGAGGTAAGACGTGAGCTTAAAAAGGCTATGGAGATGAAGGACGTAGCAGTTATACTTATGACAGAGCGACTTGTTTCTCTTTGTCCCGAGCTTATCTATGACTTAAAGCTAAACCGCAAGCAGCCGTTGATTGTAGAAATCCCCGACAGACACGGAAACGGCCGTACTAAGGACAGTATCACAAAATATGTTCAGGACGCTATCGGCGTAAAAATGAACTGATGCGTCTTTATATTTTATTACGTTATGAGGTATTGTTATGGAAAATGCCAAAAAAACAAACAGCTTTTTGTCTGCTATTGAAAAGTACGCAAAACAGCAAAAGGAGCAGATGATTTCCGAGGTTGAGCAGTTCAAGGCAGACGAGCTGAAAAAAGCCGAGGAGGAAGGCTTAAAGGAAGCCTACAACATTATCCAGAGCGAAATTGCATCTAAAAAAACGCAGATAACAAGTCAGCTTGCAAGACGTGAGCAGGAAGCTAAAATGCAGCTTTTTTCTCGCAGAAAAGAAATGACAGATGAAATATTCTGCAAGGTCAGAAAAAAACTCCTTGATTACAGCAAAACAAATGAGTACAAGGAAAAGCTGATTGCAAATGCAAAAAAAGCGTCAGAGCTTGTAAACGGTAAGTCGTGCGTACTTTTTGTAAAGCAGGACGATACAGAGTTTGCAAAAACGCTTGCAGAGTACTTTGGTAAAGGAACAGAAATCAAAGCTGCAAACGATATACAGCTTGGCGGCTTTCGCTGTTTCTGTGAGGAGCTGTCGATAATTATTGACGAAACGCTCGACAGCAGGCTGTCAGAGCAGGAAAAGTGGTTTGCCGAAAATTCGACCTTGAGGGTGGTGTAAAAATGGAAAACAACAATGTTATATTCGGAATTAACGGACCTGTTGTTACCGTTAAAAACGCCTCCTGCTTTTCTATGATGGAGATGGTCTATGTAGGCAAAGAAAAGCTTGTCGGCGAGGTTATCGGCATCACAGACAAATCAACAACTATTCAGGTTTACGAGGAAACAACGGGACTTATGCCGGGCGACCCTGTCACAGGCACAGGTGCGCCGATGAACGTTCTGCTCGGACCCGGTATTATTGACAACATTTTTGACGGAATTGAAAGACCGTTAAAGGCTATAGAGGAACAGTCGGGTGCGTTTATCAAAAGAGGCTCAAGTGTTCCGTCACTTGACACAGAAAAGCTGTGGGACGTCACCGTTACAGTAAAGGTTGGCGACAAACTTGTCGGCGGTGATATTTATGCGACTATCCCCGAAACAGATATAATAGAGCATAGATGTATGGTAAGTCCCGATTTAAAGGGCGAGGTTACAGAGATTAAAAAAAGCGGTCAGTATAAGCTGTTCGACACTGTTGTAAAGCTCAGGGACGATTTTGGAAATATTCACGAGCTGTCGCTCTGTCAGAAATGGCCTATCAGAACTCCTCGTCCTGTAAAGGAACGCTTATCCTCGTCTGTTCCGCTTATTACAGGACAAAGAATTATAGACACACTCTTCCCTATCTCAAAGGGCGGAACAGCGGCAATCCCCGGCGGCTTCGGCACAGGCAAAACGATGACACAGCATCAGCTTGCAAAGTGGTGTGACGCTGATATTATCGTATATGTCGGCTGCGGTGAGCGTGGAAACGAGATGAGTCAGGTGCTTGACGAATTCAGCGAGCTTATCGACCCGAAGTCAAACAGACCTATGACAGACAGAACGGTGCTTATTGCAAACACTTCAAATATGCCGGTAGCTGCACGTGAGGCATCTATCTACACAGGAATTACGCTTGCCGAATATTATCGTGATATGGGTTATCACGTGGCAATTATGGCTGACTCCACCTCACGCTGGGCAGAGGCTCTGCGTGAGATAAGCGGCAGACTTGAAGAGATGCCTGCCGAGGAGGGCTTCCCTGCCTATCTGCCGTCAAGACTGTCTGAGTTTTACGAGCGAGCAGGACGTGCCGAGGTATTAAGCGGCGGCGAAGGCTCTGTTACAATTATCGGCGCAGTTTCTCCGCAGGGTGCTGACTTCAGTGAGCCTGTTACGCAGAACACAAAGAGATTTATCCGCTGCTTCTGGGCGCTTGACAAGTCGCTTGCTTATTCAAGGCATTATCCTGCTATCAACTGGATGGACAGCTACAGCGAATATTTTACCGACTTAGACCCTTGGTTTTACAAAAACCTCGGCTCTGACTTTATAAGGTACAGACAGAAAATCTCTTCCCTTTTACAGGAGGAAAGCAGGCTGATGGAGATTGTAAAGCTCATCGGCGCTGACGTTCTCCCCGATGACCAGAAGCTTGTTATCGAAACAGCTAAGGTTATCAGAGTAGGCTTTTTACAGCAGAACGCTTTTCACGCAGAGGACACATACGTACCGCTTGAAAAGCAGAAGCTGATGATGAAAACAATTCTTTATCTTTACAACAAAGCGGCACATATCATTTCTTTGGCTGTGCCGATTTCAAAAATTACGGAGCTTGGACTTTTTGACAAGCTTACAAAAATGAAATACGATATTCCGAACAACCGCCTTGATATGTTTGACGAATATATAAAAGAGATTGACGAAAAGCTGTCGTCAATTAACGCATAAGGAGGGAACGCAGATGATTATTGATTACGTGGGCGTTAAAGAGATAAACGGCTCGCTTGTTGTAATTGACGGCGTAACAGGCGTTTCCTATGAAGAAATTGTAGAGTTAAGGCTTGAAAACGGTACAGCAAGACAAGGCAGAGTTGTGCAGATTGAGGGCGACAGAATTGTAGTTCAGGTTTTTGAGGGTACAAGAGGAATTTCTCTTAAAAACACAAAAACTCGTCTGACAGGCCGTCCTATGGAAATGAAGCTCTCACCCGAAATTATCGGCCGTGTGCTTGACGGCAAGGGCGATCCGATTGACGGACTGGGCAGTATATTCCCTGTTAAAAAGGCAAACATCAACGGAACGCCTATAAACCCCGTTTCACGAGTTTATCCTAGAAACTACATCAACACAGGTATTTCAACTATCGACACGCTTATGACGCTCATCAGAGGTCAGAAGCTACCGATTTTTTCAGGCTCAGGTATGAAGCACAACGAGCTTGCTGTTCAGATTGTAAGGCAGGCAAAAATCGCAGGTGCAACAAAGGATAACTTCGCAGTTGTTTTTGCCGCTATGGGCGTTAAAAATGACGTTGCGCAGTATTTTAAAAAGAGCTTTGAGGAAAGCGGAGTATTGTCGCACGTTGTAATGCTTTTAAATCTTTCAAACGACCCTATCATTGAAAGAACGCTGACCCCTCGTTGTGCGCTGACTATTGCGGAATACCTTGCGTTTGAGCTTGATATGCACATTCTTGTAATTATGACGGATATGACGTCATATGCCGAAGCACTGCGAGAATTCAGCTCGTCAAAGGGTGAAATCCCCGGCAGAAAGGGTTATCCAGGCTATCTTTACTCTGACCTTGCTTCGCTTTACGAAAGAGCTGGTATGATTAAAGGTCACAGCGGTTCTGTTACGCAGATTCCGATTCTTACAATGCCGAATGACGATATTACGCACCCTGTTCCCGACCTGACAGGCTACATCACAGAGGGACAGATTGTGCTTGACAGAAATTTACAGGGCAAGGGACTTTATCCGCCTGTAAACGTTCTGCCGTCACTGTCACGTCTTATGAAGGACGGTATCGGCGAGGGCTATACACGTGAGGATCATTCACCGCTTGCAAATCAGCTTTTTGCTTCATATGCAAGGGTAATTGAAGCTCGCTCGCTTGCCTCTGTTATCGGCGAGGAGGAGCTTTCCCCCATTGACAAAAAGTATATAGAATTCGGCAAGCTGTTTGAGGAGCATTTTGTAAATCAGGGCTTTAACGAAAACCGCAGAATTGAAGAAAGCCTTGACCTCGGCTGGAAGCTGCTCTCAACACTGCCGAGAAACGAGCTTGACCGAGTTGATAACGCAATTCTTGACAAGTATCTTAAAGAGGGTTGAGTATAATGGCATTGCAGGCTATACCTACTAAGGGCAATCTTATCAATACAAAAAAATCTCACGCTCTGGCTAAAATCGGCTTTGACCTGATGGACAAAAAGCGAAATATTCTAATAAGAGAAATGATGACGCTTATCGACAGGGCAAACGCAATTCAGGAAAAAATTGACGAAGCGTACGATCAGGCTTACAAAATGCTGATGAACGCTAACATAACGCTCGGCTACTGTGAGGAGATTTCGTACACCATACCTGTTGAAAACAGTCTTGAGCTTAGCTACAGAAGCGTTATGGGCGTAGAAATTCCTATTGTGACTATCGGCAAAGACAACGACCACGAGCTACACTACGGACTGAATGCAACAAACTCAATATTAGATGATGCACATCTGAAATTCACAGAGGTAAAGCGGCTTACAGCTGAGCTTGCCGAGATTGAAAACAGCGTTTACAGACTTGCCGACGCAATAAAGAAAACGCAGAAAAGAGCAAACGCACTTAAAAATATTATTCTGCCAAAGTTTGAAGCCGATATAAAATTCATAACCGACGCACTTGACGAAAAGGACAGAGAGGAATTCGGCAGACTGAAGGTTATCAAGAGAAATAAGCTAAAGGCAGAACAGGAATAATGTTTGTTTACGGTTAATTTAGGGCGGAGAAATTCCGCCCTTTGTTTTTTTATGTGATTTTTTGCTGTTTATTTTCAAATGTTTTTATCTGCACTTGTAATATCCGACTTTTTTTGATAGAATATAATAGAATATATAACAAAAACTCGGAGGTTGAAATGAGCAGTTGTCATATTATTGATTTAGAGGACTTGTCTGTTTCACAGCTTTACAAAATTATTGAGCTTGCAGGCAAAATAATGGAAAATCCCGAGAAATACAGCGAAGCCTGCAAAGGCAAAATATTAGCTACGCTCTTTTACGAGCCGTCAACAAGAACGCAGATGTCGTTTCAGACTGCAATGCTTCGTCTTGGCGGCAGGACTATCGGCTTTGACAATCCGATGAACTCGTCCGTTGCTAAGGGAGAAAGCCTTAAGGACACTATAAAGGTAGTAAGCGGCTATGCCGATATTATTGCTATGCGCCATCCGTCAGAGGGCTCTGCAAGGGCGGCTTCAATTTTCAGCAGTGTGCCTGTAATAAACGGCGGTGACGGCGGCCATTTTCACCCGACGCAGACTCTTACCGATGTTGTAACCCTTTGGCACGAAAAGGGCAGACTTGACCATTTGAAAATCGGTCTTTGCGGCGACCTCAAAAACGGCAGAACGGTTCACTCACTTATCAAAACAATGTCGCATTTTGAGGGCAACAGCTTCGTGCTTATTTCTAACAAAGAATTATCTGTGCCCGATTATATAAAAGAGGTTATGAATAAAGCAGGCTGTGAATACATTGAGGTTGATAACCTAAAGGATGCAATATCTGAGCTTGACGTGCTTTATATGACGAGAATTCAGCGTGAACGCTTTGCAAGTGAAGAGGAATATCAGTCGCAAAAGGGAATTTACGTGCTTGACGCTGACAAAATGAAGTACGCTAAGGACGATATGATTATTCTTCATCCCCTCCCCCGTGTTGACGAAATCACTGTTGAGGTTGACGATGACAAAAGAGCCTGCTACTTTGAGCAAGCTGTTTACGGTATGTACGGCAGAATGGCGCTGATACTTTTACTTTTAAACGGCGAGCTGACACTGTGCGAAAATGAAAGCACAGCAACCTCTGACAAGCGTTGCAGTAACGAAAGATGCATAACAGCACAGGAGCAGTACCTGCCGAATACCGTCCGCATTGAAAACGGTAAAGAGGTATGCGTTTATTGCGATCATATAATTGAATGATAAAAATATAGCCCTCTGTTTAATATTAACAGAGGGTCGAGTTTTGTGATTTATTGCATATTTACTGCTTTTTTACGGTATTGAGCGATGAAATAAGCATAATACGAATACTTGCGCAAGCAGAGTCAAGCGACTTATATTTTTCAAAATCTAAATATTCGGTCTTATAAAGCAGTTCAAGCCAATAACCTGTTTCATTTGCTTCCTTCAATGCAATATGCAATTTAGAAATGAAATCTGCTTTTGTCTGAGCATACTGTGCTTCACGAATATTAGCTCCGATAGATGTTCCACTTCTTGCGATTTGGTTAGAAATAACGGATTCTTTCTTTTGCTTCAGTTCCTTAACAAGGTTTATTATAGATACAGCAAAATCCATTGATTGTAAAGATAATTTATCGTTTCTCATAAGTAACAACCTTATATAATGAAGTTTGCCACTTTGTGGCAAATGAAGCGGTGACTTCGTCACCATGAAGTATCGCCTTTAGGCGAAATGAAGTAAATTGTCTATAGTATAATAATTAGCGAAGCGTCTTCATTAGCAAAGCGTCTTCATTGTCCGAAGGACACTTCATTGTGCGAAGCACACTTCATTAAAATCGAAGCTTGCCACTTTGTGGCAAATGAAGCAAATCGCAATTAGTGAAGCATACTTCATTGAAAAAACCTCTCTTACTATAACAACAAGAGAGGTTTTCGTGGCGCGCCAGGAGGGACTCGAACCCCCGACCTTTTGGTTCGTAGCCAAACACTCTATCCGGCTGAGCTACTGGCGCAGATTGAATTCAAACTGACTTTCATTAATCAGCCTAATTATATTACCATATTCATTTAAAAAAAGCAAGTGTTTTTTGAAATAAATTTAATTCTTTGCTTTCAAATTACAAATTAAGTACATTTTTTGAATTCTACTTCTTGATTAGATTACCTAAAAATTTCTTAATTTCTTCTCTGGAAAGTTTGATGATTACACTGTATAATTAAGCTGTGATATACAATATAAATCGGAGAACATATAAAAATACCGCCCTCACAATGTGGGAGCGGTTTAGATATTTGAAAAGTATTTTTTTCCGGTGAGTTCAAAATATTTTTTATTTATCTCACGTGCTTTCTCTTTGATATTTTCTGGAGCCGAAGTTATTATTTTAGGTTGTCTTTCAGAAATATCCATATATTCTCTCACCATATTAGGAATTGTAATCACAAATATTAACCTCCTCTTAAAATATCTATTACCTTTTGGGCAGTTTCTCTCGGTTTACCGTTCAAGTACTCAGCAACACTTTCTGAAATAAAATCATCAAGACTATCAAAACCATAAATTGAAAGTGTATTAGCTTTATATTTTCCTATATCAGATACATTATTTTTGAATTTTTCGAGCAAACCTTGACGCAGTCTTTCAATTTTTTCTAATTTCTCTTCATACATACTATCTGAAATAGATAATTGATTTTGCAGTGCGTGACCCAATTCGTGACGGTATGTATGTAAATACGAAGATGTTGACCATTGACCTGATTTCTTATGTTCTTTTGCTATTTTTGATAATTGTTCAATACCACTTTTGCCACCCGCACCATATATAGTAAGTATTCCGCTATTATCGTTATAGCTGCCAAATATTCCGTTATTTTCATAACCACGAACATCAACAGAACCAACACTTTCAATCTTTCCAAAGAGGTCAACCATTTTATCAAACTCATTTGAGTAAATTTCAGCAAGTTGTCTGCTTATAGGCTTTTCACCAAATGATTTACCAAAATTCACACTATAATTTCCTTTGACATAGTGCCTTGTATCTATTATACCACTTTCCCCCGAATTTGCAACAGGCTCGTTTAGCTTTTCTTCGATTTCTTCCGCTTTTTCCTGCCATTTTTCGGCTCTTTGCGAGTACATTTTTTTGTTGTCCTCGTCAAGGCTGTGCTTTGCAAGGCGGTTCATTCGCTTTGACTGGTTTTCGGCATAGTCATTTCTCTGCTTTGAGCCTTTTAACCTCTTCGCTTTTCCATTCACTTGATTTATTTTGATGTTTTTGCTGTTTTTTCTATTTATGCCAAAAAAATCACACTGTGGCATCTTGAAAGTTTGACGATTACACTGTATAATTAAGCTGTGATATACAATATAAATCGGAGAACATATGAAGAAAATCATTGAAAAATTAGCCGCTTGCTCTGACGCCGATTTTGACGAGCTTTTGTATCTGCTCAAAAATTTTGACGATGATACAAGAGAAACTTTGGCAAAGGAAGCGCAAAACGTCAGCAAGCAAAAATTCGGCAATAAAATATATGTGCGCGGTCTGATTGAATTTACAAGCTACTGCAAAAACGACTGCTACTACTGCGGAATACGCAGAAGTAACAAAAATGCACAGCGGTACAGACTAAGCAAGGACGATATACTCTCTTGCTGTGAAAACGGCTACAGCCTTGGCTTTCGCACCTTTGTTTTACAGGGTGGCGATGACGGCTATTACACAGACGAGCTGATTGCAGACATCGTAAGGAGCATAAAAGAAAAATACCCCGACTGCGCCGTTACGCTGTCTATCGGCGAAAAAAGTGAAAAGTCATACAAGCTCTTTTTTAAAGCAGGCGCAAACAGGTATCTTTTAAGGCACGAAACGGCAAACGGCGCACATTACGTTAAGCTGCACCCTGATAATATGGATTTAGGCAGCAGAATAAACTGCCTTGCCTATCTTAAAAAAATCGGCTATCAGACAGGCTGTGGCTTTATGGTCGGCTCACCGTATCAGACGCTTGAAAATATCGTTCAAGACCTTAGATTTATCAAAAACTTCAAGCCTCATATGATTGGCATAGGTCCGTTTATCCCTCACAAGGACACGCCGTTTGCTAATTTCAAGCAAGGCAGTCTTGAGCTTACCCTCACGCTCATTTCAATTCTGCGGCTTATGAACAGAAACGCTCTTATCCCCTCTACCACAGCACTCGGAACTATTCACCCTATGGGACGTGAGATGGGTATTCTTGCCGGTGCAAATGTTGTAATGCCTAACCTCTCCCCTGTTTCTGTACGCAAAAAATATATGCTCTATGATAACAAAATCTGTACGGGCGAAGAAGCCGCCGAATGTAAATACTGCCTTAGCAACAGAATGAAAACTATCGGCTATGAAATTGTGACAGACCGTGGCGATTACAGTGAAATCTAATACGTTTTGAAAGGACGTTAATTATATGAATATCAAAGAAATTCAACAGGAAATATTAAGACTGAAAAAGGAAAAGGATTTTTGCATACTTGCCCACAGCTATGTTGCAAGGGAAATTTCAGAGGTTGCCGACTTTACAGGCGACAGCTATGCACTGAGCGTAAAGGCAAAGGGCGCAGCAAACAAGAATGTAATTATGTGCGGCGTTCGCTTTATGGCTGAAACTGCAAAAATTCTGTCACCCGAAAAGACAGTGTATCTTGCAAACCCAATTGCAGGCTGTGCTATGGCTGATCAGATGGACAAGGGGCTTATCTCTCAGGTTAAGGAAAAATATCCCGATTACACCGTAGTAGCGTACATCAACACAACGGCAGACCTCAAGACTATCTGCGACGTGTGCGTTACAAGCTCATCGGCTGTAAAGATTGTTAATAACATCCAGAATAAAAACATTCTCTTTATCCCCGACTGCAACCTGGGACAATATGTTGCAAGTCAGGTTAAGGATAAGAACATAAAGCTGTTAAACGGCGGCTGTCCTATTCACGCAGCTGTAAACAGAGATGAAGCTGTCAAGGCAAAGAAGGAGCATCCAAACGCTCAGCTTCTTGTTCACCCCGAATGTGTACCCGAGGTTTGCGAGCTGGCTGATTATATCGGCTCAACATCAGGCATAATGGACTATGCAGTAAACTCTGACTGCAAGGAGTTTATCATCGGTACAGAGATAAGTATTGCTGAGCATCTGCAATATATGTGCCCCGACAAGACGTTCCACTACCTCTCACTGAAGCTGATTTGCCCCCATATGAAGGCGACAACTCTGATTGATTTATACAACTGCTTAAACGGCAACGGCGGTGAAGAAATAATTTTAAGTGACGAAACAATACGTGACGCAAAGAAATGTATTGACGAAATGATAAGGTTAGGTTAATTTATGGCAAAAAAGGCTATGATTGCAATGAGCGGCGGAGTTGACAGCTCTGTTGCGGCTTACATCATAAAGGAGCAGGGCTATGACGCAACAGGCGTTACGCTGAAGCTGTATGATAATGACGATATCTGCAAAACCGAAAAAACCTGCTGTTCACTTGACGATGTTGAGGACGCACGAAACGTATCTTACAAAATAGGTATTCCTTATTACGTGTATAATTTCAAGGACAGCTTTCGCGAAAACGTAATCGACAGATTTATAAACGCCTACGAATGCGGAGCAACGCCGAACCCCTGCATTGACTGCAACAGATACATCAAATTTGACAAGCTGATTGGCAGAGCCGAGGAGCTTGACTTTGATTACGTTGTAACCGGTCACTATGCAAAAATCGAATTTGACGAAAACTCCGGCAGATATCTGCTGAAAAAGGCTGTTGACGACACAAAGGATCAGAGCTATGTTTTATACTCACTAACTCAGCAGCAGTTAAGCAAAACGCTCTTTCCGTTAGGCTCAATGACAAAAATACAGGTCAGGGAGCTTGCCGAAAAATTAGGACTTTTAAACGCTAAAAAGCACGACAGTCAGGACATTTGCTTTGTGCCTGACGGAGATTACAGTAAATTTATTGAGAATTACACAGGCAAAACGTACAGAAACGGCGATTTTGTCGATAAAAACGGCAATATCCTCGGTGAGCATAAGGGAATTATCCGTTACACCATAGGTCAGCGCAAGGGACTCGGACTTGCCCTTCCCCGCCCTATGTACGTATGCGAAAAGGATATAGAAAACAACAAAGTTATCCTTGGATATAATGACGATTTATTTTCAAAGAGCCTTACCGTAAGCGATATAAATCTGATTGCATATGAACGTCTTGATAAACCGATAAGGGTTAAGGTCAAGGTGCGTTACAAGCAAGCGGAGCAATGGGCAACGGTGGAGCAGACAGACGACAACCGCCTGCACATTGAATTTGACGAGCCGCAGAGGGCGATATCAAAAGGACAGGCGGCAGTGATATATGACGGAGATACAGTAGTAGGCGGCGGCACAATAGAGTGACCGCCGCTTTTATATGGTTCTATTACAAATGATTGTGTTATGCGTAAGCTCACTATTATATATGATAATGCTAACGATTGCAACAGTATATCTGATAGTGAATATTTATGATAATTATAAATCAGAGTATTGATTTTTGCTTCAAAAAGTAATATAATGTTTTAGTCGAAATGTTGACATAACATTTGGGTTTCAAATGGAAGAATTCAAAATTCAGAATGCAGAGTGCAGAATTATTATGAATAACAATATTATTTATGATAAAAGTTTTGATTTTGCTGTACGTATTGTGAATTTGTATAAATATCTGACAGAGCAATTCAAAGAATACGTACTTTCAAAGCAACTTTTAAGATGCGGAACGAGCATTGGTGCTAATGTTTCAGAAGCACAATGAGCTCAAAGTAAACCTGATTTTATATCAAAAATGAGCATTGCCTTAAAGGAAGCTAACGAGTCATGCTATTGGATTAAATTGCTTTATAAAACAAATTACATTGATTAAATGCAATTTGAAAGTTTACAGTCAGATATAAATGAAATTATTAGTATTCTGATAAAGATTTGCAAAACCTCAAATTCAAATAAATAATTATGCATTATGCACTTTGCATTTTGCATTTTATCAATTTGCGGGCGTGGCGGAATTGGCAGACGCGCTAGATTTAGGTTCTAGTGTCAACCGATGTGCAGGTTCAA
>JBJEQF010000010.1:0-18394 GCA_051881615.1 Acutalibacteraceae bacterium | reverse complement strand
GTTAAATAAGTTTGAGCCGATAGCGTTGCCGATAGCTAAGTCGCTCATACCCTTTTTAGAAGCCACAACTGATGTCACAAGCTCCGGTAAAGACGTTCCGATAGCGCAGATTGTCAGTCCGATAAGCGTTTCCGACAAGCCAAAGGTTCTGGCAATTTCTGTAGCGGAGTTTACAACAAGCTGACCGCCGACAATAACTGCGCCTATGCCGACAATAGTCGAAAGTATGCTCTTTGGCATAGACAGGTTGCTCTCCACTTTTTCCTCGTCATTTGCAGTAAGCTTTCTGTCCTTCATAGCACTTCTGACTGTCAGGAACATATACAATATAAAAAGCAAAAGCAAAATAGCAGACGGCAGCATACCGAACACGTTGTTAAACAGCAAGCCCATAGTAAAAGTAAGCGCAACGGCGATAATTGAAAACGGAATGTCACGCTTTATTACTACACTGTCAACGCAGATAGGGCGGATAAGTGCCGAAACACCGACAACAACAAGCAGATTAAAAAGGTTAGAGCCGGTTACGTTGCTAATCGCAATATCGTTAGAGCCAGCAAGCGAAGCCGAAATGCTGACAGCCGCCTCGGGCGCAGACGTACCCATAGCTACAATGGTAAGACCGATGATAAGCTCAGGCACTCTCAGCTTTTTTGCGATAGAGGCACTGCCGTCAACAAAAAAGTCAGCACCCTTTACAAGCAAAACGAAACCGATTACAAGAAACAGATAAACCAAAAAATCACCTCGTCTAAAATTAGGTTACTGTGATTATAACACAAGTTCCTGTGACTGTCAACAGCAAAGCCGTGATTGAGCAAAGCAAAATTTTGTCCGTATGTATTAGCATATTCAAAATTTTGCATATAATACCTTGTATTGTGAAAAGATTATGCAAAAAATTCCGTTTTTGCTAAAGAAATAATTTGTCAAATCTGCTTTTTTGTTGTATAATAGCATCATATACTGTGTAAAGGTCTGATTATTTGAAGCGTTTTACTGTTTTGTCTGTCTTTTTGGCTTTTGTTTTATGCTTGACATTTGTATCCTGCAATTTCAGAACAAGGTATGACAGCGAGTTTTTCTCAATGGATACCGTAATGACTATCACTGCTTACGGCAAAAATAGCGAAAAAGCAGTAACACTTGCAAAGCAGGAAATCGAAAGGCTCGACAGCTTACTTTCTGTTGAGAACAAAAACAGCGAAATCTATAAGCTAAACCACAGCAAAACGCAAAATCTATCAGCCGACACACTCTCAATTATCAAAAAAGCAACAGATATAGCAAGGCTCTCAGACGGAGCTTTTGACATCACAACAGAACCGCTTACACGTGCGTGGGGTTTTTATTCCGATACAGAAAATAAAGTCCCCGATAAAACAGAAATTGACACACTCTTAAAGTCAGTCGGCACAGAGCATATTAAAATCAGCGACAGCATAGTCACGCTTGACAACGATACCTCAATAGACCTCGGCGGTATTGCAAAGGGGTTTACCGCTTCAAGGGTTTCGGATATTCTAAGAGAAAACAACGTAAGCTCCGCTATAATCTCGCTCGGCGGCAACGTTTCGGCTATCGGCAAAAAGCCTGACGGAAAACTCTGGAACGTGTCAATAGCAGACCCTGACGACAACTCAAAGCAGATAGGAACGCTCTCTGTCACCGATTGCTCGGTTGTCACATCAGGCGGTTATCAGCGTTATTTTGAGCAAGGCGGTGTGCGTTATCATCACATAATCGACCCCAAAACAGGCGTACCGTCAAATAGCGGATTGAAGTCTGTTACGATAGTTTCAACAGATGATACGCTTGCAGACGCACTTTCCACCGCAATTTTCGTTATGGGAATTAAGAAAGCGTCCGACCTTTACAAAAATAACACCGCATTATTCGATATGGTGCTTGTCACCGACAGCCTTGATATATATATAACCAAAGGACTTAAAAACTGCTTTTCTTCACAAAGAAAATACGAGGTGATAAAGCCTTGAAAAACCGCATATGGATAATTGTTTTTTCATCGGTACTTCTTATCTGCTCCGTCTTGTGGGTGATATTCCAAAGCATCTCACCGCAGACGAGAATTGTCGGAATATACCAAAACGGCGAGCTTGTTGAAAAAATCAACCTCGACTTAGTAACGGATTACAGAGAAATTACGCTAAACGGCGACCTCGGCAAAAACGTGATAGCAGTTTCAAACGGACAAATCAAGATGTCGTCTGCCGACTGCCCCGACAAAATCTGTGTTAATCACGGTGAGCTTAAAAGCGAGGGTTCGCCGATAGTCTGTCTGCCGAATAAGGTTATTATAAAATTTGAAAACCGTCAGACTGCAACGGATGCCAGAGCAGGAGCTGTTATATGAATACAAAAAAACTGATAACTACTGCGATAATCACAGCATTTGCGCTTGTCGCTTTTGTGATAGAAAGCGCAATTCCGCCGATTGTGCCGATTTACGGCATAAAGCTCGGCGTGGCCAATATATTCACGCTTTTCACGCTCTATACACTCGGCACAAAATATTCAGCGGCTGTACTTTTTATCAGAATAACGCTCGGCAGTTTGCTCACAGGTCAGATAATGTCATTTATATACAGCCTGTCGGGAGGACTTTTGTCATTTATTCTGATGATACTTCTTAAAAGATTTTTTAGTTCTGACAATTTGTGGGTGCTGTCGGTTCTGTGCGCCATAGCTCACAATATAGGACAGCTCACAACAGCTGTAATAATCACAATGACACCGCAGATATTTTTCTATCTGCCTGTGCTTATAGTGTCAGGCATAACAGCCGGAGCAATCACAGGAGTAACAGCACAGCTTGTCATAAAAAGATTAAGTTTTAATTAGATAAAAGAATTATTCATTATTCATTTTTCATCATTCATTATTCATTAAATATTATATCAGCCTGTGGGTGCTGTCGGTTCTCTGCGCAGTCGCTCACAACATAGGACAGCTCACAACGGCAGTAATAATCACAATGACGCCGCAGATACTTTTCTATCTGCCTGTGCTGATAGCGTCAGCCATAGCAGCCGGAGCAATCACAGGAGTAACAGCACAGCTTGTAATAAAAAGATTAAGTTTTAATTAGATAAAAGAATTATTCATTATTCATTTTTCATCATTCATTTAATAAATTATATCGGAGGACAGAACCTTATGAAATTAAAGGGTGTAAAACTTTTGCACAAAAAGAATACCGCCGACTGTGCGCCTGCTCTACTTCCGTTGCCCGAAACGGTAGTTATTCCTATGTCAATGCACATCGGAAAGCCGGCAAAGCCTGTAGTCAAGGTCGGTGATACGGTCAAGGTCGGACAGCTTATCGGCGAGTCGGACGGATTTATATCTGCACCGATTCATTCAAGCGTGTCGGGCAAGGTGAAAAAACTTGACGAGCTTACAATGTCGGGCGGTATGAAAACGACAGCCGTTGTAATCGAAGCTGACGGCTTGCAGGAAATAGACGAAAATGTTAAGCCGCCTGTCGTGACGGATTTCGATAGCTTTATTTCAGCCGTTAAGGCAAGCGGAATTGTCGGCTTGGGTGGAGCAGGCTTTCCCACCTTTGTAAAGCTTGCCGTTAAGGATTTGTCAAAGGTCGAGGTTGTTGTGATAAACGGCGCAGAGTGCGAGCCTTACATAACGTCAGACACAAGAACAATGCTCGATAAAGCCGACTATATCGAAAAGGGAATAGAGCTTCTGCAAAAATATTTAAAAGTCCCGAAAGTAATAATCGGAATAGAGAACAACAAAAAGCAGTGCATTGACAAAATGTCGCAAATCTCAAAACGCAACAGCGGCATTGATGTTAAGGTACTGCCGTCTATGTATCCGCAGGGCGGTGAAAAGGTGCTTGTCTACAACACAACAGGCAGAATGATACCAAAGGGCGGTCTGCCGCTTGACGTGGGAGTAATCGTCATAAACTGCACAACGCTTGCCTTTATCGCCGAGTACATTGAAACAGGTATTCCGCTTATAAATAAGTGCATAACGGTTGACGGCTCGGCTGTGAAAGAGCCTAAAAACGTAATTGCGCCAATCGGCACACCTCTTGAAAAGCTGTTTGACTTCTGCGGCGGCTTTAAGTCAGAGGTAAAAAAGGTTCTCTACGGAGGTCCTATGATGGGTATAACCGTTCCGAGTCTTGATATGCCTGTGCTTAAAATGACAAACGCCGTAATCGCTATGGACGAAAAAGAGGCAACACCGCCAAAAACGACAGCCTGCATAAACTGCGGAGAGTGCGTAAACCACTGCCCTCTGCGCCTTGACCCGAGAGCAATCTCAAAGGCATATAAGCTAAACGAGCCTGAAATATTAAAAGACTTGTGTGCCGATTTATGTATGGAGTGCGGCTGCTGTGCGTATGCCTGCCCTGCAAAACGGCATATCGTACAGACAAACAAGCTTGCTAAAGCTATGCTTTTAAAATACATCAGAGAACAAAAGGCAAAGGAGGAAAATACAAAATGAACAAGCTGATTTCCTCGGTTTCTCCCCACGTCACGTCAGCAAGAACTACGCAGAAAATAATGCTTGATGTGCTTATTGCACTTCTGCCGGCAGGCGTTGCGTCAGTTGTTATTTTCGGTATGAGGTCACTGCTCGTTATCGGAGTGTGCGTAGCTGTCTGCCTTGTGTCAGAATGGCTGTTTGAAATAATCTGCAAAAAAGAAAACACAATCAAAGACCTTTCAGCAGTTGTAACAGGCGTTTTGCTTGCTTACAATTTGCCTGTTTCAATTCCGCTGTGGCAGGCGGCTTTCGGCAGTATGTTCGCCATTGTAATTGTAAAACAGCTTTTCGGCGGTATAGGTCAGAACTTTGCAAACCCGGCAATCACCGCACGAATTGTTATGATGACAGCGTTTTCAACAACAATGACTACGTGGACATTTCGTGACGCACAGTCGTGCGCTACACCGCTTGCACTTATTTCTAAGGGCGAGCTTAACTCATTACCCTCATACACAGATATGCTGTTAGGACTTCACGGCGGCTGTCTTGGCGAAACGTGTGCAATAGCGCTTGCAATAGGTGGAATATATCTTATCGCAAGAAAAGTTATCACATACCACACACCGCTTGCGTTTATCGGTACAGTGCTTGTTATGTCGCTTATCCTTGACAAAGACCCGCTTTACCAGCTTTTGTCGGGCGGACTTATAATCGGCGCATTCTTTATGGCTACCGACTACGCAACAACTCCCTGCACAAAGTGGGGCAAGGTGATTTTCGGTGTAGGCTGCGGTCTTATCACAGTGCTTATCAGATTCTGGGGAGCGTCACCAGAGGGTGTTTCGTACTCAATTCTCCTGATGAATATTTTTACACCGTACATTTCAAATCTGACACGTCAGAAACCGCTTACAGGAGGTGCTAAAATATGAAAAACACCTTCAAGGATATTATAAAGCCTGTGCTTGTGCTTGCCGGTATCTGCCTTGTAATAACAGCATTGCTTGCGTACATAAACTCAATAACAGCGCCCGTTATAGCTAAAGCAGAACAGGAAAAGGCACAGAAGGCTATGGCTGAGGTTCTGCCCGAGGGCGACAGCTTTACACTTTTAGAGCTTGAAAACGCACCGGAAAAGGTTGAGGAAATCTACACAGCCGACAACGGCAAGGGCTATGTGTTTATGCTCACAACTAAGGGCTACGGCGGAGAAATGAAGCTCATCTGCGGAGTAAATGCAGACGGTGCTATTCAGGCGACAAAAACGCTTTCTCACGCAGAAACAAGCGGTTTAGGCTCAAAAACTGCAGAAGACCCGTACAAATCGCAGTACAACGGCAAAACAGCCGACACATTAAACGAGGTTGACGCAATAACAGGCGCAACCATTTCATCAAAGGCATACAAAAGCGCAATAGAGGACGCACTCAAAGCGTTCGATATGATAAAGGGGGCAGAAAAATGAACCAAAAGCAAAACTTCCTTAAAGGAATTTTAAAAGAAAACCCTGTTCTTGTACTCGTGCTGGGTACCTGTCCTACGCTTGCGGTTTCAACAAGCGTTATGAGTGCGCTCGGTATGGGTGCGGCGGCTTCAATCGTTCTTTTATGCTCCAATATAGTAATTTCGGCACTTAGAAACGTTATCCCCGACAAGGTAAGAATTCCCTGCTATATAGTGCTTATCGCAGGCTTTGTTACAATGGTGCAGATGCTTGTAAAGGCATTCGCTCCCTCACTTGACGAAGCACTGGGAATATACCTTCCGCTTATCGTTGTAAACTGCATAATCTTAGGACGTGCAGAAATGTTTGCAAATAAAAACAATATCCTGTCATCAGCGATTGACGCAGTAGGAATGGGTGCAGGCTTTACGCTTGCGCTTGTGCTTATGGCAACATTCAGAGAGGTACTCGGCAACGGCACGTGGCTCGGAATAGAGATACCTGTCCTTGCTGATAACCACATCTCAATTATGACAATGGCGCCGGGCGGCTTTCTTGTGTTCGGCATACTTATGGCGATAGTCGCAAAATTAACAGGCGGCAAAAACAGTAAAAAGAGCTTCGGCTGTGCAGGCTGTCCGTCTGCAAAAATCTGCGGAAAAACCGATTGTGAGCAAAAGGAGGGAGCAAAATGACAAAGCTTATAATTATTATGCTGTCAGCCGTATTTGTAAACAACTACGTGCTGTCACGCTTCCTTGGAATTTGTCCTTTCCTCGGAGTTTCAAAAAAGCTCAATCAGGCTGTGGGAATGAGCGTTGCGGTAATTTTTGTAATGCTCCTTGCTACTGCCGCCACCTACCCTGTGCAGATGTATCTGCTAAATCCGAACAACTTAGGCTATTTGCAGACAATAGTGTTTATTCTTGTGATAGCAACGCTTGTTCAGCTTGTAGAAATTATTTTAAAGAGATATATTCCGTCACTTCACAAGTCCTTGGGAGTATATCTTCCGCTTATCACAACAAACTGCGCCGTACTCGGCGTTACAATCCTCAACATCACAGAGCAGTACACATTTGCAGAGGCTATGGTGAATTCGCTGGGCAGCGGACTCGGATTTTTCCTTGCTATGGTAATGTTCTCGGGAGTTCGCTCAAGACTTGAGGGTGCAGACATACCAAAGGCTTTTCAGGGACTGCCTATAACGCTTGTTGCGGCTTCAATAACCTCGCTGTCCTTCCTCGGATTTTCGGGTGTTGTTGAAAACCTGTTTGCGTAACGGAGGTGGACAAAATGGAACTTATTCTGACTGCTGTAATCCCCGTTGTGATTATAGGAATTATCTGTGCTGCTGTGCTTGTTACTGCCTCAAAGCTTATGGCTGTCAAGGAGAACGAAAAAATCCCTGTAATAAGAGAATGTCTGCCCGGTGCTAACTGCGGAGCCTGCGGCTTTGCAGGCTGTGACGGCTACGCAAAGGCTCTTGCCGAAACTGAGGGAACTGCTACAAACCTCTGCGTTCCGGGCGGCGACACCGTTTCAAAGAGGATAAGCGAAATCCTCGGCGTGGAGTATGCCGATGTTATAGAAAAGGTTGCAACTATCCACTGCGGCGGCGACTGTACCTTTACGCAGGATAGGGTAGAGTACAACGGCATAAACAGCTGTGCGGCGGCAAAGCTCATATTCGGCTCAAAGGGCGAATGTCCCTACGGCTGTATGGGACTTGGCGACTGCGCAAGCGTATGTCCGAATAACGCAATATGCATCGAAAACGGCATAGCCCACGTTGACACAAGAGCCTGCATAGGCTGCGGACTTTGTGCAAAAACCTGTCCTAACCACCTTATCACACTTATGGACGATGTCGAAAGAGTAGTGGTAACGTGCAGCAACAAGGACAAGGGTGCAGTCACACGCAAGGCTTGCAAAAACGGCTGTATCGGCTGCAAAAAGTGCGAAAAGGTCTGCCCGCTCGGAGCAATCAAGGTAACAGATAACCTTGCCGTAATCGACTACGAAAAATGCACCGACTGCCCCGACTTCGGCATCTGTGCAAGAGAATGTACAACAGGCAGCATAGCTTTTTCGGACTTCAGGTCGGTACGCTGAAAAGAAAAGCACTAACAACAGCCTTCCTGTTATGGGGAGGCTGTTTTCACAGCTAATCAAACTCGCTTCTGTTTTCAAGCTCCTCTAAATCATACGATCTCTCCTCACAGCCGAGAAATTCAATTTTACCCTTCTTCGGCTTGTTGATGTAGTTGCCCTCGATTACCTTTGCTATGTTTTCCGGATTTAACGCCCAGTCAAAATTACAGCCTGTCCATTTGCCCGACCTGCCCGACAAAAAGTCGGACTGCTCTATCGCTGTGAAATAGTCCTCAATAGTATAATCGCCCAGATGCTTGCGCAAAGCCTGAATTTTCCTTTTGCGAGAGTCTGTAATTTTCTGCACACGGGGCAGGCTCTTGCAGATTAAGTTAAATTTATTTATAACATACTCGTTATTTAGTGAGCTTCGAGCGTCAACGTCAGTTGACAAATATAAATCATCCAAACCGCCTGCGGTTTCGGTTGATTTTTGCGACGCAGGAGCATCATCTTTTTCTTTTTCTTCTTCTTTGTATTTGTCTTTCTCTTTATATTTGTCTTTGTCTTTTTCTTTGTCTTTTTCTTTGTCTTTGTCTTTGTCTTTTTCTTTTTCTTGGCTGCCATCGTTTGCGACCGCCTTCGACCGCTTGCGAGCGTTGGCGTTAGCTTTGTTTTTCTCACACTTGTCACGGTATTTTTCAAAATCCCTTTCTATCTGATACGACAGCATATCAAAAAGCACCATAACGGCAGTATCGTCAATGCTTTGATTATTTTCCCCGTTTGCATATGCAAATAGCATTTTCCATAGTTTGCCGGCCTGTTCATCGCTAAGACGGTTAAGTATTCGCTCATTGTCAAGATAGCAATAAAAGTACTTAGGATTAGAGCTGTTGTTTTCGTTTGTCAAAATATCACCCTCCGTAATAATAAAAACTTTTCTTCACCCATAGGCATAAAAAAGAAAAAGTTGCACTAAAAAATGCAACTTTTTGATAAATTATATACAGAAAATTTTTGAGTAATGAAGCGTAAAGGGTAGGTGATAATATTTGTTATAAGAAAATAACTCGCCTTTAATAACTCTTGAAAACAGCGTTTCGTGTGACTTTAGCCGTTACTTACGCTTGTATAATAAGCCTGCCTGTGCTATAATGTACTTGTAAAGGAGCAGTGGCGGCTGTTTCAGCTCCCTTGAGAAAGGGGGTGGTATGGTGGAATACATAATCGTGATTTTAATTTTCACATTTTTTATTGTGTTCACTATAAAGAAATAACCGCCCTGTGTTCGCACCACAAGACGGTTATAATAAAATATAATTAAATTGAGTTGCGAAACAGCTAAAACTGTTCCTTTACATCATTATAATATCACATTCATATATTTTTGTCAACGGAATATGGCTGATTATTTAAGAAATAACCACCCTGTAATCGCAATACAGAGCGGCTTGTATAAATTGAAAACGCTTTTGCACAACAGCAAAGTGCTAAAAATAAAATAAGGAAAAGCTATGAAGCGGAGAGTGACATTATGGAAATAATTCAATACAACGAATATGAAAGCGTAAAAAATGCCATAGAAAAAGACGAACCTTTAATGGCAGTTATTGATTTTGACGGCACTAAGGCTTATGTATGTCACATTGATGACGGTGTGGAGCATCACATACTTTTGAGCAAGGTGGGGTATAAAGGCATTGAAATTGATAAATTTTTCAGAATTATCTTTGACAAAGAGGGTGCAGACTGGACTTTTATCTGCCCGCCTGATTATAAGAATATCACATACAAATCAAGACGTATCAGAGCTTTTTATCGTGACGGTATCAGTGCGATTTCCAAATTTCTTTCTCAAATGGGTTACTTCTGCGACATCAGAATACCAACACGCTACAGACGTCATCTTGATATAATGCTTGATGATGAATAATTTTGCGAAGCTGCAAATTACTACACGTAATTGCAGTAGGTTTTGAAATACAGGCTTGATATTTTTAATTCTCTAATAAAAAATAAACAACCGCACTGCAAAGCCTGAAAAACGGCTCTACAATGCGGTTTTTGCTTGGAGCTGGTGAACAGATTTGAACTGTCGACCTACTGATTACGAATCAGTTGCGCTACCGGCTGCGCCACACCAGCGAATAATAATGCAGAATTCAAAATGCAAAATGCAGAATTAAGAATTAAGGGGATAGCTTTGTAAATCAAACTGTACTGATTATTATACTATAATCTGCAAAAAATTTCAATACAAAATGCAAAATTTACTGCGAAAAGCAGAAAATTATTTTATCTGATATATCAAAAATTGATGAAAAATTTGTCGGAATATGTTAAAATAATAAAAAGGCTAAAAATTTCAACTGATGTCAGAAAAGGAGGAATAGTTTTGGAGCATATCTATGACGTTGCTATAATCGGAGGAGGACCTGCAGGGTACACCGCCGCCCTGTACGCTTCACGTGCCGGTCTTGACGCGGCTGTAATTGAAAAAATGTCTATTGGCGGACAGATGACCTTAACCGATGAAATAGACAATTACCCCGGCTTTGAAGAGGGGATAGACGGCTTTACGCTCGGTATGAAAATGCAGGAGAGCGCAGAGCGTTTCGGCGCAAAAACGATTTTTGATGAGGTAACAGACGTAAGTCTTGACCTTGATATAAAGAAAATCACGCTCACAACCTCGGACGTTTTTGCAAGAAATGTTATTATCGCTGTCGGTGCAGAGCCGAGAAAACTCAATATCGAGGGTGAACAGCAGTTTATCGGCTCGGGAGTTCACTACTGCGCGCACTGTGATGGCAGATTTTACAAGGACAAAAGCGTGGTTGTGGTAGGCGGCGGAAGCTCGGCGGCGACAGACGCTCTGTATCTTTCAAAGCTTGCAAAATCAGTCACGCTTATTCACCGCAGAGATACACTCAGAGCCGAAAGGATTTACAGTGAACCGCTTGAAATGGCGAAAAACATCAGCTTTGTATGGGACAGCGAGGTCTGCGGCTTTATAGGTGACAATAAATTCGGCGGTGTAAAAATCAAAAATGTGAAAACAGGCGAAACGTCCGATATTATCTGTGACGGTGTATTTGTCAGCATAGGTCGTGAGCCGTCAACAAAATTCCTTCAAGGAAAAATAGCCTTGGATAAGAACGGCTATATCATAGCAGATGAAACAACAAAAACAAGCATAAGCGGAGTTTTTGCCGCAGGCGATGTGCGCACAAAGGAGCTTAGGCAGATTGTTACGGCGGTGGCAGACGGAGCAGTAGCGGCGCATAATGTTGGGTGAGTGTGGAGTTTGGAGTGTGAAGTGTGGAGTGCTAAGTGCTTCGTAGTTAGTGATAATGCACGAAAATTTAATGAATAATGAATGATGAATGATGAAAAATGAATAATTTTAATCTTCACACAAAGTGAAAGGTGTAAAACTATATTTCACCAAGAAAACAAAGCTATAATATATCAAAAACAACACTCAACCGGAAGTGCCGACATCTCTGCAAGCCGATTGAGTGTTTTTGTTTATAAATCTTCTTAAAATTTTTCGCAAAAACCTATTGACAACTATTCTTGTCAATGCTACAATACTGTTGACAAGAAAACTTGTCATATTCCGGAATAAGTACAATGAAAGAGGTCGATTTTATGCCCCTTTATAACCGACTAAAGGAATACCGCTCAAGGCTCGGTGTTAATCAACAGGAAATGGGCGCACTGGTCGGTACTTCTCGTCAGACAATAAGTCAGATTGAGCGTGGCGATTACTCACCGTCAGTAACGCTTGCACTGAAAATTGCAAAGGTCTGCTCGGCTTCGGTCGAAGATATTTTTATGTATTCGGAGGATAAAGAAGATGAATAACAACAAAGTAACTGCTGACAGAAAGAAAAATAAAACAGCCGCCAAGAAGCTTTCGCTTCTTATGATTCCGGGTTTGATTATCGGTATGCTGTTGGGATTTTTAATTTCGGTTTTTGAGGATTCGCTTTTTTCACTCGATGCCTACGCTTTATGGGAAGGCTTCAACAAAATATCGTTCTATGCAACACCTGTCGTTTACTTAGTAATCTTCCTTACTGTTGTTGCTGTTTGCCTGTCTTTGATAAAAAAGGCGAGAAAAATTTTTGAACAATGGGACGGGGAAGACGAGGAAACAATTTCAAGGTCTGAAAAGCTTTTGAGCCTGTCATCGTCTGTCAATACGGTCAGCGTTATTGTCTTGTATTTTGTGTTCGGCTTGTGGGGCTGTTCGCTTAAATTCGTAATATCAAAAGGCGATATAATGTCGCTTGTTATCTGCGGTGCGTTTCTGCTCTTGATTATCATTAGCATCGTTTCGTTTGCTTTGATTTCAAGGTCTGTCATAGAGCTTGCCAAAAAAATTAACCCCGAGAAAAAGGGTGACGCTCTTGATGTTAAGTTCCAGAAGGAGTGGATAGACAGCTGTGACGAGGCAGAAAAGATGAATATTTACAAGGCAGGCTTTAAAGCGTACAATGTTGCAAATTACGTCTGCACTGTTTTGTGGGTTCTTATAGCATTGCCAGGAATGACCTTTGACATCGGCGTTTTACCGCTTATTATCGTAACAACGATCTGGCTTACACTGACGCTTACATACCTCATCACAGGATACAAGCTTGAAAACAAGACAAAGCAAAAGGGTAAAAACAATGAGTAAAAACGATAAGAATGATAAAAACGATAAAAACACCTTTCCGCCGATATTGTTTGTTTCAATAGGTATGTCATTAGGCTTGTGCGTTGCATCTGCCACAGGCGGAGCAAAAGCCTTGTCTTTAGGAGTGGCAATAGGTGCTGCTGTCGGAGCAGCTGTTGCGACGATTGCTTATCATATACAAAGGAAATAAGTCTGATTTTTTGATAAATATAGTGCAAAATAACACAAAACAGCGGCAAAATGATAAGCTGTCATTTTGCCGCTGTTATTTTTTTGTAAATTATTGCAATAGGTGAAATCAGCCGAACAGACTGCCCAGACTGCCGATACCTGACATAGCATTGTTCATAAGACCGCCAAGGTCAAGACACCATAACGACATATTGAACCCTACGGCAACTATAATAAGCAGTGCGATTGTGATAAATAAAACGTTCAAAAGAGTGAACTTTGTGCTGCTTACTCCTTCGTTTGCTTTAAGCTCCTGAGTTAAAACGAATACAAGGTAAACGATTGTAAACATCAAAAAGGCTAACAGCAGGTAAATGTTGAGGAAGCCTGTTAAGCCTGCAAGCAGAAGTCCTGCCGAAGCGGGGAGAGAGTAAACACCGAATGTGATAAATGCGTCAACAAAACATTTCTTTACATCAGCTTCCTTGTTAAACAGCTTGTTTGAGAGGAATGTTACAAGAACAAACATACCGATGATAAGCGCAGTCATAACAACTGATGTAACAAGAATCTGTGGAAAGTGGAAAAGTGATACAGCACCGCCGAACATGCCTAACATCGACTTGACCGAGAATGTCAGACCAAGGAACGTAAAGCAGTTTGAAAGGAAAACTGCAATAAAGAATACACCTGATAAAACTATTGCAAGCATAATATCGTTATTTGCTTTTGCAATATTTACTGTGTTTTTTGCGTCCTTGAGGAATGACTTTAATACGTTGGGAAGCTCTTTTAATGCTTTTACAAATTTGTTTTCGCCCTTTGGCTGTGCAGGTGTTGCAGCTGCGTACGGTGACTGCTGAACAGGTTGCTGAACCGGCTGCTGAACCGGTTGCTGAACGGGCTGCTGAACCGGCTGCTGAACAGGTGCGCTTGTCTGTGTACGGCAGGAGCAAACCTCGTTATCCTGAAGCTGTTTTCCGCAATATGGACAGAATTTCATGATCGTATCTCCTTTAAAATAAATTTATTTCAGCTTGATTTTATCAAAAGCTGTTGATTACATAATTTTTTCAGACTTATATCCCTTTGGTGTTGTGAAGTAATAGTTATTCTTTGTCAGAGTGCTTAATTCCTTGTTGCCACTGCCTGAAGTGATATAGTCGTATTCAAGGTTGCCGTTGTTTATATATGCGTCTGATACGTCGTATGTCATAAAATACTTGTCATAAGAACTAAACCAGCCCTCATATTTACCCTGAACAAAAACAAGAATTTTGTTTTCCCAGTTCGATTTTGAAGCGTCAACAGGAGTAATAAGGTAAGCGTTTACAACACTCGGATTTTTAAGTGTGCTTGAATTTTTTTCAATATACTCTGTAACAGCCTTTTTGATTGCCTCGGTGTTGCTCTTTGCCTCTTCAAGCGTGATAGGAGTATTCGGTGTTACTGTGAAGTCCTTTTCCTGAGTTGCTATTACAAGGTTTGTGCCTTCTATGTAATCTCTGTTCAGACTGACTGTCACAACATCATTTGCCGACAGCTTGTTGACGTTATATGATGAGTAATCCTCCGAGCCTTTTTCCATGAGCTTAACATCAATATAGCCTACGTATTCATCGCCTTTTTTAATCTGAATATCATAGCTGTCTGATCTGTTGTAAACGATTTTGTAATCGCCTGCGTCAAATTCAAAGTCAGAAATGCTAAAGGCTAATTCGCCGTCCTTAAAGCCCTTTGTTGTTGTCAGCTTGTTCTTTTCAATGTAGTCAAGGACATCAACCTTCTGAGTTTCCTTGAGTGTCAGGTCGTCCTTTTTAAGCTCGTTACTTACACTTAGCTCAACAGTTTTATCTGTTTTGTCAAAGTTTACGCCCATAGCCTTTTCGGCTCTTTCAACATCACGCTGTGACTCTTGATCCTTATCCCAGATAAGCTCTACAACGATTACGTCCTTGCTTGAAAGCTTTTCAAGATATGTTTTATTTGACGAGCCGCTTGAAGAACCGATGCCCTCATCTTCTGTAGTTTCTTCAGTTGCGTTTTCGTCGCCCTTGATGTATGCATTGATTTTGCAGTTGTCAAGAATAGTGCTAAGACCTACAGCCTTACCGCCAAGCTGGCTCTGAAGTGAGTTAAGCATATCAGAATAATCGCCGCCGGAAAGTGAGTTTTTGTAGTCCTCTTCGGTCTTGCCGTCAGTGATAAAAGCGTATGTCAATTCCTTTTCGTCAAAGCTGACAGTAGCGTTTGCCAAGTCCTCATAAAGCATATCCTCGTCAAAGTCAACACGAATGAATTTTGACAGGTCAGCCTTGTTGAACATAGGCAAAATCACAAAAATAACAATGCAAGCTATTGCAATAACACCTGCGCCGATTGCTCCGCCCAAGATAAACTTTTTCGGTATAGGCTTTCTTGGTGCTTTTGGTGCAGACGGTGCAGTCTGCTGATTATAGGTGTATGCTGTCTGAACAGGTGCTTGCTGTGTAACAGGCTGTTGTACTACAGGCTGTTGTGCCTGAATAAGCTCATCGCTGATTTTAGTACCGCATTTCTGACAGAAAATTTCTCCGTCATTCATTTTGTTACCGCATTTTTCGCAGAACATTGAACCACTCCTTAATTTTATATTCTACTTAATAGTACCACTTTTTCAATATGTTGTCAATCTTTTGTCACGTGTTTGTCACAATGTGTTTGTCACAATTAACAATTTGTAATCGATAATTGGAGATTATACTATCTTTTATCATTAAAAAGCAGTACATTTACACACAGTCTTATTTAGTTTTAATGAATAATAAATGATGAATGATGAATAATGAATAATTTAATTGTATCTAAAGGTTATCGTTAGTTTATAAAAAAGCAGTACCGCCCAAATGAACGGTACTGCAATTTTTATCTAAGCCGATATTAAATTACTTTGAAAGTCTTTCTTTAAGTGAAGAAAGCTGATTTGCAAGCTCTGTGGGGAGCTTGTCGCCAAAGCTCTTGTAGAACTCCTCAATGCCCTCAGCCTCTTTTGCCCACTTAGCGTTGTCAACCTCAAGAATATCCTCAAGAACCTTCTTGTCCATATCAAGACCTTCAAGGTTGATGTCATCTGCATTAGGAACATAGCCGATAGCTGTTTCCTTAGCGTCAGCCTCGCCCTCGCAACGCTTGATAATCCACTCAAGAACGCGGAAGTTGTCGCCAAAGCCAGGCCAGAGGAAGTGACCCTCGTCATCAAGACGGAACCAGTTAACGTTGAAAATCTTTGGAGCCTTGTCGCCGAGCTCTTCGCCCATATCAATCCAGTGCTGGAAGTAGTCAGCCATATGGTAGCCGCAGAACGGACGCATAGCCATCGGGTCACGGCGGAGAACGCCTACAGCGCCTGTAGCGGCAGCAGTTGTTTCAGAAGCCATAATTGAACCGATGAATACACCGTTGTTCCAATCTCTTGACTGATATACAAGCGGAGTTGTCTGAGCACGTCTGCCGCCGAAGATGATAGCAGAAATCGGAACGCCTGCCGTTGAGTCAAACTCTGAGCTGATGCAAGGACAGTTCTTTGCAGGAGCTGTGAAACGGCTGTTTGGATGTGCGCCCTTCTCTGTTGAAGTCTGACCGTTCCAAGGCTCGCCCTTCCAGTTTTCTGCATTTGCAGGAGGATTCTTGTCAAGACCTTCCCACCAAACTGTGTTGTCGTCAAGGTTTAATGCAACGTTTGTAAAGATTGTGTTCTTCTTTGTTGATTCAAGAGCGTTCGGGTTAGACTTAGCGTTTGTACCCGGTGCTACGCCGAAGAAGCCGTTTTCGGGGTTGATAGCATAAAGTCTGCCGTCAGGACCCTTTCTCATCCAAGCGATATCATCGCCGACTGTCCAAACCTTGTAGCCGTTAGCTCTGTAGCCTTCCGGAGGAATAAGCATAGCAAGGTTTGTCTTACCGCAGGCTGACGGGAATGCAGCTGTAACGTACTTAACCTCGCCCTGTGGGTTTTCAATACCGAGGATAAGCATATGCTCAGCCATCCAGCCATCTCTCTGACCGAGGTAAGAAGCAATACGAAGCGCAAAGCACTTTTTACCTAAAAGAACGTTTCCGCCGTAGCCTGAGTTAACGCTGATGATGTAGTTATCCTCAGGGAAGTGGCAGATGTAACGCTTCTGATCGTCAATATCGCAACGAGCGTGTAAGCCCTTAATCCAGTCCTCGCTGTCGCCTAAAACCTCAAGAACAGCCTTGCCGATACGTGTCATAATAGCCATATTAAGAACAACGTAGATAGAGTCTGTTACCTCTAAGCCGATCTGAGCGAGAGGTGAGCCGATAGGACCCATTGAATAAGGGATAATATACATTGTTCTGCCCTTGTAGCTGTCACGTGCAATATCAAAAAGCATCTTGTAAGCTTCCTGTGGGTCTTTCCAGTTGTTAGTAGGACCTGCGTCCTCTTCTTTTCTTGAGCAGATAAATGTTCTGTCCTCTACACGAGCAACGTCATTTACAGCTGTTCTGTGCAGGTAGCAGCCCGGGAGCTTTTCCTGATTGAGCTTAATAAGCTCGCCTGTTGAGCAAGCCTGCGCTCTTAACTCTTCGAGCTGTTCCTCACTGCCGTCAATCCAGACAACCTCGTCCGGTGAAAGCAGGCTTTTCATTTCTTCAAGCCAAGCCAAAACTGATTTGTTGTTTGTCATAAATAATTACTCCTTTCAGTCCGATAAAAGAATAAATCCTTCCCCAGACTAATATACTGTTATTTTATCACAAGGTTAAAAAAATATCAATATCATTTTTGCGAATAAAAGAAATTTTTGGCTTCATCTTTCTTATAATTCTTGTTTCCTTGATTTATTTCATCTTAATCACACTTCTATCAACTTTTCTTTTGTCTGAAAAGAAAAGTTGCAAAAGAAAGCAGATTTAAGGGGAAAGTGTTTCGATCCCCTTTTCCTAAACGACCAAAGGGTCAGTGACCCTTTGGAATCCTTTAGTCGCCTCGCTTCGCTTTGGCTGTGTTGTGCATTATTTGTTTATGCTTTTCGCTTAGCGAAAAGCCACCGATATTATTCATTATTCATTATACATTCTTCATTATTCATTAAATTGTACCATAGACCCTTTGGAATCCTTTAGCCGCCTCGCTTCGCTTTGGCTGGGGCGGTGTGTTGGCTCCCTTTGCTAAGGGGAGCTGTCGGCCCCGCCGACTGAGGGGATTGCCTTGTGCCTTTACTTAGGCTTTGTGCGTTGGTTGGGTTTTGTGCATTACCCACAACCCCTCCGTCAAAGCCAGAGACTTTGACACCTCCCCTTTCACAGGGGAGGCTTTGTTTCCTTGATTTATTTCATCTTAATCACACTTCTATCAACTTTTCTTTTGTCTGAAAAGAAAAGTTGCAAAAGAAAGCAGATTTAAGAGGAAGGGGTTTCGATCCCCTTCCCCTTAAAAATCCCCATCCCTAAACGACCAAAGGGTCAGTGACCCTTTGGAATCCTTTAGTCGCCTCGCTTCG
>JBJEQF010000009.1:0-18833 GCA_051881615.1 Acutalibacteraceae bacterium | reverse complement strand
AACTGCGGCACGGAGGGGGTCAGACCCCCCACACCTAGTAATCATCGTTTACGGCGTGGACTACCAGGGTATCTAATCCTGTTTGCTACCCACGCTTTCGTGCCTCAGCGTCAGTTAAAGCCCAGCAGGCCGCCTTCGCCACTGGTGTTCCTCCCGATCTCTACGCATTTCACCGCTACACCGGGAATTCCGCCTACCTCTACTTCACTCAAGCTACGCAGTTTCAAATGCAGTTCATGGGTTGAGCCCATACATTTCACATCTGACTTGCAAAGCCGCCTACGCACCCTTTACACCCAGTAAATCCGGACAACGCTTGCTCCCTACGTATTACCGCGGCTGCTGGCACGTAGTTAGCCGGAGCTTATTCATTAAGTACCGTCATCTTTCGTCCTTAATAAAAGAAGTTTACAATCCGAAAACCTTCTTCCTTCACGCGGCGTTGCTGCGTCAGGGTTTCCCCCATTGCGCAATATCCCCCACTGCTGCCTCCCGTAGGAGTCTGGGCCGTGTCTCAGTCCCAATGTGGCCGTTCAACCTCTCAGTCCGGCTACCGATCGTCGTCTTGGTGAGCCGTTACCTCACCAACTAACTAATCGGACGCGAGTCCATCCTTAAGCACCTGAGTTTTGGTATATCGTTCATGCGGACAATATACATTATGCGGTATTAGCGTTCTTTTCAGAACGTTATCCCCCTCTTAAGGGCAGGTTACTCACGCGTTACTCACCCGTCCGCCACTAAGCTATATCAAATTCAAACCGAAGTAATCATTTAACATAGCTCCGTTCGACTTGCATGTGTTAGGCACGCCGCCAGCGTTCGTCCTGAGCCAGGATCAAACTCTCTAAAATCTGTATCTATCGGCCTAAGCCGTATAAATCAATTTCAGAGCTTGATGCTCATTCTCGATACACTAACGTATCCGTGATTTTAATTAAGTGTTTTCTCACTTTTCATAATTTCTTTGAGTACTCTTGCTGATTCCTCAGCCTCTCAAAGTCATTACGGGTTCTACTTTTTCGTTGTTTAATTTTCAAGGTCCGATCAGCACAATCAACAAATCAAAAGGCTCAAATTTGTCAGTTTTTCACTAAACATTTTTCAGTTTTTGTTTTGTTCTCTCGTGCGGAACGTGTTATATTATATAACAGGATTTTTCAAATGTCAACACCTTTTTGCAAATTTTTTTAATATTTTTTCGCCGCTGAATTTTCTTAGTAAATTCCGCTGTAGGAGCTCTGTTTGGCAGGTCAAGGTTTATGTTTCAGCAGGCGAAATACTGCCGCTTTGTTCTGTTTCTCACTTGCTTTTGCTTGAAATTTCTTTGCTTATCATATACTTTATAAATATAGTTTAGTATTATTTATATCATAAATATTTTCCTGAATGAACGAAATTGATACCGCTTAATTGTATTATTATCAGAGGGAGGAAAGAACGTGTCACAAATCAATGGTACCATAGACAAGGCAGAGCAAATCATTCGTATGCACAGCGATATGATTTATCGCAACCACACAGCTGCGCAGGGCAAGCTGAGAACTGTTGTTACAAAAATAACTGTCGCTTTGCTAACGGCGGTAATTTCTTATACTTTGATATATCTTCCCTATTACGTCAATTTTATAAAAACCTTCGGCACAGCTTCTTTTAATTCGCCGATAGTTTTTTGCTGTAATTTATTTACCTTATCTTATCAGATTTATTTCAACTTATGGTACGAAAAGCTTATTAGCAAAGCTTGTTTGTCTTACGGATTACCAAACAGTAAGTGCAGATATAAGCGTTATCGGAGCTTTTTTGTTAAGCTCTTTATGTTATCTGTTCATAGGCTTGCTTGCATCTGGAATAATAATCTCATTTCAAATTTCAGCAAAAATTACCTTATGACTTTAATAATTTCAACCATTGCCCTTATTATTCCCTGTCTTGCTATATACTCGGCTGACTCGATAAGAATTGGCGAAATTCTAAACGGTAACTATGTACCCGGTGCTGTGGCTGTTTTTGCAATCAGCCTTTTGCTTACTTTTATATGTCAGCTTACGGCTTGCTTATATTTTACAAACCTTAAACTAAGAAGGTGCAGTAATGAACGAATTAAAAATTCAAAGCATCAAAAACAAAACACGCAGGACAAACAATTCTGCGTGTTTTGTTGAATATTAAATTGAAATAATACAGAAAACAAATGCCGTTTAAAGCGTCATCAATGCTCTCTATACAAACAGTCGCCCGACTGTTTTTGTCTTCGGTACAATCGCCTCAAAGCGCTTTGTGCATTCTTTTGCCAAAAAAGTAAAACGGAATACCGAATTATATCTCAACATATCGGATTTTTTATTTGCGCTTTTTACTCTTGTTGTCGCCGCTTTTATCAGTAACCTCTTTTTCAAAATTCACTGCGTCAGCCGCGTTCTTACTGTCAAATTTAAAATCCTTGCCGGGGAAAACAGCATTCAGAATAATGCCTGCAAGTGAAGCTACTGCAAGCGGAGAAAGTGTTATTGTTGCACTGCCGATTGCAAAGCTTACTGTATTGCTTGAAAGACCGAGCGCACAAACAAGAATTACAGCGGCAATAATAAGGTTGCGTGATTTTGTAAAGTCAACCTTGTTTTCAACAACATTTCTTACACCGATTGCAGAAATCATTCCGTAAAGTACAAATGAAATACCGCCGATGATACAGCCCGGAATTGAGCCGATAACTGCGCTTACAACCGGGAAGAAAGAAACGCCTGCCGCAAATACAGCCGCTATTCTGATTACCTTTGGGTCATAAACTCTTGTAAGAGCAAGCACACCTGTGTTTTCGCCGTATGTTGTGTTTGCCGGACCGCCGAATAATGAAGCCGCTGTTGTTGCAAGACCGTCACCGATAAGAGTTCTGTGCAGACCGGGATCCTGAATATAGTTTTTGCCGGTTGTTGAGCCGATAGCACATATGTCGCCGATATGCTCCATCATCGTTGCAAGTGCAATCGGAACAATAGCAATAATTGAAGAAGCAATGAGTGCGCCGTTTGAAAAATCAACGCCACCGAATACTGTTTTATCCCAGATTACCGGAATTCCGATAAGTCCTTCACTGCCGAAAATATTGCCCTGTGAGATATTTGTAAATATTGTGTTTAAGGCAGAAAAATCGAAAATTGCTGTGTACTGTCCTGTTTCCACGTTAAAGCCGCCCGAAAACAGCCATGGCATATCCTGAATAAGCTGTGGGTTGCCTTCTGCGATAAAGAACAGAACAAGACCAGCTGCATAAGAAATCAAAAGGCCTAAAATGATAGGAATGATTTTTGCCATTCCCTTGCCCCAGATATTGAACACTACAATTACGGCAAGAGCTATAAGTGCAAGCACCCAGTTTGTTGAGCAGTTGCCTACAGCAGACGGTGCCAGACCTAAACCGATTGCAATAATGATAGGTCCAGTTACAACAGGCGGAAAAAATCTCATTACCTTGTCAATTCCCACAGCCTTGATAATTGCCGCAAGAACAAAGTATAAAAGACCTGCACAAGCAACGCCAAGACACGCATACGGAAGCATAGACTCAGGATTGTCGGGACTTAAAGCCTTTATTGCCGCATATCCGCCCAAAAATGCAAATGATGAGCCTAAAAATGCAGGAACCTTAAATTTTGTGATAATGTGAAACAAAAGTGTTCCCAAGCCTGCCATAAGCAGTGTTGTTGAAATATCAAGCCCTGTGAGAATCGGAACCAATATTGTTGCACCGAACATTGCAAACATATGCTGAATGCCCAGAACAATCATTTTTGGTCTGCCAAGTTTTCTGGCGTCGTAAATGGCGCCGTTGTTTTTGTCCATTGTACTCCCTCTTTCTTATAAGTTAAACCCATTATATAATTTATTTATGCAAAAAGCAATATTTTTTGAGAAAACTTGTTAAAATATAGCTAATTATTGACAAAGATGTTTCTTTTTAGTATTATAAAAAAAAGACTTTTTGGAGGAATTTAATATGTCAGTCAGTTATATGACTCATCCGCTTATTAAGCATAAAATTACGTTAATGCGCAAGGAAACAACAACAACACAAGAGTTCCGCAGTCTTGTGGAAGAGGTTTCAATGCTTATGGGTTATGAAGCATTGTCAGATTTGCAAATGACCGAAATCAGCGTAAAAACCCCGATTGAAGAGTCAATGCAGCCTGTAATAGCAGGCAAAAAGCTCACAATAGTCCCCATTCTTCGAGCAGGTCTTGGAATGGTAAGCGGTATTCAGGCGCTTGTACCGTCGGCAAGAATCGGACATATCGGTCTTTACCGAGATCCCGTAACGCATGAGCCGCACGAGTATTACTGCAAGCTTCCGGATCCGATTGATGAGCGTCAGATTGTTGTTGTTGACCCTATGCTTGCAACAGGAGGCTCGGCAGTTGCCGCAGTAAACTTCATAAAACAGCACGGCGGAACGAGAATTAAGTTTATGTCAATAATTGCTGCTCCCGAGGGAGTAAAAGCGCTTACGCAGGCACATCCCGATATTCAGCTTTACGTTGGTTGTCTTGATCGCTGTTTAAACGAAAATGCTTATATCTGTCCCGGACTCGGCGACGCAGGCGACAGAATATTCGGAACAAAATAATTTTAATACAATAATAAAAAAACAAAAAGGATTGACTGAGCTGATGTTCTGTCAATCCTTTTAATTATATCGATATTATTCTCTGCTGTGAATGCTGTTGCTCTTATCATTCTTATTGCAGATATATATGACAAGCACCGAAATTTCGAGCAAAAGCAAAGAAATGACAACACAAGCAGAGATTGCTTCTCCCGTTAAAACATTGCCCTCATCGGGCACTGCCGTACTGCCGCTGTCAGTAGCAGGCTGTGAGGTTTCATCGGGAGCTGTTTCAATATGTGCAATTACCTCCATACTTCCGTCAAGTTGCACTGCAACAGCCGTTAAAGAAGTTGTAAAAAGCACTGAGCATACCAAAATAATCAGCAGGCACAGGTATTTACATATTTTTTTCCGTTTCATTTCATATAAAACTTATTGAGCAAAATTTTAACGGAGCAATTTATGATAGCTGAACTAATGCGCTGAAAAATGAGATAGTACCGCTGTAGTCGCCTGCAATTTCAGAAAGTGTCTTACCGTAAAGTGCCTTCTGGTTGAAAACAAGCGTCATAGGCTCTGCAGTACCCGCTGCAGCCTTACGAAATGTGTAGAGATGATAACCGTGAGTATTAGGCACTGTCGAAGTATCTACCAGATATTGTCCGGAAGCTGCAATATTTTCCTCTGTTACATCAGCGTAATAAAAGCTGTATTCAAATTTTTGCGGATTTTCTGTATTCTGCTGTGTAATGTAGAACTTATTGTCCTCTGATGTTGCTGTGGAGTTCTTTGCATAAACAGATACTGCCTGATTATTTTGAATATTCAGCTTTGTTGCCTCAACCTGTAAGCCTGTTGTGAACACGTAGCTGTCAACATCACTTTCAGGCTGTGTAAGAGTACCAAAGTCAGCTTTATCGGGAATTGTTATTACATAGCTTACACTTCCGGGATCTACGATCTTAGCTGTTACTGGGATAGAGTTCTCAGGAGCAACATCATTGAGAGTAGCGGCTGATGCCGATACTACTGCAGTTGCTGCAAGTACTGCTGAAAGTATTGCTGCGATAAATCTTTTTGTTTTCATTAAAAAACATCCTTTCAAAAATAATTTTTATCGATAAGAAAGCCGTTGATTACGACATTCCTTAATCACTTAACAATCAGCTTAAAGCCGGATTCTGCGGAATTCAGCGGTGTCTGCTCCTCGTCAAGAGTAACGCACTGATAAGAAACTACAGCGGTGTACTCCCCTGCTTCAAGCGTCTGAGAAAGCGGAACCTCTGTCAGTCCGTATCCGGGCTTAAGCAATCCGGATTCATAAAGCACAGTGCCGTCATCAAGCTTTAGCGTGGCATAAAATCCGCATTTATTTTCCTTTGGATTGCCGATGCTCAGGTGCAGGCTTTTATCGCCTGCATTCATTACGGCTGTGCTGTAGCCGGGAATCTGAATACCCGTTTTCTTAGGAGCAGTTTCCTTCTCTATGCCTGTGTCCCAGCCGTCAGATATAACCCCGACAACGCCTTTTGAGGGCGTTGCCGGTTGCTTCTGAAAGAAGCTGTTATACACAACAACTGAGCCAACAACTAAGGTTACGGCAATAACTACTATTAAGCCTATAATTACGGGCGTTTTGTTTTTTGACTTAGACTTTGTATTATCCAATTTTATTCCTTCTTTTTGTAATGAGGATTACTCCAAACGAGATAAGTACAGCAAGTAATGCCGTACCGCCCATTGTTACACCTGTCTTGATAGGTGTGTCGTCATCAGCTATTGTGCCTGATGACTTTTCAACAATGGCAAATGACATCGGGTGAGAAACAGTAAACACTGCTTTTCCGTTTTCAACCGTATCAGGCTCGTAATAAGTAACATCACCCTCGGTATTTATTGCGACAAGCTGAATGTTCTTGCTGTCAACAGGAAGAGTAATTGTGCAGTCGCTCTGACACCACAACTCGGCAGGGATATAGTTGCCGTTATTGTCGCTAAGACTTACAGCATACGATTTCTGAATCTTTCTGTCGCCTATAGCTACTGCCAGAAGAGCAAATTCCTGACTGTTATCAGAGAACTTCTTATAGCTTATATTTAAGTCCTTGTGCATAACACCCTGAACGGTGATATCGTTGCCTGCGTCCTTAGTCATTAACATCAAGCAGGTGTTGAGTATAAGCGGCCATCCCTTGTTTAAGGTAGAAACATCTTTCCACTTAACCGAACCCTCTGTCAGTTTGTTAAGGTAATTTACGAATTCATCTGTTTTAAACTCGTCATAGGTTGATTTTGCTGTGTTTGAGTTGTCCGGAATATATGTTGAATCTGTACCGACTGCATTAAGTTTTGATGCAGTGCTGTAGGATACATTTGTAACGCTCGGAGCAGAGCTTATGTAAATGTTAAGGCCTGCAACAGAGCCTCTTGCATTAAGTGATTTTGACTTTACAACACCTGTTGTGTAGGAGCTGTCGATTTTATCGGTGTTCTTTCCTGCAAGTCCGCCCGATACTGAGCTGTTATCATCACCTATAGAGCCGTTGTTTGCACAGCCGTAGACAGTACCTGCATTTAAGCCTGCAATACCGCCGCACACATCGCCTGTTACAATAGAAGCGTTCTGACAGCCTGTGATAACGCCGTTATTTTCTCCTGCAATACCGCCGCATAATTTGCCGATAAGGTCTGAATTGAGAGAAGGTGCATAAATAGAAACTTCGTCGTTCACGTCAATCGTACCTGAGGTGATGTTTACACCGCTCTTGCAGTGGTCGATTGTACCGTTGTTTACGGCTGCGATACCGCCTGCCACAGCACAGTAATTGTTCGGATCTGACGGTTTTTCAAAATCGCAGTCGAACACAAACAGATTGCTTACATTACCGCTTTCGCCGATTATCTCGAACAGACCGCCGTATTCAGCACAAGCTACTCTTAGTCCCACAATGCAGTAGCCGTTTGCACTGAACGTACCGTTAAACGGCTTGTTATCCTTTACCGAGCCGATACCCTGCGTCCATTTTGAACCCTGCGGTGCAAAAATGCTGTTTGCAAGCACGTAATCTGCTGAGCCGTATTTATCGTATTCACTTCTTACAACATTTGAAAGCGTTACAAGGTCGTCGTATGTTTTGATGAGGAAATTACCGTCCTCGTCCTTTTCAAATTCATCTTCATCCTTTTCGGAATAGAAGTTTGAATAACCGTTCTTGTACTCAAGATAATAAACTGTGCCACCCTCAAATACGGGGTAATCATCGGGAGTTTTGCCGTTGTCTATGTTCTGATACCATACCTGTGTACCGTCTGTTACACTATGATTAAGCAGATATGCAACCTCGCCCGACTTGAACTGCTCAGCAGTTTTTGCTGTTGCAGTTGCTCCTGACTTGCCACCGCTACCGAAAGCAAGGGTTGTTGAACTGTCAAGATAATAGTTGTTGCTGATATTAGCCGTAGTGTAATTTCTTGTCCAACCAATAATTGCTCCGCAATAGGTTGTGTTGCCGCCGTTGCTTACTTTGCCGTAGTTGTAGCAGTCCTTAACCGTTGGGTTAGTATTGTTTACATATCCTAAAATACCGCCTGTGTAAGCACCCGTTTTTGATGCGCTTACAGTACCGTGGTTTGCACAGTTGCTGATTCTTGCGCCGGCATTTGAGTAACCCACAATACCGCCGATACAATCGAGAGAATCCTTTACATTTATAGTACCGTAATAAACGCATTTGTCAACATATGTATTTTTATTTGCAATATAGCCTACAACACCGCCGACGTGCTTTAATACTCCCGATGTGTTGGAAATGTTGACATATGAAGCAACGTTTGAAATTGTTGAACCGTCTGCATAGCCGACAACACCGCCGATATAATCTCCGTTAGCGGAAATAATCATATCGCCCTTAACGGTAAAGTTTTTAATTGTGCCGTAAACGCTTCTAAACAGACCTGTATCGTGCGGAGTTTCTGTAATTTTAAGGCCTGAAATCGTGTGGTTTTGTCCGTCAAAGACACCTGTGTAATCTCTGATAGGCGACCATTCACGACCTTCAAGGTCGATATCGCTTACAAGAACACCCTTTGCAGATGCGTTCTGCTCGTCAAAGTCAGCGTGAACCTTCTCACCGTTTACAAGAGAAGCAAACCAGAAGAAATTACCTGCGTTTGCAATTTCATAAACGCCGTTGCTGTTAAGCGTTGCCGGCTGATACTGATCGCAAATTGTGCAGAAGCCGTTGTCATTATATTTATGAGTATGCTTTAGTGTAACCGTAACTACATTTGATGTAGCAGTGTAGTTTTCTGCGATTGAGCTGTTCTTTGTAACACGGCATCTTACAGGCTTGCCTACGCTGTCCTGCGTAGTATCAAATACATATGTTTTCGGATCAGAGGACTTGTCATTTGTTACATCCTCCCATTCCTCTGTACCTGAATTATATGTCTGCCAGTGGTAATACAGCTTATCTGTTTCACCCTTGCTGTCGACAGCGTCAACAGAGAAGGTTGCTTCAACGCCGATATGCGTTGCGTAGAAGTTTTCAGGCTGCTTTGTGATGATTACACCGTCTGTATTAAGCAGGTTATCAATATTTACCGTTACAGGCTTGCTTAAAATACTCTCAAACACATTAACAACCTTGCTGTTATTAACACCTGTTGTCATGTTAACTTTTGCGGCTGCAATATAGAACACATAATCCTTTGACGGGTTTTTCAGGTTTTCAACCTTATATGTCATAATAAAGTCGTTTTCTGTATCAGAGAAAATCGGGCCTTCCTTGTTTACAAGCTCTACCGTATCGGCATTAAGGCTTTTTACGTAAATATTGTATGCCTGACTGTAATTTCCCGAAGGTCTGCGCTTTTTGTTTCTTTGCTGATTTCTCCACGCAAGCGTAACCGAATATGTTCCGTCGTCGTTTTCTTCTACGCTCTGCGCTCCGAAATATTCGGGCAATTCAGGAGGATTGCCGCCGAAGTCGTAGGCACAGAAGCTTAAAATATACACCTTATTTCTCTTGTACTCAAATTCGCTCTGATCAACATCATTTGTCAGCTTGTCGCTTGGGTATGCCACCGCCTGTGGATGATATGTATAATCGGCGGGCTGGTAATGCACAATACTGCTCTGCAACGGATTTCCGTTATAATCCTTATACTTTTCATAGGATGAACTGCTGTCGGGATCAATCGGCGCAGTGTTCTTGCTTGCAATTGCATTATATGTTACATCGAAAGAAACACCGTCGCTGTCTGACGTTACGTGAGTGAAACCGCCTCCGGCTGTAAAAGCACCTTTACCAATTCCTATTTTAATTGAAGCGTCGAAGGTGACGTTAAGTCCGTGTTCCTCATCGTGAGTTTTTGTAACAGAAATGCTGTTTGTTTTGCTCTCTGTATCTGTACCAACTCTTAATCCTGTATCAGAAATTTCGCTGCTGTCTATCACTTGTCCCGAAATTGCCGTTGTTAAATCGTCCATATTGTCGATATAACCGTAGGGATCGCCTGCCGAGGAGGACGGTATTTTATCCACTTCAGGAGCGGCTGCTCTTTGCTCCTCATCTGTAAGAGAAGCTGCAAGAGCGTTATATTCATCAAGAGGTAAAGCGGCAAATGCCGGCTCTAATTGCTGAGCCGTGGACATTTCTGTCAATTCTCCGTCGCCGTTGTTTCCGTACGGAATCCATACGTCATACGTACACACAATAAGGGGTACTACCATTGATACGGCATAATCTGTGTCTGTATAAAGAGTAAGCGTTGTTGACCTTTCGTATGTTGTTGTATCTGAACAAGAGCCTACATACTCTGCAACTAACTGAACTTCAACCTCAAGCTTCTTGGTTTCAACCGATACTCCGCCGCCTAAGCCGACACCCCAGTTACCTGTCCAGCCGGTTGCGTTGCTGTGTGTTATTGTGTATGAAACAGAAGCCGAGTTGTTCTCTTTGTAAAAGGGCGGTACCTGAACAACAGAAAACAGCGTCGGGCTTGAATAGCCTACTGTCTTGCCCTTATATCTATAGTAAAACTGATCCTCATCACAATCAACAAAGCACATTGACATAAACGTGCCATAGTCGTCCTCGTCCTGGTCGTGCATATACTCGTCATATGCTTTGTGCTGCCAGTTACCGTTGCTGTCGCAGGACAGAAGAACTATGTCATAGCTTATATGGTCATAGTTGCTCTTCATCTCATCTCCTGTAAGCAGTGCAATAGTATCTGTTTTGCCGTTTACATAGAACAAACCTGATGACGCTGCGCTTACATAAGCGTTATCATGTGCTTCGCACCAGTTGTATATATCGGGCGTATACTCTGTATTAAATTCAGCGTCCTTAAAAAGTCCTGCATCTATCTCTTTATTCGGCACTGTGTCGATAACAGCCTTATGTGCCTGTGTATCTTTTGCAGCTGCCTTTTCAATTCCGTAAATCTTTGTGTTATTACAGCTCAGCACTACACCCTGAACGCACAGATAATCAAGAGTATTTACGGTGTTCGGGTTATACCTGCCTGCTGTGATGGCAATAGGCTCCTGTGCGTCCCAGTCAACCTTGATATTTCCCAAGGCTGTAACCTTTTTAGGTGAGTCCCATATAAGTCTGTAGGAGCTGCCGTCCCAGCTTATCAGCTGAACAAGGTTTTTGTCTGTGCTGATTTTATTTGTTGAATAGTCGCTCGACACGCTGTACTCATACAAGCCTGCTACAACAAGCTCGTTATAGCCGTCGCCGTTTAAATCAGCGTCAACTGCATTTGTGCTTATCATTCTGTCAGAATCGAATCTGAGATCCTTTGAGAACTTCTTGTCATAGCTGCCGTTATTATATGAATAAATGGCTATGCAGGAATTCATATTAGCATCATCGTCGTGATAAACACGGGGAATGCTTACGTTGATAACAAGGTCGTCGTGTGACTTTTTACCGTCTGTTGCACCGTTTGCTCTGATTGAGGTTGTCGAGAGCGCAACAACCGGCATATACCAGTCCTCATAATTGTCTTTACCGGATTTAAGGTCATTCAGACCGCTTCTGATTGACGAAAGATTTATTTTCTTCATACTTCCAAGGCTGAAGTTTCCGTCATCGGAAATATCGATAATTCCGACAAACGGCTCGCTGATACCGTCACCGTTGTTTGCACACGGGAAGTAACACGCAAGCTCCTCTTTGCCGTCAGCGTCAAAGTCGCCTGCCGTCATAGCGGTGTAGCCCTTTGATTGCTGTGCTTCTATGTCAAGAATCTTATCGTTATCGGAAATCTTCATATTCTGGTCGCTGGCCAGTTCCCACGACAAGGAAGAGCCGGAGCCTGACCTTCTGTATGTTCTTACAGAGGCATGACCCTTACTGTCTGCATACAGCGAAAAGTATGCAAGCTCGTCAACATTGTCGCCGTTAAAGTCTATTCCGATTGTGTTGTGAGTCTGACCTTCCTTTGTTTCGGTAAGAGTAATTGTCGCACCTGCGTTTGCAAGGTTGTCGATATTGCCTAATTCATTTATAGGACTGCTCACATTATCGATAGCTCTTATTTCACCCTCGTGCTGTTTGTTTCTGTTAATCTGACCTATCAAAAGCTCCATAGGTCTTGCAAAGCTGTAGCCTGAAAGCGGATTGTCAGTACTTGTGTCGTTTAAAATTTCCTCTGCCTTATCCTCCATAGTCTTTGTTGTGCCTGATGTAGTTTGGTCAGAGGGAGAAACCTGACTGAACTTGAAGGCTGCATACACATCATCTGAGTTTGCGTTTGCAACCTCGTTTTTTATTGCCGAGCTGTCCTGTGGCTTTTCACTTGATTTATCTGTATGCGAATAAAGATACTCGGTATAAATATCATCAAGCGTATATGTACCGCCCTTTTCTTCTGTCAATGTTGTCAAATTCGCCTCGGCATCAGCACTGACGCTTGTTGCCGCAACCGTGGTCAATGAAGAAACCATCGTAAGTGTCAACACAATCGACAATGCCTTTTTAGTTAGCTTTTTCAAACGTATCACTCCTTTTTTCTAAATAGCTTTTCAACAGTTATTATCAGAGAACTGGCTGTTATACAGCTTTGCGTACAAGCCGTTTTTAGCCATAAGCTCCTCGTGATTGCCTACCTCTAAAATATCGCCGTCCTGCATATACAGGATATTTTCTGCATCCTTGATTGTAGAAAGCCTGTGAGCGATTACAAATGAGGTTTTGCCCCTCATCATTTCTGTCATAGCCTCCTGAATCATAACCTCTGTTCGTGTATCGACAGAGGATGTCGCCTCGTCAAGAATCAGAATCGGCGGATTATTGAGCATCGCTCTTGCTATTGTCAGAAGCTGTCGCTGACCCTGTGCGATATTGCCTGCGCCCTCCTGAAGAACAAAGCTGTAGCCTCCCGGCAAGGTCTGAATAAATGCGTCTGCTCTTGCCTTTTTCGCCGCTTCTATTACCTCTTCATCGGTTGCGTCAAGCTTGCCGTAACGGATATTTTCCATAATTGCTCCGTTATAAAGCCATGTGTCCTGAAGAACCATACCGAAAATTTCTCTTAATCTGCTTCTTTCCATATCTCTTATATCAACGCCGTCAATCCTAATCGCTCCACCCTTTACGTCATAAAAGCGCATAATAAGATTGATAAGCGTAGTTTTTCCTGCACCAGTAGGGCCTACAATCGCAGTTTTTTCACCTGCTCCGATTGTAATATTGAGGTCGTGGATAAGCGTCTGATGAGGCAGGTAACCGAAACGTATGTGGTCAAAGGCTACCTCTCCCCTGAGCTTTTCGGGGAACTTCGGATTTTCAGCGTCAGGCACCTCCTCCTGCTCGTCAAGAAATTCAAAAATTCTTGAAGCCGCCGAGCCTGTGGACTGGATTACGTTTGTAATCTGCATAACCTGTGTAAGCGGCTGAGAAAATTGCCTTAGATACAGCGTAAATGACTGAATCATACCGATTGAAAGTCCGCCTATAATCGCCATAAGCGCACCGACTACACAAACAAGGGCATAGCCTAAGTTTGTCATATTCTGCATAATCGGCATAAGCATACCTGCAAGGAACTGACCGTCCTTTGAGGATTCATAAAGCTCCTCGTTTGTCTTTTCAAATTCATCAATAACAGTATCTTCTCTGCCGAAAACGGTAACTACATTGTGTCCGCTGTAGTATTCCTCTACAAAACCGTTAAGCTCTCCTGTACTGCTTTGCTGGGCATCAAATTTCTGCTTTGATTTTTTTGCAATCCTTGATGATACAAAAAGTGCAACAGGCACAACGGCAATACCTACAAGAGTAAGCACTCCGCTGATGCTGAGCATTATGATAAAGATAATCACTATTGTAAAAAACGCATTGAGTATCTGATAAATACTCTGTTGCAGGGAGTTTGAAACTGTGTCAACATCGTTTGTAACACGGCTTAAAATATCGCCGTAGGAATTTGTATCGTAATAATTCAAGGGGAGCTTTGAAAGCTTATTGTCAACCCGCTTTCTCAAATCGTAAATTGTATTCTCGGTAACGCCGACAATAAGCCATGTTCCTATGTATGAAAGCAATGCGTTAAGTCCGTAAGCAGCTATCATCATAATCAGGAACGTAAAGAAGCTTTGCAAAGCTTCGTCATTTTTTCCGCCTTCAAGAAGTAAAGCCAGCGAGTTTGTAGCATTACCCATAAGCAGAGGAGCAGAAGCAAAAGCGATATTTGCTGTAAATATCAGCAGAATTGCAATTATCAGTCTGCCCTTGTACGGTTTCATATAAGAAAATAATCTCTTATACGCGCCCTTTTTGTCGGAGGTTTTTTGTTTTTTGCTCATCACTCACCCTCCTTACTCATCTGAGAATCTGCAATTTCTCTGTAGACATCGCAGGATTGAAGCAGCTCCTTATGCGTACCTATGCCTGCAACCTGACCGTTTTCAATAACAATAATTCTGTCTGCGTCTATAATCGTGCTTATTCTCTGCGCCACAATTACAACCGTTGCATTTTCTGTTTCGCTTGCCAGAGCCTGACGCAAAGATTTATCCGTCTTGAAATCAAGTGCCGAAAAGCTGTCGTCAAAGACATAGATTTCAGGCTTGCGTACAACGGCTCTTGCAATGGCAAGGCGCTGTCGCTGACCGCCCGATACATTTGTACCGCCCTGTGAAATAGGAGAATTAAAGCCGTCCTCCTTTTTCATAACAAAGTCGTAGGACTGGGCAATTTTTACAGCCTCTTCAATTCTTTGTTCGTCTGCATTTCTGTCGCCGAAGGCAATATTTGAATCTATTGTGCCCGAGAACAGCACAGCCTTTTGCGGAACAAAGCCGATTTTATTCCTCAGCACTTCAGTGTCGTAATCTCTTACATCAATATCATCAACAAGCACCTGACCCTCGGTTACGTCGTAAAGTCGGGGTATAAGGTTGACTACCGTTGATTTGCCCATACCCGTACCGCCGATAATGGCTGTTGTTTCACCCGGCTTTGCTTCAAAGGAAAGGTTTTCTATTGCAGGCTTATCGGCGCCCGGGTATTTAAAGGTAACATTTTTAAATGTAAGATAACCCTTCTTTGCTGTGTTATCCTTTGTTTCCCCTTTATTCTTAATTGAAGGCTCTGTTTCAAGCACCTCCTGAGCGCGAGCCGCCGCAGTGGAAGCACGTGGGAGCATTACAAACACTAATGTCAGCATAATTACAGCCATCATAATCTGCATTATGTACTGGATAATCGCCATAATCTCGCCTATGGTGTAGTCAATCCCCTTGTTGAGCGACTGATTTGCCGCCATAAGCATTACAAGTGCGGCTGTAAGCGACAAAATAACGATAAGCACCGGCATAACAGCGTTTGTGGTGCGCTGGAGCTTTTTGTTAGTTTTCTGATAATCCCTGTTGATTTCTTCAAACTTTTTGCTTTCAAAATCAGCCGTTCCGAATGCACGTATTACCCTAACGCCTGTCAGCTTTTCACGCATAACAAGGTTTATTCTGTCAATTTTAGTCTGAATTTTTGTTGACAGCGGAACAGCGATTTTTGCGATAACTACAAGTATAATCGCCATAAGCGGAATTGAAACTACAAGCACGCCCGAAAGCTGAGGACTGCTTGAAATGGCAAGTATAATTCCGCAGATACACATAATCGGTGCCTGAATTGCAATCCGCAGACACTGGTTTAAAAACATCTGTACCTGCGTAACGTCATTGTTAGTTCTTGTTATAAGAGATGAAGCAGAAAATCGGTCAATCTCTGTTTGTGAAAAGTACTGAACCTTTTTGAATATCTTACTTCTTAAATTTCTGCCGACACCCATTGAAACGGTAGCAGATAGTCTGCTTGTAGCAATACCGCAGAACAAACCGAAAACTACAAGTGCAATCATAAATCCGCCGACTCGCAGCACCATAGCCATATCCCTTTCAGGTATGGCTATGTCAATAAGCCGCATAAGCAGCGACGGCAATCCAAGGGCAGCCAATGTAGTGCCTATAACCGTCAGCACAATAAGCAAAAGTTCTTTTTTATAGCCTGAAAGCTCTTTTAATACACATTTCATATAAATTACCTTTATTTGTTGTTTTCAAATACAGACATAATAAGTCTTATACCGTAAATCATCAGCTCTATACCAATCATATAACCGATTGACATAGCTTCAAACAAAAGGTGAGTTGCACCGTAAAAGCCTGTTAAAATAACTGCAATACCTAAGGCTAATGTCAGACCCCACATTTTACCGCCGAGTTTTTTCTGCATAATAGCGGCAACAACGCTTGCAACACCTGAGTAAACAAGCCAGAATGCAAACATCAGAAGCATAACAATGTCTAAAGAAAGTCTGATACCTGCGTTAAACATTGCAAGAATTGAAACAACAGCCGCACCGATGCCCATAATCAAGCCTATGACACCGCTTGCCACAAGTCCCGAGTTATTCTTGCTTTCTTTTCTTGCAGGATTTGAAAAGTATGCAAATATACTGCACAGTCCATATACCCCGAGAAGAATTGTTACAAGCCATCCGGCATTGAGGAATGTTACCCCCGGAAAGAACATACAGTAAACTGCACCGAAAATTGAAAATACACCGAGAATACAATTAAAGATTTTCATAAAAAAGCTCCTTTCTCAATATACAAAATATGTATTAAAGCGTGTCGAGAGTCGCCGTATTTCAAAGCGATATATACCTATATAGATAATAAGATTTTTTGCAATCAATTTCAATAAATATTGCGCAAAACGACGTTAAAATGGTGCAAAACGACATAAGACAAGCCAAAGGCAGGTCATAAAGAGTGACAAGCATTTCAATATTTACTTTATCTGTATAAAAATCCCTCCTGTCAGATACATTGTACCTGACAGGAGGGACATTTGCGTATGCGTCAAACCGCTTTATTTGATTTTACTTTGCAGAATGCTTTTTCTTTTTGCCATACACGCTCGGTACCGCTTATTTTGCAGGCTCAGTCACCTTATTTTTTAGCTCACAATGCGTTACGTCATCCCAGTTGCGGCGAATGGCGATATCGGCGGTGAGGTCAGTATTGTTATACGCAACGGACCACTGGGTGTTGCTTGTGATGCTGTTGGGGTTGGGGTCTTGTGCCGCCGCTTTCATTGCATTCCACAGGGTATCGTTGGTATAATTGCCTTTTTCTGTCTTAAATACCTCCAGCACAGCGTCATAGCGTTCTCTGCCGTGACCGTAGATACCGTTTTTCTGATTTGGAAGCACCTTATCCTTATGACGAATCAAGAAATTAGTAACAGCCTCAGACGGAGTATCTATAAGCTCTCTTGGTTCGCCGTTAATGTCATACTCTATTACTCTGCCATCACCTGATGCGTCGGTGATATAAAAATGGTAATCTCTGCCGCTTGAAGCAAACATATCATAGCTTCGCAAAAGCTTCACTGCTTCCTCTGTGGTCGCCGCCCTGTCAAGAACAAGGCGTATTGCAAGAGTAGTTGAAATGACGGGCTTGCCTGTGTTCTGGTGCACAGGCTCAGTGTCCAGCGTCAGCACAGCGATAGATACGCCCTTCTCATTCATACCGTCAAGACATATAAAAGGCGCAGTCAGGCTTGCCATCTTATTTTTGATATTCTCATCAGGCACATTTGCCGAAACATTATCAAGTGCGGCAAAGGCAATAGACTTATATCCGTCCTTCGGCTCACAGTAAACCAACATAGCAGATGTATTTTTACTAAAATCGTAATTACGTCCCATATGAAGGTCGCCGTCTGTATCGGTCAGATTAAACGCTGTGCAGCCAAAATTTGGTGCTTTGATCTTCACAGGCAACAGCGGCAACGCCTCTTTCAGAATCGCATCGATCATCGTCTGATCGTCCTTAATGCCGTAATTGATGATATTGTCAAGGCTGTAATCGTATTGGACATCCATACGATAGAGGTTGTAGCCATCCTCGTAATCCGTAAGCTGCTCAATGCTGCCGATAGTCTGAAATCTGGTGAAATACACTCCTAAAAACGCAGCGGCGGCTAATAAAACAACAGCTAAAATCGCCGACAAGACTATTAAAATACGCTTCTTCACTTTACTCATACTTTTTCCTCCTTTTTGATTTGGTATTAACACTATTGATTACTGAAACGGTCAGCACGCCGCCGCTGACAAAGAAAAGTGCAATCCACAATGCAATATTGCGGTAATCTGCGGTCTTAGGGACTTCATATTGTCGATTCGGCGGCTTTCCTGTTTATTAAAAAATTAAATCAGAATTTCTCAAAGTAGCCTGCAAGATACATCTGAATAGTTGTTGCGTCAGAGATATCAATTTTGCCGTCGCCGTTTACATCAGCCGCCTTTTGCTGTGTATCATCAAGAGTAACAATTAAAGCAACCGCCTTTTGAATTTCGGTTACATCCTTTACATTTATCTTGCCGTCACCGTTTGCATCGCCGACAAGAATCTCACCGGGAGTAGGTTCGTCCTCGCCGATTGGTACAGAACAACCGTAATCGCACTTGTGGTCGTTATCCTCGTCCTTGTGCTCGCCGATTGCTTCAGCACAACCGTAGTCGCAAGCGTGGTCTTTGTTGTTATCTTCGTGAGCACCGATTACTTCTGCACAACCGTAATCACACTTATGGTCTTTGTCGTTATCCTCGTGAACGCCCACATTTTCACCGCAAATGTCACACTTATGGTCTATTGGGTTTTCATCCTTACAGGTTGTCATTTCCTCACCGCAAT
>JBJEQF010000008.1:0-3727 GCA_051881615.1 Acutalibacteraceae bacterium | reverse complement strand
ACGGATACATCGACGGTTTTTGTAGCCGCCAAGAATGTTATATCCTCTCTTTTTCTGCCTGAGCTTTCAGCCGCTTTTGCTATGTTTTCGTTTATAAGTTCAAAATTATGTCTTACATCACTTAACAATTTTTCCGTCATATAAATCACTTCCTTCCACTACTACCTGATCATATTGCCTTACAGTATCTGTCAGAAGTATTCCGTCCTTAGGAGAAGGGTCGCAAATAACATAATCACTGCCGGAATAAATAACTGATATTTGCTTGAATACAATCTGATTTCCGAAAAGCACGTAAACTCCCTGCACCTTCTTTTCTTTTTCTACAGTTTTTCCGTTTTCGTCCTCTTCTTCATATTTTACAACATCATCGTGGATAGCTTTTTTGCTGACGCGGATACCGCTGTATGTGCCCATATCAACATTTACGTTTTCCTGTCTTATAGTTGAAAGCGCGTAGCTCATAAAGTTACATTCAAAAACGACAACGCCGTCTGACTGCTTTGTTGTCTGATTTATGGCTACAATTTTTGCCGGCAGCTTGCCTGTTGATGCAAACGGAAGCTCAATGCTTACATTTTCGGGACATAGTGAAAGATTGAGAGCCTGATTTGCAGTAACGGGACAGACTATATACCAGTTAAGCCCTTTTGATATTTTGCCGATAGCATTTGACGGAACATTACCGCCTGCCTTGATCGACGTTAAATCATCAAGCGTGATTTTCTTTATATCAGAATATTTGTAGGAATTTTCATATCCGTCAATATCTGAAATAAAATAACCTGCTTTTTGCGCTTTAATCTCACCTATAGCAGAACCGCTCTGGCTTTCAAGCTGTTGCTTCTGTGCGCTTAATTCGCTTATTCGTGCGTTAAAATCGCTTACCTGCTCGGTGATGATTTGCCTTTCGTTTACCATATAGATAAAGTTGTCGGACGTGCTGTCTAAGGAATCAAAATTTTGCTGATTTAATTCGTATAAAAATGAAACAAGACGTGAATTAAGCTGTTCGTCAATGCTGTCAAGACCGGCTTTGACAGTAACTGAGGCTTTGTTAAGCTCCTCAAGCTTTGCTATATCGCTTTGAATTTTGTCAATCTTTTTTTGTACTACTGCGTCTGATTCGTTGTTATAGATTTTAGCAATTGTGCCGTTTTTTGACACCTTGTCGCCACTGTCAAGCTCATAGGCAACTATGCCTGATGTCGGATTTACAACGTATTCCTCATCACGCAGAATCAGACCGTCAACATTAAGCGTATCTGAAATCTGAAAGGAGGTTGCGTATTCTGTTTTTACCGACCTTATATTAGCGTTTGCAAACTGATAGATTACATAAATTAGCGCCAGTAAGGTAATAACTCCGATAGTGATTTTTTTGAAAAGTGATTTATCCATTTTTTACAAAACCTTCTTTTTCTAAAAGAGAAAATACATAATCATAAATGTCGTTTGAACTGCTGTAAGTATCCGTATATACCCAGTTAATGCTTTCGTCACGCCTAAACCACGTAAGCTGACGTTTAGCATAACGGCGGGTTTCTGTTTTTAGCTTTTCAATACATTCGCAAAGTGTTTTCTCGCCCTTGAAATACGGAATAAGCTCCTTGTAGCCGATAGCCATAACAGCCGTTTTGCTAAGCGGCTTGCTTATAACCTGCTCACATTCTTTAAGCAGTCCGTCTTTTATCATATTGTCAACTCTTAAATTTATTCTGTCATACAGCTTTTGCCTGTCTTTACAGGTAAGACCGATTTTTATACTGTCATAGGGCGACTTATTTTTAAGAGCGATTTTATTTTGCTGCGTCTGTGTAATGCCTGATGTTTTATAAACCTCTATAGCTCTTATAATTCTTTTGACGTTTTTTTCCTTAGAAAGTCTTTGTGCGCTTTCTGTGTCAAATTCCGACAGCATTTTTAAAAGGTAATCCGCACCCTTTTCCTGTGCAATAATCTGAAGCTCTGTTCTGAGCTTTTCGTCTGAATTTTCTGTTGAAAAATCAAGGTTATTTAACAGGCTGTCAATATAAAGACCTGTTCCGCCGCAAATAAGCGGAATTTTGCCTCTTGCTAAAATGTCATCTATAGCCTTTTTTGCGTCATCTACAAATTGAGCTACGCTGTATTTTTTGTCGCTTTCTACAATGTCTATCAGGTGGTGAGGAATGCTCTGCATTTCCTCTTTTGTCGGCTTTGCCGTTGCTATGTTCATTCCCTTATATATCTGCATAGAGTCGGCTGATATTATTTCACAATTAAAAGCCTTTGCAATTTCAACAGAAAGAGCCGTTTTGCCTGATGCGGTAGGTCCTAACACTGTGATAAGCTTTATTTTATTATTAACGGTCAAAACATCACACCCTGCCGAATTGTTTTTCTATCTCATATTTTGAAAGCACAATACATACAGGTCTGCCGTGGGGACAGTAACGAAGTGTGTTGTCGCTTTCAAGCTTATTTACAATAACCATAAGCTCCTGCGGTGTGCTTTTAGCTCCTGCCTTAATTGCGGCTCGGCACGCAATATTGTGATAAACAAAATCCATTTTTTCTGTGTTTATATCAATTTTATTTTCTGAAATGTAACCTGCTATCTCAGTAATCGTTTCGCTTATGTCAACATTTTCAAGATACTGCGGAGCACTTCTGACAAGCAAAACACCGTTGCCGAAATTCTCGACATCAAAGCCAAGCTCTGAAAAAAGATTTAAGTTTTCTATCGCGTTATTATAATCAATTTTGTTAAGCGTAACGGTGACAGGTGTGATGAGCATTTGAGAAAAGCCTGTCCCCTTTTCTTTTTTGAGCTTTTCGTAAATCATTCGCTCGTGCGCCGCGTGTTTGTCGATAAGCAATAGCTCCTTTGAGTTTTTCTCTACAATAATATATGTTGAAAAAGCCTCGCCGATAAGCCTTAATGAGCTTGTTTCAACAAGTTTAGGTTCATTATTTTTTTCTTTAAAATCATCTGAAAGAGGCGCTGGATCAATCGTCTTATCAAAAGATTGAACTTCTTTATTTTCTGATATAGAAAATTCATCGGATATAATCTGTTCACTTTTAATTAGTTTAGCTTTTTCGATTATTTCCTGTTTTTTCTCATTAGCCTTTATAGCCTGCTTTGAATAAATACTAAGGGGATCTTCACTGTCAGCCATTGAGAAGCTGTCAATTTCCTGATTTGCAAAAGTGTGTGTAAAAGAACTCTGTTTTTTCGGTCTGTTTTGATTTTCGGTATTCTTTTTCGTAAAAACACTGTCAAGCTCTTCAAAGGGGTTTTGGGGCTTTGCCTGTGTTTTGTGCAGTTCTTCTTTTTTACGCTCTGCAAAAGCCTTTTGCGCCATTTCAAACGGATTTGGCTTTTTAACATCTGTAAAGGGAGTGTTCAGCACCACTTGTTTTCTTTCGTCACCCTTTAAAAGTGCAGTTTTGACTGCGTGATACACAGCGTCAAAAATCGGTCTTTCGTTAATAAATCTGACCTCAATTTTTGTAGGGTGAACATTGACATCAACCGCTTCATATGAAAGGTCGATATTCATAACACAGGATGGGAATTTACCGACCATAACAGAACCCTTGCAGGCGTTTTCAAGCGCCGCAGACGCTGTTGTGCTTTTTACATATCTGCCATTTATGAAAAAATTCTGCATATTTCTGTTGGCTCTTGCAAAGACAGGCTTTGAAATATAGCCGTACACGTGCACTCCGTTTAGCGTGT
>JBJEQF010000007.1:0-18906 GCA_051881615.1 Acutalibacteraceae bacterium | reverse complement strand
AGGATATTGAGTCAAAAACAACGGCGGCAGGGTCACTGCCCTCTTTTTGCTTTACAATATCTGCTCCGCTTCTTTTTGCCCAGATTTCAAGCTGGTCTATAGCTGCGGCACGAAATGTATCGGCAGCGCCGAGCGTTACCTTTTTGCCCTCTTTACGGAAATTATTTGCAAGCTTGCCAATTGTGGTAGTCTTGCCTACACCGTTTACACCTATGACAAGAATTATAGATGGTTTTGTTGAAACTGCAAGCTCCTCACCGCCTCTGAGCATATCGGCGGCAGTTTTTTCGAGAAGTCTGTGGATTTCTGTAGGATCTGTTATGCCCTGCTTTTTGACCTCTGATTTTATCTGCTCGCACATACGGTGGGCGGTGTTAACGCCTACGTCACCCATAACAAGAAGCTCCTCAAGCTCTTCAAATAATTCCTCGTCAATTTTTGTAAAGGATTTGAGCATAGAGTCAATCTGATTGACAACTGTATCTCTTGTCTTTTTTAAGCCTTCTTTTATTTTACTGAAAAATCCCATAAAAACCTTCCTTTATCAATTACTTTTTATACCAAGCTTTGCTGCAACCTCAGAGGCTCTAAGCTCCAGCATTTTTGAGATGCCCTCGTCCTGCATTGTAACGCCGTAGAGAACGTCTGCTTCCTCCATTGTACCACGTCTGTGCGTTATTGTAATAAACTGCGTTTTTGATGTCATTCGGCGCATATACTGTGCAAAGCGTTCTACGTTTACATCGTCAAGCGCCGCTTCGATTTCGTCCATAACACAAAACGGTGCAGGTCTAACCTTCATAATGGCAAAGTAGAGTGCAATAGCAACGAGCGCCTTTTCACCGCCCGACAAGGCTTCAAGGTGAACTACAATTTTGCCCGGCGGATGAACTATAATATCAATTCCGCTTGTCAGGATATTTTCGGGGTCTGAAAGCGACAGGCTGGCTGTTCCGCCGCCGAAAAGCTCCTTAAAGGTAGCTGTGAAGTTTGTGTTGATTTGAGAAAAGCTCTCAACAAAAACTTCTTTCATTTGCTTTGTAAGGTCAGTTATGAGCCTTTCGATTTCATTTTTAGACTTTTCAACGTCCTTGACCTGTGCGCTTAAAAACTCGTAACGCTCTGAAACCTCTTTGTATTCCTCGATTGCAGATACGTTTACACTGCCGAGCGACTTGATTTTCTGCTTTAACTCGTTTAATCGTTTCTGAGCCGTTTTAATATCGTCAATTTTTATTGATATTTCTTCTGCTTCTCTGCGTGTAAGCTCGTATTCCTCCCACAGCTTTGCGATTATGTCGTCATACTGCTTTTGCAGGCTTATTTTTCTTTCTTCAAGTCTTGCAAGCTCTCTGCCGATGTTTTCACGCTCAAAGGTTTTGTCACGCTCCTGATGTCTTAGCTGAACTGTCAGCTTTTCAAGCTGTGTTTTTCTTTCGTTTATTTCGTTTATTTTTTCTTTACACTTATCGATTTTTGCGCTTATCGCATTTGTTTCGTTTTCTAAGTCTGAGATAAGCTTTGTTGTTTCGACCGAACGCTTGTTGATTCTGTCGATTTCGCTTTGAGCCGTTTCTTTTCTTAGCTGTTGATTTTCTCCCAACGCTTTTGCTCCATCAATTTCTGACCTTAATGCGTCTATATCCTTTTCATAGGTGACGATTTCAAGCCTTAGATTTTGCAGCTGCTCTGAGAGCTGTTCACGCTTTTCTGAAAGAACAGCTCTGTCGCCGGAGATACTGTCAATCTCGCTTTCGGCTTCTGCAATTTTTGATGAGATTTCAATGAGTCTTTCTGATGCTTCATTCTTAGTCTGCAAAAATCCTGCGATTTTATTTTCACAGGCCGTATATTCGCCGTCTATTTCTGCTATCTGATTTTTAACAGAGTTGATTTCATTCAGGCAGGCTCTGTGTTCTGCTTCAATTCTGGCAAGATTGCTGTTTTCAAGCGACAAATCACCCTGTGAAGCAAGGATTGTACCCTCTAAAAAGCTGTATTCCTCTTCTGATTTTTTAAGCTCTGCTGTTACCCTTTCTGATTGCTCTGTCAGTAATTGCGCCTGCTTTCTGATTTCTGCGATTTCTGCCGTTCTGGTGAGCAGTCCCGACTTTTTGCCTAATGAACCGCCTGTAAGCGAACCGCCTGCGTTTACAACCTGTCCGTCAAGAGTAACAACCTTAAATCTGTAGCTGTATTTGTTGGCTATTGCGACAGCACAGTTTAAATCATCTGCTATTACAATTCTGCCAAGCAGCGAGTAAAGTATTCCATTATACTGCTCGTCACAGCAACATAAATCAGCAGCTATGCCGATAAAGCCGTAGCAGTCGTCAAGACCGCTTTCGTTTAGTTCTCTGCCCTTGATTGTTGAAATGGGGAGAAACGTTGCACGTCCGGAGTCCTTTTGCTTTAGCATTGTAATTGCACGTTTTGCGTCCTCCTGTGTTGAGGTTACAATATTCTGCATAGCAGCGCCTAATGCTATTTCAATAGCTACGGTGTACTGCTTAGGCACGTCAATAACACGTGAAACAGGGCCGTGGATACCGCCTAACAGACCGTTTTTTGACATATTCATAACAGTCTTTACGCTGTTTGAAAAGCCTTCAAGGTTTCGCTCTAAGTCCTCAAGCAGCTTTGCACGTCTTAGCTTTTCTTGTGTGTCAAGATTTAGCTTATCGGATTGTGCTTTCAGCTCGTCGCGCTTTTTTTGCCTGCTTGCAAGCTTGATTTTGAGTCCTGAAATTGAATTTGTTAAAGAAGATATTTTGTTCTGTGTGTCTGAAACAGAGTCCTTATATTCTGACTCCATTTGAATAAGCTGTGCAAGCTGTTGTTGTTTTGAGGCTTTACTTTCTTTTAGTGATGATTTTCTCAGCGTCAGCTCTGAAATTGAGGATTCGCCTGTCATCTGTGCGACCTTATAATCTGCCGCCTGAGCTGTAAGTGCTGATAGCCTTGCTGTTACCTCTTGTAATAAATCACCGGAGCGACCCGACGTTATATTAATGTTATTTAATTTTTCTGATACATCATTATACTCTGACTGCTTATCAGCAATTACGCTGTTGTGATACTTAATTTTTTCCTCTTTTTCTGCGATTTGCTCCTGTAAATCCTGCTTTGATGTTTCAGCCTCTGCTATTTCGTTTTGAAGTCTTATTAAGTTTTCTTTATTATGCAGAATATCGTTTTGTGCGACTGAAATTGATGAACGCTTGTAGCTTATTTCCTCCTCATAAGAAGAAATTGCTCTGTGAAGCTCGTCAATTTCTGCTGAAAGCTCACCGTTTTTGAGGAAGATTTGCTCTGTTTCGTCAGCTATTTTTTGCAGTGTGTTTTCTGCTTCCTCGTGCTGTGATTTTGCTATTGCAATTTTATCCTCCTGCTGCTTTAACACTGCTGAGGATTTGTCCAAGGTGTCAAGCCAGAGTGCGATTTCAAGTCCCTGCTTTTCCTTGCTGTACTCTAAAAACGCTTCTGCCTTTTGAGCCTGAATTCTCAGAGGGCCTACTCTGCTTTCAAGCTCTGCTACAATATCACGCAGACGGACAAGGTTCTCCTCACTTCTTGCAAGCTTTCGTTCTGCTTCTGTTTTTCTATAACGGTAGCGTGAAATACCTGCGGCTTCTTCAAAAATTTCTCGCCTGTCCTCGCTTTTTGATGAAACAATGCTGTCGATTTTGCCCTGACCAATCATTGAATAGCCGTCACGTCCAAGACCTGTATCCATAAAAAGCTCGTGAATATCCTTTAGTCTGACGGCGGCTTTATTTATCTGATATTCGCTTTCACCGCTTCGGTAAAAACGTCTTGTAACGGCAACCTCGTCACCGTCAAACGGCAGAAACCTGTCTTTATTTTCAATGGTGAGCGTTACCTCGGCAAAGCCCTGACGTTTTCTTTTGTCTGTGCCGTTAAAGACTACGTCCTCCATTTTTGAACAACGTAAGCTCTTTGGCGACTGCTCGCCCAGTACCCAGCGGATAGCGTCGCTTATGTTACTTTTACCGGAACCGTTGGGGCCTACTACAGACGTTATGCCCTTGTCAAAGGTTAATTTTGTTTTGTCGGGAAAGGTTTTAAAGCCTTGCAGCTCTAATGATTTCAGAAGCATTTTTTCATCTCGGTTCTATTATAATTTCGTTTTCTTTTAAGCTGTTATCCTGAATGATTTTCGGGAAGTAGCCGTTATTCTCTAATGCTGTTATGTTGCACCTTTTCTGACCGCAGAGCTTTGAAACTGACTTGCTGTTTACTGTAATACTTATATTGCCCTGAGGTATTTTTTTGTCTTTAATTATATCTGTCGCTTTTTGATAAATTATTCTGCTTTCGCAGATTTCTCGAAACGCCGGATGATAACAGCCTGCTATCATATCGCTTTCGAGCGTTTCGCTGTGGTGCAAGCCAAGGCGTATTACCTTTATGTTTAATTTATCAAAAAACACCAAAAGCTGTGAGCAGAGGTTTACTGTAGCTTCAAAGCTGTAGGGAATATATTCTTTGCTTTCAAAAAGCTGTGCAAGATACGTGTCTTTCATAACGACAGTCGGGTAAATCCGCACAGTATCGGGGTGAAGCTCAGAAAATTTTTCTGCTGTGTAAATATCCTTTTGAGCATCGCTTTTATAAAGTCCTGTCATCATCTGCAAGCCTAAGGAAAAGCCGTATTGCTTGATAAGCTGTGATGCCTTTACAACGTCCTGTGAGCTGTGACCTCTGTTGTTAGCCAAAAGCACATCATCGCACATAGACTGTGCGCCAAGCTCTATTGACGTTACCTTATATTTTTTTAGAAAAGACAGAATTTCATCATCAATACAGTCAGGTCTTGTTGAAATGCGAATACCCTTGAAGCGGTCGATATAAGGCGTTGTAGAGTCAAGAAGCTCTGTCATATATTCCCTGTCAATGGCCGTAAAGCTGCCGCCGAAGAAGGCTATCTCTGCGTTATATGTATTTTCTTTTAAAGAATTTATTGCTGTTTCTATTGCGTTTTGCACGTCCTCCTTATGCGGCTGACAGCTTTTGCCTGTGATGCTTTTCTGATTGCAAAAGCTGCACTGATGAGGACAGCCGTTGTGGGGTACAAAGATTGATACGTTTGCGTGTTTAATAACCCATCAGCTCCAATGCTTCACGTGCTGCCTGCTGCTCTGCCTCTTTTTTGCTTTTGCCGCCGCCCTTGCCTATTACGTTGCTGTTTAAGTGAACCTCAACCGTAAAGTGCTTGTTGTGGTCGGGGCCGCTTTCGCCTGTTAATATGTACTCTAAGTGTTCTCCGGGATTTTTCTGCACGATTTCCTGCAGCTTTGTTTTGTAATCCTTAAAAGCCTTTGGCTTGTGGTTTGTAAGCTCCGGCTTAACAAAAGAAAGTACAAATTCCGAAGCCTGCTCAAGTCCCGAATCAAGATAAATTGCGGCAATTAACGCTTCAAACGCATCTGAAAGAATAGACGGACGAAGCGCACCGCCGGAGTTTTTTTCTCCTCTGCTAAGTATCAGATAATCTCCGAGATTTATTTTTTTAGCAAATCTGAAAAGTGATTTTTCGCAGACAAGAGAAGCCCGAAGCTTTGTAAGCTCACCCTCGGGGATTGACGTGAAGTTTTTGAAAATATAGTCGGAAACTACGATTGACAGCACAGAGTCGCCTAAAAATTCAAGCCGTTCGTTGCATCTGATATTTTTTGCTTTATGCTCGTTTGCGTAGGAGGAATGTGTCAGTGCTTCTTGCAGCAGAGATAATTTTTTAAATTTATAGTTAATGAGCTTTTGTAAATCTTCCATTTTTCACACCACTTTTGTAAAAAAGAAATTATAAAGATGAAGAGATTTCATCAATTACATTACCCTGCACATATTGCATTGAAAGCCTGATTGCGCTTTTAAAGGTTTTTGCCGTTGAACTGCCGTGTGCCTTAAATACAGGCTTTGAACAGCCGATAATCGGCGCACCGCCGTATTCGTTGTAGTCAAGCTCCTTCGCCATTTCTTTTAAATCGCCGTAAACTACAGAGGCGGCTAATTTATTTTTAAGATTTTTCTTGAATATACCCTTGATTTTTGACATAAGCGCAATAGCAACACCCTCATAGGTTTTTAGGATAAGGTTGCCCGAAAAGCCGTCGCATACAAGAACGTCACAGGCAGTCATCGGTATATCTCTGCCCTCGACATTTCCTATGAAATTTAAGTTACTCTCTTTTAACATCTTGTAAGCCGCTTGGTGAAGCTCGTCACCCTTATGCTCCTCTGTGCCGACATTTGCAAGTCCTACACGAGGATTTTTAACGCCCATAACCTTTTCCATATAAATCGAACCCATAACGCCATACTGCAAAAGCATTTCGGGACGTGCCTCTACATTTGCGCCGCTGTCGCAAAGCATAAAGCAACCGTTCATACCGGGCATAACTGGTGCAAAGCCGGGACGTTTGATTCCCTTGATTCTTTTGACAATCAGAGTTGCGCCCACGCAGATTGCTCCGCTGTTGCCTGCCGAAACAAAAGCGTCGCCCTCGCCGTTTGCAAGCATTTTAAGACCTACAGCCATTGAGCTGTTGCTTTTTTCTTTCATAATATCGCTCGGAGTGTCCTCCATTGAGATAACATCGGGTGCGTCGGCGATTTCAACACCGCTTAGATCAATGCTGTTATCGGCGGCTGTCTTTTTAATTACAGCTTCGTTACCGACAAGAATTATTTGTGCATTGTATTCGTTTTTTGCATCAACTGAACCTTTGATAATTTCAAGCGGTGCGTTATCTCCGCCGAAAGCGTCAACTATAATTTTCATTCTGATTACTCCAATATATTAAATTCTTTAAAAAATGCTTCCAATTCTTCAAGGGAACGCTGCGCATAAAGGCTTGCTCTTTCTGCCTTATCACGTGGACGGTTTGTAAGTTCGGGTAAAATGCCTAAATTTGCGCCCATCGGCTGAAATTTTGTAACTGTGCTGTCGCTTATATATCTGCTTAAAGCTCCTGTCATTGTAAACATTGGATATGTTACTGTTTCTAAGCCCTTATACAGTCTTGCGGCATTTATGCCTGCTGTCATACCGGAGGAAGCCGACTCCATATAACCCTCAACACCTGTGATTTGCCCTGCAAAAAAGAGGTTTTTGTTCTTTTTTGTGCTGAAATCACTGTTTAAAAGTCTGGGTGAATCAAGGAACGTGTTGCGGTGCATTACTCCGTATCTGACAAAATCTGCGTTTTTGAGTGCAGGGATAAGTCCGAAAACACGCTTTTGCTCGGGAAATCTTAAATTTGTCTGAAAGCCGACAAGGTTGTAAAGCGTGCCTGTTGCGTTTTCTTTTCTGAGCTGTAAAACTGCCCACGGTCTGTGACCTGTTTTTGGGTTTGTAAGTCCTACCGGCTTCATAGGGCCGAAGCGCAGAGTGTTTTCTCCACGTGACGCCATTATTTCAACTGGCATACAGCCTTCATAAACCTTAGGATTTGCCACATCAACATTGTGAAGCGGTGTTCTCTCTGCATTTATCAGCTCGTTGTAAAAAAGAGTGTACTCCTCTTTATCCATAGGACAATTTATATAGTCGTCACCGTCGCCCTTGCCGTAGCGTGACGCAAAAAATGCGTTGCTCATATTTATGCTTTCAAAGGTGACAATGGGCGCCGCCGCATCAAAAAATGACAGCGAATTGTCAAACTGCTTTCCTATGCTCTCGGACAATGCGTCTGATGTCAGCGGCCCTGTAGCGATAATCGTTATGCCGTCGTCGGGTATTTGCGTTACTTCCTCTGAAATTACGGTGATAAGCGGATGGCTCTTAATTTTTTCTGTTACAGACTGAGAAAAAATGTTTCTGTCAACGGCGAGCGCGCCGCCTGCCGGTACTCGGCATTTGTCGGCACATTCAATTAAGAGCGAGCCTGTTCTGCGCATTTCTTCCTTTAATAGTCCTGCAGCACTTGCTACTCTGTCTGCCTTTAGTGAGTTTGAGCAGATAAGCTCGGCAAAATCATCTGAATGATGAGCCGGTGTTTTTTTATTCGGTTTCATTTCGTAAAGCTTAACGGGGATTTGCCGCTTTGCAATCTGCCATGCGGCTTCACAGCCTGCTAAGCCTGCACCTATTACATTTATGCTCATTCCGGTTTTGTAAAACCACAGCCCTCTTTAGCACAGTAAAGGCTCGGTTTCTTTCCTTTTTTTCTATATAATAATTCTCCGCACTGCGGACATTTTTCATTTACAGGCTCGTTCCACGAAACAAAATCACAGTTGGGGTAATTGTTACAGCCGTAGAAAATTTTGCCCTTTTTAGTTTTTCTGACTATTACCTTGCCGCCGCATTTAGGACAATCTACGCCTGTTTCCTGAACAAACTTCTTGATAGTTTTACATTCGGGATAACCGCTGCATGCGATAAACTTGCCGTATCTGCCGTATTTAACTACCATCGGTTTTCCACAGTTTTCGCAGATAAGGTCTGTTTCGTCCTCTTTGAGGTGGATTTTTACACCCTCCATATCGGTTTTTGCCTTTTTGAGTGTTTCGTCAAAATCGGTGTAGAACGTATCAAGCAGATTTATCCACTGTATTTCTCCGTTTTCAACTGTATCAAGATCCTGTTCCATCTGCGCTGTGAATTTCACGTTTACTATATGAGGAAAATGCTCCTTCATAAGCTTTGTGCAAGCCTCGCCAAGCTCTGTAGGGATAAGCGTTTTGCTCTCTCTTTTAACATACTCTCTTGAGGTTATTGTAGTAATTGTTGCGGCATACGTTGACGGTCTGCCGATGCCGTACTCCTCAAGCGCCTTGATAAGTGATGCTTCTGTATATCTTGCCGGAGGCTGTGTGAAGTGCTGATTAGGTATTATTTCCTTAACCTTACAGCTCATATCCTTTTCAAGCGGCGGAAGCTCCTTTTCTGCGTCCTCCTGCTCATCCTTGCTCTCTACATAAAGAACGGTAAAGCCGTCAAAATCAACTCTGTAGCCTGATGCCTTGAAAACATAGCCGTTTGCTGTTATATCTGCTCTTGTGGTTTTCTGAATACAGTCTGCCATCTGACAAGCCGTAAAGCGTTCCCATATCAATTTATAAAGCTTATACTGGTCTAAGGTAAGGCTTGATTTGATATTGTCGGGAGTTAAATTGACGTTAGTCGGTCTGATAGCCTCGTGACCGTCCTGCGCATTATTTCTTGACTTGAAAAATCTCGGCTTTGAGGGCAGATATTTTTCGCCGAACTGCCCACGGATAAACTCTGTTACCTCGTCAATAGCTGTCTGTGATATACGCAGTGAGTCGGTTCTCATATACGTAATAAGACCTGTTGCTCCCAAGCCGTCTATTTCGACACCCTCGTAAAGCTCCTGTGCAACCTTCATTGTTCTTCTTGACTGAAAGCCGAGCTTTCTTGAGGCTTCCTGCTGAAGTGTTGAGGTGATAAACGGCGGTGCGGGTGACTTTTTGCGTGTTCCGTTTTTAACAGCTGTTACAATAAAATCGGCGTCCTTTATGTCGTCAAGGATTTTATTTGCTTGTTCTTCGTTTGTTATCTTGATTTTTCCGCTTTGGTCGCCGTAGAGTGCTGCCGAAAACGTCTTTCTGCTGCCCTTTGGAATGAGCTTTGTATCAATCGTCCAGTATTCCTCGGGCTTGAAGTTGCGGATTTCCTCTTCTCTGTCAACGATTATTCTGACTGCAACTGACTGAACTCTGCCGGCTGAAAGCCCTTTTCTTATTTTTGTTGAAATAAAGGGACTGAGCTTATAGCCTACAAGTCTGTCAAGAATACGTCTTGCCTGCTGTGCGTTTACAAGGTCGATGTTGATTGAGCGTGGATTGCTCATACCTCTTGACACACCTGCTTTTGTGATTTCGTTAAACTCAACTCTGTTCTGCTTGTCTAAATCGAGGTCAAGCAGATATGCAAGGTGCCACGAAATAGCCTCTCCCTCTCTATCGGGGTCGGTTGCGAGGAATACTTCATCGCTCTTTTTAGCGTGTTTCAACAGGTCATCTACAAGCTTTTCTTTGCCCTTTATAACCTCGTATTTAGGTGCGAACTGCTTTTTTATATCTACACCTAAGCGGGATTTCGGCAAATCACGCACGTGACCCATTGAAGCTATTACTTCATAATCAGAGCCTAAATACTTTTTTATTGTTTTAGCCTTTGCAGGCGACTCAACTATTACAAGCTTGGACATATTGCCCCTCCAAATTTTATACTATTTTATACATTCGTCCCTGTTGACTTTCGATTAAACCCATCATTTCAAGTTCTGTAAGCGTCTGCAAAATCTTGAAAACAGGGAGCTTTGATTTTATTGAAATATCATCAATGTGCATCGGCTCGGTATTTAATATACGGTAAACGATTTTTGCATTTTCAGACAGGTCGCTGTCGTCCTTATTCTTTGCCTCTGCAGTGCTTTCGGGTATCTGCAAGGTGTTTTCTTCTGCCTTGACAGAAGGCTTTTTTTCGGCTTTCGTTTTACTCTGATGATTATGCGATACATCATTAGTTTTTACATTATGAAGTGAGGAAGGTGCTTTACCCTTGACGGGTATAACATCTATTTCCTCATATGAGCTGATATACTCCTGCGGATTACCCTTTGTAGCGTAAACGTTTTCAAAGGCGTTGAGTATATCGGTGTAATCGGTTACAGGTATTGCGCCGTCCTTAATGAGCTTGTTAGAGCCTTTTGAAAGCGGTGAATTGATGTTGCCCATAACGGCAAAGACCTCTTTACCCTGTTCAAGGGCAAGACCTGCCGTTATCAGCGAACCGCTTTTTAGTCCGGCTTCGATAACAAGCACTCCGTTTGAAAGCGCAGAGATAATTCTGTTTCTTGCAGGAAAATGGTACGGCTTTGGCGAATAGTCGGGCGGATATTCTGAAATAACTGCACCCTTACTTGTTATCGCCTTGCGCATTGACGCATTTTCGGGCAGATAATTATAATTTATGCCGCAGCCAAGCACACATACGGTACAGCCGTCAGCCTGTAATGCTCCCTTGTGTGAGGCACAGTCTACTCCGAGTGCTCCGCCGCTTACAACAACTGCTCCGCATTTTGACAGATTATATGCGATTTCATACGCTGTCTTTATGCCATAGACGCTCGCCTTTCGTGTGCCTACGATGGAAATTGAAAGCATATCGTCAATTAGCGGAATATTTCCGCTGACGTATAAGACGGCAGGCGGTGCGTCGATATCACGAAGTCTTTGCGGATACAGCGCGTCATCAACAGAAATAACGCTGTAGCCTAAAGCCTTGCACTTGTCGATTATAACTTCTGCCTGTGACAGCTTAGTTTTTTTGAGTGCTGAAAGCTCCTTTTGGCTGAAAATACCGCAGAAAATCCACTCGAATTCATTACCGTAATAAAACTCCTCAATATTGTCATAAACATTGATAAGATATTTTATTTTGGTATTGTTAAAGCCGAGTGCAAGCGTAATCCATATCCAGTATTTTGCCGAATTACTTATCATTTAACCATTTCCCACATCAAAATACTTGCTGCGACTGCGGCGTTTAGCGATTCTGCCCTGCCTGACATCGGTATTATAACCGATTTGTCGCAAGCCTTTAATGTTTCTGCTGTTATTCCGTTTGCTTCGTTGCCTATTACAACGATAGAATTTTCTTCAAAAGAAATTTCTTTGACACTTACCGATTTTTCATCAAGAACAGCGGCATATGATGCACAGTGACTGCTCCTGATAAATGACGGTAAATCGTCTGTAATGATAAAGGGCACGCGAAAAATTGCGCCCATACTGCCCCTTACAACCTTAGGACTGTAAATGTCACAGCATCCCTCAGACAAAATTACACCCTTTATTCCAAAGGCTTCTGCTGTACGCAGAATTGTACCGAGGTTCTGCGGATCTGACACATTGTCAAGAGCCAATAATTTACCATTATAATTCATTGTATCAAAGGAATTGCTTTTGTCAAGTATTTTGATAACACAAATTACGCCTTGCGGAGTTTTTGTATCTGAAATAAGCGAAAAAATCTTTTCGTCAACAATGTAAAAATCAGTTGAAACAGCCTTAATCTGCTCTATTTTTTCGCTGTATTTGCTCATAGCCTGCTCGGTTACAAAGGTAGAAGTAATCTCAGCCTTGCTGATAAATGCGTCATAGCAAAGGCGAAGTCCCTCTGCGATGAAAAGCGACTGCTCCTTTCGCCTTTTTGCACTGCTTTTCAGCTTTATTACATTTTTAATTGCAGGGTTTTCTTTGCTTGTGATTTTAAGCATAAAATTCTCCGTCCATTAAATAGCAAAAGCGTTTGGGAAAAATCCCAAACGCAGCTATAAACTTATTAAGCGTTTTTAACCTGTTCTACAAGTGATGTAAATGCCTGTGCGTCAGATACTGCGATCTCTGCAAGCATCTTGCGGTTTAATGTGATGCCGGCTTTTTTAAGGCCATTCATAAATGTAGAATAGTTTGTGCCGTTTGCCTTGCAGGCAGCTGAAATTCTTGTAATCCAAAGACGGCGGAAATCTCTTTTTCTCTGCTTACGACCGATATACGCATAGTTACCGGATTTCATTACAGCCTGCTTAGCCATTTTGAAGTGCTTGCTTTTTGCACCCCAGTAGCCTTTGGCAAGCTTTAATGTCTTATTTCTTCTTTTGCGAGTCATCATCGCACCTTTTACACGTGCCATTATATGTTACCTCCGATAAGTAGTTATTTTAATGTTTGCGATTATTTATAAGGAATTAAACGCTTAACCTGAGCTACATTTGTCTTGTCAGCTACACAGGTTTGTCTTAAACCTCTTTTTCTCTTTGTTGTCTTTTTGTTCAGGATGTGGCGTTTATTTGCGTGAGCACGAATAACCTTACCGTTCTTTGAAAGTTTAAAACGTTTTTTAGCACCACTGTGAGTTTTGATTTTAGGCATAATAATTTATCCTCCTTAACTTTAATTATTACTTTGTTGGCTTTGGCGCAAGGAACATCAGCATATTGCGTCCCTCAAGCTTTGCCGGCTTTTCAACAACTGCAACCTCACTGCAGGCATCTGCAAAGCGCTGCATTGTGTCATAGCCATGCTCGGGGTGTCCCATTTCTCTGCCGCGAAAACGAATTGATACTTTTACCTTATCGCCTTTTTTGATAAACTTAAGGGCATTATTGAGCTTTGTGTTAAAATCGTGCGTGTCGATATTCAAAGAAAGTCTTACTTCCTTTATGTCGATAACGTGCTGATTTTTTCTTGCTTCCTTTTCCCTTTTTGCTTGCTCAAAGCGATATTTACCGTAATCCATGATTTTGCATACAGGCGGTGTTGCCTGCGGTGCTATCTTGACTAAGTCAAGATTTTTTTCGCTTGCCATATTAAGCGCCTGTGAAGCTGATAATATACCAAGCTGTGAGCCGTCGGGACCGATGACTCTTATTTCTTTATCCCGGATTTCTTCGTTTATCTGTAGTTCTTTGCTGCTAATTGTCAGCACCCCCAAAGCTATTTGTAAAAATAAATGCAGACAGAAAAGCTCCGTCCGCATAACAATACCTAAGTTAAACCAAAAAAGTTTCTACTTTAATATTGACCCGTGCAGACGACACCCCACAGGTGAAAGCATTACTGCCTTTCTTTATTGTACGCAAGAGATTATAACACAGTAAACGAGGTTTGTCAACAGCTGTTTTTAAAATTTAAAAAATTTACGTGTTTTTAAAATTTAAAAAATTTACGAAAATTTTTCGACAAACGAAAAAGCTTTTAAAAGCTGTGTAATAATCTGCCTTTGTATAATACCACAAATTAAATTTTTGTGCAACACTTGATATTTTCTTTTGTAATTGATAGAATATGCTTAAACAAATATAAAGGTGAAAAATATGAATAATTTTGACAATATGAGTATTATACAAAAGCAATATGATAAATCAAGGCTTCGGTGGGAATCTAACAAAATCGGCTTTCTGATTGTGATTGCGCTTGTCGCTGCAAACATTCTTGCAATTGCTATGCAGATATTGGAGATTATTGTGTCGGGCAATGTTGCGACCGAGTCAACAAGGCTATCGGCGAGTATGGAATTTGCTTCTATATTTGTAATGACTGCCGCATTTTTTGTTTGCCCTCTTATTTTTTGCAAAATATCAAAAATCGATCTTAACAGCGTACTGCCTTTTAAAAGAGTGAAAGTATCAGAGCTTACTGCTTTTATTTTTATAGGTCTTGCCGTCTGCACGTTGTCAAATTACGCCTGCGATATTATTATCAAGGAATTTGGTCTGTTCGGAATTTCAAATAACATTGACTTTTCACAGGCAAGTGATGATATAGGTATGAATATTATCGCCTTGCTTTCAACTGCAGTTGAACCGCCTTTGGCTGAGGAATTTTTATTCAGAGGTGTAATTTTAGGCGTACTAAGACGATACGGCGACGGCTTTGCTGTTCTGATGTCCTCTATACTGTTTGGCTTGATGCACGGTAATTTCGTTCAGATTCCGTTTGCTTTTATCGTGGGACTTATACTCTCATTTGTAACAGTCAGAGCAAATTCGCTGTTGCCTGCAATTTTAATACACTTCTTTAACAATTTTCTTGCTGTTTTTTATGATATACTCGACTATAACACAAACGGCACTACAGCAAATTTCATTTATTTTATGATTACAATAGCTACTGTTGCCATCGCACTTTTAGCTGTTTTTCTGCTTTGCAAAAATAAAAGAGCCGACGAAATTATGAAGCTCGACAGCAAAAGCGATGATACATTAACCTTTAAAGAAAAGGTAAGCTGTTCACTTCTAAACCCCGGTATTATTATCTTTATAGCATTGATTTTATTAGAAGCTGTTGCTTATTTGAATTTAACTTAAAACGGACTGAAATATATATGGAAAAAGCAAATTTAGAAGCTAAGGAAATATTTATGGCTAAGGCTTTGGAATATGCCGAAAAAGCCGCATTGTTAAGGGAAGTTCCTGTCGGCGCTGTTATAGTCAAGGACAACGAAATAGTAAGCGTTGGCTATAACCGCAGAGAAACAGACAAAAACGCACTTGTTCACGCAGAAATTGACGCTATTAACAATGCCTGCAAAGCACTCGGCGGCTGGCGGCTGTGGCAATGCGATATTTATGTTACGTTAGAGCCGTGTCCTATGTGTGCCGGCGCAATAATAAACGCGCGTATTCCGAATGTTTATTTCGGCGCATACGATAAGAAAAACGGCTGCTGCGGTTCGGTTGTAAATCTGTTTGAGCTGCCGTTTAACCACAAGCCAAATTTCGAGGGCGGTATAATGCAGGAGCAGTGCAGTAAAATACTAAGTGACTTTTTTAAAAGATTAAGAAAATAAAACACAGTCGGTTGCATCAACTTTGCGACCGACTGTTTTGTTTATTCATCAAGCAGTTGATTTATGACGTTTGCTACATCATCATAGATTTCTAAATCTGCAATCTGATTTTGCGTAGTTTTCGTTTTGTTTATCAGCACAAGGTTATTGCCCCTGAAAAATCTGATGTATGATGCCGCCGGATAAACCGTCAGAGAAGTGCCGATAACTATCATTAAATCGGCATTTTCTATTGCGTTTAAAGCTGAATTTATTGTTTTTTCATCAAGCGGTTCTTCGTAAAGGACAACCTGTGGCTTTATTACACCGCCGCACTTACTGCAAACAGGAACGCCTTTTTGAGAAACAACTGCTTCTAAGCCGTAAAAAGCACCGCATTTTACGCAGTAGTTTCTGTAGATACTGCCGTGAAGCTCCAAAACGTTTTTACTGCCAGCCTTTTGGTGAAGTCCGTCTATGTTCTGTGTTACAACCGACACGCTTTTACCCTGCTTTTCGAGATCCGCAAAATATTTGTGGGCAATATTCGGCTGTGCGTTTTCGTAAATCATTTTTGATTTGTAAAACTCATAGAACATATCGGTATGGCTAACAAAAAAGGAATGAGAAATAATCTGCTCGGGTGTGTAGCCTGTGTTCGATTTTTGATTATACAAGCCGTCAGCCGAGCGAAAGTCTGGTATTCCTGACGGACAGCTGATGCCTGCCCCTGTGAAAACGCAGATGCTTTTACTTTCGTTAATCATTCTCTTTAGCTCGTTGATTTTTTGCAAGGCTCTCTCCCCTTTAGCTACACATTATTTATTCTGATTGTTATGTACTGCTCATAATTTTATTTGCCGCAAGCATTACGCCAAGCTTTCCGCTGTGGAAATTAAGTCCTCCCTGCATCCACGCGGCATACGGCTCTCTTAACGGTGCGTCTGCCGAAAGCTCAATGGAGGAGCCGAGCGTAAATGCACCTGCCGCCATAATAACCTTGCTTTCGTACCCCGGCATATCGTCTGGTTCGGGAGAAACAAAGCTGTCAACGGCTGAACCCGACTGAATACCCTTGCAGAAGGAAATTAAGTTCTGCGGATTATGAAGCGTCAGCACCTGAATAATATCACCACGGGCATCGTTATATTTCGGTGAAACATCATAGCCTAACAATTCAAATAACGCTGATGCAAAAACTGCCGTTTTCAGCGCCTCGCCCGTCACGTGCGGAGCATGGTATGCACCCATAAACAGCTCTCTGTTGCTATAAAGAGTACAGCCGATTTCTTTTCCTGTTCCCGGAGTTGTCAGACGGTATGCGCACATTTCGACTAAATCTCTTTTACCGGCTATGTAACCGCCTGTGGGAGCAATTCCGCCGCCTGCGTTTTTAATAAACGAGCCTGCCATAATATCAACACCGCAGGACATCGGCGTTATTTTTTCGACAAATTCGCCGTAGCAGTTGTCGAGCATTATGATTGTATTTTTTGATTTTGCTCTGACAGCGTCAACTATCCTTTTGATTTCTTTGTATGTAAGCGAAGGTCTAAGGCTGTAGCCACGTGAACGCTGAATATACACCATTTTAAGCTGTGGCGTTACTCTTTGCGTTATGGCGTCATAATCTACCGTGCCGTCAGCTTTTAAATCAACCTGTTCGTAGTTTACACCGAAATCCTTAAGCGAGCCTGAGTAATTTCCGCTTATGCCGATAGCTCCTAAAATTGTATCATACGGCAAGCCTGTAACGCTTAGCATTGTGTCACCGGGACGAAGCATACCGAAGAGCGCTACCGTCAGAGCGTGAGTGCCGCTGACAAAATTAACCCTTGCGAGCGCGTCCTCGGCGTCAAATACATCTGCGTAAACTCTGTCGAGTGTGTCACGTCCTCTGTCGCCGTAGCCGTAGCCTGTACTGCCGACAAAGTGGCTTTCGCTCACGCCTGCATTTTGAAAGGCTTTTATCATTTTTTGCTGATTGTACTCCTGAATTTCCTCAATTTCGCTAAACTTCTCTCTGCAAAGCTCCATAGCTTTTTGCGAGGCTGATATAATTTTTTCGTCTATGTCAAAAAAATCGTAATTCACTTTTCTGCTCCCTTATAATATACTCGCTCCAGACTGATTTTTCACAAAAATTCAGTCCTTTGTAAAATTTTGTATTTTTATTCATCTCACGATAGATGTATATGCTTTTGTTTTCTGACTGCAATTCACTTATAATTGATTTTAAAAGTGATGATGCTATTCCCTTTCTCCTATAGTTTATATCTGTTGCTACTGCATTTATAATTGCACAGTCCTGCGTTTCAAAGGGTACAACAGCACAGGAGATTATTTTATCACCGTCAAACACCGCATAGGCTCTTGCACAGCTGTGTCTTATTTTATGTGAAAGGTCAAGGTAAAAGCTCTCAAAATCAACATTCGTAAAATTTTCAAAGTCGGTGCTTTTGAGCAGTATATAAAGCTTTTTAATATCTGGATTTTTGATAACCTTTATACTCTGTTCGGACTTATTTTTAACGCTGTCAGAATTGTATTTCAGTACCATACCCGATTGCTTGCTGTAACTGTCAAGCTTTAAACCAATGCTGTCGTCACACAAAATTGAAAAAGGCTTTAGAAATGCGATAAAATCAGCGATTTCTGCTATATCGGAATTTTCTGTTGTGTAAAGCGTTACCTGATTATCAATACGGCAGACAGCACTACTCACTTTGTTTTTATCATCGTACTGACACCAAAAATCTGAAAAGCTCATATTTGCACCGTACGCATTGTAAACAGACATAATACGGCACATATACGGATTGTCACAGTTTAAAGAGTTTAAGCTGTCTGTTATGTCAAAATCGTTACAGCCTATTTTAATCATAAAGCACCGCCGCAGATTTTTTCAGCCATAGCCTTTACAAGACTTAACGTGTCGTCAATATCGGAAATTGCAACCATTGAAACAGGCGAATGTAAATACCTACAGGCAAGCGAGAGTGCAAGCGTTCTTACTCCACTTTTTGTGCTGTGAATTACTCCGCTGTCGTTGCCGCCTGCTACTGCTCTTTTTGTCTGGATTTTACAGCCGATTTCTTTTGCACAGTCAAAGGCAAGGTTATACATTTCTTTGTCGTAAATTGTGCTTCTGTCCATAAACGAAACGACAGTACCGTTACCTACATTACACACCTGTTTAGACAAGGGAACATCGAGTATATCGGCGGCTGTTGTAGCTTCAAGCACAAGTGCAAAGTCGGGGTCAACAGTATATGCAGCAGTTTTTGCACCGCGAAGTCCGACCTCCTCTTGTACTGCAAAGGTGAAGTACATATCATAGGGCAAGTCTTGCTTGAGCATTTCAATCATAATAAAACAGCCTGCTCTGTCGTCGATAGCCTTTGATTTAATGTGACAGCCGTCAATTTCAAAGAAAGGTTCAAAGATAACGCTGTCGCCCTGCTTTACATATTCCGCTGCGTTTTCTTTAGATACTGCGCCTATATCTATATACATATTTTCGGTTTTTGGAACAGCTTTTGCTTCGTCACCCTCTGTAAGGTGAACAGGCTTTATTC
>JBJEQF010000006.1:0-20053 GCA_051881615.1 Acutalibacteraceae bacterium | reverse complement strand
TGTTAATTTTAGAGTAAGATTTTGTAATATTCCGCTTCCTTGAAGCTCAATCACCAATTCGTTATCGTGCAATTCAGTCAGGAGCGGTGTGGCTTGATTGCCTTGCTCTTTTATTTTATCAATATCTGCCATAATTGTTTGTAAAGTTTATATAGTTAATAATTAGTTAGTTGTGTGCCATAATTCGGAGAATCCGTCCTCTTTGCTTAAATATAACGTATATTCTCCGTCAAAAGTTGATAAGTGACAAGTAACCATATCATCCTCAATCTCTATGTGATTAAAGTTCAATGTTACTCCCTTATCGTGTACTACCACTACTGCGGTTTCCGATTGCGAGAGTTCATAGATAATCTCATTTATCTCTGTTTGCGTGTCCGTAACCTTATACACCGTTTTCGTATCTTCCTTTGTGGTAGGTGTGTCGGCTATGTGCAGCACAAGCGGAAAATGCTGTGATAACTCGGCAAGTATCTCACTCAACATCTTACTGCCTTGTGAGCCTTGACTCTTTATCTCGGCTATAAACTCTTTCAGCTCTGTCTTTAACTTTGCCATTGTTATTCAGTTTTATAATCGTTATTAAAATCGTTATTAAAATCTCCGCCTTTGAGTACAGGTGTATAACCGCCAATATTGGCAATAACCGTATCTGTTTCAAACTCACATTCTACGGAAGCCAAATCCCCTTGTTCTTGCCATTCTACGTCCATATTAAACGTTGTGAGTTCATACATCTGCTGCTTACTATGTATAAGTTTTGTGTCGCATAGCCTTACAATGCGTAGTGCATCGCAAAGGTATTCAGGAGCTACGAATGTAAACTTATATACTTTCTTGCTTACTTGACTTTCTATGAACGTGTAGCCCATTCTCTCCGTTGCTTCTTCTTCAAACTCATAGTCCGGCTTGCCTACTTGTGACCTGACGTAACAATGAAAGATAAAATTATCGGAGAAATCTATTATACCGCCTTTCAGCTCAAAGTTATGTGAGCTTCTATATTCTATCTTCAAATAATCGTCTATGTTATTTGTTACACTGAACACATCGGAGTATATAACTCCGTAACCTGTGATAGTTATTTGCAGATAGTATAAGCCCTCTCTGTTCATCTCTGCTATCGGCAACCCGGCTTTGTACTTTAGTATGCTATAATCTGCATAGCTATTGACTTTTATGCCGTTGTCGGTCATAGTGTCCGTAATATCCGCATACAATTGATTTGTATTGTAGTCTATTAACAAAACATTCTCTACCGCTGTGCCGCAGGGTAGTAATACTTGAAAAGGTATTAACAAATTCCGATAGGTCACTAACGGATAAACATTACCAAACGCATAGTCTTTACGGTGATTTTGAAAGACTAAATCATCGTAAAACGGAAGCGGTGATATGTTATTATTTATCAATCTCATTTTCAATTATTTCTAATTGCTAATTTACTAAAAATTTATGTGATTTTATAGCTTTTAATAATTTTTAACAATATTATATATCTTTTCACTTTGGCGGATAGAGCAATTTTACTTTTGCCATTCTTGTGCTAAGGTCAGTATTTATGCTGTCTATACGTCCGTCACCTATTGACGTGCGTATAAGTTTGTAAACGTCTAAATCTTCCTCGGCAAGAAATTGTATGCTGTGACTCATACAGGACTTTATTCCTGTTACAAACAAGTTTTCAAGTACGTTGCACTTGACATTAATTGCGGGCATATCGTAGATATAAAACCTCACAAGATAAGGCCAAGACGCATATATGTTCTGCATCGTTGCTTCGTAGGTATCTCCGTCCTCATCTATTAGCTCCATACTACCAATAGGCAATTCGTATTTGTTATTTTTCTTCTCTGCACATAACAAAGCGAATCCGTCCTCGGCAAAGTTCTCGGGATTGTATAACATAAAATCTACGTCACTGCTGAAGCTACTGATATTAACCTCTTGCGTCTTGTCTTTCTTGACATATTCGCTCTTGACATCAATAGTAACATCACCAAATAGCTCCGTGCTATCGTCCATCCAATTAAACTCAAAGCGTGAAGCTAAATCGTCTTTGCTAAAGTCCACCTCTGTTTGGAAATATGCGGCGGGCATTTTGTTATATTGGTCTTTGAGTTTGGTAAAGTCCATTTGTATTATATCTCCGCCTGTGTAAGTACCGCCATTGATAAAATAGCTTATATGCTCTACTCTAAATTTGCCGTTATCAATAAACCAATAACACTTAAAGCAATTCGCTAACATCTGCATAAGCTCGGAGAATTTTATCTCTGCTTTCTGTGCAGCCTGGTCATAATCGCCTTTGAGGATGTTTGTCTTTTGTGTTAAGAATATATAGAAAGGGTCTTTGTTTACTGCTGTGCCATATAGAAATTTGCTATATTCTTCGGTGGCATCGTGCTTCAGTGACGGAGCTATCTCTTGCAATAAAACTTTTATTACTGATGCAATAGGGTAGGCGTCTTTCAACGTATAAGGCTTTCGCAATATTGTTTCAAGGGTCTTGTACTCGGTAGTGTATTCCAACCAAATTGAAGCATTCACCCAATAACTGCGGTTCACCGGGTATAACCTACCTATACCCATAGACGCCGGGAATATCTTGCTTGTAAAGTATTTCTTAAAGTCATTCTGTCCGTATCGTGTCGGCTCATCTACGGCTTTCGTGGTGATATAGATATTTACCGCATTTCTAACGCCTATGCACTTTTTATAGTTGCGATTATCACTGACAAAATCATCTATCGGCAAATCGTGTGTGGTGACTTTATCACCACTATACTCGTACTCCGACACATCGCATAATAGACGTGTGAAAATATCATATACAAACACATCGTTTATAGTGATTGTGCCGGTGCCGCTGACACTTGTAAATACACCGCCTATCTCCGGGATATTATCACTGTCATTTGACTTATATTTATCATACTCATACAAAACCTCTTTTGTTGTGGCATCTTTGAGTTGATACCTATAATACACAAGCGGAGCGCCCTGCTGATTATATTTAGTTACCTCGCCATAGTATTCTATGTAGGTAAAACTTTGACTTTCATATTTACCATTCTGTCCGGCATACAAAACTCCATTACTCAAACCTATTTCAAGGCATTTTGTCTGCTCGGAGAAATAGTAATTTTTTATCATCTTGTCCGCATCATCTACCACCTCGTTTACATCGGTTTCCCAATATGTGCCGCTATGTATGCAGCTTATTTTGTCAGAGCCTAAGACATAGAGCTGAATTAACGGTCTTTTGTGCATCGTTATCTGCTCTATCGCAGGCTTTAACTTGATAAGGTTGTATGTGTTTTCATAGTTGTCTAATATACCGCTATATTTGTCTAACGGCTCTGTTTTTAGCTCACATTTCTTTTTGGCATTGTCTAACTTGCAATCTGTCTTATTAAACTCGCCTTTGTAGTATATATCCCACTCACCACTGACGGTGTTCAGCTTTGTTATAAAGAAGATATTCTTATCCTCTACGTTTGAGTTATAGACAAACTCAAAATCCTCATCGTATAAGTTTATCTTTCCGTCTATTGACTCTCGGAAAAACTCTTGATTTGATTCTTTAGCATATTTCTTGCTGATATTTGAATAAAGCGGCTTACAGGTGTCAAGTATATAGACAAATTTCTGTGTGCTGAATATATCAAAGTTATCTGTATCAAATAGACTTATCACAGGTGCAAAGTATTCTACATTTGCAGGGATTGTTATGAATTTACCATTATAGGCACTTAGACCTATCGTATTTATAACACTCTTATTTGCATTGAAAAATTTAATAGCGTGTGAATAACTACCCTCATTAAATGATACATCGGTGTCAAGATATATTACTTGCCCCGGCTTTACTTTTATAGGCTCGTATGTGTTAAGGCTCGGCGCATCTATCAAATTACCGCTTGCATCATAATCTTTTTGAAATATGAATTGCAAGTCCTTATATTGCTTGCCTATATAAAACTTATATTTCGGTGTCTGCATATTAGTTCAGTTTTATTATACGTTTTACATTCTTGTATTGCAATACTATATCGCCATTAGGCAAAACATAACTCTGCTTTTCGTTCTGCTCTCTTATGGCTCTCACCTCTTTTTCTATACCTGACAAGTCCATATCACCTCTTACGTTAATAATAGAGTTAATCTTATCGGCATTGTCAAAGGCGTTAAGGTATTTATCCTCAAACGTGCCTTTGTTAAAACTATCTATAACGTCAGGCAATATTCTGCGATATTTGCGCGTGCGTTTCTTGTTTATGATTGCGAGTGCTTCTCCGCCCTCTGCTCTCATACGTTTCTTACGTTTGTTATTCACGCCTAAATCAATATCGTTTCCGGAAGCGTGTGAGCCGCCCTCTAAAAATTCAAGACCACCCTCTCCATATTCTTCGGAAGCTGCTGTGACTTGACGTGCTTTTATCTTTGCCGCTGCGAATGACGCCCACATCGTTGCTATGGCTGCAAGTGCTAAGGTATGACCTACAATAGGTATCGGGGAGAGTGACGCCCACAAGTTAGCGGAAGCTGTGATAAGTGAGGACGCCTGCACCACCGTGTTTATAGCTTCCTGACGTTTCTTAGCTTCTTCTAAGAGTTTCTCTTTATCTCTCTGCTTTTTCTTTTCTAATTCCCAATCACGTCTTGCCGACGCTACATTATTGGCATACCCATTATTTCGTGCTTCTACCTCGGCTTCGTATGCACTCTGCGCGGCTTCAGTTCGTTTTTCAGCGGCTTCTACGGCTTTCTCGGCTAATTCTACCTCGGCTGCAGCAATATCTTGCAAAAAGCCTAAAGTTGTATTTAACCAAGTATTTATGCCTTTGACCGCTCCCTTTACATACTTTTCATCTAAGCCTAAGTTACTCAATAAGGTTTCACCTAAACCTTTATTCTTGACTTGCTCCCAAAAGTTACCTAATAGGGCTAATTGATTGTCTATACCATTAACCGTTGCTTTAGCTGTGTCTATCTGTGCTTGACTCCATTCTAAGGCACCGGCTTCAGCCAAATCTATAAGGAATTGCCAACGCGCTTTTTCCTGCTCTAACTTAAATTTAGTTATCTCATTCTCTCCACGTTCTACGGCATTGAATTGTGCTGACTCTAACTCTTGCTGTTGCTCAAAAGCTGTTTGGCTTGATTGCCCGGCTAACAACCTCGCTTTCTTATTGTATTCGGCATTGATTGTGTCGGTGCTGACTTGTTTGTCAGCAGGCAAGCCTAAATTCTTTGCGATAGCAATATTCCGGGCGTTCTCATTCTGCTTCAGTAATAATCTTAATTCTTCGGCACTACTTTTTTCAACAAGTTTAAGCTGATTCTCTATATCGGTCTTTCGCAAATTGAATATCTGCGTATCGTATTTAGATATTATTTCAAGTTGCTTTTGATAAAACTCTGTCATAATATCTAATTCCGATAAGCCTGTTTCTATACCTAACTCTTTCTGCTTTTCTGCTTCTTTAAGTAACAAGTCATATTTAGCCGCAAGATTTCGCATTTCTATATCTCGCTCATCTTCGTAGGACTTCTCCAAATCCCCTATGTTGCGTGTTACCTCATAGTTCTGCGATTCAAGTCCGGAATCTGCTCCTGTTATAGCTTTAAGCGAGTTTATAACATTACGTCTTATCTTTAGTGACGTTAAGGCTTGCTCTCGCTCTATATCTTCTAATTGTCTTGCTAATCGTTCTTCGTTATTTGTAATTGTTTCTATTATCCACAAATTCTGCTGCTCTATCTGCTTTTTCTGCTTTTCTGTAAGCTCTTTATATTTGTTATCAACATTAGCAATGTACGCAAGGTTCTTACGGTACTTATCTCTCAAAGTATCGTTTTCAGTGTTTACGGAGTCCTCGGCTTCTTTCTTACGTTTTGAGTATTCATCGGAAATAAGGCTTGTGATACTCTTTTGATAGGCTTTTTCTATCTCTATCTGATTTCGCTCTATCACGTCTGTAAGGTCGCGCGGTTTTCTTCCTGTTTTATCTATTTCTGTTTTAGTCTTGCCGAATCTTTGGTATAAGTCACCTAAAATCCTCTCCTCTTTATCTGTATAATAATCGGATTTTTCAAAAAAAGCATCACCCTCTTTTTCAAGTGTTTTAGCTTCTTCCTCTAATTGTTTAGCTTTTTGCTCCGAAGCCGATTCTATATTAGACAAATAAATTTGTAATCTTGTTTCATAGCTCAACCCCTGAACATTACGTCCGCCATAATATTTAGGGTCAGTATAAAATCGCGCTATTCGTTGTGCTTCTGCAACATCAAAAAAACTATGTTCCCCTGTATCTTTTTCTCGTAGATTCTCGGCCTCAAATCTTTTCTGCTCGGCTTCCAAATATTTATCCTCGGCTATCTTACTTGCGGCTGCTGCTTTAGCTCTTAGCCTGAAAGCCTCTATTACAGCATCAGTATCTTCTATAAAGGCTCTGTTAGCCTTATTAACATCGTCTATGGCTAAACCTAAGCTATTGAAATCTGATGTATGCCCTTTAATCCATTTTTGTTTTTCAGCTTCGGTTCTTAATTCTTTCCATTCGCCACTTAACTGCTTTAATTTAACAATCTGTTTACCAAAAGTGCTTGCTTGATTCTTAAACTCCTCATTTAAGGCATTTAATTGCTCCTCGGCAGACATTATTTCTTTTTTAGCCTTAAATAAGCTACCAACCCAAGCAATTAAATCTTTACCATAGACACTTAAAATTGTCAATCCAACAACAAGTGCGGTGTTCCACGAAAAAAATGCTGATATTACACTTTCCCAAACACTTGTAGTTTCTTCTCCCTGTGCGTTTAATGCTTCATTAGCTTTTCGCATCTTATTGATTTCGTCAATAACCATTGGAATGTTATTGGAAATCGCAAGAAAGAATGTGTTAAAGTCAATAGCGAGTGCGGGCATTTCTCTCACTACCTGATTGATACTGAAGCCTAATCTATCCCACACTTTGCCATAGTCACCAACCGATAAGGTATGCTTTCCTGTGGCTTCTTGCAGGGCCTTCATATCTTCGTATATCTTTTTAGTTTCTTGCTCTAAGGCTCTCCCGGCTTCAGTGCCTTTTCGCTTTGCTTCCGACATCGCATTGAGCTTAATCTTATTAAGTTCGTATTGTGCGGCAAGTCTGTTGTAAGAGCCCTCATCATATAGATTTATTTGAGCATTAAGTTTAGCTACTCTATTGGCTTCGTGGATTAAGATATTTTTCTCTTTGAGTTTTTGATTCTCCTCGGATTGTGCTTGTTTTAATCTCTCCTCGGCTTCTACTAAAGGGTCAATAGCAGCTTTATGCGTCTTGCGTGAGTTCGTGACCTCTGCAATCTTCGCTTTTAAGTCTAATAGCTTTTGCCCCTCCTCCGACATAAGAAAGTCTAATTTCTGCTGTGCCTGTGTTACTGCATTCATCTGTGAAATGTGAATACGCAAGGCATCATCATGGGCTCTTATCTGCTGCGTCAAAGAAATAATATCATTGAGCAAGGCTTTACCCATATCGGCACTCTCTCTCTCGGATTTTGACAAGCTATTATACAAGTCCACCATTTGTCTAAGGTCGGTTTTCATTCTCGCATAAGAGTCCGTTTCCTGCTTTAGATAGTTCGCCCTCTCTACGGAAGCTCTATTTGCTGCCGTAGTCTGCGATTTAAGCACGGCTATCTGCTGTCCTGTACTTGACATCGCAATAGCAAGTTCTTTTTGTGCCTTTTCTAAACGTGACGCAGCTATGGCCGCTTCATCTATGGCTTTCCTGCCCTCGGTTGTAGCTCCACTTGCCGACTTGATAGAATATACTATCCTATCGGCACCGGCTCTTATGGCATTAACCATTGTTTCATAAGACTTATTTAACTCACTTAGCTCCGATATAAGTTTCTCTATTGAGTCATCCGGCTCAATTATATCTCTATATTTTATTTTATCATCCTCTGCCGCCATATCTGTTATTTTTTAGTTTGTAACTTTTGCTTTCTGCTTCTGCTTGTTGTTTTATGTTGTCAAGTGCATTATAGAATTGTAACACCGTTAGCTTTTTCGCATCTAAACTTGATTTTTGAGAAATTAAGAAACATGCACTCTCAAACTGCTTGTCATACTTTATCTCTACCGATTCATTACCAATAAAGATTTTAGGCATTATGTTTTTAAGCATTGAATCATCAATCTCTTTAATCTCGCTTTTATTGTCAGTACCATTTATGATTGAATCAAGTACCAATTCCGTTCTGCGTTTGAGTTTATCGTAGCTATCTTTTTCACGCGCGGTAATAAACTCTGCCGGGAAATACAGCTCTAATTCCTCTGCAATTTTTTTTTTAGCCAAAAGAGAAATTCTATCACTTTGGAATGTTTTATCTGCTTTATTTCCTCTAATAAGGCTTTTAGACCGTCATCCGATAAGTCCGTTACCTCTTTGCCGTCAATGCTATGTATCAATGCTGCAAATGCCAAATATTTAGGCGAAATCTCGCTATTCACCATATACATGCTTTGACGCATATTCTGTAACTCTAAAAGAGCCTTTTTTTCATCTTTGGACTTTATGTATTTGGCTATCTTAGTTATATGTGCGTCAATATCATCAACGTCCGAGCCTATCCCGGAATCTATCATTAAATACTTATTGTATTTTTGGAAATTAGCGATAGGCATTTCGTCTATGCTATCATAGACACATATTGTCTTTTTGTTAATTAACATCTGCTTCATAGTAATCTGCGTGTTATAGGTGCTGAAATAAAAGGTATAAATACATAAATAAGATTTCGCTCACCTAAGATTATACCGATACTAAATACTACGGCTACCCAAAAACTTAGGCAAAAGTCACAATCGTACATCTGCGAAATAAGTTTTGGGGAGTCCGCTATCATTTTATCTCTATACCCTGTTTTCTCCATAAACAGAATAAAAAATGCGGCTACGGCTGCTATTACTATCGCATAAGCCATTAAAGTACATACCTCTGACATAGTTCTCTTGTTGTTAGTGTAAATTCTATTCTTATTCCGGCAAAAGGATACATAAAGAATTGCTTATCAATATTCTGTATATCTTCGCCCTGATATGTGTAGTTGTTATATATCTTCTCTATTGAATAGCCTTTATAGATATTCTCAAAGCGCTCATAAATGCTGTTTATTTCAAGTTTACCTGTTGTCTTGATAATGCCCGGAGTTGTGAGTAATCTTATAATCTCATCTTTGACCTCCTCGGTGTTTAGAGTTTCTGCGCTACTAAATATAGTGTCAAGATTATACCAAAATACAATAGCTCCGCTGAAAGTATATTGCGGCAAAGACTGCACTACTTGTGTTATTCGCTGCGGGTCATATATATCAAACCAACAAAAATTCCCGAAATTGTCATTTGGTAAGAGTGATATGTATTCTCCGTTGCCATTGTATGCCGCCGGATATACAAACTTATTTCCGTCAGGTCTATGCTCTACCAATCTATATGCTCTACCAAACGCATAATTGAGCCATTTTAACTTTGACATTAAACCGCTCTGCATATCCTGCAATATCTTATCTAACAATACAGGATTGTCCTTAAATCTTATGTTTACTGATTCTTCTTTCATTTCTTCACGCTTCTTATTATCTGCTTTATCTCTTTAACGATATTTCGCCTTAAATGCACTCTTACAATGCGTGTAAGGTTACTATCTGTGAGCCTGAATATCTCCGCTCCGTATTTTTTTACAAGAAATTTAGTCTTTTCATCATCTGACGTAACATAAAAGCCGTCACTATCAAAAACCACATACATACCCGCATAAAACACTCCTGTATCTTTAAGAGTTACTCTTGTATGCGGCTGACCGTGAAATTTCTTATATTCTATGGTATATGGTCTATACGGAGCATAATCCCATATCTTTACCCCTTTACCATTTATACCCCTTTGGTATAACTGATTTTGTATAGCTCTAACAATAACGTCCTCTTTCTCCATAACTGCTTTTTCCAACAGCTCCGGGAAATAGTCCTTAAACGCTCTCAAACGATATTCAAGATTGCGTAAGGTTGCGTTATATCTTTTTATCTTAGCCATTATATAGTTCGGTATTTCACACCATTGTTTTTACAGGGTAAACATATTCGGTCTATGCCATTAGTGTTAATATTAAGTGCTTTATAAGCTAATTCTATTTGATAGCCTAACCCGGATTTCTTCATTGAGGACGAATCTCCGTCAATTTCGTATAGAATATCAATGCGCGAAGCATTTATTGAGTGTCGGTTGGTACGAACATTCGCATTATACGCAAATTCTCGCAAAAGGTCTGCAGCTGTCTGCTTAGCTATCACGTCTTGAAATAACTCTTTCTGCTCTATGATAAAATCTGTATAATCGCATAATACGCTGACCTCTAAGTTAAGTCCGTAGTTATTGTTGTAGGTATATTGATTCCTCTCTACATCCCACATCTTTAAGCTACCATTATCGTTACTTATTTCTTCTTCACTGATAAAGAAAGGGTGTATCTCTATGAATTTAGACCAAGCCATCCAAGATATTTTTTCTCTGCGTGAGCAAGAGCCACAAGGTTCTTTGCTCCAATCTTTTTCCTTTTGAATAGCCATACTACCATTAGGCAATTCGGATTGCTCATAGACTAAATACCAAGAGCCGCCCGCACCGTTTAAGTCACTTTGGTATGGCAGATATAAGTCCTTAAAAGAAAACCACTCAACACTATTACTTTTGGTCTTTGTAAGTGTTAAAGTCTTTACGGGTTCGTCCATATCGGAGTGCATAACATATATTCTGTACTCTCCCGGCTGCGTGAATTGTAGCCCTATCTTATCTATTCTTACGGTTACACCTTTGGAACGTATAGGCACAATTTCAAAGCCTACTAACTGATTTCGGTTTTTGACGGTATCAATAATTCTACCCGCCCCCTCAAAGAGTATCTTATTTTCGCATAGCGGTTTGGACGTTCCGGCTGCTGACTTATCATTGTTAAAACGTGTTACGGCTTTTATTATGCTCGCTTCGGTTTTGCTTTTGAGCCACTCCGAAAATAAGTCAGTCTTTTGCCACACATCTTCATCACCCGGCTGCACTCCGCGCGTATCTTTAAGACTAATGTATAATTCCGCATTATACTTAACCACATTACCTTTTTGGTAATACTTGTTTTCTTCATATTCAGGAAATTGAATGTTCTTAAAGTCCGGCGCTATGCTCGCTAAGTTCTGCAATGTGAGCAAAGGGTGTATTTGCTGATAATACATCCCGGAATCACTCTGCGTTAAATAGTCCGCTATCTTTAACTCCGATGTGTCATAATTCTGCTGCCAACCTATTAGGTGTAATAAGCTCTCTTTTATATCGTTTATGCGTATCATACCAAACTGATTTTAATAAAATAAGGGTCACAAGGAATCTTGCGGCCCCTATTCTCAAAGATATTAAACTGCCGGGAAAAATTAAACAGCCTTTGTGTTTACCGGGGCTTCTTCAGTGTTCACTACCACAACAGGCTTAGCATATACTGCGTTTTCATTTGAAATGTTAAACGCAAGAATTGGACTTGCATTTTCAGCAGGATTGCTGTTGTATGCCGTGATAAATGCCACATCTACTGCAAAGCCGTAATGCTCTTTGCGAGTACGGTTCATATCTGCAGTTGCACCACCTGCTATGCCGCTATAATCGCCTACTGAATCATAGAAATATGTACCAACAGGCATATTAAGCAAAGGCAAAGTTGCGATACCCCATTCGTGACCGTCACCTGATACGGTGCCAAGCAAACAATCTCTCTCAAAACGTGTGAGCATACCAAGAGAGCCGCCACATACTGCATAGCCTTTTGCATACTGACCCGGAACATTAGCAAGATTGTTGGTAAGGTGTACGATTTTGTTACCAAATTCGTTCTGCTTATTAACATCATTGTAAAGTCCGTGCTGTTGCAGCTTACGCATAATGCTTTCTACACCCGCATCACCTACGATGTGAAGCTGACCGAAGAAATCATTTGCGGCCATCATAACGTCAAGGTCACCGAAGATATTCTCTCGCTCACTCCATTTTGCATTTACGGCGTTTGTTGAGAAGTCATAAAGCAAAGGATTCTTTACCACCTGAGTTTTGTTAGCTGCAAGTGCTGCGAGTGCTACCTCGTCAAGTTTCTGTGCAAACTTGTAGATATATTTCATCATCTTCGTTTCAAAGTCCTTTTGAATACCTATTTCGTTGTTCATATACATTGCCGGAGCAATAGTAAATCCCCAAGCATAGGTAGCAAAAGTAATTTGCAACATTCGTGATGTGTTCTCGCTATCGGCAATAGTCAAGGTACGCTGATTACCGATAGTAATTCCTGCATCGTAATCAATTACAGGCGTTTCAAGTGTGTTGCCTATTGACGTACGAGCTTTCTGTTTGAGTTCCTCGGTGAGGATACCGGTAGGGTCATTTGATTGTGTCATAAAGGCATCTAATGCACCATACCGGGACGGTCTATATTCAAATTTGTCAAGATTTGAGTTAGACCTGATGTTTTGGATTCGTGTTAATACAAGACTCATAGTTTTAACTTTTTAATTTTTAAGTTGTTAAATTATATGCTGTATGCTTATGGTGCATTACCCTTTTACCCCATTTGCATTGATTATTTTATAGGCAATTCAGCCACATTATTCTCGGTTCTTATCTGCAAGGATTTATCTGCAAACTCTTGTGAGTCACGAGTTAAACCCTGCGACAAAAGATAGCTTTCTATGGCTCTGTCAGCTTCTACTTGACTGCGTATGCCGGAAAAGTCAATACTTACTGAATTTCCGCCTTTGCCACTACCTCCGTTACCTGTGCCGCCACCTGTAACTACTCGGTTCGTGTCTATAACGTCTTTGAGCGCGGTTTCCATTATAAGCTCTTGAATCGTAAACGGATTCAAGTTGTTTTTAGGATTGTTGAGAATGTTGCCGTCTGCGTTGCGGAATATCAAACTTTTACCGCCTTTGCCGTTATCTATAAAGTCCGGAGTACCCTTTGACAATATCTCGGCTTTTGCAGCTGACAACAAAGTCTGCTGTATAGGCTCGGTGATACCCTGCTTAAATTTAAGTCCGGCTGTGGCGGCTCTAAACGCATAATCAACGTGCGTGTCTTTAAGCTGCTTATCAAAGTTAGCCTGATTATTAGCTATCTCGGTTTCTTTCTCCGTCAGTTTAGCTTGTAACTGCGTAACTTGTGCCTTTGTGTCTTTGAGCTGCTGCTTCAAAGCATCGTCACCATTGCCTTTGGCAATCTGACTTTGCAAATCCGTTACTTGTTTCTTATAATCCGACAATATTCGCTTTGCATAATCATAACTCTTTTCACCGTCTTTTTTGCTTATCCCGGTAACGCTCAAAATATCTGCATCGTATTGCCCATGCAGCGCACCTATTCTATTGCCAATGACAACATTTTCATCGTTTTTTGACATCTCGGCTATCGCATTGAATTGCTCATCTGTCAATCCCTGCAAAGCCGTATTCTGTTTCAATGTTTCTAAAGTAAGCATAGTGACTATTTATTTTCGTTATACGGATTATACAAAACCTCTAATACTGCGAAGCCAAGCAAACTCTTATTCTTTTCAAATATTTGCCACTCAGGGTAACTGAACATCTGCACAAAAGGCTCGGATTCTTCTTTGCCTGTTGCAGGATTAAACCTACGTCCTCTTACGATTTTGGCGTGTACAAGTTTCTCTGTTCCCGGCTTCGGATGATACTGACTATTATACTCATCCTCGGCGGCTTCAACATCTACGATTGTCAATGCCACGGAGTTGAGCTTCTTCTGCATCTCGTCCGTCCATTTATCGCCTCCGGCTGCTTTTAATTCCTCTAATTGCTTTTTAAGGTTGTAAGCTTCCGACTTGTAAAGAGCCAGTTGTTCCGGCGTCTTTTCCTTTAATTGTTGTAGTTTTAATATCTTGAACATATTCTAAAAGTTTTTTATATATTTTATCAATTTTCTCTCTCATAGTAAGGTTTGAGCCAAACTCTACGATGTTGATATTTTCTCGCTCAAATCTATCTATTAACGTGGTAAAGTTAATTTTCAGTTTAAGCTCATCTTCGCTCAATAACCCATAATTTATTAACTGCAAAAGCTCATTAAAGGTTTTATGGGGATATGGCTCTAATTGCTTTAATATCAACATTCTTTGCAAAACCAAAGGATTGTTTCGGTACTCAACCTCTAAGATTTGCTGACCTATCGCATCTAACTCTGCTACGGAAGCTCCGTTGTCTTTTGCTTGCTTATATTTAGCGTATAATTCCGACACGGTGTAAACATAAAACTCCGTACCCCAATTTATTGAGGAAGATACGAATGAATCTCCGTAACGTAGTCTGCAAATAGTATCTTCTACAAACTTTTGTGCCACCTCAAAGTTAGTCTTTAAGGCATTTAGCACTGACGTTTTACTCTCAAAATTAGCGGCTACTTGCGTTTCATTTATGGCTTCTTTCTCACTCACTTTACCACCTTTGCCGACTATTGAGTAAATAATATCGTCACGGAGGCGAATACACTCATTTACGTTGTATTCAAGTGAGTCTTTATCAATCGTAGTTATCTGCACCGGATTACGCAAGTCCGCTATGCCCTCGGTTACGTTTGGGATTGGCACTTCTAAGAAAGAGCCGGGACCGGCTATGCGTTTTTGACTGCAACAAGGACATTTTTCTACGGTACCGTCATTCAGTATCTTATACTCGCCTTTTGAGTTGCGTAAAAAACCTCCGTCACAATAATCCCCGGTTTCGTTATTCTCAAAGTTACAATCTGCTTCGTATGAAGAATATATCGGATAGGGTGCATATAGGTCAAGGTGCTGCTTTGATAAAGCAAAGAATAAGTACCAATCAAGATTTGACAGCTCCTTTGTTATAGGATTTTTCTTCAAGTCTTTATTGTTCTCATTCAAAGAATTTAGCCAAAAGAATCGCGCCGGGCAATAGCCTAAACTATGTGCTGACTCTGACTCCAAACTCTCTATTTCGTTCTTTTCATTCAGCTTAAATATGCGGATTGACATATCATCAAACACCGCTATTTTATTCTCCGGCTGTTTGAATATAAGCCACTTGAATTGGCAATTATCGTTCTTTACAAGTTTGTAGTCAATGACGTTCTCTATCTCTAACCAATAGAAATAAGGCTCGGGCTTATCGGTTGTCTGCTCTTTCGGCAAATCTACCACCAAAACACTATTCGGTGATACTTGCATCTTTTTCCAAGCAACCGTTTTCCATACGTCCGGCTCATTAAGATTGTTTTTCTTATAGTGTAGCCAATCTTCTTCTAACTCTGTGCTTTTGAATTGATATGTACTCGCAGAATTGCGACTATAAAAAACTCTTTCAAGTTCTTTATATACGTCCTCTACAACAGCGGTTGTAGGCAAAGGCATCTTAAACAATTTCAAGAAAATATTGAATTTATCCGTGGGAATCAACCCTTTAACCCAATCAAGAAAGATTGTGGCGGGTTGATTCATATCGGATAAAGATAAGTTAGACTCCGTATGAAAACGCAATCTGCGCTGCAATTTTACAGCCTTATCTATGGCGTCTTTATGCTTAGGACGCTCAAGAATTTTCTTTATTTTGTCTAAGTCTAATGCCATTCTCCTCATCATAAATGTACGGGCTATCTTTCGGCAATTCCCAACCGCCATTAAGCTCCAAGCCCATATCTAACAGACGTTCTGCGTGTTCTATCTCAAAAGCCTGACTCATATTGTACTTTGGTACAACAAGAGTTACCATTGTTTTACTTTTCTTTCTCATCCTACAACAAGATTTGAATTATACAATAGAGTCAACGCTTTTTAACCGCCTATTGACGGAGAGTTTACAAGGTCAGTGAGCGGATTGAAATCCATTGAGTCACGTTTCACGATGAATAGGCTATCACTCCAATTAGGATAGAATGACCACTCTATCGTGTTGCTGTCGGGTTCTTCAAAGCCACCAAGTTTCTTGTCACCTACAAAGAATTTACCAATAGGAATTGGCATATATTTCGTAGGTTCGTCCATATCATCTACAAGGCAACCGATATTGCCGTTTTCGTCAATCAAATACACTCCGATTTCCTCGCAAGAGTATTGTTTGAGTTGTGATATTGTTTTCTGTGATTCTTGATAGATTACACCTGAAAACGTGGTAGGTTCACGGCCTATGGTAATCTCAATACCGCCAAGTGTCTGATTACCGCCACCGAAAGTTCGTGCTGCACCCGGCTCGGTTGTAGGCCCCTGAATATATGGGCTTACGGTCACTTTTGAGCCGTCTGCTGCCGATAGCAAAGTTGTAAATGACGCTTTCTTCGTAGGGTCATCAATTGAGTTCTTTGTTCCGGCTGTCTTGTAAATACGCTGAAATAATACTTTTTGTAATTGCCCCATACTCTCTTTACATTCCTTTATATCAAGGTCTGCAATGTGAGCGCCTGCCGGGCATCCGCAATTTAATCCCATTTTATTTAAGTTTTTAAGTTGTTAATTTATAGGCGGCTACCCATAACTCGCCATTTACTATATATCAACACAAAAATAAGCATTTTGGTGCATATTTTTGCTACGTTTTACTAAATTTAACATTTATTAACGGTGTTTAACTTTAGTTCTTCAGCATTATTTTCTTTTTGCCTATCTTGCGGCTTCGCATCTCTACCACCCCGGTAAGTGCGTCAGGGGCGTCATCGTGTATTGACTTGCGTTTGTTGTCTTTGCGATAAGTGCTTATGGCATTGTAAAACTCTTTATAACGTCTTTCCCACCCCTCCGGGAATGACACATCGGAATTGACAAGTGCAGAGTTAGAGAATATGCGTGATGCTTTATTCTTTGTCTGCGTGAATGTGTTTATGACGGTCTTGTAATTTCGCATCTCTACTCTCACAAGCCTTTTTACATTCCTCGCAAATTGCCTACCTCCGTTATTGCTCTCTATCAAACACTCCGATATGCTGTTCTCGGTGAGCATCTTCGCAAGCATTACCTCGGTTTTCTCCATTGGCAGCTGCGTGTAGAGTATATCGGTAACATATATCTGCTCGGGTGTGTTTATGAAGCATATAGCACACAAATAGTCTGCTCCTGTGTCTGCAGTATCTACATAGCACCACCTCTGCGTAGCTCGGCTGCCGGACGGTATCTCAAAGGACGTATAAGTCTTAAATTCGTGATACATCAACCCCTCGGATGGCATAGGATTCTGCATATACTGCGTTTCAAATACTACGGGATTTATCTCTCGGAGCTTATGTAACTCTTGCAGACTATGCTTCAAAGGCCACAATGCGTATTCCTCACCCTCTGCATTGGTCTGTATCACAGGTAACGATAGCACCGTCCACACGTCAGGTTCTATCTCTTGCAGATAGCCACATAAATCGTGTTCGTGTAACCTCTGCATAATTATGATTATCGGAGTTTTGCGTGAATTGACACGATTTCGTATTGTGTTCTCAAATCGTTGATTGATTCGCTCTCTGATAAGGTCGGAAACTGCATCGTCTGCTTTCAAAGGGTCATCAATCATTATCGCCCCTTGAAAGACGTTCTGCGTTGCTCCTATCATCTGCAACATCTCATTGGTGTGGTCATCAAACACAAATACATCGTTGCCTCCGTCCATTTCTTGCACATCGTTATCTACACTACCCGCACCAAAGCCTGTTACCTGTCCTTGCGTTGACACCGCATAGAGTTCGCCCCCGGCTTTCGTTTTCCACCTTTTGGCTGACCCTTTCTCCGATGCAAGAGAAGATTGCGGATAGAGTGTTTTATATAGAGTCTCACTCATTATGTTCCTGACGGTCTCGGAATTATCATTAACAAGCATATCGGAATATGACAAGTGCAGAAATTTGCATTTCGGATTTAAGGCAAAGCACCAACTTATGAATGATTTAATAACAAGTTCGGTCTTGCCATATCGTGGAGCTATATTGATTATAAGCCTTGTTATCTTGCCGTCCACCACATCTTGCAGTGCCTTGAAGATTCGTTTATGGTGTTCTGCTACTATGAAAGAGCGCTTGTATTGTGCCTTAAACATCATCTTCGTATATTTCTCAAACGATGTTAAGGTTTCAAGCCTTAGCATATCTACGGCGTTAACACCGCTGACTTGCGTAGGGTCGGCTCGCTGTGTTATGACCTCGGCTGACTGCTGCAGTGTCGGTTGCGACTTATGCTGCTCTGTCTGCTCCGGCTTAACGTCTGTTATCTTCGCATTTCTCGGCATATCATTTTATCAAAGTATCTCTTATCAGAATATAGGCTTCCCTTGATACGGGCTTCTGCGGTAATATGCCCCTCTCTATGTTATCTACTTGAACAGGCTCTGCGGGCATTAAGCTATCTTTGCCAAATATTCTGTTCCATAACTTAAACACCGTATCTAATTCGCCACTCTCGCTATCCGATAGGAGCTTCCTAATTATCGTCCTTATCACTAACGGAGTCCTCTTGTTATTCAGCAATGCAGTTAATTGCGTCTCATTACACGTCATTATCGTGGCTAACATATTTGCCGTGTCTTTCTTCGTCAGCTGCGTGTTGAAATTCAAGTTTAAGGCTCTTAATAACCTCTCTACCTCCGGACGTGGAACATCACTCGCTACGGCTGCGTGCATCTTCGCAAGTGAAGCTCTTTTACTTAAAAAATCCGCCTGTACGGAATTATTGCCACTCGGAATAATAGTATTAGCGGCTTCTTCGGCACAGACGGATTCTACATTTGCCGATTCAATGCTCTCTACCTCTTGTCTATCTTGCACGTTATGCTTATCACAATTCTTAACCCTTTTTTTCTTTTTAGACACGAAAGTTTCGCCCCTCTTTAAGCTCGCACCGGGGATAATACTCTCTAAGCGGTCTTGCATCTCATCGGCTTTCATAACCTAATCTATAAAAATGAACGAAAAAATTACTCTGCAAATATACTAATTTTTTACAATACTGAAAAATATATACCCCTATAACAATTCTCGGGGCCTCTAAGTTTATGCTCCCCGGTAGGCGGTTTTAGGTGCTGCGGTGAGTGTGGTATAACTATGACGTAACTGCGATGTAACTGCGATGTAACTGCGACATCACTATTTTTACCTCATCGGATTGCCTAAACAAGCCATAAACAAAATAAACAATACTTGAATTATTGTTTACGTTATTGTTTACGGGTTAAGTGCTTGCAAATCAATTATTTAACTGCCAAAATAAACAATAAACAAAAAAAACAATGCAAAAACTTTTATAGACGTATATATATTTTACATGTGCGTATATATATCTTTTCTTTTCTATAAATATTTTATAATTAAATTTTATTGTTTTTTTGTTTATTACAATTTGTTTCGTATTGATATTAAGTAAGTTAGACCTTAAACAAAGCCGTAAACAATAATTCAAAGTATTGTTTTGTTGTTTATTTGCCCTTTTTTGTAACAAATTATCAAAGTATTGTGCATCAGTGTGTTACGATAGCTATTTTTATGAAGATTTGTGCCTGTTAGCAACAAAATCGTTACTGCTATGCAATAAAGTAACAAAATCGTTACTGCTATGCAATAAAGTAACAAAATCGTTGCTTTTATGCAACAAAGTAACAAAATCGTTGCTTTTATGCAACAAAGTAACAAAATCGTTGCTTTTATGCTTTTATGCTTTTATGCTTTTATGCTTTTTTGCATATAAAGTTTTGAGCATACCTCTCCTCATATAGGTCTTTAACCTATGCCTCCCGTGCCTCCGGGGGCCTAAAAATGCACCCCGGCGGGGTGCGGTGTGGGCAAAGGAGCTGCCCGGGCTGTGTGGGCAAAGGAGCTGCCCAACGTGCCACCGAGGACGTGCCACCGAAGAGCCACACCGAAGAGCCACACCGAGGGACTGCAGCACCGGAGCCGAAGAGCCACACCGGCACAGCGGGCAGGGGGACTGCTGTTTAACATTTATTAGCACGCTTGTTAAAAAATGTGAAAAAATGC
>JBJEQF010000005.1:0-75197 GCA_051881615.1 Acutalibacteraceae bacterium | reverse complement strand
AGGCGATCAGATGATTCTTGACGGTCCTCACAGAAAGGGCGACCTCAGAAGAGCAAGAGCAGGTGCTGCTAACATCGTTCCTAACTCAACAGGTGCTGCTAAGGCTATCGGTCTTGTAATTCCTGAGTTAAACGGCAAGCTCATCGGTTCAGCTCAGCGTGTTCCTGTTCCTACAGGTTCAACAACTATCCTTACAGCTGTTGTTAAGGGTACAGACGTTACAGTTGAGGGCATCAACGCTGCTATGAAGGCTGCTGCTTCTGAGTCATTCGGCTACAACGAGGAGCAGATCGTTTCTTCTGACGTTATCGGTATGAGATACGGCTCACTCTTTGACGCTACACAGACAATGGTTTCAAAGATTGCTGATGACCTTTACGAGGTACAGGTTGTTTCTTGGTACGACAACGAGAACAGCTACACATCACAGATGGTTAGAACAATCAAATACTTTGCTGAGTTATAATTTATAATCAGGCTCAGTATTGATTTAACGCAATTTAGTCCCCCTTTGAGAAATCAAAGGGGGACTTTTTCAGGTTCCTTGAATAGTTCGTTCATACGAAAAACACTTGAAACAGACAGAGCTGCTTGCTGTTTTTTGACGATAAAGATGACAGGTATTAGTATAAAATAACACCTGTGTTTTAAGAAAGGTTTGAGTTTTGTATTTACGCTTTTTTATAAACCGGCAGTACAAACTCAATCGGTGTAGAGAGTGTTTCAAGCGTATCAAGCTTTTTCATTCCCTCACTCGGCGTATGGTAGTAGTACGGCGTCATCTGAAACAGTGCTTTTATATCCTGCTTTGAGCAAAGCTCTATCGTGCGCTTAACTCTGATTGTGTCTATGAGTTCAAGTCCGTCTGCAAGCGGCGGTTTTTCATCGTTGTAATAAGGCTTTTCATACAGTACGCTTTTCAGCCCGAAAAGATGCTCTTTGCCGGGGACAGCAGTAACTATTACACCGTCATTTCTCAAAATCCTCGCAAATTCTCCGCTGTGAAACGGCGCAAAAAGATGAAATGCAAGGCTTACCGAATTGCTTTTTATCGGGATAGACGCTATATTAGCCACAAAAAATTGAGCGTCAGTGTGCCGCTTGGCGGCAAGCCTTACCATATTTTTTGAAAGGTCAAAGCCGTACCAGCGGCGATCGTATTTCTTTGCAAGAACGTCTGTATAGTACCCCTCTCCGCAGCAAATGTCGAGTACGTTGTCACCGTCTGATGTGTATTTCTCTATACAACCGCCGACTGCGTCGGCAAGCGGGGAGTAGAAGCCTTTTTCAAGAAAGCTGCGTCTTGACAGTGCCATTTCTTTATTATCGCCGGTGCTGTCGCCTGATTTGTGAGATGACAGCAAATTAACATACCCCTCCTTTGCAATGTCAAAGGAGTGATTGTTTTTGCATTTTGCAGTTTTGTTTTCAAATAAAAGCTCATCCTTGCAAACAGGGCAGGTAAGAATACTCATAATAAACGTCCTTGTATCAAAATTCTGAATTAAAACGAATACGCTGTAACATATAAAGCACAGATAGGCAGGCTTTATATGTAATTTTGCAAAAATTTTGTTATGCAAAAAAGACACCCACTTGCGTGAGTGCCTTTGGCGGAGGACAAGGGATTTGAACCCTCGCGCCGCGTTAGCGACCTACTCCCTTAGCAGGGGAGCCTCTTCACCACTTGAGTAATCCTCCGTGTGATAAAGCTGATAAAAATAAAATGGCGGAGAGGAAGGGATTCGAACCCTTGGTCCCTTTCGGGATCACTAGTTTTCAAGACTAGCTCCTTAAACCGCTCGGACACCTCTCCATAGCGAAACACATAACGTTTCAACGAGAGTTATTCTATCACAAGACGCTTCTTTTGTCAAGAACAATTTTTAAAAATATTTTGATTATTCCGCACAAATTCGTTAAGTCAGAAAATTGACACTTTTTGTAAACAATGATATAATGACTCTGTATAAAAATTGTCGTAATTTCACAAAATATCTGAAAGCTGTCTGTCTGATTTTTTGGCAAGCCGGCAAAGAATATCCAAGCTTGATTGGAATAAAAAAGGAGAAAACTATGGAAAAGAAATATACGATTGCGGTTGCAGGTACAGGCTATGTAGGTTTATCTATAGCCACGCTGCTTTCACAGCATCATAAGGTTTACGCTGTGGACATTATTCCCGAAAAGGTAGAAATGATTAACAGCCGCAAATCTCCGATTCAAGATGATTATATCGAAAAATATTTAGCTGAAAAGGAGCTTGATTTAACAGCTACGCTTGATACTGAGCTTGCCTACGGTAATGCTGACTTTGTCGTAATTGCGGCACCGACTAATTACGACAGCCAGAAAAATTTCTTTGACACATCAGCAGTCGAAGCAGTTATCAGGCTTGTTATGAAGTACAATAAAAATGCGGTTATGGTTATTAAGTCTACCATACCTGTCGGATATACGAAAAGTATCCGTGAAAAAACAGGCAGTAAAAATATTATTTTCAGTCCCGAATTTCTGCGTGAATCCAAGGCGTTATATGACAATTTGTACCCAAGCCGCATAATTGTAGGTACAGATATGGAGGACGAGCGTCTTGTTGAGGCGGCGCATACATTTGCAGAGCTTTTACAGGAGGCCGCAGTCAAAGAGAATATTGACACGCTTTTTATGGGCTTTACAGAGGCAGAGGCTGTCAAGCTTTTTGCAAATACATATCTTGCGCTTCGTGTTTCTTTCTTTAATGAGCTTGACACCTACGCAGAGATGAAGGGGCTTGATACACGTCAGATTATAGACGGAGTATGCCTTGATCCCCGTATAGGAGCGCATTACAACAACCCGTCCTTCGGCTACGGCGGCTACTGTCTGCCAAAGGATACAAAGCAGCTGCTTGCAAATTATCGGGATGTTCCCGAAAATCTGATCGAGGCAATAGTAGAGAGCAACAGAACAAGAAAGGATTTTATAGCCGACCGTGTGCTGAAAATGGCAGGCTATTACGGCTATGAGGAGGACAACCAGTACAGCAAAAGCAAAGAAAAGCCTGCAACTGTCGGTGTTTTCCGTCTGACTATGAAGAGCAACAGCGACAACTTCCGCCAAAGCTCCATTCAGGGAGTAATGAAGCGAATTAAAGCAAAGGGTGCAACGGTTGTGATTTATGAACCGACTCTTAATGACGGCGAAACCTTCTTTGGAAGTGTTGTTGTCAATGATTTGGAAAAATTCAAAAATATGTGTGACGCAATAATTGCAAACAGATACGACAGGTGTCTTGATGATGTAAAAGAAAAAATTTACACAAGAGATATTTTTCAGAGGGATTGAGTTTTATAATTGAGAAACGCCTGCTTTTGATATCAGTGAGGAAATAAAAATGGACGTCAAGAAATCAGTGAAAAAATTTTTAAGCTTACCTAATGATATATACAACTCGTGCTTGCTTAAATACCGCCATGTAAAACACGGAAAAAATTTTAAAATCAACGGTCGCATATACTGCGTTTCTAATTCAGCTGACGGAATTGTTATAGGCAATAATGTCAATATCAATTCAAGCCGCAGAAGTAATCCCATAGGCGGAGATACAAAGACTATTCTGTTTGCCAAGGGTAACGGAAAGATCAGGATAGGCGATGGTTGCGGTATTTCAAATGCGACATTGTTTGCCTGTGAGAACATAACAATCGGAAATCAGGTTTTTGTGGGCGGCGGCACGAAGATATATGACACTGATTTCCACCGGATCGACTATCAAAAACGAGTAAGTGAAAAGGGAGGAGCTGTAAGACCGGTTACAATCAAAGACGGCGCCTTTATCGGAGCGCATTGTATTATATTAAAGGGCGTTACAATCGGAGAGAGGTCGATAGTAGGTGCAGGTTCGGTCGTAACAAAATCAATACCCGACGGAGAAATCTGGGCAGGAAATCCTGCAAAGTTTATTAGAAGGATAGATTAAAAATGTCTTTTCGAAAGTTATTGAAGAAGCTCAGGCAGACCGTTAATCGGTATAAGGCTCGTAAACTATGCTCATTTGAAGATAATATAACGATAGATTCTTTTGACCGATTTGAGGGAATGAACAGACTGACAACAGATGTGACATTCCTGACAAGTTCAATAGGATATGCAAGCTATATAGGAAATCACTCTTTTATCAAAAACACAAAAATCGGAAGATACACCTGTATCGCCGCTGATGTAGCAACAGTGGCAGGAACTCACCCGATATCAGGCTTTGCATCTGTTCATCCGGCTTTTTATTCAACAAGAAAGCAATCCGGATTTACTTATGTAGATGAAGATAAGTTCAATGAGTTCAGCTATATAGACGATGAACAAAAATATGCGGTGATAATCGGCAGTGATGTCTGGATTGGTTCTTACGTAAAAATTATGGAGGGAGTTACTATAGGCGACGGGGCAGTGGTTGCCGCAGGAGCTGTCGTAACAAAGGACGTACCGCCGTATGCCGTTGTAGGAGGAGTTCCTGCAAGGGTAATAAAATACCGCTTTGACAAAGAAACGGTGCAGGAGCTGTTAAAGCTCAGATGGTGGGATAAGGATCAAATTTGGTTGAAAAATCACGCAGAATTGTTTGAAAATGTTGATAAGCTGATAGAATATGTAAATAAGGAAAACATAGAAAAATAAGCATTATCAAAATTTTCAGACAAGGCGGGTAAAGTCAAGATGGATGTTATGCAAAGTATATATAAGCGCAAAATCGACAAGTCGGTTATCCCGACCTGTCCGATTTTAGGAGTGAATATTGCTGTTATAAATATGAATTGGCTTCTTGACTTTATAAACTCAAATATAAAAGAAATGTCGGGAGATTACATCTGCGTTTCAAACGTCCATACAACCGTTACGGCATTTGAGGACGAAAGCTACAGAGCAATACAAAACGGCGCAATAATGGCTATACCTGACGGAGGACCGCTTTGCACCGTTGCAAAAAGGCGCGGATATAAAGAGATAGAACGCACAACCGGTCCGGGACTTATGGAAGAAATGTTTAAAATTTCTGCCGAAAAGGGTTATCGGCACTTCTTTTACGGAAGTACTAAGAAAACGCTGGCTTCGCTTGAAAAGAAGCTAAAAGGGAAATACCCGGATATAAAGCTTGTGGGAATGTATAGTCCCCCGTTTCGTCCCCTGACAGAGGAAGAGGACAAAGCGATTACAGAGCAGATAAACGACAGCAAGGCTGACTTTGTGTGGATAGGTCTTGGTGCGCCGAAGCAGGAAATCTGGATGGCAGAGCATCAGGGTAAGGTAAACGGCTTGATGATAGGCGTCGGAGCAGGGTTTGATTACGTTGCCGGCAATATCAATCGTGCACCGCAGTGGATGCAGAAGCACAATCTTGAATGGCTGTACCGCCTTATTCAGGACCCTAAGCGATTATTCAGCCGATATTTATATACTAACACTAAATTTATCCGTAACGCATATCTTGGGGGAAAATAACGGTGAAAATAGCTCATTTGATTCTGGCTCACACTGACCCGGAGCATATTTACAGATTAGTAAACCGACTTTTGCAGTTCTCGGACGTGTTCATACACATTGACAGGAATACAGACGCACAATGGCTTATCGACAAGCTGTCAAATTCAAATAATTGCTATTTTGTCAATCCCAGACTTCATTGTAATTGGGGAGCATGGAACGCTGTAGAGGCAGAAATAGCACTTCTTCGTATGGCGCAAAATACAGATGATTACGACCGATTGGTATTTCTTCAGGGTGCAGATTATCCGATAAAGACCGATAAGGAAATTATTTCTTTCTTTGAAAATAACAGGGATGTAGAATTTATCAGAGGCTGTCAGGTAACAGGCTCCAAGGATCCCTACTTTTGGCCTAAATGCAGGTATATTTCATTAAGAAACAATCCTAACTGCCTTAAAAAAGCTTTTAACTATTTTAACCGAAAACTAAAATTAAGGTTAAGAAGCGGCTGGATTAAGGAAGACTCAAAGAAATATCCCGTATTTTGGGGTGGAGCGTTATGGAGCATTACAGGCAGCTGCGGTGCGTACATTTTGGATTTTTATGATAATCACCCTAAGTTTAATCACTGGTTTTTATATACATTTGCACCTGACGAGCTGTATTTTGTAACGGTTGTTATGAATTCTAAGTTTAGAGATAAAACCTGCGGTTGCGGACCTGAACCCGAAATGCGCGGAACGGTAAACTGGAGAACTCTGCATATTTGGGAGTATTTGCCGGGAAAAGCAAGGATTTACACAGTTGATGATTTTGATTTTTTAGCAGAACAACAGGAGCTATATGTAAGAAAAGTGAATTCGCAGGAATCAAAAGAGCTGTTGGATAAGCTGGACGCGCTTAATGAATAACTATTATTTATCGGATAAAGGAAAGATAATGCTATGTCGGTGAAAAACTCAATAATGCCAAAGGTTTTGACGGTGCATAATTACTACCAAATTCCCGGCGGAGAAGATACGGTTGTTGCCAATGAAAAAAGGTTACTGGAGCAACACGGTCACGAGGTGGTTCTGTATAGCAGAAATAACAGCGAGTTAAAAAATATGTCAATTCTGAAAAAGCTCGTTCTGCCCCTTATTACCGTGTTTAATTACCGCACATACCGTGATGTAAAGCGTATAATCAAAGAGCAGGGCATCGATGTAGTTCACGTTCACAACACATTAAGCCTTATCAGTCCTGCTGTTTATTATGCCGCAAGATCAATGAAGGTGCCGGTGGTTCAGACTGTTCATAACTTCCGTCTGATGTGTCCCGGAGCGACTTTTTACCGTGACGGTCATATTTGTGAGGATTGCGTCGAAAAGGGCTTGCACTGCGCTGTCAGTCACAGCTGCTACAGAGGCAGTAAATTGCAGACGCTGATGTGTGTTATCAGTACAACAATTCACAGAATGACAGGTATCTACGGCAAATTAAATTACATATGCTTAACAGAGTTTAACAAAGAAAAGCTGAAAAGCTTGAAGCAGATAGACGAAGAAAGGATTTTTGTCAAGCCTAATTTTGCAGAAAGCAAAGCGTCAGAGATCATTTCCTTTGACAAAAGAGAAAACCGGTATATTTTTGCAGGACGTTTAGATAAGCTCAAGGGCGTTGATTTTCTGCTGAAAGCGTGGAAGCAAATGGGCGATAAAGCACCTAAGCTTATTATCTGCGGCACAGGTCCTATGGAACAATGGTGCAAAAGCTATATAAAAGAGAACAGCCTTAATGCAGAAATGAAAGGCTTTGTTCCTAATACAGACGCCAAACGGCTAATCGCAGAAAGCATGGCTCTTGTATTGCCTACTCAGTGGTACGAGGGCTTTCCGATGAGCATTGTTGAGGCTTTTTCGGTTGGTACACCTGTTATATGCTCCGATTTAGGCAATGCAGGCTGTATTGTCAAAGAGGGTGTTAACGGCTGTAAATTCAAAGCAGACTCCACCGAGGATTTAGTAAAAGCAATAAACCGATTTGAAGAGAATTATTCCCCGACATTCGCAGAAAACATCTGTTCGTTGTATTGCGAAAACTTTTCTCCGCAATCAAATTATGAAACTCTTAAAAGTATTTATAATGATGTTATCTCTTGATTTATCGGGCGGCTGTGTTATTTTTATTACTGTATCTATTGATATAAAAAGGAGAACAAAAATGCGCATTGGGCTTTTAATAACAAGTATCGGTAATTTTGGCAGTAAGGGTTTTTACAATGCGCAGGAATTCGGCTTGGCAAAGGCTCTGGACAAAATTGTTGATGAGGTAAAGGTGTATAAGCTTGTCAGTGCAGAGCAGGAGAAAAGAGAGGAAAAAATAGAGGGCTGCCGTAACGCATCGGTCAGCTTTATTCCGTCTGAAAGTCTTGGCATTAACGGCAGGCTCAATGTAAAAATACTTGATACAACGCTTGACGCTCTTATTTATTTTTCAGATACTCAGTTTGCCGTGCCTAAGGCTTACCGTTGGGCGAAGAAGAATAATGTCAGATTTTTTCCGTATATAGGCGTTGTCGAAAGCCACAGTACAAGCCGTATAAAGAAATTGTCGGTTGATTTTATGTTCAACAGAAATGTTGCTGTTTATCACAGATGCACCTGCCTTGCAAAAACTCCGACTGTCAGAGAACAGCTTATGTCGCTGGGTGTAAAAAACGCTGTTGTCACACCTGTAGGGTTAGATACAGACCTTTTGAAAAAGGATTATGAAAAGTATTCGCCTGTTGAACTAAAGAAAAAGTTCGGCTATAATGAAAACGACCGTGTACTTTTGTTCATAGGCAGACTGATTGACGAAAAGAATCCGCTTGCAATGCTTGAGATTTTATCCGAAATAAGGAAGAAAAACAAAGAGTACAAGCTCCTTATGGTCGGAACAGGAGAGATGAAAACTGCGGTTGAGAATAAAATCAAACAACTTAATCTGCAAGAATATGTTCAGATGATTGACCGCATACCTAACAGCGACATCTGGGAGCTTTACCGCTTTGCCGACGCTTTTGTTAATCTGAACCGACAGGAAATTTTCGGTATGGCTATACTTGAGGCTATGTACTATGGCTGTAGGGTTGTTGCGCAAAAAGCTCCGGGGCCTGATTTTATAATCGAAAACGGCAGGTCGGGCTGGCTTGTTGACAGCAGCCAAGAGGCTGTCGAAATAATTACAGAAGTTGCGCCGACGGCTTTAAATTCTCACGACAGGATAATTAAAGAGTTTTTGTGGGATAGCACCGCAAACAAAATTTTTTCTCTGATTCGGGGTGCTGTAATATGAGAGTTTTAGCTGTTTTTACCTGCTACAACAGAAAAGAAAAAACAAAAACCTGCATTGAAACACTTGTAAACGGCAATCCGTCCTGTGAGTTTAGTTTTATCGCAGTTGATGACAACAGCACAGACGGTACATCGGATATGCTCAAAAAAATGAAAGAGCAATTTGTAATTTATTCTCTTTCGGGCAGCGGCTCTTTATTCTATTCAGGCGGTATGCGACTGGGTATGCAGTATGCACTCAGAAATTTGGGTCAGCGTTTTGATTACCTTATGATGATAAACGATGACGCAGAGTTTTTTGACGGCTGTATTGGAAAGATGATTGAGCAAAGCGTAAGGCTTGACGGCGCTGTAATTGTGGGGGCAATGTGCAATTATGCAGGAGCTTTAAGCTACGGTGCATTAAAGTATGACAAGGGGACTAAATATCACGCAATACAGCTTAAAGACTGCAAAATGCAGGCAGACACATTTAACGCAAACTGTGTGCTGATTCCGTATCACGCATTTGAAAAAACAGGTGCAGTGGACGAGCATTATATTCATTCCTTAGGCGATTTTGACTACGGCCTGGAGCTAAAAAGAAACGGCTTCAGAATTTTCAGCTCCGAGGAATACGTCGGTGTCTGTCAGAACAATCCGACAGACAATACCTGGTCTGATGCAAAGCTTGGCAGAATTCAAAGATTTATGCTTAAGGAATCACCAAAGGGCGCGCCGTTTAAGCCGCGGTTTTATTTTCTTAAAAAGAATTTTGGAATTTTCACCGCCATTAAGGGCAGTCTGACGCCGTATATAAGAATAATAATCGGAAAGTAGAAGGATAATTTGAATGTTTGATATCTGGAATGAGAAAAAGCCTTTGGCACAGCAGATATATAAAAGGGATAATTATAAGATTATTGAAAATCCCGACTCCTGCGAAAACAGCTGTGTTCTGTTCTTTTCAAGCCATAATATATGGTTTCCGAATACAGAGGAGGCGTTCAGGTATTCCTTTGTCGAAAATGATTACTATGAATGGCTGAAATTTTCAAAAGTAAACGCAAAAAAGGTTATTTATTTCAGAGATATATTCAAGCAGTGGTACGTGACGGGGATAAATGAAAGAATAAACAGCATTGATAAAATGCTTAGCTTTATTAAAGAGCAGGCAAAGGGTATGAAAATAATTACAGCAGGCTCATCGGCAGGCGGTTATGCCGCCGCATTGTTTGCCGCAGTGTTGAATGCAGAAAGGTGTATATGCTTTTCGGGGCAGTTTTCTTTAATTTCCGATATAGAAAAAAGTCCTTTAATCAAAAAATATAAGGACAAGCAGGAGTACAGTAAGTGGTACGAGCTTAAAAGCTGTATAGAAAAGTCAGATACAACAATTTATTACATTATGCCTGCATACTCTAAGGCTGATGATTTGCAGTATAATTACATAAAAACCGCAGAAAACGTAAAATGCTTAAGAACTGCCTCAAAGCATCACGGTGTTGCGGTGCTTAAGGGAAACCTTAGTACACTTCTTAGTATGAATAATTCGCAGTTGGACGCTCTGTTTGATACCTACAGAAACAAAATTGCAGGAAAAATCAGACTTTCGGTAAGGCTGTGCGGTTTGTCAAAAACCATAAGCTTTTTATCTTATGAAATAAAAAGGCTCTTAAATAAAAAACTTGGGAGAAGCTAAGAATGAGAAAACTAAAAGCAGTAAAATATCTGGCTTTGGCAAAGTACAGAGAGAAAAAAGTGGCGAAAATGGGCAGTGCTAAAAATTATGCCGACTCCTTAAAAAGCTATGCCGGTCACAAAATGCTGTCCTGCGAGCAGGCAAACCGCTTTATTTTTGATAAAATCAAAAGCGGCGAACCCTTTATGGCAGGAAGATTTGGCAGTACCGAGCTTTTGAATATGCGCTCGTCTGACTTCGGCGGTATGGCAGGTCAAAGGTACGACAAAGCTTTTCATTTTAACCACCTTTGCTTATGGTCGGGATTTTTTCCTAAGGATATAAAGCTTTTGCCGCAGTTTGCACAGGAGATGAAATCAGCCTGCAAGGAGCTTGATTTTCTCGCCGTTTGGTTTCACGCCTTTGAGGATTATTACATAAAGAAATATATGAGCAAAAGCCTTGCCGTTTCATATCTTCTCGATTTTGAGCCTTGGGCAGGCAGTGTTCATTGGTCAGGTGCATTGGAAGGTAAAAAGGTGCTTGTCATACATCCCTTTGAAAATACAATAAAAAATCAATATAAAAAAAGAGAATTGCTGTTCCCTAACAGCGACATATTGCCTGAATTTGAACTGCACACAATAAAGGCGGTGCAAACGCTTGCGGGTACGGTTGATCCGCGCTTTAACACTTGGTTTGACGCTTTGGAATATATGTATAACGAGGCGATGAAGCAGGATTTTGATACAGCGATTATCGGCTGCGGTGCGTACGGTCTTCCGCTTGCCGCAAAAATTAAAAAAGCCGGTAAACAGGCAATTCATCTTGCCGGAGCAACACAGCTTATGTTTGGAATCAAGGGCAGAAGATGGGAAGAAAACAGTGCCTTTGCCTATGTGCAAAAGCACTTTAACGAAAACTGGGTTTACCCCTCAGACGAAGATCAGCTCGAAAACGGAAAAGCAGTAGAAAACGGATGCTATTGGAAATAATGCTGTAACCGAATTGTGAGGTTAGTTAATAAATGAGTTTAAAAATCAGTAAAAGTGCATTTTTACAATATTTTTTGATATACTTGATGCTTTTGGACGCAGGCGCGGCTGTCGTTTCTTTCATTAGCACCGACATATATTACTTATCGTTGTTTGGATTTGGCTTGGGAATTTGCTTTCTAAAGAAAAACACAGTGCAGTTTAAGGAACGGTTTAAATACTCTTTTCAGGTTTTTTGCTTAGTACTGCTGATTCTTTATCTTATCACCTTTTTGGTTACCTTTGGAGGACTGTATTACACAATAATTTTGAGCAATATAGGCAGAATTGCAATAGTCGTTGCGGCGGTTACGATAGCTCCCGAAAGCTTTACCACAAGATTTATCAGAGCAGTGTCAATACTCGCCGCAGTAAGCTTAGTGATTTTTTTAGGGTATTTTATCGGGGGAACAGAATTCTGGACTCCGCTTACCTCTCATTTACCGTTGGCAAGAGAAGAAAAACCGCCGTTAGGTCCTCAATACGGAATGTTCCTTTTGTGCTTTAACTATTTTGACGCAACAAGAAATTCATACATATTCGGTGAGCCGGGTGAATATCAGCTGGTGATTTCAACTGCGCTGTTTTTATTGTTATTTGTAAAATCAAAGCTAAGTGAAAGAGAAAGAAAAATTTTCTTGATTATATTGCTGATTACAATGATTACGATTCAGTCAACCTCAGGGTATTTTTCACTTGCGGTTATTTTAGTCTGCGCCCTGCTCAGCAACGATAATTCTGTAAAATCGGATACATCGGTTATTAAAAAATTCTTAATAGGCATCATCATATTTACCGTCATAGGGGTAACCTTCTTTGACGGATGGGATTATTTTATAAATAAGGTGTTGACCGAAAAGATTGTCAATGCTTCGGGAAAGGTTGATTTTGCACAGGGAACAGCCTCTGCCAGATGGAACGGATTTATTCGGGTAGGCGAGTATATGCTTAATCATCCGCTTGATTGTATTTTTGGAATTGGCTTTGAGGGCAGGCAGGCAACAGGAGTAACAAGCTGTAACGGCTTTGCAAATTCAATTCTTGATTACGGATTATTGACAATAATCTGGCTTGTGTTTAATTACCTCAAGGCTCTGCGAAGGTACACAAATACTGTTACAACGATTGCCGGTATTTTTATAATAATGAATACATGGTTTGGTCAGCCGGTACCGCTGTATACATATATTGTTGTTATTGCATTCACTCCGTTGCTCGTTGCGGACAGAACACCGCAATTAAGTAATCATCGGGAGGATATAGTATATGAACACGGGTGAAATTGTTTATAAAATCCGCAAAAGACTGCAAAGCAGATTTGTGCTGAGCTTATACAGCGAAGAAAACTATGAGAATTATTGCAGAAAATATGCCTCATATCGTCATATGAAAAATAGCAGTAACCTTTCACAGGGCGGCTTTTGTGATGTATATATGGCGGCGCGCCCTAACCCCGGTGCAGGGATTGGTCATCAGATGGCTAACTGGATTGCCGGTTATTGGTATGCTAAGCTCTTTGGACTTAAGTTTGCTCATATACCCTTTTCAAAAATCAGCGCGCCGTTTATCGCTGACGAATGGGACGCTTTTCTCGGCTTTGGCAACGGTGAAGAATCGGCAGAAGATTTGGTCAGCCGCGGCTGGAAGAAGGTTATTCTGCCTCGCTTTGATGAATACTCAGACAAGCAGGTTTCTGTTATTCAAAAAATAATTGACTCTTACAAGGGTGAAAAAGTAATTCTGATTCTTGAACAGGATCAGTTTTATCACGATCAATACGGCGTAATGAACGATATTAAAAGAAAGTTCTACGATGTTCATAAAAACGACAGACTGCAATACAGCAAAGATGAATTCAACATAGCCGTTCACGTCAGAAGGGGAGATATAGTCCAAAACAAGGGCGAGAATAATCCAAACCTCTCAATGCGGTGGCTGGACAATGATTACTTTGTAAATGCGCTGAAAAGCACGTTAGAGTTAATTTCTACAGATAAAAAGGTTCACATTTACCTGTTTTCACAGGGTGATGCAAAGGATTATTCGGAGTTTGATGAATTTTCAAATATTACATTTTGCCTTGATATGGATGCCAAGGCTTCCTTTTTACATATGGTTTACGCAGACGCTCTGATAACGAGCAAAAGCTCGTTTTCGTATAAACCTGCACTGCTGTGCGAGGGCTTGAAAATATGCCCAAAGAATTTTTGGCACGGATATCCAAAGGCAAGCGATTGGATACTGCTTGATGACGAGGGGAAAATAATATGAAAAGTCCGCTGGTTAGCGTAATTATTACAACATATGCAGGAAGCAAGGTTATCTCAAGGGCTGTAGAGTCTGTTTGTAAGCAGACCTACTCAAATTGGGAGTTGATTATAGTTGATGATAATAATCCTGAAACAGAAGAACGAAAAAGAACGCAGGAGGTTGTTCAGAAATATATCTCTGATAAAATCCGCTATATAAAGCATATAAAAAATAAAAACGGTTCGGCGGCGCGCAACACAGGTATAAAAAACGCCAAAGGAATTTATATTGCTTTTTTAGATGACGATGATGTATTCTATCCCGAAAGGATAGAGCGGTGCGTCAGAGAACTGGAAGATAATCCGCAGTATGACTCTGTTTTGACAAATGTTATAGTCACAGACGGCAGTGAAATAGTTGATATCATAGAGCAGTCAAGCCATAAGGATCCGTTAAGAGATATGTTTTTCGGTAATCCGCTGGGTACGGGGAGCAACCTGTTTTTGACTAAAAAATCCATTGAAGCTCTGGGTGGGTTTGATGAATCTTTTTTGAGAAGACAGGATGTTGAATTTATGGTACGCTTCTATAAAAGCTTTAAAAGTGCTTATATTCAGGATGGTCTTGTTGTCAAAATAATAGAAAGCAGAGCAAAGGTTAATATAGACTATAAAAAGTTCAGAAAAATAGAAGAACATTTTATTGCAACTTTTCGTGATACAATTTTTGGATATCTGAGTGAAAAGGACCGCAATAACTATTTAAATCACACATATACCGTTCTGTTCAGAATGGCGTTGGTATCCTCTTCAGAAGATTTGAAAGAAGCGGTTAAGGACTTGTTGTCAGTCAGACCGTTATCTGAAAAGGAAAAGATAATGGTTAAAACAGAAAAGCTTTATCGTGCCTGCCGTAATAATAAAATCTTGTATGCAATAAAGAAACGCAAAGAAAGAGAGCGTTACAGAAAACAGGTAAATACCTTGATAAGCCGCGTCAGCGATTCACAGCGAGAAATGCTTTTTACGCTTGGTGCGTTGAAATAGGGAGGCGTAAAAGTGAAAAATAAAAGGATTTGCACTATTACACATCATACCGTACCAAATTACGGAGCCGTTTTACAAGCATATGCTCTTCAACAGGCTATTCACAAGCTCGGTTATGACAGTGAGGTGCTGAATTATGATGAAGAAAGAGTACGGCGTGTATATCATTATTCGTTATTTGCTCAGCGCAGTCTTAAAGAAATAATAAAGCATATTCTCTACCGTAAACAATATACAAAGAAAATCAAGGTATTCAGGGATTTTCTTAAGAAAAATGTTAAGCTCAGCAAACGATATACTAAAAGGACTATAGCGCAAGCGAATAATCATTATGACTTGTTTATAACGGGAAGCGATCAAGTGTGGTCGCTTGAATTACATCAGGGAGATACAGCATATCTGTTAGGCTTTGTAGATGACAACAACAAAAAAGGTTCTTATGCGGCAAGCTTTGGTCAAGAAAATATGTCGATGATACCGCAGAAGTATTATGAAACTTACCGTAAGCTTCTCACCGAATTCAAATATGTCAATATAAGAGAAAACAAGGGAATTGATTTGTTTGAAGAGTTTACCGGCAAAAAGGGATTAGCCGCACAGACAGCAGATCCGACATTTTTGTTGTCAGCGGACGAGTGGGAGAAAATCGAAAGTGCTTCGGAATATGACAATTATATTTTGATTTATTGCGTCAATCGTTATCAGGAGCTTTTGGCTTATGCAAAACGGCTTTCACAATTAACCGGTAAAAGGATTATTAACATACAAGACGGTCGGCAGGCTCTTACGGGTGTGATAAATCTTGAAAGCGTAAGCGTCAATACATTTCTCGGATTGATACATAAGGCAGACTATATCCTGACAAATTCATTTCACGGTATGGCTTTTTCTATTATTTTTAATAAACAGTTTATCTTTGATTATGTAAACAGTAAGGTTAATTCAAACAGCAGGGTAAGCTCACTTATGAAGACGACAGGTCTTGAAAACAGAGAATTATCAAGGGTAAACATAGAACAGCCCATTGATTATGCTGAGGTTAATAAAAGAATTTTAAAGCAGACTGAGCTTTCCTATAATAAACTTGAAGCGATGCTGAAAGGGGAGCAGTAATAATCAAATATGAAGGTTTTGAATGATATTACTCTTGATAAATATACTACAATGAAAATCGGGGGCAGATGCAAAAAGCTTTATTTTCCTGAAGCTGTCGGGGAGCTTTTGCAGATTTTGAATGAATACCCTGACGCAAAACTGCTCGGCGGCGGCTCAAACCTTCTTATCAATGACAAAGCCGTATTTGACTGCGTTATCTGCTTGCGAGATTTTTTGAAGGATACGCTTGAAATCAGTGATAACAGGGTAACGGTCGGTGCCGGAGTCAGACTGCAAAGACTGATATCCGAAACAAATGCAAACGGTCTTGGCGGTATAGAGTATCTTTTTTCTGTTCCCGGTCTTGTCGGCGGAGCTGTGCTTATGAATGCAGGCAGGGGCAGAGGCGCAAATAAACAGATAAGCGACTATCTGATTTCTGTCGATGTGCTTGAAAACGGACAGGTTCATACATACACAAAGGAACAATGCGGTTTTGGATACCGCACGTCTGTATTCAAAAATAAGAATTGCGTGATTATCAGAGCAGTTTTTGCCTTTGACAGAATTGATCCTGAGCAGGGTAAAAGGCTTCAGCAGGAGCGTATAGAGGTTTGCAAAAGATTTCAGGACGCAAGATACCCGAACGCCGGAACAACATTTTGTCAGGCAGATCCAAGAATTATGGAGTGGACAAAAAGGCTTGCAAGTAAAAACAAGAAAACAGGCGTGCAATTTTCCGATAAGTCGGCTAACTGGCTTCAAAACAGAGGAAACGGAACATTCAAACAGGCGGCAAAGCTTTTAAAAAGGGTAGAGAACGTTCATAGATTATTCGGCAAAAAATGCAGTTTAGAATACATTATCTGGGAATGAAGCTGTGATAATGTACCTGTGTAAAAGGAAGAGATTTTATGATTATACATATTTTTCAATATAAGCTGTATACTGCGGCTTTTATTGATTTTATAAATAAAGAATACGGCTGTGAAAATCATCAGTTTTTAGTTTACGGAAAAATGCCGAATGCGGCGTTTAAGATTAAAGAATACCCGAACATACTTTACTTGGACGAACTAAGACTTGTTCATAAAATGCCCGATGTAATAAAAAGGCTTAATTCGGCAGAAAAAATTATCATACACTCAAACAACCATTCGGTAACAAAATTTTTATTGCGAAAGCCGTCGCTGATGAAAAAATCGTATATGACATTCTGGGGATTTGATATTTATTGCTATCGAAATAAGCCTGTCGGCATAAAAAACAAAATATATACGCTGATACAAAAATGGCAGATACGAAACGTAAAGGCAGTCGGTACATTGACAGATAAGGATAAGGACGTTTTGTACGAGCTTATTCCGGGTATAAAGGGAAAATGGTTTTTAGGAGCTTATATGTCCACAACAAACTTTGATAAGCTGTTTGAATTAAGAAGCTTTGAAAAAAGCAAAAATCCGTGCAGGATTATTGTCGGCAACAGCTCCTCTGAAACTAATCAGCATCATCAGATTTTCAACCGGCTGTCAAAGTATAAGGATGAGAATATAATAGTATATTGTCCCTTGTCGTATGGCGACCCGAAATACAGACAGAAAGTAATTGAACAGGGCAATAAAATATTCGGTGAAAAATTTATTCCGCTTACAGAGCTGATGCCGTTAGAGAAGTACTGGGAGCTGCTCAACGAGTGTTCCGTTGGATTTTTTAATAACAACAGACAGCAGGCTATGGGGAATATCTCTCTGCTGTTGGGCTTAGGTGCAAAGGTGTATATTCGCACAGATACATCAATGTGGCAAAGATATACAGACAACGGCTATAAAATAAACGATATTAAGGCTGTCGGTGAAATTCCTTGGACAGATGTAATTGCATATGATGAGGATACACAGCGCAGTAATGCCGCCGTATATGAAAAGGTATCTTCAATGGACAGAATGAAAGAAATCTGGGATAAAGTATTATTTTTCGATAAATCAAATCAGCACTGCACAAAAGGAGTAAATAATTGATGAAGTCAGACTCAAGCAAGAGCAAATCTGTGTTTTCAAATTTTATCTGGCGATTTGCAGAGCGATGCGCAGCGCAGGGAGTAAGCTTTATAGTATCTGTAGTGCTTGCCAGAATTCTTGTACCTGAGGATTACGGACTTATTGCATTGGTTACAGTATTTACTTCTATTCTTCAGGTTTTTATCGACAGCGGTCTGGGCACATCTCTGATTCAGAAAAAAGACGCCGACGATACAGATTTTTCGACTGTATTTTATTTTAATATGTTTTTTTGTGTGCTGTTGTACGCCGCATTATTCTTTTGTGCGCCGCTTATTGCACAGTTTTATTCAAAAAGTCAGCTTACGCCTGTCATACGTGTGCTTGGATTAACCCTGATTATTTCCGGCTTAAAAAATGTTCAGCAGGCATATGTGTCACGAAAGATGATTTTTAAAAAATTCTTCTTTGCTACGCTGGGGGGAACTGTAATATCTGCCGCAGCGGGCATTGCCCTTGCTGTGTTCGGTATGGGTGTGTGGGCGTTGGTGGCTCAGGGACTGATAAATTCTGTTATAGATACGCTCATTCTCTGGTTTACCGTAAAATGGAGGCCGAAAAAAGTATTTTCCTTTGCAAGACTAAAGGGATTATTCTCTTTCGGATGGAAAATACTCTGCTCCCGTTTGTTAGAAACCGTTTATCAGGACATAAGACAGTTGATAATCGGCAAAATGTATTCGTCGTCTGACTTGGCTTTTTATAATCGCGGCAAGCAGCTGCCGAACCTCGTTATTACTAATATAAACGCGTCAATCGACAGTGTGCTTTTGCCTGTTATGTCAAATGCTCAGGATGATAAGGATAATCTGAAAAGAATGGTTCGCAGGTCAATTATGACAAGTACATACGTAATTATGCCCCTTATGATGGGACTTGCCGCCTGTGCAGAGCCTTTGGTGGAATTGCTGCTGACTGAAAAATGGCTTCCCTGCGTACCCTTTCTGCGGATATTCTGTATCACCTATATGTTTTATCCGATACATACAGCTAACCTGAATGCAATAAAAGCTATGGGACGCAGTGACCTGTTTTTAAGGCTTGAAATTATTAAAAAAATTGTCGGAATTGTTTTGCTTGCTTCTACAATGTGGTTCGGTGTTATGGCTATGGCATACAGCTTGCTTGTAAGCAGTGTATTAAGCCAGATAATAAACACGTCGCCTAACAAAAAACTGCTCAATTACAGCTATACCGAGCAGTTAAAGGACATTATGCCCGGAATGCTGTTGTCGGTATTTATGGGAATAACAGTATATTTTATAGGCTTTTTGCCTCTTCCGCTTTTACCTTTGCTGGTTATTCAGGTGTCAGCAGGTGCAGTTATCTATATTGCATTGTCAAAATTATTCCGTCTTGAATCGTTTGAATATATTTTGAGGATAGTTAAGCAGTACTTAAGGAAATCGTAGCCTGACGTTATAAAATGTTTTTGAGGAGATTATATGAAATATTACACACCTATACATAAACTCTCATTATTTATTCCCGGTACATCAATATATATTAAACGAGAAGATCTTCTCCCTTTTTCTTTTGGAGGCAATAAGGTTCGCATTGCGAAAGAATACTTTAAGGATATGGATGTAAAGGGTATGGACTGTATGATTGGATACGGTAATGCCAGATCAAATCTTTGTCGTGTTTTGGCAAATATGAATTCAGTTCGCGGCGGTACATGCCACATAATCTCACCTTCAGAGGATGACGGATCTCGTGTTGTAACAGCTAATAGTAAGATTGTGAATAGCTGTGGTGTAACATTTCATTACTGTGACAAGCAAAGCGTCGCAAAGACTGTAGAAAAGACGATAAATGAGTGCAAGGACAAGGGCTTATCCCCGTATTATATGTACGGAGATAAGTTTGGTAACGGCAATGAGGCGGTTCCGGTTCGTGCTTATGCGAAAGCTTATGAAGAAATCAGTAAGCAAAGCGAGGAGCTTGGAATTAAGTTTGATTACATTTTTCTTGCCACCGGAACAGGAATGACACAGGCAGGGTTGTTAGCCGGTAAGCTGCAAAATAACGGAAAAGAGAAAATTATAGGTATTTCAGTTTCGAGGAAAAAAGAACAAGAGCAGAATGTCCTTAAAAAATATATTTCAGAATATTTTATCTCAACCGGTTATAGGGGAACGGTAGATGATATTGAAGTGTATGATGACTTCCTTTGCGGAGGATACGGAAAATTTGATGAAGCTATCAAAAAAACAATAAAAGAGGTTTTTCTGAAAGAAGGAATTGCGCTGGACCCTACATATACAGGAAAAGCATTTTACGGAATGTGTGAGATTATTCAAAATAAAAAAATAACAGGAAATGTGCTTTTTATTCATACGGGAGGCACACCGCTGTTTTTTGATAATATAAACATCCTTTCTGAATGTTTGTGATGAAGTATTTTGAGGAGTAAGATTATGAATATACTTTTCACGTCGGTTGGAAGAAGAAGCTATTTGGTTAAGTATTTTCAAGAGGTGTTAAACGGAAAAGGCGAAGTTCATGTGGCAAACAGCTCCGAAATTTCACCTGCTTTTAACGTTGCAGATAAGTCGGTTGTTACACCGCTTATATATGACAACAGCTATATTTCGTTTTTAAAAAGCTACTGTGTTGAAAATAAGATAAATGCAATTATTTCCTTATTTGACATTGATCTTCCTGTTTTAGCTAAGCACAAGAAAGAGTTTATGGATATTGGTGTGACAGTTGTTGTATCTGATTATTCTTCTGTTGAGATCTGTAATGACAAGTGGAAAACATATCAGTTCCTTTTGGCAAACGGGTTTGATACACCAAAGACTTTTATTTCAGTTGATAAGGCTTTAAAGAGCGTAGCTTCGGGTGAGGTTTCTTTCCCGTTGATGATAAAGCCGAGATGGGGAATGGGTTCTATTGCAGTATATGAGGCCGAAACTGAAGAGGAATTGAAAGTATTTTACAAGAAAACAAAAAGAAATATCGAAAAGACGTATTTAAAGTATGAATCATCTGCTGATATTGATAATAGTATTCTGATTCAGGAAAAGCTAAGCGGTCAGGAATACGGACTTGATATCATCAATGATCTTGACGGCAACTATGTGACTACGATTCCGAAAATGAAATATGCGATGCGTTCAGGAGAAACGGACTGTGCAGTAACGGTTGATTGTCCTAAATTAAAAGAACTCGGACGTAAATTAAGCGGTGCAGTGCATCATATAGCTAATCTTGATACAGATGTTTTTGTAAAGGATGAAAAATGCTATGTATTGGAGATGAACGCCCGTTTTGGCGGAGGATATCCGTTTAGCCATATGGCGGGAGTGAATTTGCCGTCAGCCATTGTGAAATGGCTTAGTGGAGAAAGTGTCGATACGCAGCTGCTGACAGAGCGTGTAAATATAATGTCGCATAAGGATATCAGTATGGTTCGCCTTTATTTAAAACCAAATATCGGAATCAAACGGATATCCGACTTAAATAAGACGAAAGAATTAGTACTTGAATTTGAAAAGCTGTTATCACCGACATTGAGCGAACGAAAGATTGATGTTGAGGCTTATGCGCAGAGGCTTTTCCAAAACGGTAGACTATATGCCGCATTTAATGATGAAGGAAAATGTATGGGTATTCTTGCCGCGTATATGAATGATAAAGAAAAAAAGGCCGCATATATTACTATGTTCGCTGTATCGCCTCAATATAGGGGATTAAAGGTGGGAGAACAGCTGATACATACGGCAGAAAAAGATGCTAAAGAGAGCGGTATGAAATGTTCTGTGCTTGAGGTAAGAAAGAATAATTCAAATGCAATCGGATTTTACAGAGCCTTTGGTTATCAAAATATAGGTGACGCTTCCGATACATCGCTTTATATGAGCAAAAAACTATAATAAGAGGTCGAAAACATATGGATAACAGAATAATAATGGTTACCCGTTCCTCAATGCCCGAATTTGAGGAATACATAGATGAAATAAGAGAGCTGTGGGATACTCACCGGCTTACGAATATGGGAATAAAGCACAGGCAATTACAGTCTGAGCTTGAAAGCTATCTGAATGTTCCCCACGTAACTTTATACACTAACGGACACTTAGCACTGGAATTTATTATTTCTGCTATGAATTTTCCAAAGGGTGCAGAGGTAATCACAACACCGTTTACATTTGCGTCTACAACTCACGCTATAGTCAGAAACGGCTTAGTGCCAGTTTTTTGTGATATAAATAAAAACGATTATACTATTGACGTTACAAAAATCGAGGAGCTTATCACAGACAAAACGGTTGCGATTGTACCTGTTCACGTATATGGAAATATTTGTAATGTTGAAGAAATCGAAAAAATAGCAAAAAAATACGGACTAAGGGTAATTTATGACGCGGCTCACGCCTTTGGAGTAAAATACAAGGGAGTATCTTCAGCCTGCTTTGGAGATGCGTCAATGTTCAGCTTTCACGCAACAAAGGTGTTCAATACGATAGAGGGCGGTGCTGTGTGCTACAGCAACGACAGCCTTGTTCAGCTTCTCAACGATCAGAAAAACTTTGGTATTCACAATGCAGAGGAGGTAGCCTATGTAGGCGGTAATGCCAAGATGAATGAATTTCAGGCGGCTATGGGCATATGTAATCTTCGTCATTTTGAGGAAGAAATAGCTAAAAGAAGAAAAGTTGATGAGCATTACAGAAAAAGGCTTTCAAACGTTGAGGGAATAAGGCTTTCAGAGCCTCAGAAGAATGTTGAGTCTAATTATGCTTACTTCCCTGTTGTGTTTGACGGATATAAATACACCCGCAATGAGATTTGTGCAATGCTTGAAAAAGAGGGGATAATCGCAAGAAAGTATTTCTATCCGCTGACCAACGGCTTTGAGTGCTACCGCAATTACCCGACCGCAGGCGTTGAGAAAACTCCTGTTGCACAGCATATTGCTCTGCGTGTGTTGACATTACCGCTTTATCCCGATTTGTCCGTTGATGATGTTGACAGAATATGCGATATAATTCTGAGATAAATAATACTAATACCGCCTCCTGCTGTACGTTCAGTTCTGACGTATTGCAGAAGGCGGTATTTTCTTTTTCTAAAATGTTTTGTAATACAACTTGTATAGCTTTTTATGCGAAATATTCGCTCAGCTCATCAACGATTTTTTGTTCAAGTGCGGCGGCATCCTCTTTGTTTGCGGCTGTTACCGAGATATATGTTTTAAGCTTAGGTTCAGTACCTGAGGGACGTACAACAACAGAGCAGTTGTCCTCTAAAAGATACTTAATAACGTCAGACTTCGGAAGTCCGTCAAGTCCTGTGCTGTAATCAAGAGCCTGCAAAACGTTCTTGCCTGCAAATGACTTAACACCTTTTCTGAATGTTTTCATAATTTCCTGCATTTTTGCAAAGCCGGCAGAGCCTTCAAATTCATAAGAATGAAGCGTGTTCAGACAGTAGCCGTATTTGTCGAATATCTCACCCAGCTTATCAAGCAGAGAAATTCCCTGTGTTGCGTAATAAGAGAACATCTCGCAAATGAGGAACGCACCGTCAACAGCGTCCTTGTCACGAACATATCCGCCGCTTAAATAACCGTAGCTTTCTTCAAAGCCAAAGATATAAGAGCTTTCCTTTCCGATTTTTTCAAGCTCGCCCACCTGCTCGCCGATAAACTTAAAGCCTGTCAGAACGTCAATGGTTCTGACGCCGTAATTATCTGCAATCAGCTTTGCCATATCCATAGTAACGATAGTTTTAATCATTACAGGTTCTTCGGGCATTTTATTGTGCTTAACCCTCTGACTGCAAATGTAGTCAAAAAGAAGTATGCCTGTTTCGTTGCCCGAAAGCAATACATATTCTCCGTTTTTATCCTTAACGGCAATACCCACACGGTCGCAGTCGGGGTCTGTGGCAAGCAAAAGGTCTGCACTGCACTTCTTGGCATATTCCATACCGAGCGACATAGCTTCCTTGATTTCGGGGTTTGGGTAAGGGCAGGTCGGGAAGCTGCCGTCAGGCATCTCCTGCTCCTTTACAACCGTTACGTTAGTATATCCGCTTTCCTTTAGCGTTCTGAGAACAGGTTTAAGTCCTGTGCCGTTAAGCGGTGAATATACTATGGCGACATTCTTATCAACACTCTCACCGAAAAGAACAGACTGCGCCTTTACCTCTTCTATAAAATCAGTTGTAACAGACTCGTCAATAAAGCTTATCATACCGTCAGAGAGTGCCTTGTCAAAGTCGCATTGCTTTACATCGGCGAAGATATCGAGCTTTTCTATCTCGGCAAGAATTTCCTCTGCCGCCTCGGTTGTAATCTGACAGCCGTCAGCTCCGTAAACCTTGTAGCCGTTATATTTTGCAGGATTGTGTGATGCAGTTACCATTATTCCTGCACTGCAGCCGAGCTTTCTGACTGCAAAGGAAAGGCAGGGCGTAGGCATCAGCTCGCTGTATATATATGACTTTATACCGTTAGCCGCAAAAACACCTGCCGCAACCTTACTGAACAGGTCGCTTTTTATACGGCTGTCATAGGAAATTGCGATTGAGCCGTTTTCAAAATGCTTGTTTACATAATCAGCCAAGCCCTGAGATGCTTTGGCTACGGTGTAAACGTTCATTCTGTTTGTGCCTGCACTGATAACACCTCTTAAGCCGCCTGTGCCAAAGGCGAGATTGCGGTAAAATGCGTCCTCAATTTTTACCGCGTCCATATTTTTCAGTTCTTCTGTTACATCTGCATCGGCTGTTGCGTTTTCGCACCAGCGTGTATATTCCTTTGTGTAATCCATTGATGTCTACCTGCCCTTTCAAGAGTGGATTGTATAAAAAGTATTTACTTTAAATTCCGATAAAAGCTGAATTTATCACAGAAAAGTGATTAGAGTTGTTTGATATCTGCTTTAACACCTTATGTCAAGCAGCTGAACCTGTCCGTGTATTGTAAGCGTTACAGAGTCAGCCGGTATAAAAATACAGTCGCCCTTATAAATGTTAAGCACCTCTTTGTCAAAGCTTAGTGTTGCACAGCCGCTGACACACAAAAGCACTCTGAACGACAATTCATCGGCTCTGTATAAAACCTGCTGTCTTCTCTCTGTATTAACAAGCATACGGTAAGCCTCGAAGTATTTACAGCGGCACAAAAGCTCTGAAGCCGAACCCTGACTGTATTTCAGCACTCTTAGCGGCTGACGAGGCTCTGCACTGCTTTCCAAGCGTGAAACCTCCAAAGCCTTGTCAATATGGAGCTGTCTTTTTTTGCCGTTTTTGTCTACACGGTCGTAGTCGTAAAGACGGTATGTCAGGTTGCTGTTTTCCTGTATTTCCGCAATCAGTGCGCCTGCGCCGATTGCGTGGATAGTACCTGCCTCGATAAAAAACAAATCGTCCTTATTTATGCTTACCTTTTGCAGATATTTTTCGATTGTGCCGTTTTCAAGGGCGGTTTTCAGCTCCTGCTTTGTGATGCTTCTGTTCAGTCCGTAAACAAGCTTTGAGCCTTTTTTTGCGTCAAGCACGTACCACATCTCGGTTTTGCCGAGCTGTCCGTTTTCGTATTGCCTTGCATACTCGTCGTCGGGGTGAACCTGAACGGACAAATCCTTTTCAGCGTCAATAAGCTTGATAAGAATTGGCAGCTCGCCCTGTAGGTTTTTATGCTTTCCCATATATTCGGGGTGCATTTTAAGCACCTGCACAAGCTCCATACCGTCAAATTCACCGCCTGCAACATATGACGGCCCGTCGGGGTGAGTACTGCATTCCCACGTTTCTGCAAGAGGACTTATATCTATTTTCTTTTCAAATTCATCGTTTAATCTTCTGCCGCCCCACAGGTAATCCTTACCCGTAGGTCTTAGCAGTAAAGGCTTATTCTTCAATTTCATATCTCCAGCTCAAATTTCTGCTTATCCTGTACGCTGATGTTGTTTCCGAGCTGTATTTCAATCAGCTTCAGCTCTGACTCTGCCGTTATGGTATGACGGCAGCCTGCGCTCATAGTGATAACATCGCCTGCATTTACGCACTGCTCCATACCGTCTACAACAGTTCTGCCCTTGCCGCTGATTACAACCCACACCTCGTCACGGTTTCTGTGGCTGTGATAGTTCATTGAGTTTCCCTCGTTAAGCGTTACCTTAATCGTCATTGATTCGTTTTCAACATCAATAACCCTGAAGCTTCCCCATGATTTTTCGGCAAACATAATCTGCTGTTCAATACCGTCAACATACGGCTTTATGTAGGAGCTTTGCTCCTTGTCGCTGACTAAAATTCCCTCGGGCGATGCAGAAATTACAACATCGTGCAGACCCATAGCCAAAACGGGAACGCCCATCTCGTTGATGATGTGAACGCCGGAGCAGTCCTCGTTGAGAATGCCCTCGCCGATAACATTTTCCTGCATAGCCTCGGTCAAGGTGTTCCACGTTCCCAAATCCTTCCACTGACCGGCGAAGCGCTGAACCTGAATTTTATCTTCCTTTTCAACCACAGCATAGTCAAAGGAAATTTTAGTCAGTGTTTCGTACTTTGAAAATAAATCCTGATAATCTGTAAAGTCAATCAGCTCGTGCGCCTTGTCAAGAACATATTTAAGCTTATAGGCGAATACTCCGCCGTTCCAGAGCGCACCCTGACTTATGTACTGCTTGGCTACCTCTGTTGTCGGCTTTTCCTTAAAGGTTTTTACAAAGGAGGTTTCGTCCTCTGTTTCGGGGATAATATATCCGTACTTTTCGCTCGGATACGTAGGCTCAATGCCCATAAGCACAAGGTTAGCCTCGCCCTTGTCGGCTTGCTCGCTGAGCCTTTTGACAGCGTCAAAATAATCGTCCTCTACATAAGGGTCAACAGGGCAGACAACGACAGATTCGTTAGGGTCAACATTCATCACATCAACAAGATATGATGTTGATAACGCTATTGCGGGGAACGTATCTCTTCTGCAAGGCTCAACAGAAATACCAACGTTGTCGCCGAGCTGATTGTGAATTGAAGACACCTGTGTTTTTGACGTTGCTATGGTAACACACGCATTCTCGTCAGCCTTTTTTATCTGACGGTAAACACGCTGAACCATAGACTCGTATGAACCGTCCTCGTTTTTGAATATCTTGATGAACTGCTTTGATCTTATGTCGTTTGACAGCGGCCACAGACGCTTGCCCGAACCGCCCGATAATAAAATAATATTCATACTGCATTTCCTCCGACCTTGCACAAAAGGCCACCGCACAAAATTTTATGCAGCGGCCGATTTTTCTCTTATCTTTCTGCTCGCATAGGGTTATTCAGGAAGTCCTCATAGCTGAGCTTAATTCCTTCTTCAAGCTCAGTCTTATACGTCCAGCCTAAATTTGTCGCCTTGCTTACGTCAAGCAGCTTTCTGGGAGTACCGTTTGGCTTTGAGGTATCCCACTGTATTTTGCCTGTATATCCTACAACCTTTGCCACAAGCTCGGTAAGCTCCTTTATGGTAAGCTCCTTGCCTGTGCCGGCGTTGACTGTTTCGTTTCCGCTGTAGTTGTTCATAAGGAAAACGCAGAGATTTGCCAGATCGTCAACATAGAGGAATTCTCTCAGCGGCGAGCCGTCGCCCCAGCAGGTAACATATTCAGCATTTGCTTGCTTCGCCTCGTGAAAACGGCGGATAAGCGCAGGCAAAACGTGGCTGTGCGTCGGGTGATAATTGTCATTTGGTCCGTAAAGGTTTGTCGGCATAACAGAAATATAATCTGTGCCGTACTGCTTATTCAGAAATTCGCAGTACTTGAGTCCCGAAATTTTTGCAAGCGCATAAGCCTCGTTTGTTTTTTCAAGCTCCGAGGTAAGCAGACAGCTTTCGGGCATCGGCTGCGGAGCCATACGGGGATAAATGCAGCTGCTGCCTAAAAATTCAAGCTTTTTACAGCCGTTTTTCCAAGCAGAGTGAATAACGTTCATTTCAAGTATCATATTGTCGTACATAAAGTCGGCAAGTGCGCTTTGATTAGCGATAATGCCGCCGACCTTAGCGGCAGCCAGAAATACGTACTCCGGCTTTTCCTGCTCAAAGAACCTTTCAACCTCGTCCTGTCTGCACAGGTCAAGCTCCTGATGAGTTCTTGTGATTATATTTGTATATCCTTGTCTTTCAAGCTCACGGACAATGGCAGAGCCTACCATACCTCTGTGACCTGCAACATAGATTTTTGCGTTTTTTTCCATCATAATACTAACTTCTTTCGATTATTTATTTGCTTCCTTCAAAGCCTTTTCTCTTTTTGCAAGCTCTCTGTCGTGCTTAGCCATAATTTCTACAAGCTGTTCATAGCTTGTCTTTTGCGGATTCCAGCCGAGTACAGTCTTAGCCTTTGTAGGATCGCCCCAGAGGTTATCAACGTCTGTAGGTCTGAACCACTGCGGATTTACGCATACAAGCATTTTGCCCGTTTCAGCGTCGTAGCCCTTTTCGTCAATGCCTGTGCCTTCCCAGCGGACTGTGATGCCGTTTGCGGCAAATGCCTTTTCGGTAAAGTCACGAACAGTATGCTGTTCGCCTGTTGCGATAACGAAATCCTCGGGAGTATCGTGCTGAAGAATCATCCACATACACTCAACATAATCCTTTGCATAGCCCCAGTCACGCAGAGAATCCATATTGCCAAGCTCAAGGTGATCCTGAAGTCCCTCTGCAATTCTGCCGGCGGCAAGCGTGATTTTTCTTGTAACAAAGTTTTCTCCTCTGCGCTCTGATTCGTGATTGAACAGAATACCGTTTACAGCGAACATACCGTATGCCTCTCTGTATTCCTTTGTAATCCAGAAGCCGTACTGCTTGGCAACGGCATAAGGAGAATACGGGTGGAACGGAGTAGTTTCTCTCTGTGGAACCTCCTCTACCTTTCCGTAAAGCTCAGATGTAGACGCCTGATAAATTTTTGTTTTCTTTGTAAGTCCCAAGATGCGCACAGCCTCAAGAATACGAAGAACGCCGATTGCGTCAACATCGCCCGAGTACTCGGGAACATCAAATGAAACCTGAACGTGGCTCTGTGCGGCGAGGTTGTAGATTTCGTCAGGCTGAACAATGTTTATTATTCTTACAAGCGAAGACGAATCGGACAGATCGCCGTCGTGAAGTGTGATAGAATTGTCTGCAATAAGGTGGTCGATTCTCGCAGTGTTAGAGATTGACGCACGGCGTGTAATGCCGTGAACCTCGTATCCCTTTTCGAGCAGAAACTCTGCAAGATATGAGCCGTCCTGACCTGTAATACCTGTGATAAGCGCCTTTTTCATAAAAACATTCCTCATCTTTCTGTTAGTAATAAATGTACCAAACTTTCCCTTTATAAAAGTATAGTGCTATTATCTCATAACAAAAGCAGTAATATAAGTGAAAATATTGACTATGATTAGCACAATATTGGTTTTGATTTCTTTTGCTGACATATGCCTGTGCTACCACATTTTTCTGTATTCTCCGGGAGAAGCGGATTCTATTTTTTTGAATATGCGTGAAAAATAATTAGCGTCCTTTATGCCTATCTCGTCACTTATCTGCTCAATGCTTTTATCTGTAAAGCGCAAAAGCTGTTTAGCCTTGGTTATTCTTTTGTTCAGAATATAGGAGTTTATTGTTGTGCCGTATTGCTCCTTAAAAATTTTTGTGAGATAATATTTGTCTATAAAAAATTTTTTTGATAAATCGTCAAGCGTTATTTTTTCTTTGAAGTTTTCATCAATCCAAGCCTTGATGTTGTGAATTTCACGGCGTTTTCGCGAGGTATTGCTGTTTTGCGGATTCCACGACTTTGACATTATTACGGTGAGCAGTGAACAGAGCTTTTCGTTTATCCTCATATCACGTACATAATCGTCAGAGCCTGCCGTATCATACAGCTCGTCAAGCAATTCTATAACAGCCTGCGGATTGTCTAATTCAAGAACAGGCTCTCCGCCGCGGCTGATGTATTTATCGTAGATATCGGGCATACTAAGCCCGTAAAAATGCACCCATTTAAGCATCCACAGGTCGTCTGACGTTTTGTGAGAATACTGCTTTTTGCAGTCGATGAACACAGCGTTATTTGTTTTAAGCTTGTATACTGCGCCGTCATACAGAAGCTCGCCCGAGCCTGACAATACAAGAAAAAACAGGTATGAGTTAAGACCGCTTCGACTGCTGATATGCGGATATTGTGCCTGAAGAACTCCTGTTTCCTGCAAATGTATAAGAGAATTTCTTGCAAAATCCGACGGTGTGTAGAGTATTCTGCTTGATGAAACCAAGTTTTTATGAAATAATGCCTTTTCCATTATTATTTACCCTTTTTATAATTTCCCGATGGTAATAATACAGAATAAATGAAATTATATCTGTATTTTTTATTATAGCACAGATTTTAAAGTGTTCAACAAAAAAGTTTCATAAAACCCGTTTGTCAGCGTTACTCTTTAAGAACTGTTACCGTTTTTATCAGGAGTTTTGTAAATAGCAGTTAAAATCTGAATTTGAATAAAAAATTACGTCTTTTATTGCGAAATTTATTGAATTGTTTCCGTTTTTGTGATATAATTACCAAATTGATAATAAATGCACGTGATTTTTGAAATTAACTGATACGGAGGTAATTATGAAAGGTGACAATTTTGGCAAAAATACATACGGCATTTCTTCAAAATACAAACGCAGAAAAAACAATAAGCGTTTAAGAAACAGAATTATTATTGTTGCAACGGGTGTTTTAGCCTTGGCTGTGCTTGTTGCGGTCATTACCTTGCTTGTGAATCTGATTTCATCGGGAATTTCACAGCTTGGCGCAAACGAACCGACAACTGCACCGATTACTACAGTACCTGCAACCGAACCGACAACGGCTGACCCTTATCCTCAGCCTGTAGTTCAGGATAATAATTCAAAGATTACAACCGTTGACGATATTTACGTATGGCAGGGCAAGGCTTTTGAAAAGTTCACAGGCACACAGGCTTCAGCCGTAAATTATGCAAAGACTGTTTCAGAGCTTAAAACCGCCTTAGGCGACGGTGTTACGGTGTATAATATGGTAGTGCCGACAGCCGTTGAGTTCGGACTGCCCGACCGCCTGAAAAAGGAAATATCAACAGCGTCGCAGGCAGATTTCATCAAAAAGGTATATTCAAGCTACACGGCAGACGTTAAAAGCGTAAATTGCTATGCAAACCTTTCAGCCGGAGCTAACGAGTATATTTTCTATAACACAGACGATTTGTGGACGAGCCTCGGAGCGTATAAGGCTTACCTGTCGTTTGCCGACATAGCGTCGTTTAAGCCGTTAAGACTTGAGGACTGCACTAAAAAGACGATTAAGAATTACAGCGGATTTTTCGCAAATAATTACGATTCCTCAGTGCTTATAAATAATCTTGACACGATTGATTACTACGAGCTTAAAAACAAGACGTCCGCATACATTATAAACAGTGACGGCGAAAAGGAAAATGCTACTGTCTATGACAGTGAAGCAACAGATGACAGGGTATTCTTAGGCGGCAGTAATCCGCTGTTCGTTATGAAATCGGACTGCAAAACAGGCAAAAAGCTCGCTGTTGTAAAGGAGTACTACGGAAATACCTTCACACCGTATCTTGCAGCAAATTATGATGAAACACACGTTATCGACTACAGAAAATGGTCGGGTAGCTTAAAGGATTACTGCAAGCAAAACGGCATAACAGACGTGCTTATTTTAAACAGCACAAAATTTGCCTGCGAAGCCGAAAGACTTGAACAGCTCAGAGCAATCAAATAAAATAACAGATTAAACTATAAAAATCGGGAAAGGGGGGACAGCCGTATGATTTCAAAGAAGGTAAGCGTTACTGTTTTCGGCACACTGATAGAGTCAAAGCTTTACTCAGGGTATGCAAACGGAGATAATATAAGCAATATGGGCGCATATGTCGTAACACGAAGAAAGGTTTCGGGCGACAGCTTTTACGGAGTTGTAGTTGCAGTTGTCACCCTTTCTGACGGCAGTGAAAAGCTCGTAGTAGCTCACGAGGGCGACATATACTACGAGCCTGAGCTTTTGACAATACTCGGAAATTTAAAAAATATCAAGATAACAGAAATAAAATGCCTGTACGAAAAATCCTGCGGCGGCCTTATCTTTCACAAGGCAAGACACGGCACAAGGGTTTTGCTTGTAAAGAACAACAACGGCAGATACTGGAGCTTTCCGAAAGGTCACATAGAAAAGGGAGAAACGGAAAAGCAGACTGCAATCAGAGAGATTAAAGAGGAAACAGGTCTTGACGTGCAGATAATAGACGGCTTTCGAGAGGTGAGCGACTATTGCCCGTTTGGAAAAATCAGAAAAAGAGTTGTGTTCTTTCTTGCACAGACGTTTTCAGACAATGTGAAAATTCAGGAAAGCGAAATAGACAGCTTTATCTGGGTTGATTTACAGCAGGCAAAGAGAAAATGCTGTTACGACAACGACCTGCGTGTGCTTGACAAGGCAGAGATTTATATAAATAAATACTTAAAATAACTGAAAAGCTATACATCAGTTTCGACGGTATTGCATCAAAAATATGCAGTGCCGCCGTTTTTAGTAAACAGCTTAGTGTTGTTTTCCCTTATGACGGATGTCATATTTATATATTAAAAAGAGGAGGAGAATAATATGAACGAATCGACAATCGGCATTTTAATAGTTATAGGCCTTTACCTTATAATGATGCTTGTTATCGGTTTTATTTATTCTAAGAAAAACGATGATGCAAACGATTTTTACCTTGGCGGCAGAAGGCTTGGCCCGTTTGTTACAGCTATGAGCGCAGAAGCCTCTGATATGAGCAGCTGGCTGCTTATGGGTCTGCCCGGCGTAGCGTACCTTTCAGGTGTTTGCGACGCGGCGTGGACTGCAATCGGACTTGCAATAGGCACGTACTTAAACTGGCTTTTAGTTGCAAAAAGGCTAAGACGCTACAGCGTAAAGACAAATTCAATCACACTGCCCGACTTTTTCTCAGACAGATACCGTGACAAGTCAAGAATAATTCTGACTGTTTCTGCTGTGTTTATCGTTGTTTTCTTTGTACCGTACACAGCGTCAGGTTTTGCAGCGTGCGGAAAGCTTTTCTCATCGCTGTTTGGTATTGATTATGCAACGGCTATGATAATAAGCGCAGTGGTAATCGTAGGCTACACTGCTCTCGGCGGATTTTTGGCGGCAAGTACTACTGACTTTATTCAGAGTATTGTTATGACGATTGCGCTGTTTATCGTTGTTCTGTTCGGTGTAAATGTAGCAGGCGGCTGGGACGTTGTAATGAATAACGCAAAGGAGCTTCCGGGTTTTTTATCACTGACAAGCACACATAATGGGGAAACAGGCGGTGCAGATTCCTATGGAATTATCACAATCGTTTCCACACTTGCGTGGGGACTCGGATATTTCGGTATGCCGCACGTACTGCTCAGATTTATGGCTACAAAGGACGAGAAAAACATAAAAACATCACGCAGAATTGCATCTGTATGGGTAGTAATCTCTATGGGAGTAGCAATTCTCATCGGTATTATCGGCTACAGTATGACAAAGGCAGGAGCAGTTGAAGCACTCGAAGGCTCAGCCTCTGAAACACTCATTATTAAGATAGCTCAGCTTTTAAGTCAGAACGGATTTATCGCAATAATCGGCGCAGGACTTATTATTGCCGGTATCCTTGCCTGCACAATGTCAACAGCAGATTCTCAGCTTTTGGCGGCTTCTTCAAGTATTTCAGAAAACGTCTTAAAGGGCGTATTTAAAATCAACCTTTCTAAAAAGGCAACAATGATAATTGCACGTGCAACAGTTATTGCAATAGCAGCCGTTGCAGTCGTTATCGCTTGGGATCCGAACAGCTCTGTATTCGGCATTGTATCATTTGCGTGGGCAGGCTTCGGTGCCGTTTTTGGCCCTGTAATGCTCTGCGCACTGTTCTGGAAGCGTTCAAACAAATACGGTATAATCGCCGGAATGGTGACAGGCGGTGTAACAATTTTTGTATGGAAATACGTTGTACGTCCCTTAGGCGGCGTATGGAACATTTACGAGCTTTTACCGGCATTTATTGTCGCTTTGGTATTCATTGTAGTTGTGAGCCTGCTCACTCCTGCTCCCGAAAAGGAAATTACAGAAGAATTTGAAGCTGTAAAGGCAAACAGATAATTTATATTGGTATAAAATAACAGCAGTCGGTTTTCACACTGACTGCTGTTTTTGATGTTATACTAATACCTGATTAAAAACTTTATAAGATTTTTGAGCAGATTTTTCGCCATACTTCGTGAGCTGTTAGTATTATCAATTATTCAGATGTAAGAAGCTTTGATATAAGGTCTGCTATGCTGTCGATGATGCCTGTTGTCTTAACAGTTGCACTGCCGTCTTTAAGCTCTATCTGTGTTATCTCTAACTCAAGCGGTATTTCATAGAATTCTGTTTTAAACTCTGACGGTAACGTAACCGTTCTCTTAGAGATGTCTAAGCTGTCGCCCAGTGCGTCTGTATATTTGCGGATGCCTGGCTGTGACAAGGCGTACTGAACAAAAAGCTCCGGTTCAACAGGCAGACTGCCTAAATAAATCTCTTTCAGCTTTAGTTTGATCTTTTTATCGTTTTCGTCAAGCGTCATATCTGCCTTTGCGTTTACTATTGCTTCAAGTCCGTTATATGATGTCTTTAAATATATATCAACAGGACTGTCCTTGTGAAAATTGACTGCTATTCCCTGAATAGAAAGCGGTGAGCTTGATTTGTTTTCTTTATTAAATGAATTAAGGCAATAGGTTAAAAAGCTGTTGAGCATATCGTCTGATATTTCGGCAGTTTCTCCGAGTGCAAACGCTTTCACAAGCGGTTTGATTATATCGGTTGAAGCCTTTGCGGTGAATTTGTCAGCGTTTGTTCTGTCGGTTGCCATTGTATAGAGCGTAATAAATGTAGCGGTGACTACAAAAATAACGCTGAAAAATATTATAAAGAACAGCCTTTTGCCTTTTTTTCTTTTTATTGCAAATTCTTCGGAATTATCTGCATTATCAGCGTTTTCTGTCGAAATAGGCGTGTATAAATCCTTTAAATCATTGTTGTTTTCCATAGTAAATTCCTCTTTTTATTTCAGCTCGATTACAGTAACTCCGCTTTCGCCCTCGCCGAACACTCCTAAGCGGTATGAACGCACAGACTTGTGATGCTTTAGGTGCGCTTGTATTTCCTTGCGGAGAACGCCTGTACCCTTGCCGTGAATAACTGTTATCTGATTGATACTTGTCAGAATTGCGCTGTCGATAGCATTGTCAACCTCCATAATCGCCTCAAACGCTGTCATACCTCGCACGTCAACCTCTGTCATAGGTCTTATATCCACCTTGCTGTGGACGGTACGGCTTTTTTGCGGTGCTGCTTTGTAGTCTGCTTTCTTTTCGATAAGCCGCAGATTTTTGATGTCGGCACGTGTTTTGATTATTCCCGCCTGAACGAGGACGGTGTCATCATTTTTGTTCGGTGTTTCAAGCACGACTGCCTGCTTGTCAATATCGTAAATCAGCACACTGTCGCCCTGCTTTAACGGTCGGGGAAGAGTGTACGACTGCTGTGCTTTCTTGTCAACAGGGTCTGCGCTTTCCTCCATTGTCTTGATGCTTTTACGCAGTCTTGCCTTGTCCTCCGGTGAAATGCTCTTTGACTTCTGCGCCTGCTCGATTTCTTCTATAATCGACTCTGCCTGTGCCTTTGCCCTTGACGTTATACGTAAAGCCTCACTTTTCGCCTTGTCGATTTCCGACTGCGCCTTTCGCTTTATGCTTTCGAGCTGAATTTGCGCTGACTCCTTTTCTGCCTGTGCCTGAGCCATCAATTCTCTTGCGTCTGCAAGCTCCTTTTCAACAGCCTGTCTGCGCTGTTCAAGGCTTTCTACAACGTCCTCAAACTGACGGCTTTCGGCAGAAACAAGCTGTTTTGCTCTTTCAACAATATCCTCTTCCATACCGAGCCTGCGTGAGATTGCAAAGGCATTACTTCTGCCGGGAACGCCGATTAACAGCTTGTAGGTAGGGCGAAGTGTTGCAACGTCAAACTCACAGCTTCCGTTTTCTACGCCCTTAGTTTTGAGCGCATATGCCTTAAGCTCTGCGTAGTGCGTTGTGCTTGCCGTTTTTGCGCCCTTGTGACGGAGCTTTTCAAGAATAGCTATTGCAAGCGCCGCACCCTCAACAGGGTCTGTACCGGCACCCAGCTCGTCAATAAGCGCAAGCGAGCTGCTGTTCGCCGTTTTCAGTATTTCTATAATATTAGTCATATGTGCAGAAAAGGTAGAAAGCGACTGCTCTATACTTTGCTCGTCACCGATATCGACAAGAACCTGTCTGAATACCGACAGCCTGCTTTCCTCGTCTGTCGGCACCATCATTCCGCACATAGCCATCAGCGTTAAAAGTCCTACTGTTTTGAGCGATACCGTCTTACCACCTGTGTTCGGACCTGTTATAACAAGCGTGTCAAAATCCTCGCCAAGACAAATGTCGGTAGGCACGACCTTGTCCTTGTCAATCAGCGGATGACGTGCTTTTTTTATGTTTATTACACCCTTATCGTTCATAACGGGGATAACGGCTTTCATTTTATAGCCTAAATTTGCCTTTGCAAAAATCAAGTTGATTTCTACAAGATTTTTGTAGCTTCCGATTATTGCGTCTGCAAACGAGCCTGCCGACGCTGACAGCTCAAAAAGGATTTTTTCGATTTCCGCTTCTTCCTTTGATTTGAGTACCTTAATGTCGTTATTTGCCTGAACCACGCCCATCGGCTCTACAAAAACGGTAGCTCCGCTTGCAGATGTGTCGTGAACAAGTCCGGGTACGTTTCCTCTGCATTCAGCTTTGACGGGTACTACGTATCTGCCGCCACGCTGTGTAACGATAGCGTCCTGCAAGTACTTCTGATACGTACTGCTGTGAATAATCTTGTCGAGCGTTTCACGTGCCTTGCTTGAGGCTGTGCGGATTTTTCTGCGAATGTCAAAAAGGGTAGGGGAGGCGTTGTCTGACAGCTCCTCCTCTGAAATAATACAGCCGTTTATTTTATCCTCTAAAAATTTATTGACTGCAAGACCCTCAAAAAGAAAGTCAAGCGATGTTTCAATTCCCGAGGATTTTGACCGCCATTCCTTTAGTGAGCGTATAACACGCAGAGCTTCACTTATTTGCAAAAGCTCCGACATAGTAAGACAACCGCCTGCGTTTGCACGGCGAAGCGAGTTTGTCACGTTTTTAACAGAGCCAAACGACGGTGTGCCGAATTTGCCGATAAGCGAAAAAGCGTCCTGCGTCTGCTGTAAAAGTGACTGTACCTCGCTTAGCGTTTTCTTAGGCGAAAGCTCAAGTGCCGATTCGTATGCGTCCTTGCAGGAGGTTTCGCCTGCCAATAAAAGTAAAATTTTGTCAAGCTCTAAGGCTTTGTAGTGTCTGTTCATATTTTTGTTCCTGTATAAATATATATTATTCCCGACTTATCGCCTTGTAAAAGGCAAGTGTGGGGAAGTCCTTTTCTGTATGATTTGCAATATAGCTTTCTGTTATCTGATTTAAAAGTATAAGTCCCTGCTTTGACAGCGTAAACGAAAACAGCCTTTCAGCTTCTGCAAAGACAGTGTGACGAAGTGCCGTTGTAACACCGACGCTCATAATAACAGCCTCGTGATTCGGCTTTTTTGCAAGACAGCTGCCGCAAATAAGCTTGCCCTGCTTTGGCAGAAAGCCCATCTGCTCCTGCTCATATTCTCCGCAGCTGCTGCACATTACAAGGTCGGGCATATAGCCGCACATACACATCACACGCATTTCAAAGCAAGCCTTTATAAGCAGCGGTTCTCTTTTTTCGTTGCTTAAAAGATAAAGGCTGTTGAGAATAAGCCGTAAAAACTCGGAGCAGTCCTGTTCTCTTGGAAAAAGATGAATTGCAATTTCGCAAAAATACTGTGCAAGGCTCATATTTTCTACGCTCTTTCTAAGACGTACAAACATTTCCGTACTCTTTGCATCGTCAATTATGTAGCTGTCCCGACCCTCGTAAATATCAAGTCGGGAATAGCACAAAAGTGAGGTTGAGGCGCATTTTGAGTTTTTGATATTCTTAGCACCGCGTACAAAGGCGGTGATTACGCCGTGACTTTTAGTCAGCACTGTAACGAGCCTGTCTTTTTCACCTATATTCTGTTCCTTTAAAATCAGACCGTCCGTTGAAAACCTCATTACTCTCCTCCGCCCTGTTAAGGCTGTTTTGCTCTCTCTCCTCTTGAATTGCTTTATATCTAAGATAATCAAGCACACTTCCCGTAGTCAGAAAGGTACTCCACGCATTCATTTCATCCATTACAAAATCCCCTTTGTGATATTACAGCCCTTGCTGTAATAATATTATATATCTCATCTCCTGTGATATAGAGGGGAAATTGTAGAAAGAAAATTAGATTTATTTTCCGAGTAAAATGTATTAAACTAAAAATTTTGACAATACTATCTGTTTAATTAAAATCATTCTGGTCAAAGCCGAAGTTTTTAAGCAGTCCGTCACGGTTGCGCCAGTCCTCCTTGACCTTAACCCACGTTTGCAGATTTACACGGCATTCAAAGAAGCCTTCCATATCCTGACGTGCAAAGGTGCTGATTTTTTTGAGCATCGAGCCGTTTTTGCCGATTATAATACCCTTGTGGCTTGCCCTTTCGCAGATAATCGTTGCGTCAATGTCAAGTATATCAGAGTCCTCACGCTGTTTCATTCTTTCGATTACAACGGCTGTGCCGTGCGGGATTTCTTTATCCGTAAGACGCAGGATTTTCTCTCTTATCATCTCTGCGGCAAGCACACGCTCAGGCTGGTCTGTGAGCGTATCGTCATCAAAGAAATGACCGCCCTCATTAGTCTGCTTTTCAAGCTCCTCTATCAGCTCGTCAATGTTGCTTCCGCTTTGTGCGCTGACAGGCACTATTGCTTCAAAATCGTAGAGAGAGGAGTATTTTAAAATCTGCTTCATCAGAACCTCTTTGTTTTTGAGCGTGTCTGTTTTGTTAATTGCTAAGATTGCCGGCATAGAAAGCGACTTAAACTTTTCTATCAGCTTAAGCTCTGTGTCTGTTACGTCCTTGTCTGCTTCTGTAACGAGCAGGCAAACATCAACACCGGCAACAGATTCGTTTACCGAACGCACCATATATGAGCCTAAGGCTGTTTTTGGCTTGTGCATACCGGGAGTGTCGATAAAAACAAGCTGATTTATTCCTCTTGTCAGCACACCCATAATTCTTGTTCGTGTTGTCTGGGGCTTGCTTGAAACTATAGCCACCTTTTGTCCGAGCATTCTGTTGAGCAGTGAGCTTTTGCCTACGTTCGGACGGCCGACAATAGCAACAAATGCCGATTTATCATTCTGATTCATAAGTGTATCCTTTCAATATAAAAGCATATCACCACAAGCTGTGCTTTGTGATGATACATTTTGATTATTATTTCTTTCTGTGCTTATAAAATTTATCTGCTAAACCGACTGGTCCGAGTGCTACAAAAATTACCGAAAGAATAACAGATAAAACAAGTGCAAAAAGCAAAAGGGGATTTACGGCAAAGAACGCAATTATCCCCCCGATTATTTCAAGGTCAAAAAAGAATATAAAGCCGATAACAGCCGCCGCCACTGACAGAACAAGGACTGCGCCTGCCGCTAAATCCTTTGCATTTTTTGCAAGCAGATTATAGCTGTCGGTGTCGAGATTGCAAAGCTCCTCAAGACTTGTGTTGAATACCTCGGCGGCAATAACCGATGATATGAGTAACGCAAGTGTTGCCACCTGTGACGGTGAAAAGCTGTAAAATAACGAAAACACAGCAACATAAACAGCGGCGACAATATGGAAGCGCATATGACTTTCGTGCTTTATCGCAAATATTATGCCCCTTGCCGCACATTTAAAGCTTTGTAACTGGTGCTTCATTCGTCATCAAGAGTGTAGCTTGTTGAACCCGGCAGTCCAAGCTGATTCATAACAAGCTCTTCCTTTTCTCTCATATGTACCTTTTCAAGGTTTGTCATATGGTCATAGCCTAAAAGATGAAGAACGCTGTGTGCAGTCAGATAGCCTATCTCTCTTTGCAGGCTGTGTCCGAAGCGCTCTGCCTGCTCTACAACCTTTTCCATAGAAATTACAACGTCGCCTAAAATCTGTGCGCCTGTTTCAAGGTCTGTGTCATACTTGCCGTTTTCTCCCATAGGGAAAGAAAGCACGTCTGTTGCAGAGTCCTTGTTTCTGTAATGATTGTTAAGCTCTCTTATCTGCTCATTGTTTACAAAGGTAACGCTGATTTCTGCATAGCCCTCGAAATTTTCAAGCTGCAGCACCGCATGACAGCAGCGGCGGACAAGCATTCTTACACCTGTAGGGATTTCAACGTCCTTTTGTTTGTTGGAAATGATTACACGCAATTTGTTTTTAGTCATTTTCGTTCCTCCTTATTTCTTTCATAAGCCTTGATAATATCCTGAACAAGACGGTGACGTACAACGTCCTTCTCGTTAAAAGTACACTGGGCAATATCGTCAACGTGACGGAGTACCCTCATACAGTCCTTAAGACCGCTTCTCACGCCTGACGGCAAATCAATCTGCGTGATGTCGCCTGTTATTACCATTTTTGAGTTAAAGCCAAGACGTGTCAGAAACATCTTCATCTGCTCGCAGGACGTGTTCTGAGCTTCGTCAAGAATAATAAAGCTGTCGTCAAGCGTCCGTCCTCTCATATAGGCAAGAGGAGCAACCTCGATGTTTCCTCTTTCTACATATTTGTTGTAGGTTTCAGCACCCAGCATATCAAAAAGTGCGTCATAAAGGGGCCTTAGATATGGGTCAACCTTGCTTTGCAAATCACCGGGGAGAAATCCGAGCTTTTCGCCTGCTTCAACGGCAGGACGTGTCAGGATTATTCTGTTTACCTGTTTTGCCCTGAACGCCGTTACCGCCATAGCAACTGCAAGGTACGTTTTGCCTGTGCCGGCAGGACCTACTCCGATTGTAATGGTATTGTCCTTTATGCAGGAGCAGTACCTTTTTTGTCCGATGGTTTTCGGCTTTACAGGCTTGCCCTTTGACGTAATGCAAATGCAGTCGCCTGCAAGCTGTTCTATTTTTTCTTCACTGCCGTCATCAACAAGTGACATACAATACCGTACATTCTGGTCAGAGAGCTGTTCGCCTCTGTTAATAAGCGATAAAAGACTTGTGATTACCTTGCAGGCGTTAGAAACGCCCTCGGCTTCGCCCGAAATTTTCAGCTCGCCGTCACGGCTTACAACGTGAACGTGATAATTATTTTCAATCAGCTTAATATTTTCATCAAAGCTGCCGAACAGCGCAACCGCGTGTTCCATTCGGTCAATGCTTATTATTTGTTCCGTAAAAATGCACCCCGATTATCGGAAAAAGTTTTCAACATAATATTTGTTAAAAAATATTTTTGTTGTTTAATAACAGTTTTCTGCTGTATAAACACTAATTATAGGTGTATTATACCACAATAAATAATCAAATTACATCAGTTTTTTTAAAAAAATACTGCCAATTAAAATTTTTGTAAATTACTACAATAGAGCAGTGTTTTTTAAAATTATCATAGGTATTTTTTACCTATATTTTACCAATTTTAAGCAATTTTTAAGCTAATTAAATATCAAAAAAAGCACTTGACATATCAGTGAAATGATAGTATAATCTCATCTGTAAAGTGAAACGCTTTACAGCTATAAAAGAGGTGAGCTTTTCTTGGAAAAGAATATGGAAATCTCTTTACTGTTCGATTTTTACGGACGGCTTTTAAAGGATAATCAGCAAACGGCTGTTGAGCTTTACTACAACAACGATTTATCATTAAGCGAAACCGCCCTTGAAATGAACATAACAAGACAGGGTGTGCGTGATGCGCTTAAACGAGCCGAGCAAAACCTTTACAGCTTTGAAAGCAAGCTCGGACTTTGCAAGCGTTTCGGCATAGTTGAAGATAAGCTTGCAAAAATATCACAGCTTTCACAAGGTATTGCACAAGGCTCTGAAAACGGCTGTGAGATAAAGAAATCGGCAGAAGAAATTTTAAAAATTTCAAGCGAATTGCTTGAACAGTTTTGATTATCAGATTATCTGAAATTACCTATAAATTCAGAAAGCAGGTGAGCGTATGGCATTTGAGGGTTTGTCTGAAAAGCTTAGTAATGCGTTTAAAAAGTTAAGAAGCAAGGGTAAGCTGACAGAGCCTGATGTAAAAGAGGCTATGCGTGAAGTCAGACTTGCACTTCTTGAGGCTGACGTAAACTACAAGGTTGCCAAGGACTTTACAGCAAGAGTTACAGAAAGGGCAGTAGGCTCTGATGTTATGGAGAGCTTAACGCCTGCTCAGATGGTTATTAAAATAGTAAACGAAGAGCTGACAGCACTAATGGGCGGCGAAAGCGCAAGAATAGAGTTTAACTCAAAGCCGCCTACGGTTATTATGATGTGCGGCTTGCAGGGCTCGGGTAAAACCACACATTCGGCAAAGCTTGCAAAATGGCTTAAAGCGCAGAACCGCAGACCGCTTCTTGCAGCCTGCGATATTTACAGACCGGCGGCTATTGACCAGTTAAAGGTAGTCGGCTCACAGGTAGGCGCTCCGGTATTTGAAATGGGAACGGAAAACCCTGTAAAAATCGCAAAGGAAGCCATAAAACACGCTAAGGACTACGGCAACGACGTAGTTATTCTTGATACAGCCGGCAGACTTCACATTGACGAGGAGCTGATGGCAGAGCTTAAGAAAATCAAGTCAGAGGTAACGCCTGACGAAATTCTGCTCGTTATCGACTCTATGACAGGTCAGGACGCAGTAAATGTTGCAAAAAGCTTTAACGACCTTTTGGATATATCGGGCGTAATTCTGACAAAGCTTGACGGCGACACAAGAGGCGGTGCGGCTTTATCGGTAAAGGCTGTAACAGGCAAGCCGATAAAATTTGCCGGTGTAGGCGAAAAGCTCGATGATTTAGAGGCGTTCCACCCCGACAGAATGGCAAGCAGAATTCTGGGAATGGGCGACGTGCTTACGCTTATTGAGGACGCAGAGAGCAAGCTCGACAAAAAGAAAGCCGAGCAGATGGCTCAGAAGATGATGAGCAACAAAATGGACTTCAACGATTTGCTCGACCAGTTTGAGCAGATTAAGAAGATGGGACCGTTAAAGGGCATTTTATCAAAGCTTCCCGGTATAGGCAACAAGCTTGATGATGTTGACATTGACGACAGGCAAATCGACTGGCTTCAGGCTCTTATTTACTCAATGACTCCCGAAGAGAGAGCAAACCCGTCAATAATAAATCCGTCAAGAAAGCGCAGAATTGCAGCAGGCTCAGGCAGAAGTGTAGAAGAGGTAAACCGCCTGTTAAAGCAGCTTGAGCAGATGCAGAAAATGATGAAGCAGTTAGGCGGCAAGGGTAAAAAGAACCTGCACAAAATGAAAAATCTCCCCGGCTTAGGCGGCGCACCTTACGGCGGTAACGGCGCAAGGCGCAGGTAATCGCTATTATTTACAGTAATTCATCCAATAATTAAACATTGGCTGATATATATTTATATCTTATTTCGGAGGTGAAAGTATAATGGCAGTTAAAATCAGACTTCGCAGAATGGGTGCAAAGAAAGCTCCTTTCTACCGCATTGTTGTTGCTGATTCAAGATACCCAAGAGATGGTCGTTTTATCGAAGAGGTTGGCACATACAACCCTTTAAAGCAGCCTTCAGAGGTAACTGTTGACGCAGAAGCAGTTAAAAAGTGGATTGCTAACGGCGCTCAGCCGACAGACACTGTAAAGGCTCTTCTTAAAAAGAACGGCGTTCTTTAATGAAAGGACTGTATTGTAATGCAGGAATTAATTATGACTATTGCCAAAGGTCTTGTAGAGGATCCGTCAGCCGTTTCCGTTACTGTTGACGAGCCTAACGAGGAAGGCATAATCGTTTACCACCTTCACGTAGCAGAGGACGATATGGGCAGAATTATCGGCAAGCAGGGCAGAATTGCCAAGGCTATCCGTACAGTTGTCCGCAGTGCCGCTGTCAGAAAAGAGCAGAAGGTAATGGTAGAAATTGACTGAAAAACAATTAAATGTTTTTTTAAAATGTCCGGCGATGCTTTAAAGTGTTTGTCGGGCATTTTTACTAATTAGGATATTGATTTTTTATATATTCTTCCGATTTACTTATAAAAATAACTGTTATATAATGTAATTGCATATAAAAGTAAAAGGAAGGGTAATTGTTATGAAATGCAAAAAATGCGGCTTTGAAAACCTTGACGGCACTCGTTACTGCCAGAGATGCGGTCAGGCACAAAAGGTTAAGGCTCCTTTGTTCGGCGATAATGTCGGCTTTATAGCCGGAGCAGGCAGCAAGGGAACATCTATCGCTCCGCTTGTTGCAGTTCAGAGCAGCGGCAAAACGCAGGAGGGCAACAAGGTCGGCGCAAGGGTAAAGGTAAACCCAATGGAGGACGGCAGATGGTACTGCCCCGATTGCGGAGAATTGAATGAAAAAATCTCAAAAACCTGCAAGGGCTGCGGCAGAGATAAGTAAATAAATATTATAAAAATTTCGGAGTACGCTCAGTTTTGAACGTACTCCTTTTTTAAATAAGGTACAATCAGAAAATTTTTTCAAAAGGTATTTCAAAAACCGTCGTAATATGCTATAATTAACAGTAATATTTTGCAGATAATAAAAATACAGGAAAGGGATGTGTTTATGACTGTCAGAACACGTTATGCTCCAAGTCCTACCGGCTTTATGCACGTAGGTAATTTAAGAACAGCTTTGTATGAATATCTTATCGCACGTTCACAGGACGGTAAGTTTATTTTAAGAATTGAGGATACAGACCGTGAACGTCTTGTTGACGGCGCTGTTGACGTTATCTATAATACACTAAAGGTTGCAGGACTTTCTCACGATGAAGGCCCCGACATAGGCGGTGACTTCGGACCTTATGTCCAAAGTGAAAGAAAGGATATGTATCTGCCGTATGCAGAACAGCTTATAAAAGAGGGCAAGGCGTACCGTTGCTTTTGCACAAAGGAGCGTCTTGAAAAGCTCCAGTCAAGCGAGATAGGCGCAGGCTATGACAGGCATTGTCGAGATTTACCGCAGGAAGAAATCGACAGGCTTTTAGCTGCAAACACACCGTATGTAATCCGTCAGAAAATGCCGACAGAGGGCAGTACAACCTTTACAGACGCAGTTTTCGGAGAAATCACCGTTGACAATTCGGAGCTTCAGGATCAGATTCTGATTAAAACAGACGGCTACCCGACCTACAATTTTGCAAATGTAATAGACGACCATACAATGGGAATCACCCACGTTGTAAGAGGCTGTGAATATTTAAGCTCAACTCCTAAGTATAACCTTTTGTACGAGGCTTTCGGCTGGGAAATCCCGACATACGTCCATTTGCCCCTTATCAACGGCAAAAACGAGGACGGCACAACCTCAAAGCTGTCAAAGCGTCACGGTGCAACGGGCTTTGAGGACTTGGTAAAAGAGGGCTTTTTGCCACAGGCGATTATTAACTACATCGCACTTTTAGGCTGGTGTCCTAAGGATAATCAAGAGATTTTTACACTAAAGGAGCTTGAAAAGGTATTTTCCATTGACGGCATCAGCAAATCTCCTGCTGTTTTTGACTATGACAAGCTGTCGTGGTTCAACGGCGAGTACATCAGAGCGATGAGCGTTGAGCAGTTCGCAGAAATCGCTATGCCGTACTTTAAGCAGGTGTTCGGTGAAAAAGAAGTACCGTACACAAAAATTGCGTCAATACTCCACCAGAGAGTAACACAGCTGACGCAAATTCCCGAAATGATAGATTTTCTTGCAGAGCTTCCGACCTATGACCAGGAGCTTTACGTTAATAAAAAGAGCAAGACTAACCTTGAAAACGCACCTGTAATGCTTCAGGCTGTTTATGATAAGCTAAGCACTATGCCAAGCTGGGACTTTGACAGCATTCACGATGCGCTTATCGGTCTTGCACAGGAAAAAGAGGTTAAAAACGGCACTGTTATGTGGCCGGCACGTATCTCTGTTGCAGGCAAAACGGTAACGCCGGGCGGTGCGGTAGAAATTCTTGATATTTTAGGCAGAGAAGAGTCGCTCAGAAGAATGGAAATCGGACTTGAAATGCTTAAATAATTGCGGAGGAAATAGTATGGCAAACGAAATTGTAAACGATACAGCGAGTGAAGAAATTGTTCCGAGCAATTTTATTCACGATTTTATAGACAAAGACATAGCAGAAGGCGGTCAGTTTGAGGGTATGACTGTTCACACACGTTTTCCGCCCGAGCCTAACGGCTACCTGCACATAGGCCACGCAAAGGCTATCTGCATAGACTTCGGCACAGCCGTTAAATACGGCGGTATGTGCAACCTGCGTATGGACGATACAAACCCTACAAAGGAAGATGTTGAGTACGTTGACGCAATAAAAGAGGACATTAAGTGGCTCGGCTACGATTGGGGCGACAGATTTTTCTATGCCTCAGAATATTTTGACAAGATGTACGAGTACGCAACAGAGCTTATCAGAAAAGGTCTTGCGTACGTCTGCGAGCTTTCGCCCGAGCAGATGAGAGAGTGCAGAGGAGATCTTTCAACTCCTGCAAAAAGTCCGTACCGTGACAGACCGATTGAAGAGAGCCTTGATTTGTTTGAGCGTATGAAAAACGGTGAGTTTGAGGACGGCAAAATGACGCTTAGAGCAAAGATTGACCTTGCCTCAGGCAACTTTAATATGAGAGATCCCGTAATCTACAGAATTAACAGAATTACTCATCACAGAACAGGCGACAAGTGGTGCATTTATCCTATGTATGACTTTGCACATCCTATTGAGGATGCGTTAGAGGGCATCACGCACAGCCTTTGCTCACTTGAATTTGAGGATCACAGACCGTTGTACGATTGGGTGATAAACAACACATCAGTACCGTCTAAGCCACGTCAGATTGAGTTTGCACGTCTTGGCATCAACAACACCGTTATGTCAAAAAGAAAGCTAAGAGAGCTTGTTGAAAAGGAGTACGTAAGCGGCTGGGACGATCCACGTATGCCTACTCTTTGCGGACTGAGAAGAAGAGGATATACTCCTAAGTCAATCAGAAATTTCACCGAGAGAAACGGCGTTTCAAAGGTAAATTCTGTTGTTGAGTACGGCTTTTTAGAGCATTGTCTGCGAGAGGATTTAAACGAAACTGCACAGCGTGTTATGACTGTAATAAATCCGATAAAGCTCGTTATCACAAACTACCCCGAGGATCTGACAGAGGAGTTTGAGGTTGAAAACAATCCAAACAGACCGCAGGACGGCACAAGAATTGTAACCTTTTCAAGAGAGTGCTATATCGAAGCCGAGGACTTTATGGAAGAGCCGATAAAGAAGTATCAGCGACTTTACCCCGGCAACGAGGTTCGCTTAAAGTCAACATATATTGTTAAATGCACAGGCTGTAAAAAGGACGAAAACGGCAATGTCGTTGAGGTTTACGCAACGTATGATCCCGAAACGAGGGGCGGCAACACTCCCGACGGCAGAAAGGTAAGGGGTACTATCCATTGGGTTGACGCAAAAAATTACGTTGACGCAGAGGTAAGGCTCTACGATAACCTCTTTACAGTGCCTGACCCTGACGCAGGCGACAAGAATTTTCTTGATTACCTTAACGACAAGTCGCTTGTAGTGCTTAAAAACTGCAAGGCAGAAAAGAGCCTTGAAAATGCAAAGGCTCCTATGAGTTTTCAGTTTATGCGTCTTGGTTACTTCTGTGTTGACAGCAAGGATTCAAAAGAAGGGTTGCTCGTATTTAACAGAAGTGTAAGCCTTAAGGACAGCTTTACAAAGAAATAAGTTATCTGAAAATAAAAATACCGTCTGAGCAGAAACACTTTTTATTCTATAAAAGAAAAGAGAGGTTTTCTGTCCAAACGGTATATTTTTGAGTTTTCAGAAAGGGGTTTGTAAAGTGAACAATCCGTTTCAAAAAATGGCAAAAAAGGATTGGGTGCTTTGGATTGCTTCCGTTTCACTTATTGTCGTATCAAATATCCTGTCGGGCGATGTCGATTTGCTCACGCTGACAGCCACCTGTATCGGTGTAACGTCGCTTGTATTTGCCGCAATGGGGAATGTCTGGTCGCCTGTTCTGATGACAGTTTTCAGCATATTATACGCAATCATATCCTACAGGTTCAGATATTGGGGAGAGATGATTACTTATGCTTTAATGACGCTTCCGATGTCTGTGTGGGCAATAATAACGTGGGCGAAAAATTCCGGAGCAGACAACAACGGCACTGTCAAAATACGAAAAATTACACCTAAAATTGTCTTAATACTGACATTTTTCACTGTGCTTGTAACGGCAGTGTTTTACTATATATTGAAAGCTCTTGATACTCCTAATCTGTTTTTCAGTACCGTTTCAATAGCTACAAGCTTTCTTGCGGCGTCGCTGACTATGCTTAGGTCGTCATATTATGCGCTCTGCTATGCGTCTAACGATTTAGTGCTGATAGTGCTGTGGATTTTAGCCTCTGCCCAAAATCCTGTGTATATACCGGTAGTCGTGAACTTTGTAATCTTTTTTGTAAACGATATGTACGGCTTTATTTGCTGGAAAAAGCGTGAAGCAGTACAAGGCTGAGTATATGGAGGATTTATTTTGAAAAAAACAATATGCATAATTCTAAGTGCATTGATGCTCCTTGCTTTCGCTGGCTGTGACAGAGTATTTGGCAAAAAGCAAGTCACAGATGTCAGCGAATACGGAAAGGCAGAAAGCTATGTTAATTTTCCTGCGTTTTTTCCGCAAAGCATAGAGGCTTACAGTGTCAATTCGTATTCGTACACGTTATATGATTATTTGGATCTTTGTTATGAAATCTTTCTTGATATTTCTGCTACAGAGGAACAATTTAATTCATTGATTTCTGAAATTAAATCTGACGAGGGCATAAAGGCTGAACATAAAGCGTACTATGCAAACGGTTATTATGAAATAGTATTTGAGGATAATTATAGTATCAACGAGCAGAATGATACGAAAATAAATTCGGAAGATAAATCATTAAGGGTTGGTAATGCTGATATTAAAAAGGTTGTTTATAACCCTAAAACATATAATATTATATTTGAATGCTTTGATGCAAAAGACACCGGCGTATATTTGCTAAGTGAGGTTTCATACTTTAACAGGTTCGGAATTGATCAATATGAATATGCAGATTTTCTTGCACAATAAAACTCTGACAGATGATATAATACATCGGCTGGCAGACTGCGTAAGCTAATCACCCTAATAATATCAAAACACCGTACAGACAACTGAAGCCCTGTCCGTACGGTGTTTTTATTTTACTCAATATACTTCTTTACACATTCCAAAAACTTCAGCTCGCTTTGGGTCAGCTTGTGCGTTTTTTTATACACAAGAACGTCCTTATTCCTAAGCGAGGTTTTAATGCAGTCACGCTGAACGAGGTTGTAAAAATCAAGCACCGTCTTAGGCACTGACGATACCCACATATACGTACCCTCTACACGGTTTAATAAATCAAATTGACTTCCTCTTTCGTACACGTAAATTGTGCGCTTGTTGCCGGCAATCTGCTTTCCTCTGTTCTTTTCGGCAAAGGTCAGCGCCTTGCCCTCTTGCACATCTCCGTGAGAAATCTCTATGTATTCTCTTAGCAGATGATAGGGGACCTCCTTCATTTTTGCAAGAGGATGATTTTTATTCATCAGAATTTTCATATCAAACTCACGCAGAAGCTCGTACTTTAAATTCATATTCTGAATAAAATTTGTATAGTATTCCTCACAGTCGCTTTCATAACGGACAATGGCAATATCCGATTCTCCCCTTGCAACGTCAGCTATTGCGTTCATACCCGACGTTTCTTTAAAATGCACGTCTATAGAAATATTGTCGCCGACATTTTTAAGAAAGTCGGTAAAGCCTACCGATATGTAGGTTGCCCTTGGAACAGAAACAGAAAAATCAAGGCTGTTTGTGTCGTCGTGCGGCTTGTAGAGTGCCTCAAGCTCGTCCATCTGCAAAATGATTGAACGTGCATACGATAAAAACTGTGCACCCTTTTCTGTCGGCTCAACGCCGTGACGTGTTCTTTCAAACAGTGTTATGCCGATTTCTGCTTCAAGCTCTCTGATTGCCTTGCTAAGGTTAGGCTGTCCCATAAACAGATTTTTTGCCGCCTTTGATATTGAACCTGTTTTTTCAATTTCTGCCGCAAAGCGCAGTTGATTTATTTTCACTCTTTGCACCCTCCGAATTTTACTGTTTTCCGACCGCAGACGGAATAAATGCTATTTATATAATTATATACTACTTATCAGAAAAAAGCATTATACAAAAAACAAAATTCGTGGTAAAATATAATCGAAAACTATTGATAATGCACAATAGCTTTAAAAAGTCACTTTTGCGAGCAATCGCATACATATTATTTTTTACAAACGGAGGTTTTTAAAATGAGATTTACATTACCGCGTGACATTTATCACGGCAAGGGTTCGCTTGAGAACCTTAAGAATTTAACAGGTAAAAAGGCTATCATAGTTGTCGGCGGCGGCGCTATGAAGAGAAACGGCTTCCTTGATAAGGCTGTGTCTTATCTTGAAGAAGCAGGTATGGAAGTTCGCCTTTTTGAGGGTGTTGAGCCTGACCCGTCAGTAGAAACAGTTATGAAGGGCGCTGCTGCTATGCAGGAGTTTGAGCCTGACTGGATTGTAGCTATGGGCGGCGGCTCACCGATTGACGCTGCCAAGGCTATGTGGATTAAGTACGAATATCCCGAAACAACCTTTGAGGATATGTGCAAGGTATTCGGTCTGCCAAAGCTCAGAACAAAGGCTAAATTCTGCGCTATTCCGTCAACCTCGGGTACAGCTACAGAGGTTACTGCTTTCTCTATTATCACAAACTATCAGGACGGCATCAAGTACCCGATTGCTGACTTCGAGATTACACCGGACGTTGCTATCGTAGATTCAGAGCTTGCAGAAACAATGCCTAAAAAGCTCGTTGCTCACACAGGTATGGACGCTATGACTCACGCTGTTGAGGCTTACGTTTCAACCTGCAACTGCGACTACACAGATCCGCTTGCAATTTTTGCTATCAAGATGATTCAGAGCGACCTTGTACCTTCCTACAACGGCGATATGGAAAAACGTGCTTCTATGCACAACGCACAGTGCCTTGCAGGTATGGCTTTCTCTAACGCACTTCTCGGTATCGTTCACTCAATGGCTCACAAGACAGGCGCTGCATTTGCAGACTACGGCTCACACATCATTCACGGTGCGGCTAACGCTATGTACCTGCCAAAGGTTATCGCATTTAACGCAAAGGACGAAACAGCTAAAAAGCGTTACGGTGTAATTGCTGACTTTATGGGACTCGGCGGCGAAAGCGATGATGAAAAGGTAGCACTCTTAATCGACTTCTTAAGAGGTATGTGCGATGAGCTTAATATCCCGCACTGCATCAAGAACTACGGTGCAGACGGACTTCCTGCTGAAACAGGCTTCGTTCCCGAGGAGGTATTCCTTGAAAGAGTTGAGGATATTGCGGCTAACGCAATTCTTGATGCCTGCACAGGCTCTAACCCAAGAATTCCTACACAGGAAGAAATGGTTAAGCTCTTAAAGGCTTGCTACTATGACTTAGAGATTGATTTCTGATAATCAAGGATAATTACTGAAAATCGGCACACAAGCTCTGTGTGCCGATGATTTTTTGCATTACATTCCGATTAACCGGTTACTGCGTTTTTACAAACTGATTTTTACTGTAAAATTCCTTAGTCTGTGCAACTCGTGTTACCTCGCTCTGATTTTGCTGTAAAAGCTTTGTTATCTCATACATATTTATCCATATTTCGTTGTCGCTTTCCTTTTGGCTTTCATCAAAAATCAGCTCTAAGCCTAAGTGCAGGTGGCTTGTCGTAATGCCGTTTGTGTTTTCTGTAGCAGAGTAGCCTGTTCTGCCTACATAGCCTATAACATCGCCTGCCTTAACGCTCATACCCTCCTTTAAATCACAGTGATACGGTCTGTTCTGCCGCAGATGCGCATAGTAATAGTATCGCTTTTTGTCGAATGACCGTATGCCTATCCGCCAGCCGCCGTACTGATTCCAACCCATACACTCAACAATTCCGTCCTCTATAGCAATCACCGGAGTTCCTGTTGCCGCCATAAGATCGTGCCCTAAATGCTGTCTTTTATACCCATAGGTACGACTTGCGCCGAAATCGTCATAGTGAGAAAACGGAAAGGTTTTTGCAATGGGGGAGAACACCCGAAGTCCGTAAACGGTTTCCTTGCTCTGACTGCCGTCATCGTTTAGCGTTGTCCTTTCGTATTCGCCCAGAAAGCCGTCAAGCACTGCGTGATAAGCGTTGCTGTAATATGAAAAATACTTCATATTTTTTGTGATGTCCTCAATTTTTTCTCCCGATTTCAGCCTTTCTGCAAGCTCGTCAATATGCGTTGATTTGTAGTTTTTGAAATCTCCGCCGTATTTTGCACCGAGGTATGCAAGCAAATCTATCCAGCTGATTTTAACAGCTTCATTCTGTGAATCTATATCAATGTGCATAGCCTTGTTCAGAGCCTCATAGGGAACGTTGAATTCAACGTATTTAATAAAGCTTTTCGTTTGATTTTCTATACCGCCAAGGCTGCACATTATCGCAATAGATATAATGAATATTAAAATAAAAGCAGACAGCATTCTTTTCATAAAAACACCTCAGATAAATATATGCAGAATAATTTGTGAGGATAACAAAAATAGCTGTTGCATTTTTTTACAGAGAAATTATAATATAATTGATTTTAAAAAAGAGGGTGTGAAACAAATGAAAATAATGATAGCCTCCGACATTCACGGCTCGCTGTATTATTGCGAAAGGCTGATTGAAGCGTATAAAAAAGAGCAAGCCGACAAGCTGCTCTTGCTCGGAGATATTCTGTATCACGGGCCGAGAAACGACCTGCCGCGTGACTACAACCCCAAAAGGGTAATTGAGCTGTTGAACGCAATGCAAGACGATATACTTTGCGTAAGGGGAAACTGCGACACAGAGGTAGACCAGATGGTGCTTAAATTTCCGATTTTAGCGGATTATTGTATTCTTTACGCAAACAACAGATTGATTTTTGCAACGCACGGTCATAAGTTTAACGAGGACGCTTTGCCGCCTATTCATAACGGCGATATCCTGCTTTGCGGTCACACGCACGTGCCGAAATGCGTTGAGCATAGCGCATATACGTATATGAACCCCGGCTCTGTATCAATCCCGAAAGAAAACAGTCATCACGGATATATGACGCTTTGTGACGGTACATTTTTGTGGAAGGATTTTGACGGCAATATATTAAACAGCCACAGTATATAAGAGAAACAAAGGTAAGACGAGGGAGCCTTTCATTTGACATTTGTCAAATGAAAGAAATGAATAGAATTTCATCATATTTAAAATAAGGATAAATTCTATTCATTTGCCGCTTTTAGCGGCGCTCCCTCGTCGTAGCTTTTGTACAAACCTTTGTTGTGCTTTAAGGCAGATTATTCTGATACCTCGCAGTGAACCTCACCTGTTGTCAGCGGCATTTTTTTGTAGTAGTACAGCTCATCTACCGTTACAAGCTGATACCCTGCGTTAATAAGCTGAGGAACAAATTGCTGCACAGCCGCCGCTGTTTCTGCGTGAATATCGTGCATAAGGATAATTGCACCGTCATAAGCCTCATTCATAACGCTGTCAACGGTTGACTGAGTGTTTCTTGTGCTCCAGTCCATTGTGTCAACGCTCCACAGAATAAGCGGATAATTAGACAGCACTTGCTTAACTCTTTTGTCGACATCACCGTACGGAGGACGGACAATAGTTACTTCGTAGCCGCCTGTAGCTTTTTTAACAATATCGTTCACACCGTCAACGGCTGCAAGCATATCAGGCTTTTCCTGCTTAGGAAATGCAGTGTGATACATCGAGTGATTGCCTATCTGACAGCCGAGAGCGACCTCCCGCTTCAATATTTCGGGGTAAGACTTCGCATTCCCACCCGTTACAAAGAAGGTTGCCCTTGCGTTGTATTTTTCCAGAGTGTCAAGAATTATCGGAGTATTCGTATATGACGGACCGTCATCAAACGTGATAGCCACCATCGGCTTTGACGGATCAACAGCGGCATTTTTGTCAATATTAAGCGGCGAAGTCGGGCCTGTTTCCTCAGGCTTGCTGTTGCCGTCCTTACCGAGCTTCATATAGTCTGTTATATCGTCATACTTTAGCCTTACATCATACAGCTCACCGTCAAAATCAAACAGCGTCTTGCTGTCAAAATGCAGAGTACAGCCGTTATCGTCAAAGGAAAAACGGTCAAAATTAACGCCGTAGCCTTCTGTTGCATTCAGGAATTTATCAGAGGAGCATTTGTCCTTTGTATCCTTATTGTTTTTAAAATAACTGCGTACCTGCTCGCTTGCATATGCGTAAAAGCCCTCGGTGAAAATATCTTCACGCTGAAGCTCACGACTTACATTAAGGGCATATACACGTGTAAAATAGTCAGCTGTTTCAACCTGACCCTTTGCGTTAAAGCCCTTAATATCGGAAACGACCGAAAGCATATTGCCGCCGCTGAGCGTAGCCGTAAAGTCTGCACATTTAACGGGAGATTTCATAGCCGTAAAGTAGTTATTTACAAATTTCTCAGCGTCGCTTTTTGACTTATCGTTTATAGCCTGTGACGGTGTTTTCGGATAAAACGCCTTGTAGTCAGAGCCTTGAAGCTCTAATGCGCTGTAGCCGCAGTTTTGCTTGCTGTTGTGAGTAAGCGCCTTTGCAGAAAACCCCTCCTGACTGTACGTTACGTCAGCCGTAGACGGCTGGGTAGCAGGTTGTGTGACAGCAGTGGTTGAAGGCTGTGTTTCTTCTGACTTGCTTTCGTTTGGAAAACAAAAGTGAATAACAGCCGCAACACCGCCGATAATAAGTGATAATGCAAGAATTAAGCAGGTAACAATAATAATCCTGTTAATAGTGCGGCGTCTGTTGCGCCGTCTTTTATACTGATGCTTGTTATAGGCGACATAATTATTTCTGCCCATTTCTATACCGTCCCTCATTCCATAATAAACCTTCAGAATAATAATACATCTTTTTAAATTTAATGTCAATTTTAAAAGCGACGAATTTCACCTGTTTTCTGTTGTTGTTTAGTATAATGTCAATAAATACGTTACCGCGCAATCGGCGGCTGTCGCCTTAGCGCACTCCCTGTCACGTATTTTCGGTTATTTTGTCCTGAATTCTGACTGCGCAATCTGCACATTATATTTATGCGGTATTGCCCAAAGGAAAACGCGGAAAAATGAAATTTTAAAACATTCGCACTTGTGCAAAAAATCCACAAATACTGAAAATGCGAATTTCGTCTTATATAATAATTTTTGAAGTTATATTTATAGAAAAGGGGATCACTATGGCTAAAGGAATCGGTGATTTGCTTACGATGTACAGAAAAAAGCTGGAGCTTACTCAGCGTGAGGTTGCCGAGGCTTTGAATATCGACCGTTCAACCTATACCTGCTACGAAATCGGCAAGACTGAGCCTAATATTGAAACTATCTCAAGGCTTGCAAAAATATTCAACGTAAGCGTTGTTGATTTGTTTCCGACAGATGATAATGCCTATGCGCAGGCGGCTGAATTCGGCGGTTCGGGCAAAATCGCGATAAACAAATTAAAGTTTTACGATTTGAACGAATACGAAAAGCAAATAATTATGAAAATACGTCAGATGAGTATAGATGATAAAATAAAGCTCCAAAACATTCTTGAAAACGATTTTAAAATCAAAGAAGAATAAAGCCGAAACGAAAGTTTTTTAAGGCTGACGTTTTTATTATCAGATGCTGTGCAGAAAAATTTTTGGTAAAAATCTTTACATTTTTATTTCTATGTGATATAATGTCGAGGTTAAAGCCCCTTTCACGGATTCTGGACTAAGCCCAAAGGGCGTACACCGACCTTAACCTGTGAATGATTTTAAATTTCGGGCAAATAATTATAAAGGTGGAATTATAATGTTAAAAGAAGAAAAGCAAGCTATTATGCAGGAATATGCTCTTCACGAGGGCGACACAGGTTCTCCTGAGGTGCAGATTGCACTTCTCACAAAGAGAATCAACACTCTTACAGAGCATTTAAAGGTTCACAAGAAGGATCACCACAGCCGCAGAGGTCTTTTGATGATGGTTGGTCAGAGAAGAAGCCTTTTAAACTACCTTATCAAGGTTGACATTGAAAGATACCGTTCAATTATCGCAAGACTTGGTATTCGTAAGTAATTATTTCTGTATTAGGGCAAGCGGCTTTGGCTGTTTGCCCTAAATTAGGTTTAATGCACTGATTTTTAATTGTTGTATACAGGCTTTTCCAATGCTTTTTAGCGGTAAAACGAGGTGACAGCAGATGTTTGTCATTTGGTTTTATTGCTAAGACAGAGGAAAATCCTGTGATATATAAAAAATTTTACAGGAGGAATTTCAAAATGGTAAAAACCTTTGACAACTACAGAGTTTTTGAAACAGACTTTGCAGGCAGACCGCTTGTTGTTGAAACAGGCAAAATGACACAGCTTGCAAACGGCGCCTGCCTTGTAAGGTACGGCGAAACAACAGTTCACGTTGCAGTTACAGCAGCGGCAAAGCCGAGAGAGGGCGTTGACTTTTTTCCGCTTTCTGTTGACTTTGAAGAAAAACTATATTCGGTGGGCAAAATTCCGGGCAGCTTTTTAAAGAGAGAGGGCAGACCGACAGATAAGGCTATCCTTGTAAGCCGTGTTATTGACCGCCCGATACGTCCGTTGTTCCCTAAGGATATGCGCAACGATGTTTCTGTTGTATGCACAGTAATGAGCGTTGACCCCGACTGCTCACCTGAAATTGCAGCTATGGTAGGTACTTCTATTGCAATTTCTATTTCGGATATTCCTTGGAACGGTCCGATAAGCGGTGTTTCTGTAGGACTTGTTGACGATGAGTTCATCATCAACCCCACTGCAGAGCAGAGAAAAATTTCTAAAATGGCAACAACAGTTGCTTCTACTTCTTCAAGAATTGCTATGATTGAAGCCGGTGCAGACTGCGTAAGCGATGAGGTTATGTATAACGCAATTATGGCAGGCCACGAGGCTAACCAGAAAATCATCAGCTTTATTGAGGAAATCAAAGCAGAAATCGGCAAAGAAAAGTTCACCTACCCGAGCAACGAGCCTGACCACGATATGTTCGAATCTATCAAGGCTTTTGCAGAGGAGGACGTAAAGCTTGCTCTTGATACAGACGACAAGACAGTCCGTGACGAAAGATTAAAGCCGATTTACGAAAAGGTTCACGAGCATTTTGACGAGATTTACCCCGACAGCGAAGCAAAGATTGACGAGTGTATGTATAAAACACAAAAGACAATCGTTCGCCGCTGGCTGCTTGACGAGCAGAAGCGTGTTGACGGCAGAGGAATGGACGACATCCGTCCTCTTGCTTCCGAGGTCGGCATTATTCCACGTGTTCACGGCTCAGGACTTTTCACAAGAGGACAGACACAGGTGCTTACAATCACAACATTAGGCCCTGTATCAGACCAGCAGCTTCTTGACGGCATTGACGGCGAGGAGTCAAAGAGATATATGCATCACTACAACTTCCCGAGCTACTCTGTAGGCGAAACAAAGCCAAGCAGAGGACCCGGCAGACGTGAAATCGGTCACGGCGCATTGGCTGAACGTGCGCTTGTTCCTGTTATTCCGTCAGTTGAGGAGTTCCCGTATGCGTTAAGACTTGTTTCAGAGGTTCTTTCTTCAAACGGCTCAACCTCACAGGGCTCTATCTGCGGTTCAACACTTTCACTTATGGACGCAGGCGTTCCGATTAAAGCTCCCGTTGCAGGTATTTCATGCGGTCTTATCACCGAGGGCGAGCGTTGGATGACTATGGTTGACATTCAGGGTCTTGAGGACTTCTTCGGCGATATGGACTTCAAGGTAGCAGGTACACACGACGGTATCACAGCTATTCAGATGGACTTAAAAATCAGCGGTCTTACTCCCGAAATGGTTAAGGAAGCTCTTGAAAAGACGCACAAGGCACGTCTTTATATCCTTGATGAAATTATGCTCAAGGCTATCGCACAGCCGAGAGAGGAAATCTCTAAGTATGCGCCGAAAATGTTCACCACAACAATTCCTGCCGACAAAATCAGCGAGGTTATCGGTAAAAGCGGCAAGGTTATCAAGGAAATTCAGGCTCAGTGCGAGGTTAAGATTGACATTGAAGAGGACGGCGATTACGGCAAGGTATTTGTATCGGGTCTTGATGCAGACAAGTGCCGCAGAGCTATCGAAATCGTAAACACTATCGCAGTTGACCCCGAGCCGGGTGCAATTTATTTAGGCAAGGTTACAAGAATTATGGACTTCGGTGCATTTGTTGAGATTGCACCGGGCAAAGAAGGCTTGTGCCACATTTCACAGCTTGATGTAAAGCGTACAGACAAGGTAACAGACGTTGTAAATGTAGGCGATGTTATCAGAGTAAAGGTGCTTGAAATTGACGACAAGGGCAGACTTAACCTGTCAAGACGTGACGTTCTGATTGAGGTTGACGGTATGACAGCCGAGGATAACGGCGACAACAGCCGCAAGCCAAGAGGCGACAGACGCAGCTTCAGAAACAACAGACATTGATTTTTTAATACAAATAAATTCGCTCCGCTGTTTTGGCGGAGCGTTTTTGTTTGAAAGAGTGATTTCGAGAAGAAACCGTACGGCTGTTTGGATTTAATGAATGATGAATGATGAATAATATTTAGCTACCTAAGCCAAAGATGGGAATAAAGCTTTTATTACACTCCCCAAAATACAATAAAGCTTTATTTTACATCGAATTTACACAGACCTGCTTTTGGACTTTACAGGGAACTATTAGAATGTAACCGTAGCAAAAAAGCAAACAAAAACAAAAATAAAACAAAATATGTCAAATCACGAAAGGAGATCTTAAATTATGAAAAAGATCGTTAGTTTATTTGCTGCTGCAATTCTTATGTGTTCTGCAATGGTAGGTTGCTCTTCATCAAATGAGTCAGTTGCTACAGATGGCTCAACTTCGATGAACAAGGTTATTACATCATTAGCCGAGGCATATCAGGCTGATACAGGCGTTACAGTTACATACAACGCTACAGGCTCAGGCGCAGGTATTCAGGCAGTTCTTGAGGGCAGATGCGACATCGGACTTTCAAGCCGTAACTTAAAGGATGAGGAAAAGGAAAAGGGTCTTGAGGGTACAACGCTTGCCTTAGACGGTATCGCAATCATCGTAAACCCTGCAAACACAGTATCTGACCTTGATGTAGAGAAAATCGCAAAAATCTACACAGGCGAGATCAAAAACTGGAAAGAGGTCGGCGGTAAGGACGCAGAAATTGTAATTATCGGTCGTGAGCCGGGCAGCGGTACAAGAGATGGCTTTGAGTCAATCACAGATACAAAGGATAAATGTAAATATCGTCAGGAGCTTACATCAACAGGTGACGTTATCACAACTGTAGGCAGCAACCCAGACGCTATCGGTTACGCATCTCTTGCATCGGTTAAGGATACAGTAAAGGCTCTTACAGTCGGCGGTGTAGCACCAAGCGAAGCTACAATCAAGGACGGTACATATGTAATTCAGCGTCCGTTCGTTCTTGTAACAAACAAGGACAAGGCATTATCAGACAGCGCAAAGAAGTTCTTTGGCTACATCACAAGTGAGGCTGCCAACAAAATCATCACAGACTCAGGCGTTGTTCCTGTAAAATAATGTTCATATAATAATCGGCGGTTATCTTTCACCGCTACTCAAGGCAACACCGCACATTTTAATTGTGCGGTATTTGCTTTAATATTATTGAGGTTAATTATGAAGAAAAACAGATTATTTGAAAATTTTGTTTACGCTATATTCCTTATTCTGGGACTTATCACTGTAGGCTGTGTTTTAATCATCACCATTTATCTTATAATATCGGGTATTCCTGCTATTCAGAAAATCGGACTTATTGAGTTTCTCTTCGGCACTCAGTGGGCGTCAACAGCGGCAGAGCCGAAATACGGAATTCTCCCCTTTATTCTGACAAGCGTTTACGGTACGGCAGGCGCAATCCTTATAGGTGTGCCGATAGGCTTTTTTACAGCAGTGTTTCTGTCAAAGGTAGCAAATAAAAGGCTCAGAAGCGTTATAGAATCGGCTGTTAATCTGCTTGCCGGTATTCCGTCTGTTGTTTACGGTCTTGTAGGTATGCTTGTGCTTGTTCCCGGAATAAGAGAAATCTTCAACGTCCCTGACGGCGCAAGCCTTCTTGCGGCAATAATCGTTCTTGCAATTATGATATTGCCGAACATCATCAAGGTGTCAATCACATCGCTTGACGCAGTTCCAAGGGAATATGAGGACGCTTCGCTTGCACTCGGCGCAACGCCTACCGAAACCTTCTTCAGAGTATCTGTTCCTGCCGCCAAAAGCGGTATTGCGGCGGCTGTAGTACTCGGTGTAGGCCGTGCAATCGGAGAAGCTATGGCTGTTATGATGGTAGCAGGCAACGTTGCGAATATGCCGTCGCTTTTTGAGAGCGTTCGTTTTCTGACAACGGCTGTTGCAAGTGAAATGTCATACTCAAGCCCCGGCAGTCTGCAAAGAGATGCGTTGTTTTCAATCGCACTTGTTCTGTTCCTGTTCATAATGCTGATTAACGCAACGCTCAACTTCTTTTTAAAGAGAAACAAGGAGGGGTAAAATGATCAACGGTAAAATCGGTAAAAAAAGAAAAGCATATATCATTTTAATGCGTACCGCTATGATTTTATCTACAGTGCTTACAGCGTCGCTTGTTATTTTTCTGCTTTTGTATGTGCTGATAAGGGGTCTGCCGAATGTCACCTTTGAACTGCTCTCTACAAAGCCGAGCTACCTTGCAGGCACAATAGGCATTCTGCCTGATATTTTAAACACTCTTTATATAGTGCTTGCAACGCTTGTAATAGTTCTGCCGCTTGGCGTAGGCGCGGCGATTTATCTTACTGAATATGCAAAAAACAAGAAAATTGTAGGAATGATAGAGTATGCCGCAGAAACGCTTTCGGGTATTCCGTCAATTATTTACGGACTTGTAGGTATGCTGCTTTTTTCAAATAATTTCGGAACAAGCCTTCTTGCAGGTGCATTAACGCTTGCTATTATGAATCTGCCTACGGTAATGCGTACAACTCAGGAAAGCCTAAAAACAGTACCGCAAAGCTACCGTGAGGGAGCCTTCGGTCTTGGCGCAGGCAAATGGAGAGTAATCAGAACAGTTGTTATCCCCGGCTGTGTTGACGGTGTTGTAACAGGCTGTATTCTGTCAATAGGACGTATTTTAGGTGAATCGGCGGCTTTGCTGTTTACCGCAGGCTTTGCCCACGCATTAAACGACATTATATCGGGACTTATAAGTCCGGGCGCTACGCTTACCGTTGCACTTTATGTATATGCAAAGGAAGAGGGCGAATTTGAGGTAGCCTTTGCCATCGGTGCAATTTTGATGATATTGACTCTGCTGATAAATTTATCGGCATCGTTAGTTCAAAAATACTTTGCCAAAAGGAGAAACATATGAGCGAAATAATGACTGCAAAAGATCTGTGCTTGTGGTACGGGAATACTCAGGCGCTTAAGAATGTAAGTATTTCTATGCCCGAAAAAAGCATTACAGCCTTTATCGGTCCGTCAGGCTGCGGTAAATCAACATTCATAAAAACACTCAACCGTATGAACGACCTTATACCGAACGTAAGAATAACGGGCGAGGTTTGCTACAAGGGAAAAAGCATTTTTGATAAAAGCGTAGATGTAAACGAGCTGCGGCGTGATGTGGGAATGGTTTTTCAAAAGCCTAATCCGTTCCCTATGAGCATATATGATAATATAGCCTACGGTCCGCGCACACACGGTACAACAAACAAGGTAAAGCTTGATGAAATTGTCGAGCAGGCTCTGCGTGACGCGGCTATCTGGGAGGAGGTAAAGGACAGACTTAAAAAGAACGCTCTCGGACTTTCGGGCGGTCAGCAGCAGCGTCTTTGTATAGCACGTGCGCTTGCCGTACAGCCGCAGGTTCTTCTTATGGATGAGCCGACCTCTGCGCTTGACCCGATTTCTACCTCACGAATTGAAGAGCTTGCATTGCAATTAAAGGAAAAATACACTATAATTATGGTAACACATAATATGCAGCAGGCAGTTCGTATTTCTGACAACACTGCGTTTTTCTTGCTCGGCGAGCTTGTAGAGTACGGTCAGACAGAGAAGCTGTTTTCTCAGCCGACAGATAAGCGTACAGAGGATTACATTACAGGAAGGTTTGGATAATATGAGAAGCAGATTTGACGAACAGCTTTTATTGCTGAACAGAAAAATGATTGAAATGGGTGCAAACTGCGAGAGCATAATAGCACTTGTAGCCAAAGCGCTGCTTGAGGGCAGCTCTGACATTTCTAAAGATGCAGCTCCCATAGGACACGAAATTGACCTTATGGAGAGGGAAATTGAAGGAATTTGTTTAAAGCTTTTACTTCAGCAGCAGCCGGTAGCAAGGGATCTCAGGCAGATTTCCGCAGCACTGAAAATGGTTACGGATATGGAGAGAATAGGAGATCAGGCAGAGGACATAGCCGAAATTATCACCTACCTCAACGGCAGAAAAGGCGAGCAGTGTCACGATATCCGCCAAATGGCAGAAGCAAGCATAAAAATGGTTACCGACAGCATTGACGCATATGTTAAGCAGGATTTAAGCCTTGCAAAGTCGGTATCGGAGTACGATGATGTTGTAGACGACTGCTTTGTACGTGTAAAGCAGATGCTGATAACTATGATTTCCGAAAACACAGCTGACGGCGAGTACGCTTTGGATCTTCTTATGATAGCAAAATACTTTGAACGCATCGCAGACCACGCAGTAAATATTGCACAGTGGGTGGAGTTTTCTGTTACAGGTGTTCACAAGGAAGACTGATTTAGCGGAGGAATAATATGATCTGGTGTGTTGATGATGACAATACCATTCTTGATATTGAGGTTTATACTCTGATACAGACAGGCTTTGAGGCAAAGGGCTTTTCAGACGGCGTTTCTATGCTGAAGGCTCTTAAAAGCGAAAAGCCTGATTTGATAGTGCTTGACATTATGCTCCCTCAAAAGGACGGAGTAGAGGTGCTTAAGGAAATCAGAAGCAATCCTCAGACGCGCAAAATCCCTGTGATTATGGCTACCGCAAAGGGAACCGAAATGGATAAAATTCAGGGACTTGATACGGGCGCTGACGATTATCTTGTAAAGCCGTTCGGCGTAATGGAAATGGTATCACGCATTAAGGCGGTTCTTCGCCGCAGTACACCCGATGACAGAGAAATGACACTTTCTCTGGGTAAAATCAGGCTGAACGATAACGAGCATCGTGTAACTGCTGACGGCGAAAACGTGGTGTTAACCTACAAGGAGTTTGAGCTGTTAAAGCTGTTTATGAAAAATCCGGGTATTGTTTTTTCACGTGACAGGCTTTTAGCTGAAATCTGGGGAATAGATTATCTCGGCGAATCAAGAACCGTAGATATGCACATAAAAAACCTTCGCCATAAGCTCGGCACAGCCGGAGCATATATTGAAACGATAATTGGAGTCGGTTATCGTATGGAGGAAAAGAAATGACCAAAAAAATCTTTCGTTCTATTTTAATTGTCGCAATGACCGTGCTTATCACAAGCATATTGATAGCTACCAGCTTTTTGTATGACTATTTCAAAAAGTCGCAGGTAGGCCAGTTGAAGGAGGAGCTTTCTTTTGCAGCTGCAAATGTAGACAGATACGGCTCAAAATATTTTGACAGCTTTGATTCAGATGTTTTTCGTTTTACCTTAGTTGCCAAGGACGGCTCGGTGCTTTATGATTCACAGGCAAAGCCTGAGGAAATGGAAAACCATCTTGAGCGTGAGGAGATAAAAGAGGCTGTTGAAAACGGCAGCGGCAGCAGCGACAGGTATTCCTCTACTCTTACCGAAAAAACGTTTTACGAGGCAATTCGCCTTAAAAACGGCGATATTCTGCGAATATCTGTCAGTCAGGTGACAATCGGCGCGCTTATTCTCGGACTGCTGCCTGCAATAGTTGCGATTATTCTGATAGCAATTATTGTCGCTATGGTGCTGTCGGACAAAATGGCAAAGAGCATTATAAAACCGCTTGAAAAGCTCGACCTTGAAAATCCTGCGGAAAACGAAACCTACGAGGAATTGACGCCTATTCTTGCAAAAATCAATAAGCAGAAACAGCAGATTGCAAAGCAAATGAAAAAGCTGCGCCGAAAGTCAGATGAATTTCAGCAGATTACAGCCTCTATGAAAGAGGGACTTGTGCTTCTTGATAAAAAAGGTTGTGTCTTAAGTATGAATACGGCGGCTGAAAAGCTTTTCTGCATTGACGCTCCCACTGTCGGAAGTGATTTTCTTACGGTTGACAGAAGCGTTTCTATGAGCACTGCCATAAAAAAAGCTTTAAACGGCAAACACAGCGAATTTAAAGAGGAAAGAAACGGCAGTGAATATCAGTTTATTATAAACAGCACAGAGTCTGACAACATAACAACAGGCGTAGTAATTCTCTGCCTTGACGTGACAGAAACGGCATATGCCGAGCGTAACCGCAGAGAGTTTACGGCTAACGTTTCTCACGAGCTGAAAACCCCCTTGCAGTCAATTATCGGCAGTGCAGGGCTTCTTGAAAACGGACTTGTAAAGCCTGAGGATACAGGCAGATTTGTCGGCAACATCAAGAGCGAGGCACAAAGGCTTGTTTCTCTTATAAACGATATTATCCGTCTGTCACAGCTTGACGAGGACAAAAAGCCTGATTTTGAGTCTGTCGATTTGTATGAGGTTGCAAGCGAGGCGGTACAGGTTCTGTCGCCGATAGCTGATAAAAGTAATGTTAAAATAAACTTAAACGGCAGCTCCTGCACGATAAACGGCATCCGCAGATATCTGTATGAGATAATTTATAACCTCTGCGACAACGCCGTTAGATATAACAGGGACGGCGGAGAGGTTAATATTGACATTAAAAAGGAAGAACAGGGTGCTGTTTTGACTGTAAGCGATAACGGCATAGGAATACCGCTTGAGCATCAGTCAAGAATATTTGAACGCTTCTATCGTGTTGACAAAAGCCATTCAAGAGAAACCGGCGGTACAGGACTGGGACTTTCAATAGTCAAGCATGCAGTAGCCTGTCACAACGGAATAATCAGGCTTGACAGCACACCAAACAAGGGAACGACAATCACCGTCACCTTTTAAGACACTGAAAAAATATGTATCTGCAATCAGCCTGAGTATACAGATGTTTTGCATATAGTTATCAGGTGCGGTTGAAATCTGACGTAAATCCTGCTATAATATAGTAGGATTATTCGATTTTTAAGAGCTTATCTTCGGGGGTGTCTGATTTGCAGGATACAAAACATATCTCGGTAATTTCAAACGGAAAAAAGATTGTGATTGCTGTCAGCACCATCCTTTACGTCATTGTGATAAACAGAATTACAGAAATACACGTCAACGGAGGAAAGATATACAAAACAAGAACGACAATCGGCGAGCTTGAAGAAAGGCTCGGAGATGATTTTATTAAGGTGCATCGCGGCTGTATTGTGTCAGCTATGGCGATACACGATATTGACGACCATCTATACCTCAACAACGGCGAGTCGCTGATATACACAATACGAAAGAAAAAGTCAATTATTGAGAAGCTTCGCTCAAAGCAAAAAAGAATTATCGAAAGCTTTGCAAGGGACGATATTCCCAAAACACAGGAGGAATACCGAAATCATTACAGCAGCTTCGAAAATCTGCCGTTTGCATTTACCGATATTGAGATGATATTCAACGAAGAAAGCCGTGCTGTTGACTGGATATTCAGATACGGTAATCCTGCACTTTCAAGGCTTGAGAAAATTCCGCTTGAACAGCTTATTGACAGTTCCTTCAGAAGCCTGTTTTCAAATATGGATTCAAAGTGGCTCCGCAGCTATGAACGTGCAACGCTTTTCGGCGAAACGCTTGAGATAATCGACTACAGCCCCGAGATAGATACATATTTAAAGGTGATATGCTTTCCTACGTTCAAGGGGCATTGCGGATGTATTCTGTTTGATATTTCGCAGATTGAATTCACAAAAAACAGCAGTGACGCCGAAAAAGCTCTGATGCTTTATTTTGGAATCCTGCCAAATGATTGCGGCGAAAACTAAATTATGAATAAGAATTCGGGACTGCTTGGCAGTCCCGATTTTTTGATTTTGTATTCTGAAAAAACGTATCCCTTTATCGCCCGATGATTTTCGGTGTAACATATACTGTGCTGTTGTTTACGTATATAACCATACCAGGCTTTGCGCCTGACGGCTTGCTGACAAAGCGAACAAGCGTATAGTCAACAGGCACCTGTGAGCTTTCTCTTGCTTTGCTGAAATAGGCGGCAGTCTGCGCCGCCTCTAAAATGGCTGTTTCTGTGATTTCTCTGCCATCAGTCACCACTATTGTGTGCGAGCCGTGAATATCCTTTGTGTGAAACCACACATCATTTTTATTAGCCGTTTTAAGCGTGAGCTTGTCGTTCTGCTTGTTGTTTCTGCCGACTAAGATTTTAAAGCCGTCGCTTGATGTAAATTCCATAGGCGGGAGAGCCGCAGGCGGCTTTTGCTTGCCCTTGGGAGCCTTTATATACCCTTGCTCAATCAGCTCAAGACGTATCTGGGCAAGGTCTTTTTCGCTTTCTGCACGGCTTACGCAGTCGAGTGTTGCGTCAATATAGTCAAGCTCATCTTTTGCCTTTTCAATCTGTTGTGTGAGCATTTTTTCGGCTGTTTTTGCCTTGCGGTAGTCCTTGTAATACTTTTGTGCATTTGAAGCAGGCGAAATTGCAGGATTTAGCGGTATTGTAATTTCAGCCATATTTTCATCGTAAAAGTTCTGCACCGCTACACTTTCACTGCCCTTTTCTATTCTGTAAAGGTTCGCCTGAAGCAGGTCGCCGAAAATCCTGAGCTGTTCACGGTTTTTGCATCTGTCAAGCTCTGCTGACTGCAAATTGATTTTTCTGCTTAATCTGTCCATTGTGTTTGTAAGTAGCTTGTATAAATCGGCAGCCTTTATTTTCATTCTGTCTGCCTTGTCACGCTCGGCATAAAAATCATCTGCAAGGCGAGAAAAGCTCTCGTAGCACTTTACCGTTGCACCGCCTTCATACTGCCTTATCTGCATAAAAGACATATCAAACGGCTTGCCGTTGTCCTCGTTGCGATAAATCATATACGGAGTGCCACTGCTGTTTTTTGCAATATCAGAAAGAGTATTTAACTGCTCTATCAACACAGCTTCAATTTGTGCAGTCATATTGAAGTTTGTAATATCAAAGTCAGCCTTGCTAAGTACTGATGTTTTATGCTCAATTTCTCTGCACACAACGGGAGATGTACCCTGCAAAACGGCAAGCAAAGCCTTGTTTAAAGGCATTTGTCTGTCAAGAGCTTTAATTTTCTTTATAATCTCGTCTGCACTGCTGTTTAAAATACTGAGCTTGTCCTGCGCAGGGGGCAGCTCGTATTTTAAATTAGGCAGAACAAGTCGCTGTGATGACATTGTCATATCTACACGCTTGAGTGAGTCTATGATAACTCCGTCACCGTTAATGATTATTATGTTGCTGTATTTGCCCATTATTTCAGTGGCAACGGTGAGCTGTACCTTGTCGCCAAGCTCGTTTACCGCTTCAAAGTCAAGAAATAAAATTCTTTCCAAATCAGGCTGTCTGACAGAAATCAGCTTGCCGCCGCCGAGCCTTTTACGCAGAAGCATACAAAGCATAGGGGGGACAGCCGGATTTTCGGGAGCATACTCTGTAAAATGAACTCTCGGTGAGTTTGCACGTGAAGAAAGGAGCAGCTTTTTGTTGCCGTTTTGAGTACGCAAGCCTATTACAAGCTCGTCCTTGTTAGGCTGATAGATCTGCGAAACTCTTGCTCCGATCGCTTCTTTTTCAAGCTCTGTTTTTATGTGATGTAAAAAAATTCCGTCAAGCGCCACTGTATCCCTCTTTTCTGTATAATACTGTTGTATAAGCTGACCACGCTTTAATCATCGAAATTTACCTCGTGAACAGTTCCGCCTGTTGCTTCCATTTGAGCTATTGATTTTTTCAGTCTTTCAATATTAGACGGACTGTAGAAGGGGTCGCTGTCTAATTTTATTTCAAATGGTATCCTGCGTTCTCTGACAGCGGTTTTTGCGAAAACGCAAAATGCTGTAGTCATATTCATACCTATTTCAGAGCAAAACGCATCAAATTGCTTTTTTAAATCTTCGTCCATACGAATATTTACGTTAGTTTGTGCCATAGCTGTCAGCTCCTTTGTTATTTATTATATTCATAATATCATAAAAAATGTGCGTTGTAAAGAAATTTATTTACAACGCATTAAAATATTATATATTCTATTTTATTTATGATACTTTCCGTTTGATAAAATCTGAAAGGCTCTGTAAATCTGCTCGCACAGTATCATTCTTGCCATCTGGTGAGGAAACGTCATTTTGCTCATTGAAAGCCTGAAATCCGATTTTTGCTTTACCTTTTCAGACAAGCCATAAGAACCGCCTATTACAAAGTCGACACTGCTTTTACCGCAAACCGATATTTCTCCGATTTTGTCGGCAAGCTCAACCGAAGAAAGCTGTTTGCCCTCTATGCACATTGAAATAACAAAACAGCCCTTAGACAGCTTGCCTAAAATTCTTTCGCCTTCTGCATTTATTGTTTTTTCAATCTGACTGTCAGAGGGATTTTGCGGTAGCTTTTCCTCGTCAAGCTCTGTAATATTAAATTTGCAAAATGCAGACAAACGCTTGCTGTATTCGTTTATTGCGTCTGTAAAATATTTTTCTTTAATTTTTCCGATGCAGATAATGTTTACCGTCAGCATAGGTCGCTCCTTTGCAAAATCAGAATATCAGCCGTTTGCCGTTTGTTTCAGGTGGCGCAACGCATATTTCAAAGTCGGAGTTCTGTTTCATTCCTGCCTGCGAAAGTGTGCAAAGTGACGTTTGCAGTGCAACCTCCGGAGTGTTGTTTTCTTCGCTTAAATGTCCTAAAACAAACCTGTTACAGCCGTTTTTTACGAAATCTGCAAGCTCGTTTGCACAGCAATCATTTGAAAGGTGACCTATGTCAGACAAAATTCTGCGTTTGAGCATATAGGGATAATATCCGTTTTTGAGCATATTTACATCGTGATTAGACTCGATTACGGCAATGTTTGACGAGCTTATCTGCCTGCGTATATCGTCATTCATACAGCCTGTGTCGGTTGCAACAGTTGCTTTTCTGCCGTCAGCGCATACAACACTGAAGCCACAGCTTTCGGCGGCGTCGTGAGATGTGTTTACCCTTGTTATGAGCATATCGCCGACAACAGCCTCTTTGCTTATGACCTCAACAGGGAAACGGCTGTCGAGCATATCGGCATATTCAAGTGCTTTTAACGTGCCAAGGCTTGCAAACACCTTTATTTTGTAGCGTGATGCAAGAACACGCAGAGCCTTGCAATGGTCTGTATGCTCGTGAGTTATAAAAATTGCGCCCACGCTTTTAATATCAAGATCGTTTGCCTTCATTGCGTTTTCAATTTGCTTACAGCTTCTGCCTGCGTCAATAAGTACGCCTTGACCTGAACTGCCTATGTAATAGCTGTTGCCCTTACTTCCGCTGAAAAGCGGTACAAGCTTTGCCAGAATAATCACCTTGCTTTAAAAAAGAGGCACAGAGCAATCTGCACCTCTTGTTGATTTATAAAATATTAACGTTTACGCTCTGATTGAAGTATCTTCGCTGTAATAAACCTTTTTGATGTCTGCACCCAATGCTCTGAATTTATCTACAACCTCTTCATAGCCACGCTCAATGTATCCGATGTTTGAGATTTCCGTAGTACCGTTTGCACAAAGAGCTGCAATAATCATAGCAGCACCCGCACGTAAATCTGTAGCCTTTACAGGAGCTGCAACAAGCTCTGTACCGCCCTCGATAATTGCAAGTCTGCCCTCAACAGAGATGTGCGCACCCATACGGATAAGCTCGCTTACGTACTGATACCTGTTGTCCCAAACGTTTTCGTTTACAATGCTCGTTCCGTTCACCGTTGTGAGAAGCGCCGCAAACTGTGGCTGACAGTCGGTAGGGAAGCCCGGATGTGGCATTGTCTTTATATTGCATCTGCACAAAGGCTTTTTTGTAGCGTCAACAATAAGAGCCTCGTCATACTCGTCAATCTCTACGCCCATTTCTCTTAGCTTTGCAGAAATTGAATCAAGGTGCTTAGGCGTGATATTCTTGATAATTACTCTGCCTCTTGTAGCGGCGGCGGCAACCATATATGTGCCTGCCTCTATCTGGTCGGGAATAATAGAATACGTTGTGCCGTGAAGATGGTCAACACCTCTGATTTTGATAACGTCAGTGCCGGCACCTCTGATGTTTGCGCCCATTGTGTTGAGAAAGTTTGCAAGATCTACAATGTGCGGTTCCTTTGCGGCATTTTCAATAACAGTAGTACCCTCAGCCTTAACAGCCGCCAGCATTAAATTGATTGTAGCGCCAACCGACACCACATCAAGATAAATGTGAGCACCCTTCAGACGGTCCGGTGACTGAGCGTCAATAATTGCGCCGTCAACAAGCCTGTGGTCAGCGCCGAGTGCGGCAAAGCCCTTTAAGTGCTGGTCAATCGGTCTTGTTCCGAAATTACAGCCGCCGGGCAACGCTACAGAAGCCCTGTGGAATCTGCCCAGCAACGCACCCAGCAGATAGTATGAGGCTCTCATACCTCGTACAGAGTCTGAAACTGCCGTGCTTGTATAAATTTTTGTAGGGTCTATATATAAAGTGGACTTGTTTACTCTTTTAACAACAGCGCCCATCTCCTGCAAAATTCTGCCAATAAGAGAAACGTCGCTGATATTTGGTATATTTTCAATAGTGCAAGGTTCATCGCACAAAATAACGGCGGGGATAATTGCAACAGCCGCATTTTTTGCACCGCTGATAGAAACCTCACCCATCAGGCTGTTACCGCCCTTAATAACTAATTTTTCCAACATGGCACACTCCAATAAATCATAGTTATGGTATATGCTTATTGTCCCAAAATCCGATAAATCTATAAATATAATCTGATAGTAAAAAATTCAAGATTAAATAAACGCACAATATTCCCAAAAAGAATTAAGTTGCTGTTTATCAAGATAACAAACGGTGAAAATTTATGATATATCACCATCGCTCTTTCTAAAATGATAATATAAACGCCCCTTGTTGTCAACCTTAATTTCTGTTTGTAAACATTTTTGTAAATGTTGTATGCAATTATGTGCAGTTATGTAATTATTATTTCTAATATTAACGTATTTGTTACAGTGCTGATACGTTTATTTCTGAGTTTAAGGATTTTGCTCGGGTATTACAGCAAAGAAAACAAGGTCAGCGTCGCTGTCGTTAATCAGGCTGTGTGATTTTCCTATTTTGCAGTAGTGACACATACCCTTAAACAGCTCGAAATATTCGCCCTCATACAGAATTTTGCCCTTTCCGCTTAATATATAGATAATCTCGCTGTTAGTTTCGTGAGTATGCAAGCCGATTGTAGCATTTGGGATAAGCTTGCCGAGTAAAATTCTGTTTTTGTCATCAACAAACATTTTTGCAGAAATCTCAAGCTCACCGCCCTTGAAATTTTTTATAACAGTTTCGCTCATATCATTAAAATTTATTATCATAATAATACAGTCCTTTTATTGAATCTAAGTTTCAAAAACTATTCTCCCCACCTGTGATTGTGAAGCTCGCCCTTGCAGGATAATGTCGGATAATCCCACTGCCTTAAAACCTCGTAAACACCGATAGCTACTGAATTTGAAAGGTTAAGACTTCTTGCATTTTCAATCATCGGAATACGAACTGTTGTATCGGGGTTTTCAAGCAAAAGCTCCTCGGGCAGACCTTTGGTTTCCTTGCCGAAAAGCAGATAACAGCCGTTTGGGTACTTAATGTCTGTGTGTCGGTGGAGCGCCTTTGTCGAGTAGTAAAAGTATTTACCGCCCTTAGTTTTTGCAAAAAAGTCGTCTAAATTCTCATAATATGTTATGTCGAGTAAATGCCAGTAATCAAGACCGGCACGTTTTAAATATTTGTCGTTTATCTCAAAGCCGAGCGGCTTTACCAAGTGAAGCCTTGCGCCCGTTGCGGCACAGGTTCTTGCGATGTTGCCTGTGTTCTGCGGTATTTCAGGCTCAACCATTACAATATTAAGTTCTGCCAAAACTTATCACCTCTAAACATATTTTAATCGGTAAACAATAAATATGCAAGTGCTTTTGCTTGCATTTTTACAGAATAAAAAAGCAAAGGAGAAATCAAGTTGACAAAACACACAATGAACGTTGTTAAGGGCGTAACCGTAGGACTTGCCGCCGGCGTAGCCGTAGGAATGGCAGGCCACAAAATGATACAGAACAACCCGAACCTCAAAAAGAAAGCAAACAAGGCTATGCACACAATGGAAAACGTGATAGAAACGGCTAAGTTTATGATGAAGTAAGAATTATTTATAGTATATCGTATAACGAGAAATCCGTACTAACTGCAATAATTCAGTTGGTACGGATTTTTGCGCTATTATCGGATATTTTATCAGTCTTTTTTCTTTTCTTCAACCTTTTGCGATGTAAGAAACAGAATGCTTCTCTCTATTGCGTCTTTGCTGTTGCCCCAGTCGCCGCCGTTGTTTCGGTAGTCAAACATACTGCAAAAATGCGTGATGTCGTTTTTAAGGTTTTGCAGATAGTTTTCTGTAAGTGCTGTTGTCACCTTGTAAAATTCAGCCATATTTTTAGAAGAAATCCCCTTACCCGCCGCTTTCATAAGCATAGAGTAATGCTCAAGGCAGATGTATGGCTGTTCCTTGTAGAGCTTTTTGAATTCCTCGTCCTTCTGGAACTGAACGAAAATAGTTGCAAAAAAGTGGTGCATATCGTGCTCAATCCTGTCACAGACGTAGCAAGTGTTAAAAAGCTCGTCAAGAGATGCAAGCTGTTTCTTGTCGGGCTTGCTTTTCTTTTGTGACGGCATACGCAGATCGAGTATTTCCTGTAAATGCGACTCTAATATCAGAGCGTTTGAAAGCCTGTTGCCGTTTTGAACCATCTGCTGAAAATGCTTGTGGCAAAAGCCTTTTTTGTTAGTTTCAATGCGTACAGACGGCTCCATCATAGCGGCGCCCGTTATGTACTCAACGTACCTTTCCTCAAGCATACTATACATACGGCAAATGGGACAGCCGTCCTTCGGCATAAAGATATCGTTAATCGGTATTGTGCAGATGTTTTCTTTCATTCAGACCACTTCCTTATTTTAATTTTGAGTTTGGAGTAAAGGGGATAACATTATTTTTCTTTTATTGTACCACAAAATTTAAAAATATGATATAATGTATCTGAAAAATTTTTGGAGTGATTTTTATGCATTGGTATGAGGATAACGGGACTGTCGTTGTAAAAAATATTACCTCGCTTGATTTAGTGCAAACGCTCGACTGCGGTCAGAGCTTTCGCTGGGAGCAAAACGAGGATAACAGCTTTACGGGAGTAGCTTTCGGTAAGGCGGTAACAGTGAGTATAGCAGACGGCGACTTGTATATAAAAGATACAAACGGTGAGGATTTTGAAAAAATTTGGAAAAGCTATTTTGACCTTGACCTTGATTACGACAAAATCCGCACAGAGATCAGTGAAATCCACCCGATATTAAAGGAAGCGTCGCAATATGCGCCGGGTATCAGAATTTTACGTCAGGAGCCGTTTGAGGCACTCTGCACCTTTATAATTTCTCAGAACAATAATATTAAGAGAATTAAGGGTATCGTAAAAAGACTGTGTGAAAGCTTTGGAGATAAAATAGGCGAGGACTTATATGCTTTCCCGACAGCAGAAAAACTTGCGTCCTTAGATGTAAAGGAGTTAGAGCCGCTTCGTGCAGGCTTTCGCAACAGATACATAATTGACGGCGCACAAAAGGTGGCAGGCGGCGAAGTAGACCTTGAAAAATGCAGAACGCTCCCATATGAGGACGCAAGAGCCGAGCTTATGAAAATTGTAGGAGTAGGGCAAAAGGTTGCCGACTGCACGCTCCTTTTCGGCTTGCACAGGGTAGAGAGCTTTCCGCTTGACGTGTGGATGAAAAGGGCGATGGCTACGCTTTTTCCGACTCTTACACCGCAGGATTTCGGACCGTATGCCGGAATAGCACAGCAGTACATTTTTCATTACAGCAGAATGCACCCCGAGTTTTTTGAAAAGTGATGCAATTGAGATTTAAGGTAACCTACCCGATTATTCCAAAAGTTTTGCGTGAGGTATTGCCTTAATTATTTTGCCGGGTTTTGGGCATTTTTTGAAGTAAATCTCATTTTTGTATTGACAAACAGATTTGTTTTTGATATAATATCCACTGTTCTAATCTGATGTAGATGCGGATGTAGTTTAGTGGTAGAACTTCAGCCTTCCAAGCTGATCGTGTGGGTTCGATTCCCATCATCCGCTCCATTTTTTTGTCACGTTATATACAATTTGTATTAACGTGCGATTGTCGGCAATAATATTGTATGTTAAAATTTATGGTTTTTGTTTTATTTTTAAATAAATATTGACAAATTACTTTTTTTAAGATACAATATACAGGCTGACCTGAATTTGCCTCTGGTGAATTTTAGCGATATGCGCCAATAGCTCAGCTGGATAGAGCAACTGCCTTCTAAGCAGTAGGTCAGGGGTTCGAGTCCCTTTTGGCGCGCCAGCTATGGTGGGTATAGCTTAGTTGGTTAAAGCGCCAGTTTGTGGCACTGGAGACCGT
>JBJEQF010000004.1:0-75298 GCA_051881615.1 Acutalibacteraceae bacterium | reverse complement strand
TGATTTGTATTTTCTTCGCTGTTTTTTCGACAGCTTTGCTATTATATCAAAACACATTCACTTTGTCAACACCTTTTTTCAATATTTTTTCTTTTCTTAATGCTGTTATTACTTTAAAATTTTATCTTTTTCTGCTTGACAAACTTTTTTTGTTGTATATAATATGTAATAAGTAAATATCAGCTTAAAAACTTTGAAGGGAATAAGATACAATCGTTATTGCAAAGAGAGGCAGTGGACGGTGTAAACTGCTGTTTAACCTTGTATGTATAGCTCATCCCTGAGTTTTCCTGCCTGAAGCATTTATTTATAATGTATAAGGAGGAACGTGCGGCCACGTTACAGGTCTATGCCTTGTTGGAGGCTAATAAGGAGCATATCGGAAGGTATGCTTGAATCAGGGTGGTACCACGGATTTTTATTCGTCCCTTTTCGGGGCGATTTTTTTATGCTTACAGGTCACCCGATATTTCTTTATAAAACAGGAGGTAATTATTATGAAACCTACTTTTGAAAAATACATTCCGTTTAAGCAGATTGACTTGCCAGACCGTCAGTGGCCGAACAACGTAATCAAAAAAGCACCGATCTGGTGCAGTGTTGATTTGCGTGACGGCAATCAGGCGCTTATTGACCCGATGAATCTGGAGGAAAAGCTCGAATTCTTCCACGCTTTGTGCGATATGGGCTTTAAGGAGATTGAAATCGGCTTTCCGTCTGCGTCGGAAACCGAATACGAAATTTGCCGAGAGCTGATCGAGGGCGGTCACATTCCCGATGACGTTACTATTCAGGTGCTTGTTCAGGCAAGAGAGCATCTTATCAAAAAGACATATGAGGCTGTAAAGGGCGCAAAAAATGTTATCGTTCACTTTTACAACTCAACCTCAACCTTGCAGAGAAAGGTTGTTTTTAACACCGATATGCAGGGCGTTATTGATATTGCCGTTAAGGGTGCAGAGCTTATCAGAAAGCTCACTGACGAATACGAGGGCGACACTAACTTCCGTTTTGAGTATTCTCCCGAAAGCTTCAGCGGTACAGAGCCTGACAACGCTGTGAAAATCTGCGAAAAGGTTATGGAAACACTCGGTTGTACCAAGGAAAATCCTATTATCCTCAACCTGCCTAACACAGTCGAAATGTGCACTGCCAATACGTATGCCGATCAGGTGGAGTATTTTATCCGCCATTTGCCTAACAGAGAAGCGGCTATTATCAGTATTCACCCGCACAACGACAGAGGCTGCGGAGTTGCCGCAACGGAGCTTGCACTTTTAGCAGGTGCAGAGCGTGTTGAAGGTACACTTTTCGGTAACGGTGAACGTACAGGCAACCTTGATATTGTTACGGTCGGTCTTAATATGTTCACACAAGGTGTTGACCCGCAGCTCGATTTTTCTGATCTGCCGAAGTACAAGGAAATTTACGAAAGATGCACCAATATGAAAATCGGTGAACGTCAGCCGTATATCGGCGAGCTTGTATTCACTGCTTTTTCAGGCTCACATCAGGACGCTATAAACAAGGGTACAAAATATATGCGTGAGTCACACTCCGATTATTGGGAGGTTCCGTATCTTCCGATTGACCCTGCTGATGTCGGCAGGCAGTATGAGCCGATTATCAGAATTAACTCACAGTCCGGCAAGGGCGGTGCTGCGTTTGTTTTGAACCACTATTTCGGCTACGATTTACCGAAAAAGATGCACCCCGAGTTTGGCAAGCTTGTTCAGTCAGAGTGTGAAAAACTTGGCAGAGAGCTTGTTTCAAAAGAGCTGTTTGATTTATTTGAGAAAAACTATCTGCTCCACGACAGAAAGTATGAGATTGTCGGACATCCCACTATTACTGAGGACAGCGCCGATGAGAACAAGCTTTGTATCGAGTGCATTTTCAGAACTAACGGTGAAACACCTGTTGAAACAAAAATCAGCGGTGTCGGTAATGGTCCTATTGACGCATTCTTTAATGCGATAAAGAGCATCGGCATCGACTGCTATGAGTTTATTTCTTACTCTCAACACGCTATTTCGGCAGGCTCCGACTCAAAGGCTGTTTCTTACATTGAGCTTAAAAAGCCGGACGGAAGCAGTATTTTCGGTGTAGGTGTTTCAAGCAATATTTACAGGTCATCAATTTTCGGCGTAATCAACGCTATCAACAGAGCGCAGGATTGATAAAAACTCAATATAAAAATATCTATCAACGAAACAGAGCCAAGGCAAATCCTTGGCTCTGTTATTATTATATTTATAAAAAGAAGAAAACAGAATCTGTTTTAATTAAACGCAACCCTGAGCCTTCATAGCCTCGGCAACCTTTAAGAAGCCAGCGATGTTTGCACCAGCCATATAGTTGCCCTCTAAGCCGTACTCCTTAGCTGCCTCGTCACAGGACTTGAAGATGCTCTGCATAATGCCCTTGAGTTTTGCGTCAACCTCTTCAAATGTCCAAGAAAGTCTTGCTGAGTTCTGGCTCATCTCAAGACCTGATGTTGCTACGCCGCCTGCGTTTGCAGCCTTTGCAGGGCCGTAAAGCATACCGTTTGCAAAGTAAACCTCAATAGCCTCAGGAGTTGAAGGCATATTAGCACCCTCTGCAACTGCGAAGCATCCGTTTTTAGCAAGAAGCTCTGCGCTTGCCTTGTCGATTTCGTTCTGTGTAGCGCAAGGAAGTGCGATGTCGCAAGGAATTGACCAGATGCCTGAGCAACCCTCTGTGTATGTAGCGTCAGGATGAGTATTAACGTACTCTTTAATTCTCTTTCTTTCAACCTCTTTGAGCTGCTTTACACAAGCAAGGTCGATGCCGTTTGCATCGTAGATGTAGCCGTTAGAGTCAGAAAGTGCAACAACCTTTGCGCCAAGCTCTGTAGCCTTCTGTGTAGCGTAGATAGCAACGTTACCTGATCCTGAAATAACAACTGTTTTGCCCTCGAAGCTCTTGCCGTTAGCCTTGAGCATCTCGTCTGTGAAGTAGCAAAGACCGTAGCCTGTAGCCTCTGTTCTTGCAAGTGAACCGCCGTATGTAAGGCCTTTACCTGTCAGAACGCCTGACCACTCGTTTTGTAAACGCTTGTACTGACCGAACATATAGCCGATCTCACGTGCGCCTGTACCGATGTCGCCTGCCGGAACGTCACAGTCAGGGCCGATATGTCTGTAAAGCTCTGTCATAAAGCTCTGGCAGAAACGCATAACCTCGCCGTCACTCTTGCCCTTCGGGTCAAAGTCGCTGCCGCCTTTGCCGCCGCCCATAGGAAGTGTTGTAAGTGAGTTTTTAAATACCTGCTCAAAGCCTAAGAACTTGATAATTCCAAGATATACTGATGGGTGCAGTCTAAGACCGCCCTTGTAAGGACCGATAGCTGAGTTGTACTGAACTCTGAAGCCTCTGTTTACCTGTGTTTTGCCGTTGTCATCAACCCAAGGTACACGGAAGATAATCTGTCTTTCAGGCTCAACGAGTCTGTCAAGTACGCCTGCTTCTACCAAATCAGGTCTTTTTTCAACTACAGGCTCAAGAGATTCTAAAACCTCTGTTACTGCCTGAATGAACTCAGGCTCGCCTGCATTACGTTTTTTTACTGTTTCAAGTAATTCGATTAAATAAGTGTTTTTTAACGCCATTGTCAAAAACCTCCGTAAATAATTTCGGTGTCAATACATTACTGCAAGCCATCCACCGTTATTCTATCATTTTTTGTTTGATTTTGCAATAGTTTTTGAAAAATTTTCAAAAAATTGCAGTTTATTTTTTTAAAGTTGCAAAATCAACGTTTTTGGTGGTTAAAACAGTTGTATTTAACTATATATTACTCTTTCTATAAAACTGCAAAACGAGCCGCAGAATTCACTGCGGCTCGTCTGATTTTTAGGAGTAGAAACTTTGTTATAGAAATTTAGTAATAGATAAATTTATTATTTACTTTTTGAGCAGCTCTTTAATTCTTCTGACAGCTTCTATAGTATTCTCTCTGTCGCCGAAGCTTGTCAGTCTGAAATAGCCTGCTCCGTTTTTGCCGAAGCCCTCACCCGGAGTGCCGACAACGTTTGCCTTAGTCAGGAGCAAATCAAAAAATTCCCACGAACCCATATTGTCGGGGCATTTAAGCCACAGGTACGGTGAGTTTTTGCCGCCTGTGTAGTAAATGCCAAGCTCGTCTAAAGCCTGTGCGATAATTCTTGCGTTTTCCTGATAATATGCGATGTTCTCTCTGAACTGCTTTTGTCCCTCGGGAGAAAGCACAGCAGCCGCCGCACACTGAACAGGCCACGAAACGCCGTTGAATTTTGTAGCTTCTCTTCTGTACCACAGCTTGTAGATGTTTTCGCCGTCACGTTCAAGCTCCTTAGGAATTACCGTGTATCCGCAGCGAGTACCTGTAAAGCCGGCAGTTTTTGACAGTGAGCAAAGCTCTATAGCGCACTGTCTTGCGCCCTCAACAGCAAAAATACTGCGTGGTGAATCATCTGTAATAAACGCTTCATATGCGGCGTCAAAAATAATTACTGCGTCATTTTTATTTGCGTAGTCAACCCATTTTTTGAGCTGGTCGTATGAATAAGCCGCACCTGTCGGATTGTTCGGTGAGCAAAGGTAAATTATGTCTGCTTTTACGCTGTCATCAGGCATAGCCAAAAAGTCGTTATCTGCATTAGATGCGGCATAGATTATCTCTCTGCCTGCCATAATGTTTGAGTCAACGTAAACGGGGTAAACGGGATCGGTCACTAAAACAACATTATCCTTGCCGAAAATGTCGCCGATATTTCCGCTGTCTGACTTTGCACCGTCTGTGATCATAATTTCATCAATACCGACCTCAACGCCGAAGCTTTTGTAATAATCAGAAACAGCCTGACGGACAAACTCGTAGCCCTCATAATCGGGGTAGCCCTTGAAGGTTTCTTTTTTGCCCAAATCGTCTGCGCCCTTTTTCAGAGCGTCAACGGCGATTTGCGGTAACGGAAGTGTTACGTCGCCTATGCCGAGTCTGATAACTTTTTTGTCGGGATTTTCTTTACAATAAGTGTTTACTCTTTTTGCAATTTCTGCAAAAAGGTAGTTAGGTACAAGATTGTTGAAATTTTTATTTGTTTTCATAATTTATCGCACACCATTCTATAGGGATTTATTTTTCACAAGACGCCTTTATAAACTCTCTGAACAGCGGATGAGCGTTGTTCGGTCTGCTCTTGAATTCAGGGTGATACTGAACGCCTACGTAAAATCTGTTCTGCGGAATTTCTACAGCTTCAACAAGCATACCGTTAGGTGATGTACCTGTAATGCTCATTCCGCCCTTTTCAAAGCTTTCTCTGAATTCGTTATTAAATTCATAACGATGGCGGTGTCTTTCTGAAATTTCAGGCTTGCTGTAGGATTTTTCAAGCATTGAGCCTTTTTTGATTACACAGGGGTATGCGCCCAGACGCATTGTGCCGCCCATATCCTCTACACCCATCTGGTCAAGCATCAGATCAATTACCTTGTGCTTGCTGTCGGGAGCAAACTCGCCTGAGTTAGCGTCCTCAAAGCCTAAAACATTTCTTGCGTACTCTATAACTGCCGTCTGCATACCAAGGCAGATGCCGAGATACGGAATGTTGTTTTCTCTTGCGTATTTTGCGGCTGTGATTTTGCCCTCAACACCTCTGTTGCCGAAGCCGCCGGGAACAAGAATGCCGTCAACATCGCCCAAAAGGTCGTTTACCGTATATTCCGTAATAAGCTCTGTATCAACCCACTTGATATGTACGTGAGCTGCATTTTCATAGCCTGCGTGACGTAAAGCCTCGGCTACCGACAAATATGCGTCGTGGAGCTGTACATACTTACCGCAAAGCGCGATAGTTACATCCTTATTTCTTGAGTTGATTCTCTCAAGCATCTGCTCCCACTCGCTCATATCGGGTTTTTTAGATTCGATATTAAGCTCTCGGCATACAACGTCGCTGAAGTTGTTCTTTTCAAGCATCATCGGTGCTTCGTACAGAACGGGAATTGTAATGTTTTCAAGCACACAGTCAGGCTTTACGTTACAGAACAGAGCAATCTTTTTGAATATGCTTTCGTCAAGAGGCTCGTCACAGCGAAGCACGATAATGTCGGGGTTAATGCCGATTGAGCGAAGCTCCTTTACAGAGTGCTGTGTAGGCTTTGACTTATGCTCATACGAGCCTTTCAGATACGGAACAAGCGTAACGTGAATGAACAGGCTGTTTTCAATGCCCACTTCAAGAGATACCTGACGTATTGCCTCTAAAAACGGCTGGCTTTCAATATCGCCTACTGTGCCGCCGATTTCTGTTATTACTATATCGGCATTTGTGTTTTTGCCTACGTTATAAATGAACGACTTTATTTCATTTGTAATGTGAGGAATTACCTGAACCGTTTCGCCCAGATAGTCGCCTCTGCGTTCTTTTTCAAGAACGTTTGAATACACCTTGCCTGTTGTAAGGTTGGAGTATTTATTCAGATTTTCGTCAATAAATCTTTCGTAGTGGCCGAGGTCGAGGTCGGTTTCTGCACCGTCCTCTGTTACAAAAACCTCGCCGTGCTGATACGGACTCATAGTACCCGGATCAACGTTTATATATGGGTCGAGCTTCTGAGCTGCTACCTTTAAGCCTCTTGCCTTGAGCAGTCTGCCGAGTGATGCTGCCGTAATACCCTTGCCAAGACCGGAAACTACGCCGCCTGTTACAAAAATATACTTTGTCATTTTCTTATCCCTTTCTGTCAGATTTCCACTTCGCCCTCGAATACCTTTTCTGCGTCGCCTGTCATATAAACAGTGTCGTCAGTATAGTTGATTACGAGGTTTCCGCCCTTGAGCTTTACCACGATGTCCTCGCCCTTTTTGCAGAAGCCGTTTTCACAGGCTGCAACTGCAACGGCGCAAGCACCTGTTCCGCAAGCCCATGTTTCACCGCTGCCGCGCTCCCATACACGCATTTTAATCGTGTGGTCGTCAAGCACCTTTACAAACTCTGTATTTACTCTTTCGGGGAACAGGCTGTCGTTTTCAAATTTCGGGCCGATTTCTTCAATATCAAGTCCGTCAACATCATTGATAAATACTACGCAGTGCGGATTTCCCATTGATACACAGGTGATGTTGTATTCCTTACCGTCTATTGTGTACGGCTCGTTTACTATTTTATCCTTGTCCATAGCAACAGGAATTAAAGCAGGATTAAGCTCTGCCTTGCCCATATCAACACGCAGACGCCTAACCTCTCCGTCAAGCGTGTATGCCTTTAGGTTTTTGATACCGCTTAACGTTTCAATTGTAATTTCGTCCTTTTCGTTTACATCAATCATACCGTGGTCATAGAGGAACTTGCCTACACAGCGAATGCCGTTTCCGCACATTTTGCCCTCTGAACCGTCAAGGTTGAACATTCTCATTTTAGCGTCTGCAACATCTGACGGACAAACAAGTATAATACCGTCACCGCCTATGCCGAAATGTCTGTCTGAAAGACGAACAGCAAGCGCTTCGGGGTTATTTATTTTCTGGTCAAAGGTTGAGCAATAGATATAGTCGTTGCCTATACCCTGCATTTTTGTAAATTTCAGCTTCATTTTGCTATCCCTCATATTGTTAATGTCAACAAGCTCTGTGCTCATCTGTGAATAACGGCTCTTTAAGCACTGCGCAAGTGCGATAGCCGTATCGATAGATGTAAGACAGGGGATATTTCTTTCAACTGTTTTTCTGCGGATTTTAACAGAATCTCTTTCGGGCATACGTCCCTTTGCAGACGTTGAAATAACGTACTGGATTTTTCCGCTTTCGATAAGGGTGAGCGTGTTGTCCTCTGACTGATGGATTTTCTTTACCGCTACTGCATCAATGCCGTAGTCTTTAAGTACCTCGGCAGTACCCTCTGTAGCGTAAATCTTAAAGCCTAAGTCGGCATACATCTTGGCAACGTCGCCGATTTCGCATTTATCTGAATTTCTTACCGTGATAAACACGCCGCCCGATTTCTTCATCTTGTAGCCTGCGGCTATAAGTCCCTTATACAGCGCCTCCTCAAGAGTACCTGCAACGCCTAAAACCTCACCGGTTGACTTCATTTCAGGGCCTAAGTGGTTATCTACATTTATCAGCTTTTCAAAGCTGAACACAGGCACCTTTACGGCAACGTAACAGCTCTTTCTGTAAAGACCTGTGCCGTAGCCCATATCCTTTAGCTTTTCGCCGAGCATCGCTCTTGTTGCAAGGTCAACCATCGGAACGCCTGTTACCTTGCTGATATAAGGAATAGTACGTGAGGAACGAGGGTTTACCTCGATAACGTACAAATCGTCGTGATAGATAAGGTACTGAATATTTACAAGTCCCTTTGTGTTAAGAGAAATAGCAAGGTTTCTGGAGCTTTCAACAATTTTCTTTGTCATTTCATCAGAAATGTTCCAGGCAGGATATACAGCTATAGAGTCGCCCGAGTGAACGCCGGCACGTTCAATATGCTCCATAATACCGGGGATAAGAATGTCCTCACCGTCACAGATAGCGTCAACCTCAAGCTCTGTACCCATCAAGTATTTGTCGATAAGAATCGGGTTTTCGATGTTCTGAGCAAGGATAATCGCCATATACTCCTTAACGTCTGCCTCGTTAAAGGCGATAATCATATTCTGACCGCCCAGAACGTAAGACGGACGAAGAAGTACGGGGTAGCCGATTTTGTCTGCAACTGCAAGAGCTTCATGCGTTGTCATAACCGTTACGCCCTTAGGACGCTTGATGTTGTATTTCTCAAGAAGCTCGTCAAAGCGCTCTCTGTCCTCAGCCATATCAATAGCGTCTGCCGATGTGCCGAGGATATTTACACCGCTGTCGCTCAAGAATTTTGTCAGCTTAATTGCCGTCTGACCGCCGAAGGCTACAACTACGCCGTATGGCTTTTCTGTCTTGATAATGCCCATTACGTCCTCGTTAGTCAGCGGTTCAAAGTAAAGTCTGTCGGCTGTGTCAAAGTCTGTTGAAACTGTTTCGGGGTTGTTGTTTACGATTACAACGTCATAGCCTGCTTCCTTCAGTGCCCATACGCAGTGAACTGAAGCATAGTCAAATTCAATGCCCTGTCCGATTCTGATAGGGCCTGAGCCGAATACTATAATTGTCTTTTTGCCGTCAAGATGCTCGTTTATAAACTCCTCAGCCTCGTTCTCGCTGTCATAGGTTGAGTAGAAGTACGGTGTTTCCGCTGCAAACTCTGCGGCGCACGTATCAACCATTTTATAAACAGGCGTCAGTGAATATTTCGGCTTTTCGCCTGTGAATTCCTCGATAGTTTTATCTATAAATCCGAGCTTTTTAGCCTTTATATATGTTTCCTCGTCAATATTGCCCTGCTTTAATACGTTGCTCATATTAACAAGGTTAATTAGCTTATTTAAGAACCACTCGTCAATCATTGTGATTTCGTGGATTTTGTCAACAGAAATTCCTCTTTTGAGTGCTTCATAAACACAGAATATACGGCGGTCGTCACAAACGCTCAGTCTGTCAAGCACTGACGCATCGGACATCCTTTCAAATTCCTTGTCGTCAAGCGTGTTGTGAGAAATCTCGCAGCCTCTTGTCGCCTTCATAATAGCCTGCTCAAAGGTAGGTGCGATAGCCATTACCTCGCCTGTTGCCTTCATCTGTGTGCCGAGAGTTCTTTTTGCATAAACAAATTTATCAAACGGCCATTTCGGGAATTTTACTACAACGTAGTCAAGCGCAGGCTCAAAGCAGGCATAGGTAGTGCCTGTTACGGCATTTTTGATTTCAGAAAGAGTGTAGCCGATTGCAATTTTTGCAGCAACCTTTGCTATAGGATAGCCTGTAGCCTTTGACGCAAGCGCAGAGGAACGTGATACACGAGGGTTTACCTCGATAACGGCATACTCAAAGCTTTCGGGATTGAGCGCAAACTGACAGTTACAGCCGCCCTCTACACCGAGTGCAGAGATAATATTAAGTGACGCACTTCTGAGCATCTGATATTCCTTATCGGCAAGCGTCACAGCAGGTGCGATTACAATACTGTCGCCTGTGTGAACGCCGACAGGGTCGAAGTTTTCCATAGAGCAGACGGTGATTACGTTGCCGTCGCTGTCACGCATAACCTCAAACTCGATTTCCTTCCAGCCTGCGATACATTTTTCAACAAGCACCTGTGTAATAGGTGAAAGCTCAAGTCCGTTGGAGGTGATTTCGATAAGCTCCTCTTCGTTTTCAACGATACCGCCGCCTGTACCGCCCAAGGTAAACGCAGGACGGATAATTACAGGGTAGCCGATTTCATTTGCAAAAGCAACGGCTGATTCAACGTCATTTACAACCGTTGAGGGGATAACAGGCTGACCTATGGCCTCCATAGTGTCCTTGAACATCTGCCTGTCCTCTGCCTTGTCGATAGTTTCGGGGTTAGCGCCTAAGAGCTGTACTCCGTGCTTTTCAAGAAAGCCCTCCTTTGCAAGCTGCATAGAAAGCGTAAGTCCTGTCTGACCGCCCAGAGTTGAAAGCAGGCTGTCGGGCTTTTCCTTTTTGATAATACGTTTTACCGTTTCAAGCGTAAGCGGTTCAATGTAAATCTTATCCGCCATAGCGTTGTCTGTCATAATTGTAGCCGGGTTTGAGTTAATCAGAATTACCTCAAGACCCTCTTCCTTTAATGCACGGCAAGCCTGTGTGCCTGCATAGTCAAATTCGGCTGCCTGTCCGATTACGATAGGACCGGAACCGATTACCATAACCTTTTTTATGTTTGGCTTCAGTGGCATATTAAGTCAATTCCTTTCAAAAAATACGGCTTTTCTATATTTATATCAATTATCAATCATCTGCATAAAGCGGTCGAACAAAAACGCTGTGTCAAGCGGACCGCCGCAAGCCTCGGGGTGAAACTGAACAGAGAATGCAGGCATATCTGTGTAGTTTACGCCCTCGCACGTTCCGTCATTACCGTTTACAAAGCTTACCTCTGCGTTTTCAGGCAGACTGTCGCCTACTACCGCATAGCCGTGATTCTGGCTTGTGATGTAAACTCTGCCTGTTTTTAAATCCTTTGCCGGCTGATTTGAGCCTCTGTGACCGTACTTCAATTTTACTGTTTTTGCACCCTGTGAAAGTGCCAGAAGCTGATGTCCAAGGCAGATGCCGAAGGTCGGTATTTTATATTCGCACAGCTTTTTAAGCTCGCTTATTACGTTTGTATTTTCTGTAGGATCTCCCGGTCCGTTTGAAAGCATAATTCCGTCGGGATTAAGCGCCTTTATCTCCTCTGCTGTAGCTGTTGACGGTACAACCGTTACGTCGCAGCCTCTGTTTACAAGCTCTCGGCGGATGTTGCTCTTTGCGCCGAAGTCCCAGAGTACAACGCTTCTTTTCTTTTCTTTACTTTCAAACAACTCTTTTTCATTAACAGAAACTGACGCTACAGCCTTTGTCACTCTGTAGCCTTTAATCTCTTCAAGATCCTTTTCTTTATTATCAAGCGTGTATGTCAGCTTGCAGTTCATAACACCGTATTCCCTTACAATTCTTGTAAGCGCTCTTGTGTCTATATCGTAAAGACCGGGGATATCGGTGCTTTTTAAAAAGGTGTCAAGATCGCCCTTACAACGGAAGTTGGAAGGCTCCTGGCACCAATTTCTGACTATATATGCCTTTAAGGCGGGGGCGCTGCTCTCAAAATCAGAGGGAATAACACCGTAATTGCCGATTAAAGGGAATGTTTGCACAACCACCTGACCAAAGTAGCTGGGGTCGGTGAGTGTTTCAAGATAACCTGTCATAGCTGTTGTAAAAACAAGCTCGCCTGTTGTTTCTTTTTCTGCACCAAAGGACTTGCCTTCAAATACTGTGCCGTTTTCAAGAATTAAATATGCCCTGCGGCTCATAGCTTTTCCATTCCTTTCAACGTAATACTCTTTGTAATGCTCATTATCGGCTAACTCTAAAGCTTTACCGATTACATTTTTAATAATCGTATATTTTCAAAACCTGCTTGGCTATTTCGATTTTGCTCATTCGCATATCCATCGCCTGTTTTTCAAGGTACCTGTGCGCCTGTGCCTCGCTCATAGAAAGGCACTGCATCAAAAGGCACTTTGCACGATTTACAAGCTTCATTTCCTCTACCATCTGCTTTAGCTTATCGTTTTCTTCCATCACGCCGAGCATACGGCGTTTGAAAAAGTCGGTAAAAAGCAGGTAATGGTGAAACAGGTGCTTATTTATCGGCTTCGATATTACAAGCACACCGCATTCTGCCATTTGGTCGGAAACCTCGTTTGCAAAATCCTCTTTGACAATCATAATAACGCAGGCTCTTGTATGCCTTGCCGCATAGTCGGCAGTTTTAATGCCCGACTCGTTGGCAATAGGGGCGTTAATTACAATCAGGTCAAACACGCTTTCTGCAATCAGATTTTTTGCGTCTGCCGAGCTTAGCGTCTGCGAAAAATCCTCATAGCCTTCGCTTTGCAAAAGAGCCTTAATCTGTTCTGCGCTTTGTTCAGTTTTTGAAACAATCAATGCTTTTTTCATAAATGTCACCAAAATTGCAAGCAGGATAGATAACGTAACAATTACAAAAATAAAGTACACATAATATATCTAATACATTGTAAAGGATAGAGCGCAAAATTTTATTCTTTCTTAGAATAATCGACAAATATTTTTGCTTTTTCTGCCTTGTTTAAACAGTCCTTTAAAAAGATATGCGTTTTATTGTTATTGTTACCTGATTTTATGAATATGATTATACAGTACAAAAAGTGCTTTAGTCAACAGAAAATGAAAATAAATATACAGAAAATTTCTTTTTTGTCTAAATTTAGCATATTTTTATTGATATTGTCATTGTTTTTGCAAGAAAAATTATAAATCTTGCAAATTTTAAAATTTTTTCAAAAAAGCTATTGACAAATTCCGCCGAAAAGTATATACTTGCGGTGTTGACACAGCAAGGGCGCTGTAGGCATTTGGTCTACAGCGTCCTTTTGTGTTTTAATAGACTTTTATATTACGGATAGGAGAGATTTTAATGGCAAATGTACCTGAGATCTTCGGCAGTATGGTTTTCAATGACGAGGCCATGAAAGAAAGACTCCCAAAGACAATTTACAAGGCATTAAAGAAAACTATTCAGGATGGCGAGCCGCTTGACACAACGGTTGCAAACGCAGTGGCTCACGCTATGAAGGAATGGGCTATCGAAAAGGGCTGCACACACTACACACACTGGTTCCAGCCAATGACAGGCGTTACGGCAGAAAAGCACGACAGCTTCATTAACCCGACAGACAACGGTATGGTAATTATGGAGTTTTCGGGCAAGGAGCTAATAAAGGGCGAGCCTGACGCTTCATCCTTCCCTAACGGCGGTATCCGTGCAACATTTGAAGCAAGAGGCTACACAACATGGGATCCTACATCATACGCATTTGCCAAGGACGGCACACTTTACATTCCGACAGCCTTCTGTTCATACACAGGCGAGGTTCTTGACAAAAAGACTCCGCTTCTTCGTTCAATGGAAAGACTCAGTGCAGAGGCAGTTAAGGTTCTTCATCTGTTCGGCAAAACAGACGTTACAAGAGTTGCAACAACAGTCGGCGCTGAACAGGAATATTTCCTTGTTGATAAAGAATTATATAATCAGAGAAAAGACCTTTTCTTTACAGGCAGAACTCTTTTCGGTGCAAAAGCACCAAAGGGTCAGGAGCTTGAGGATCACTACTTCGGTGCTATCAAGCCTCGTGTAACAGCCTTTATGGCTGATCTTGACGAGGAGCTGTGGAAATTAGGTATCTTTGCAAAGACTAAGCACAACGAGGTTGCACCTGCTCAGCACGAATTAGCACCTATCTTTACTACTACAAACCTTGCAACCGACCAGAATCAGCTCACTATGGAGATTATGAAAAAGGTTGCAGAAAAGCACGGTCTTGTATGCCTGCTTCACGAAAAGCCTTTTGCAGGTGTAAACGGCTCCGGTAAGCACAACAACTGGTCAATCTCAACAAACACAGGCGAAAACCTGTTAAATCCCGGCAAGGCTCCGGCTGAAAATACACAGTTCCTCGTATTCCTTGCAGCTATCGTAAAGGCTGTTGACGAATATCAGGATTTATTAAGAGTTTCTGTTGCGTCTGCCGGTAACGACCACCGACTCGGCGCAAACGAAGCACCGCCTGCTATCATTTCAATGTTCTTGGGCGATGATCTGGGAGCTGTTGTTGACGCTATCATCAGCGGCAAGGATTACGAAAAGCCAAGCAGTGATACAATGAAGCTCGGCGTTGACGTTTTAGCCGACTTCAAAAAGGATACTACAGACAGAAACCGTACATCACCGTTTGCTTTCACAGGCAACAAGTTTGAATTCAGAAGCCTCGGCTCAGCAATCAATATCTCTTGCCCCAACATTATTCTTAATACTATCGTTGCTGAGGAGCTTTCTCAGATTTACGACAGAATTAAAGACGCAGACGACTTTGACGCTACCGTAAAGGCTGTTATCAAGGACATCTTTACAAAGCATCAGAGAATTATCTTCAACGGCGACGGCTATACAGACGAATGGGTTAAAGAGGCTGAAAGAAGAGGTCTTTATAACCTTAAATCAACGCCTGAGGCTCTTCCGTATTACATTTCTGACAAGAACGTGGCTCTCTTTGAAAAGAATAAAATCTACACTCGTGACGAAATGCACGCAAGATATGAGATTTTACTTGAGAACTACGCAAAGGTAATCAACATTGAGGCTCTTACTTCTCTTGATATGGCTAAGAAGGATATTTTACCTGCCGTATCTGCTTATGTTCGTGAGCTGACAGACACAGCGCTTGCTAAAAAGTCACTGTCTGCCGCTATTCCGACAGATGTTGAAGAGGAGCTTGTACTCAAGCTTTCAAAGCTTCTTTCTTGCTTTGCTAAGAAGATTGACGCATTAGAAGCAACACTTATCAAGGCTAACGAGTATGAGGACGATATCCAGAGCTACGCAAGCTTCTATCACGACAGCGTATTTGCTGCAATGCAGGAGCTCAGAGCCGTAGCAGATGAAATGGAAATCAACACAGCTTCAGACTACTGGCCTATGCCGACATACGGCGATTTACTCTTTAGTGTTTAATAAGACGTTAAGCACAATTAAAAATTAAAGACTGTACACAAAGACGTGAAAAATTTGGATTTTTGCAAATTCAAATTTTGCACGTCTTTTATTTTTTATACATAAGGAGAGATATAAATGAACGTAGAAAATGTAGTACAAGACGCTCTGAACTCAACCATTTTCGGAACAGAGGGCGTGTGGTTTCTGATAGGCGCAGCGCTTGTATTCTTTATGCAGGCAGGCTTTGCGATGGTAGAAACAGGCTTTACAAGAGCAAAGAATGCAGGTAACATCATTATGAAAAACCTGATGGACTTCTGCATCGGTACAGTAGTATTTATGCTGCTCGGCTTTGGAATTTTATGCGGTGAAAACGCATTTTTCGGTCTTATCGGCAAGCCTGACTGGCAGATTTTTACCGACTTTGCAAACTTCCCTTGGCACAATTTCGTATTTAATATGGTTTTCTGTGCTACAACCGCAACAATCGTTTCGGGTGCTATGGCAGAAAGAACAAGATTTATTTCCTATTGCGTATATTCGGGCGTAATCTCAGCTGTTATTTACCCGATTGAGGCTCACTGGATCTGGGGCGGCGGCTGGCTTTCACAGCTTGGCTTTATTGATTTTGCAGGCTCCTGCGCAATTCATATGGTTGGCGGTATCTCAGCTTTAATCGGTGCAGCAATACTCGGTCCCCGTATCGGTAAATACGGCAAAAATGGCAAGGTAAACGCTATCCCCGGTCACAGCCTTACACTCGGCGCATTAGGCGTATTTATCCTGTGGTTCGGCTGGTACGGCTTTAACGGTGCTGCAGCAGGCAACACTGATTTCCTCGGTCAGATATTCCTTACAACAACGGTTGCTCCGGCTGTTGCAACCTGCACAACAATGATTTTCACTTGGATCAAAAACGGCAAGCCTGATGTTTCAATGTCACTCAACGGCTCACTTGCAGGTCTTGTTGCTATCACAGCTCCCTGTGCCGATGTTGACGCATTAGGCGCTGCAATAATCGGTCTTGTAGCAGGTATCCTCGTAGTAGTTGCAGTTGAATTTATCGACATCAAGCTCAAGATAGACGATCCTGTAGGTGCTGTAGCAGTTCACGGTGCTAACGGTATCTGGGGTACACTTGCAGTTGGTCTTTTCGCAACAGGCAAGGGTCAGGACGGCATAACAGGTCTTTTCTACGGCGGTGGCTTCAATCAACTTGGTATTCAGGCACTTGGCGTTCTTACTGTAGGCACTTGGACAGTAGTTACTATGTTTATCGTATTCAAGGCTATCAAGGCAATATTCGGTCTGAGAGCTTCTAAGGAAGAAGAAATGATAGGTCTTGACCTTACAGAGCATGGCTTAATCAGCTCCTACGCTGACTTTATGCCGGCAGTAGTTGAAAACGCTTCTCTTGACGATGTTCCCGATACTCAGATAACAGGCGATGTTCCTGCTGTTGCCGCAATCCCCGTACAGGTTGCAGAGGGTACTTCAACAGGCGAGAACAAGATCACAAAGATCGACATCATCTTAAAGCAAAGCAAGCTCGAGGCTTTAAAGACAGCTATGGACGAGGTAGGCATCACAGGTATGACTGTATCACAGGTACTCGGCTGCGGCGTTCAGAAGGGCAAGGCAGAGTATTATCGTGGTGTTGCAGTAGAAATGAACCTGCTGCCTAAGATGAAGGTTGAAATCGTTGTATGCAAAATCCCTGTTGAAACAGTTGTTCAGGCGGCTGTCAAGGCACTTTACACAGGCCATATCGGCGACGGTAAAATCTTTATCCACAACGTAGAGGATGTAGTAAAGGTTCGTACAGGCGAAAGAGGCTATGACGCTTTACAGGATGTTGAGTAATTATATTCACTTTCCCTATCCTTTTATATAATTATCCGCCCCGACAGATTAGTTTTCTGTCGGGGCGGATAGCTTTTTATTAAAGAATGCTTATGCAGCCAAAAACAGCTGACCGTTACGACAGCTTTTCTCTCAGCTGTTGTAAAATCTTCTTTTCACGTCTGCTTATCTGAACCTGCGTCATACCGAGCTGCTGCGCCGTTTGTGACTGTGTTTTCTGCTTATAGTATCTAAGCTCAATTATCATTTTATCGTTGTCGCACAGCTCGCCTATAACCTGACAAAGCGACAGCCTTTCGGCTATTTTTTCCTCCTGTGAATCTACGGGAATATCAAGCTCTGCTTCCTCGTTTTCGTCATAGCCTGATGTCAGTGAAACGGGCGTTTGCATACAGCAAAGTGCCTCGCTGATTTTTTCATTCGGCTCGCACAGTATTTGCGAAAGCTCCGAAACTGTAAGCTCCCTGCCTGTTTTCTTTGCGTATTCTTCATTTACCCTTGCGATTTTTAGCGCAAGGTCCTTTAATCCTCGGCTGACCTTTACCGTACCTGCATCTCTGAAAAGCTGGCGGATTTCGCCCATAATAACAGGCACTGCGTAGGTTGAAAGCTGTAGATTTCTGCTCTCGTCAAACCTTTTGACAGCCTTTACAAGCCCCTCACAACCTGCCGAATACAGCTCCTCATATTCTATACCTCTGCCTGCAAACCTTTTACAGCAGGCGTGAACAAGCCCTAAGTTATTCTTAATTATACTATCGTTTTTGTTCATAGCTTAGATTTCTGATAATTGATTTTTCCATATACACAGTTGTTCCCTTGCCTAGCGTCGAGCTTACCTTTACCTTGTCCATAAAGCTCTGCATAACGGCAAAGCCGAGTCCTGCTCTTTCACCGCCTGCTGTTGTAAACAACGGCTCCATCGCTTTTTCGATATCCTTAATTCCTCTGCCCTTATCTCGGATTTTTATAATTATCTTGCTCTTGTCGGTAATTTTTGCGTTTATGTAAATAGTGCCTGCGTTCATTTCGTAGCCGTGAACAATGCAGTTTGTCACCGCCTCGGAAACAGCTGTTTTTATATCTGCAAGCTCGTTTATTGTGGGGTCAAGCGACAGTGCAAATGACGCCACTGCGCTTCTTGCAAAGCCTTCGTTTGTGCTTTTGCTTGAAAAGCTTAAATTCATTTCATTTATAATTTTCATTTCATTACTCCTAACGCTGTTATTCCCGACAGTCTTACAAGTCTTTCGAGGTGCTTGGGTATATTTATGACAGATACGTTGCCGCCTAAAAGGCTCATTTGTCTGTATCTGCCCATAATCAGACCAATACCCGAGCTGTCCATAAACTGCACACCCTTAAAGTCAAGCTGTAAAATATCGGGTCGCACCCTCTCGATTGTTGTGTCTATCTCCCTGCGGATTTCTGCCGAGGTATGGTGGTCAATTTCTCCCGATAAAAAGGCGGTAACAGTGCCGTCGTTAATTTCAATATTCACCAATTTTTTCATTCCTTTTTTATGTTATAAGTAATAAAACCTACACCCATATAATAATAAGTGTAGGCAAAAAAATTTGTTTTATTCTGTTGTCGAGAAAAGTTTTTTCTGTTTTATGCGCATTTATTTTATCGACAAATTCGAACCGATATGGTAAAATAACTCTACAGAAAGTATTTCAAAAATTATACTCCAAACGATTGAAAGGATATTTTTATGAGCATCAGAACTGTTTTATTTGATTTGGACGGAACACTTTTACCTATGGATCAGGAGCTGTTTGTAAAAGCATATTTTAAACAGCTTGCGAAAACACTTGCTCCCTTAGGCTATGAGCCTAAAAAGCTGACAGAGGCAGTATGGGCAGGCACCGCCGCTATGATAAAAAATGACGGCAACAGCATAAACGAAGAAGTATTCTGGCAAACCTTTGCACAGCTTTTCGGCGAGAAATCACTTCAGGACAGACCTATGTTTGATGAGTTTTACAAAAACGAATTTCAGAATGTGAAAGAGGTATGCGGATTTAACGAAAAAGCGTCAAGGGCTGTACGTCTTGCAAAAGACTTAGGCTTCAGAGTTGCGCTGGCAACTAACCCGATTTTCCCGACAACAGCTACACACAGCCGTATCAGATGGGCAGGACTTGACCCTGATGATTTTGAGCTTATCACAACATACGAAAACACTGGCTTTTCAAAGCCTAATCCTAAGTATTACAGCGACATTATGCAAAAGCTGCAGACAAATCCGCAGGAGTGCCTTATGGTCGGAAATGACGTGACAGAGGATATGGTAGCAGAAAAAATCGGTATAAAAACATTCCTGCTCACAGATTGCCTGATAAACAAAGAGAACAAGGACATAGCTTTGTATAAAAACGGCGGTTTTGATGAACTGATGAAATATTTAGAAGAAATCAAAAGCTCCCTATAATCGGGAGCTTTTATTGATTACGAATATTTTTGGTATATTAAGAAATTATTTTTAAATTCTTTTCTGTAATTATCTTAGCACAGTTTATTCTCGAAGTAAACAGTATTTCTCGTCGCATTTCGTCAAGTGTGATATAATAATCACGTTGTCACTACCCAATCCGGCAACGGAGAGGAGGTGTCGGCTTGAATATTCTTATCTCATTTTTTGTATCTATCACAGCAAATATAGCCTGCCACTATATTTGCAAATGGCTTGATAGACATTTAAAGTGACAACAAGCCTAAACTAAAACCCCCACAGACTGCCATCTGTGGGGGTTGTTTTGTGTCGGCTAAGTTCTCATCTCATTTTTGCCTAAGCCTATTATATCATACGCTTTCGGCTATATCAAGTATATGCAGAAATTATTTTTAATTTCCTTGCCAAACACAAAACGCAGCCGATTTACTCGACTGCATTTATTCGCTAATTATGTGGTGCGGGTGTTCATAACGGATTTGATTTAAAGGCATTAAAATACCGGCAGAAACACACATATTTTTCATTCGCACATTTGTGTATTTCAAGGTTTCTTCGTAAAATAAAATTACAGAAACGAGGAAACGAGATTATGTCAAAATTTATTGAAGAATTCTATTACGGTAACATTGATCCCCAAGCACGAAGCACTAAGCAGAATAAGACTGTTCAAAAGCAGATGGAAGTCCTTATGCTCAATGAGGAGTTCCTAACAGAAGCACTCACAGGCGAAAACAAAAAGAAGTTTCTTGAGTTTTCCAATGCTTGGAGTATCGTCAACGGCGAATCGAATCTCGATAGCTTTATTATGGGATTTCGATTGGGAGCTAACTTTACATACGATACTTTTATATCAACCGAAACACCGTTTAAGGATTTGTTGAAGGAGTGAAAGATATGTCCAAAAAGTATTACATAGCTCTTGATGATTACGAGCAAAGAATTATCATCGACTGCCTTAACGGAAAAAGAAACAGTCTTATTGCAGACGGCAAATATACCGATGCAGTTGATGAAGTTATGCTCAAAATTCTTAATGCAAAGCAAAAGAAATTCAAAGTAATACACAAGGAGGCTTAACTATGGAAAAGCGTATTTATAACGAAAAAACAGGTATCAGTTATACTTTGCAAGGTGATTATTACTTGCCTGACTTAAAACTCCCCGATGAAGAAAATAAGCCTATCGGACTGTGGGGGAGGCGGCACGCGAGACATTTGAAACAGAATCATAAGGTTTTGTATATGAATTTGCTGACAAGCGGTAAGTTGAATGATTATCTTGCCGACATTGACGAGCAAGCGGAGGATATGTTTTTTCGGCTTGTAAAACAAATGGCAGAGCGTGAGGGCGTGACAGAACGGTTCAAAGCGGACAATCAAATGGAATGGGTTGCTCAGATGAATAACATCCGCAGCAGAGCCACAGAAATCGTGAATAACGACATAGTTTACAACTAACAGACAAAGGCGGCAGGGATTTCTCCTTGCCGCTAATTTTATGTCAAAACTTTGAAACCTACGCTAATCGACTTTGATATATTGCATCCTACCCTATTTTATGATATACTATAAAAGCAATAGACTAACACTTTGAATTTGAGAGGTCAGAATTGTGGAAATAACTAACAGATGGTATTCTCTAAAAGAAATATGTGAATATCTTGGCGTAAGCAGAGATACAGTTTTCAAATGGATTGATAACAAAAATATGCCTGCACATAAAATGGGCAGACAATGGAAATTCAAAATTGATGAAGTTGATAACTGGATTAAATCCGGTGCTTCTGCGGACTAATATTGTTTGAGAAGAAAGGCATATATATGGGATTGTTTTCTAAACTCTTTAAAAAGAAAGAAACGATAGCAAATAACGTCACGGATAATATGTCATTTGAGAATCCCGAATGTCAAAATTTGTGGGACTTAAAGGCTTATATGGATGCCATATTATCACAAAACCGCTATGTTTCAAAAAGTGAATATCGTGCAAGGCTGCTCGACGGAAAGAAAATCGTTGAGTATTTTGGCGTGCTTCAAAGTAGCCGATTGTTAGATGCTTTCTGCAAAAACAATGGTCTTTCACTTTCTGTTGTCGAAGGCACATTATCAAAATACATAAATTTTGAAGCTCTTGTGGACGAGCATAATGAGTCTTTTATTCGCCGTGCAATGACCGAAGAACAACACTATTTGGATAATATTCTTCGTGAGGTCGATCCCCAAATCAAATTGGATGAAGATCAGCGTCGTGTTATACTAACAGACGAGGATTATTGTCTCGTTATTGCCGGTGCAGGTGCAGGCAAAACTACTACTGTTGCGGCAAAGGTTAAATATTTGGTTGAGAAAAAAGGTATAGAACCTTCTCAAATTCTTGTTGTTTCTTTCACAAATAAAGCTGTTCAAGAACTTCGGGACAAGTTGAATCGAGATTTGGCGATAGATTGCCCGATTGCCACGTTCCATTCAACCGGTAATGCTATATTGAGAAAACAGTCATCGGAAAAACTTAATATTGTTGATTCTTCAAAGTTATACTTTGTTTTACAGGATTATTTCAAAAGCTCTATATTGAAGAATGAAAGTCTTGTAAACAACTTGATTATGTTTTTTGCTTCGTACTTTGATGCTCCGTATGAAGGTGAAGATCTCAATAGTTTCTTCAATAAAATCGCAAAGTCGAATTTTGCTACAATGCGAAGCGATCTCAACGAGTTTAAGCAACAAGTTATTGATATTCGTACAAAAAAATCTGTAACAATTCAAAGTGAAGTAATGCGCTCTCATCAAGAGGTGGAAATTGCAAATTTCTTGTATTTGAATAACATTGACTATGAATATGAGCCAATGTACAAGTATGATATTCTTTTTTCTAAAAAGCCATATACTCCTGACTTTATTATTCGGCAGGGTGATAAAGTTGCCTATATTGAGCATTTTGGTATTACGCAAGACGGCAAAAACGATCGCTTTAGTGACGATCAGCTTGAAGCATATAAAAAAGCTATAAATGACAAAATTAATCTGCACAGGCAGCACGGTACGAAACTCATTTATACCTTCTCACAGTATTCCGATCGAAAATCGCTTTTAGAGCATTTACAGGAAGAACTTGAAAATAACGGTTTTGAGTTACATCACCGCTCAAATAAAGAGGTAATGGAAAAACTCGTATCCACCGAAGAAAACCGTTACATAAGAAAACTTGTCAATTTGATTTGTCGCTTTATTACGAACTTCAAAACAAACGGCTTTACTGCGGATGAATTCAGCCGTATGTATCATTCTACACAAAATGTGCGTACAAGACTTTTCTTGGATATTTGCAATGATTGCTATTTGGAATATGAGCGTTATCTGAAGGAAAATAATGCCGTTGACTTTGAGGATATGATAAATGAATCTGCACGGATTCTCCGAGAAGTCAAGGAAATGAAAAGAAAACTTGATTTCAAGTATATTATTGTAGATGAGTATCAGGACATTTCTCGGCAAAGATTTGATTTAGTAACAGCCTTGTCGGAAGTTACCGACGCTAAGATAATTGCTGTCGGTGATGATTGGCAATCAATTTATGCGTTTAGCGGTTCCGACATAACGCTCTTTACGAAGTTTGAAGAGAAGATGGGATATGCAAAACTTTTGAAAATCGTAAAGACATATCGTAATTCGCAGGAAGTAATTGATATTGCCGGCAACTTCATTCAGAAAAACGAAGCACAAATTTCAAAAGAATTAAAGTCTCCTAAAAACATCGTCGATCCTGTCATTATCTATACTTATGATGGAAGCCCCAAAAAACTGAATGCCGATAATAAAAGCGGTGCAAATTACGCAATTGCACACGCTGTTGAAGTTGCGCTCGAACAGATCATTGAATTTAACAAGAAGGAAGGGAAATCCGAAGATTCTTCTATCCTGTTGCTCGGAAGATTTGGGTTTGACGGCGATAAATTAGAAAAATCGGGTTTGTTTGAATACATTAATCGAGGAAGCAAACTCAAGAGCGTAAAATATCCGAAACTTAATATTACATTTATGACTGCCCACGCCTCAAAAGGTTTGGGATATGATAATGTTATAGTTGTAAATGGGCGCAACGAAACATATGGTTTTCCTTCAAAAATTGAAGATGATCCCGTTCTTGCGTTTGTAATCAAAGGTGATCGCTCCATTGATTATGCAGAAGAACGCCGCTTGTTTTACGTTGCAATGACAAGAACTAAAAATCGCGTTTATTTTATTGCTCCCGAACAAAATCCCTCCGAATTTTTACTTGAAATAAAACGAGATTATAAAAATGTTGTTCTGCGTGGGAATTGGAGCGAGGAGCCACCGCAAAATAATATTGCAAAGAAAACTTGTCCTATTTGTGGTTATCCTATGCAATTTCGCTATAAAAACGCTTACGGACTGAGATTGTTTATTTGCACTAATGAGCCGGAGGTCTGTGGATTTATGACCAACGAATACAAGGCTGGCAAACTTTCAATTTTGAAATGCGATCAGTGCAGAGACGGATATCTTATTGTCAAACCCGGAAAAGAAAATAACTATTTCCTCGGCTGCACCAATTATAAAAAAGATGGTACTGGATGCGGAAGATTTATTACGCCCAAATACTATTACGAAATGCTCAAGATGAATCCCGAACCAGTGCCTGCAAAAGAGTTTATATCTGCAACAGCTAAAACACCGACACAAATTCAAGTTGCGACGACTCAGTCGCAATTTGAACAAGTCGAGGTCATAAAGAAGGCAAGAGTTAAAGCGGTTATGTTTGAAGAGACCGATTTAAATGATATTGTTTATACCGTTTTACAATGTCTCTCTCACATCAGCGAAAAGAGTTATTATGGCATAAACATTTTAGCAGATGTGCTTCGTGGTGCCAGTAGCAAACGCATTACGAATGCAGGGTTGGACAAGCTTCCAGAGTATGGAAAACTTAAACAAGTTCGCCGTGATGATTTAATCACTATTATAGAATGGTTAATCGAAAACCACTTTATATTAAAAACAAAACACCCTACATATCCTGTGCTTCATCCCACTTATGAAGGTATGCATTATGACGAAACCATCACGGCTAATAAACTTACGAAGCTTTTTGAAAGATTAAATTCTTAATAGGTTAGGAGATGCTATATGGCTAATTCTAAAGGCTTAATATCTGCTGATGAAATCAACGAAATTAAGTCTAAAAACGATATTGTTAGTTATATCTCGTCAAAACAAGAGTTGTTTAAACGTGGTAAGAATTATCACGGGAAATGCCCTGTATGCGGCAAGTTGGAATCCTTTGTTGTATATCCGGAAACAAACTCGTTTTATTGTTTTGCCTGTAGTTTAGGCGGAGATATAATTACGTATGTAATGAAAACCAAAAAGGTTGATTACAAAGCAGCCGTTTCAGAGCTTGCGAGTGTAGCAGGAATTACGCTTCCTGAAATCAAGCCTTCGTCAAACAATTTAATGCGTGATGCGGCAATATTCTATCATTCACAGCTAAAAACGAACAGTAAAGCAAAAAGTGCAATCAATCAGCTACACGCTTGGGGCATAAAAGGAAAAACCATAGTTCAACTTGGCATTGGTTTTCACGATAACTCATTTAATTGCTTTATTGAATATATGACTAAACAAAAGTCATATACAATTTCACAACTTGAAAAAGCAAACTTGATAACAAAATCTTCTAAAGGAAATTACTGTGATAAAATGAGAAATAGCATCATTATTCCAACGATAGACGAAGGTGGAACTGTAGTTTGTTTCGACTATTATATCACAGACAAAGAGCAATTATATAAGTATCCCAACAACGATAAGTTCACTCGGTCAAATAATCTATATTCACTTAATTTGGCAATACGATCCGAAAAGAAAAGCATAATAGTTGTATCATCGTATGAGGATTATTTCAAATTAATCGGACTTGGGATCACAAATGTGGTATCTACGTATCTACCTAGAATTGCAAACGGACAGCTTGATCTATTGAAAAAACACTTCAAAGTTATTATGCCGCTCGTACCGCCGTATGTTAATTTCTCTGCGTGCCGTCAATACTGCAAAAACAATGAGATGTTCTGTGAAGATATACACCTACAAGGGTGTGATTCTCCCATAGAATACTTGGACAAACACGGTGTAGATACGATATCAGAAAAGATTGCTGAGTTTGAGAGGATACTATAAACCGTTTTCCCACAAATCATGGAAACATTCAAATCCAGTCAAAACATCTTGACAAACAAATGTTCTATATGCTATAATAGAATAACCTCTTATGAGGTATCCAACTGAATATGATGTCTTCGTAGAGGTATAGTCAGGTACCAGTCCGCTATACCGGCGGTATTCTCCTTTGGGAGCGTACCGTGACTCGCCACCGCTGTTTTTTGTACTGTTTAAGGTGGAGTTGAGTCGACGCAAACAGTATGGTCTTTTGAATAATTCAAAGCCGTCACATATGAGCATCTGATTTGAAGCGAGAGCAAAGCTTTCGCCGATTATTAGTGTTGATATGTGGCGGCTTTATATTTTTCTCTTGGCACTTAAATTGAATTTACGATCGTGACATATACACCCCAGTTGTACTTTGAAAACTAAATGACCGTCCGAATGGGATATGACTGTGCGATGACCTCCCTGTCGGGAGCGAGCGTGGCAACGCTGCGGTGAGATTCCGGGGCAGGAACGATATTCGGGCAAAACGGCAAAATGGCTCTTGAACTGTAAAAGTCGGGATTTTCCAAACAGAAACAGGTTTAACGATGTCTGCATCGTTTGGAGCATTTCTAACGGAAAATCTGTATTTTTCACAGGTCATAAGCTGTGAAAAATCGGTCAAAAATGCCCCTCTTGCAAAAGCAAAGAAAAAATAAGCTATTTTTCGAAAGGAGCGTGATGTAATGAAAACAGGTTTGAAAAAGTCGCAGAAAACAACAGAGATATTTTTCGATGAAGCAAGTCCGTGGATTACGGTCAACACCTATAACACCGATCTCAAAAACAGACTGACCGCCTACTCGGTAAAACATCCCGACTTGTGTAGACTGACCGATGACACAGAGGACGGTGGTCTTTCCTTTGAGGTTGCGAAAGGTCGGTTCTGCTTTCGCCTGACCGAGCCGTACAGCGATGAGCGACGGGCGGCGGCAAGTGAATTTGCCAAGAAGCAGAATAACAGCTTAAAAAATCATAAGATACCCGCCGAAGGGAGGTATTGAAAATGCAAATAACCAAAGGTGAACGAATTGTAGCCGAAGCACTTGGGGATATACCGCAGACGGGTATGCCCGTACTTACTAAAGAACACCCTTTTCTTCATAAGACAATAGCATATATGCAGACAAGAAAGGAATGGCTCGGTACTGCTACCGACCTTTTGAGTGCTGTGGGAGATAACTATACTCCACCCAATACCGTCACCAAACTGTTGCGCAAATATGACTATCAATACCTTTACAGGGAAAAAGGAATTGATGTATCTTTCCGCCGTACCAACCGCAAAAGGCTCATAGGATTATACAACAGATTATATTCCCGCAGTGACGGTTCTGTGTACGGTAGCGGTGACGGTTTTTATTAAGAGATAGGAGTAATTCAAGGTAGAAAACTTAGGCGTAGCGAGCAAACAGTTTGATAGTTGCCGTACAAAACAGCCTCTTTGCCTAAGGATGCTTGTATTATCTTAGCAAGCAGACTGTTTGTACTCCTATCGGCGCAAAACAGTACTTGTTAGGGAGAAATCCCTAAAACCCTTTACAAGAAAACTACACCTAAAAATTAAAGAAAGGAGGTTGGGAGTGATGACAATAAATGAAATCCCAATTGAAAGCAAAAAGAAAAAGTCCGCCCGTATCCCCATAGAAAAACTACACGATTTTGAAGGTCATCCGTATAAAGTCACAGATAATGAGGATATGGACAAGCTTGTGGAAAGTATCAAGTCGCAGGGTATTATCTCTCCTTTAATTGTAAGACTGAAAGATAATACCACAGATGAATATGAAGTAATATCGGGACACCGAAGATTACACGCAAGTAAAAGGGCGGGACTAACAGAAGTACCCGCCTTAATTTATCCCCTTGACCGCACCGAAGCGGCGATTGCCGTTGTGGACAGCAATCTGCACCGTGAACGGATACTTCCGAGCGAAAAAGCCTTTGCCTACAAAATGAAGATGGAGGCACTGAAAGAGCAAGGCAAACGCACAGATTTAACCTTGTCGCAAGTTGCGACAAAGTCGGATACCGCAACGGTCATTGGTAAGGAAGTAAACGAAAGTCGTGACCAAGTGTTTCGGTATATCCGTTTAACCAAACTTATCCCCGAACTGTTAGACCTTGTGGATGAGGAACGAATCGCACTTACTCCTGCTGTGGAGCTATCCTATCTGACTGAGCAGGAGCAGTACAATTTGATGAATATTATAGAGAGCGAGGACTGCACTCCGTCACTCTCGCAGGCAGGGCGGATGAAGAAATTATCTCAAGCGGGAACGCTTAATGCGGATAAGATCTTCGCCATTATGAGTGAAGAAAAAGCGAATCAAAAGGAACGCATCAGTTTTCCCTTTGAGGATATTCGCCGCTTCTTCCCTAAAAGTTATACCCAAAAAGATGTATACAATGCAATCCTGAAGCTCATAGGCGATGACTATATGCGCCGTGAGAGAGCAAGGAAAAATCGTGATGAAAGGTAAGGAAATATTATGAAATTTATATGTGGTCTTGCACAGCAAGAAAACGAATATGTAATAAACGGCGTCAAGTATATCGTAGGCTCGTCTTTTCGGACGGCAAAGATACAAAGCAATCCGTCTATTACAGACCGATTCAAAAGAATTATTACAAGTGATTTCGTAGATTTGACGAACGAATCACCACCGAGTAAAATGGCAGTAGAATATGTGTGTTCGACTGCCGGAAAGGAGGACTAAATGCAGTCGAAAAAGAAACAAGACAATGTAGGAATTACCGCTTTATACTGCCGCCTGTCCCGTGACGACGGCGCAGAGGGAGATTCCAATTCTGTTGCAAATCAAAAGCGTATGCTTACCAAGTATGCAAAAGAAAACGGCTTCGGAAATACACGGTTTTATGTTGATGACGGTTATACAGGCACAAATTTTAATCGCCCCGGTTTTCAGCAAATGTTAGAGGATATTGAAATGGGCTATGTCAGTACGATAATCGTAAAAGATATGTCTCGACTCGGCAGAGATTATTTGCAGGTGGGTTATTATACCGATACCTACTTCCCCGACCGAAATATCCGATTTATAGCTGTGAATGACTGTGTGGACAGTAATGACGGCGAAAATGAGCTTGCTCCGTTCAGAAATGTAATGAACGAAATGTACGCAAGAGACATTAGCCGCAAGGTCAGGAGTTCCCACAGACTTCGAGGAAACGCCGGAGAGCCGTTATCTCAGCCACCATACGGATATGTGAAATCTCCCGAAAATAAGAAAAAGTGGATTGTAGACGCTGAAGCCGCACAGGTGGTACAGGATATATTCCGTATGTGTTTGGAGGGCAAGGGCAATGAAACCATTGCCCGAATCCTGCAAGAGCAGAAGGTACTTATCCCTATGGCGTATTGGCAATCCAAAGGACTTCCGAGGGGCGGTAAGAAAACGCAGCCTAACCCTTACAAATGGGGAAAGACAACGGTTGCGAAAATACTTACTCAGCAGGAATACTGCGGCGATGTAATTAACTTTAAGACCTACTCAAAGTCATTCAAAAATAAATCCCGTATTCCCAACCCCGAAGAAAACTGGGCGGTGTTTAAGAATGTTCACGAGCCTATCATTGACCGTGAAATCTTTGAAGCGGTGCAAAAGTTAATTTCTAAAACCAAGCGCCGAGCGCCGAAAAAGGAAAATGCCGAAAAGAATATGTTTTGCGATTTGCTCTACTGTGCCGATTGCGGAAGCAAGCTATGGTCGCATGTGAATACCGTAAATAAGAATATACAGTATTTCAGTTGCTCCAACTACAAAACCGATACAAGAGGAACTTGCGAAACAAGGCATTATATCCGAGCCGACGCTATCGAACAGGTGGTTATGCTTGAACTCAGACGAATGGCACAATTCCTACAGGACGACGAAGAAGCCTTTGCCGAACTGCTTGCGCAAAAGACCAACAAGGATATTCTTAAAGAACAGAAGTATCTGGAAGAAGAACTCCGCAAATCTGTTGCCCGAAACGAAAAGATTTCAGGACTTTATGAAAAGCTATACGAGGATAACGCTTCGGGTAAGGTAACGGACGAATGGTTTATGCAGTTGTCTCACAAATATGAGGTTGAGCGTATGGAGCTGAAAGCTAAAATTGCAGAACTTCGGAAAAGAATAAGCAATATCGGCACAATGCAGCAGAATAAAGAGAATTTCATAAATGCGATACGAAGATTTATGGAAATGAAAAAGCTGACAGCGCCCTTGCTTCGTGAACTGATAGATAAAATAACGGTTTATGAAACCAAGGGTGTCGGTAAAAACCGCAGCCAGCGAATTATGATTCATTACAAGTTTATAGGGTATATTGAAATACCCGAATGCGGAAAGAACTACAAGGCTGACACCCGAAAGGGCGTTGCAGTCGAATATGTAACCAAATCCGCATAAAACAAAAGAGCAGGCACAAAACCTGCTCCATACATATCGAAGAAACTAACAAATACAAAAAATCGAGTGTTCATAACTCAAATCCGTTATGAACACTCGATATGGTGCTGGTGACCGGACTTGAACCGGTACGGAGTATTAGTCCGAGGGATTTTAAGTCCCTTGTGTCTGCCTATTCCACCACACCAGCAGATTTCTGGTGACCCGGACGGGAATCGAACCCGTGTTACCGCCGTGAAAGGGCGGTGTCTTAACCGCTTGACCACCGGGCCATTTGGTAGCGGAAATAGGACTTGAACCTACGACACTTCGGGTATGAACCGAATGCTCTAGCCAGCTGAGCTATTCCGCCATATGGACTTGTTTAAAAGTCAGCTTGTTTATTATAGTCTATAAAACTATATTTGTCAATAGTTTTACAAAATTTTTTTGCTTTTTCTCTTTTTTCTTTTTGCCTTATTTCTCACGTTTTTAATAAAGCACTATAAAGAAAACTTGAAAAGAACCGTCATAAATGGTATTATGTATCAAGAATAAACCAATGGAGTGAATAAGGTGCTAAAGGAGAAAGAGCATATTGAACCGCTTGGCGGCGGTATAAAGATAATTGTCAGCGATATTCACCATTTTTCAACAGATACAATACTGCTTGCCGACTTTTCACGTCCGAAAAACAGGTGCAGGGCGGTTGACTTAGGCTCGGGGTGCGGTACTATTCCGCTTTTGTGGCTTCGGGATAACAAAAATATAACTGTTGATGCTGTTGAAATTCAGCCTGACGCTGCCGATATGATAAAAAGGTCAGCTGAGCTTAACAATATTTGCGACAGCTTAAATGCCGTAAACTGCGATTTAAAGGAGCTAAAGGGAGTTCTGCCCTTTGGCTGTTACGACCTTGTAGCCTGCAATCCGCCATATAAGCTTAGGGGAAGCGGAATTGTAAATCCCGAACTCGGCAAAACGCTTGCACGTCACGAGCAAGGCTGTACGCTTGACGATATTTTCACAGCAGCTAAAAATCTTTTGCAGTTCGGCGGCAGATTTTGTATGTGTCAGCGGCCTGAACGACTTACCGATATTTTATCGCTGATGCGTGAAAACGACCTTGAGCCTAAGCGTATCCGCTTTGTTCAGCAACGAATCTCAAAGCCGCCTAAGCTTGTGCTTGTTGAGGGCAGACGAGGCGGCAAAAGGGGCAGCCTTGTCACTATGCCTACGCTGTTTATAGAGGACGAAAACGGTGATTTTTCGCAGGAAATGAAAGAAATTTACGGCTGTTACAAGTCGGAGCATTTAAGGGAGTGTTAATATGAGCATATGCGGAATACTATATGTAGTTGGTACACCCATAGGCAATCTTGACGATATGTCGCCACGTGCTGTCAGAACGCTCAGTGAGGTTGACTTTATCGCCGCCGAGGATACAAGAGTAACGCTTAAGCTGCTTAATCACTTCGACATAAAAAAGCCGATGATAAGCTATTACGAGCATAACAAAAAACAAAAGGGCGACATTATCTGTCAGCGGATTTTAAGCGGAGAGAGCTGTGCCATTGTAACAGATGCCGGTATGCCCTGTATTTCAGATCCCGGCGAGGAGCTTATTAAACAATGCGCAGAGAAAAACATAAAAACAGTTGTAATCCCCGGTCCTTCTGCCGTTGTTTCTGCGCTTGCCGTATCGGGACTTATCACAGGCAGATTTACGTTTGAGGGCTTTTTAAGCGTAAATAAAAAAAGCCGAAAAAGCCATTTACAGGAGCTTGCAAACGAAAAACGCACGATGATTTTCTACGAAGCACCGCACAAGCTGTCGCAGACGCTAAAGGACTTTTACGAATTTTTCGGCGACAGACAGCTTTCAATCGTGAGAGAAATAACAAAAATCCACGAGGAAATAATAAGAACCACAACAAAGGAAGCCGCAGAAAAGTACGCAGACGGCTCGCTAAAGGGTGAAATCGTGCTTGTGCTTGCAGGACTTCCCCAAGAGGAGGTAAAAGAAGAATATTCTCTTGCTGATGCGGTGGAGCTTGCAAGGCAGTTAATGGAAAAAGGCGAAAAAACATCGGAAGCCGCAAAGCAATCAGCCGCCGTCACAGGCTTTAAGAAAAACGAAATTTACAAGGAGCTTTTATAAATGACTTACGAACAGGCACTGCAAAATATTCATTCGCTTGACGCTTTCGGCGCAAAGCTCGGCACAGACAGGCTGTCAAAGCTGTTGTCAAAAATCGGCAATCCGCAAAAAAAGCTGAAATACATTCACACAGCAGGCACAAACGGCAAAGGCTCTGTGTGCGTTATGCTTTCAAATATTCTTAAAAAATCGGGTTACAAAACAGGTCTTTACATCTCGCCGTTTGTATGCGATTTCAGAGAGAGAATACAGATTAACAACAAAATGATAGACGGTGATTTTCTTGCCGAAGCGATTGATATAATTATGCCGATTGTCCGTAAGATGGCAGAAAATGACGAGATTATAACAGAATTTGAGCTTGTAACAGCCGCCGCCTTTTATTGCTTTGAAAAGGAAAAATGCGACATTGTAGTTCTTGAAACGGGACTGGGCGGCAGATATGACGCAACTAACGTCATAGATTGCCCCCTATGCTCTGTGATAACGCCTATCGGACTTGACCACACTGCGATTTTAGGCGACACTCTTACAAAAATCGCCTTTGAAAAGGCAGGCATAATCAAGCAAAACTCTAACACCGTAATCTCCCGTCAGAAAAATGAAGCAAAAAATGAGCTTTTAAGATGTGCAAAAGAAAGGAACAACAATATTTTCTTTGCCGATGATGTAACGCTTTCTGATGTCAGGACAGATATTTCAGGCAACAGCTTTGTTTATAAAAACGAGAAAATCACGCTCAATCTGTTAGGAAAACATCAGATAGACAACGTGAAAACTGTATTACGAACAGTCGAGGTTTTAAACGAATACAGCGGTTTTCTGAATATTCCGCTGACTGCCGTCAAGTCTGCGCTGAGCGGTGTTTCTCACCCTGCAAGGCTTGAGCTTTTGCGAAAAGAGCCTGTGATACTTCTTGACGGTGCGCACAACCCTGACGGAATAGAAACGCTTTCAGACTTTGTAAAAAGCAATTTGAGCGACAAAAAAATCGTTTGTATAATGGGTATGCTAAGAGATAAGGACAGCATAAGCAGTATAGAAATCTTAAACGGACTTTTCAATACTGTGATAACTGTACCTATTCAGAACCCACGCAGTATGACTGAAAAGGAGCTTGCAGACGTTTGCAGAGGTCATTTTGAAAACGTGGAAGAAAAAAGCGATGTAAAATCAGCTGTTGATGAAGCGTTATCTCTTGCTGACGGCGAGGAAAATGCGATAGTTATCTGCGGAAGTCTGTACCTTGCAGGAGAAATAAGACAGGTTGTTATAGACAAGCTATGATTATATGCTATTTGTGCTGTTTTAATGTTTTGCTTCGTTGACGCAATTCATCTTTACCATACTTTTTTCTTTTATTTTTCAAAAAGAAAAGAATATTTTGTGTTTCATCTAATATTATAGATTATTTGTCCTTGATTAAATTCATCTTCATCATACGTTTCTCAACTTTTCTTTTATCTGAAAAGAAAAGTTGCAAAAGAAAGCAGATTTAAGGAGAAAGGGATTTCGATTCCCTTTCTCCTTAAAAATCCTCTATCCCTAAACGACCAAAGGGTCAGTGACCCTTTGGAATCCTTTATCCGCCTACGCTTCGCTTCGGCTTGCATTGTGCAATTTCGCCGAGCACGTTGTGCCGGCGTGTTTAATTATTCATTATTCATTTTTCATCATTCATTATTCATTAAATTAAATAGTAATACAAAGCTTTTTAAACTTGCCTTTCAACGTCTTTTACGATGCTTTAGATTAAGCGTATTTCATTAAAACTCAAAAAACTGCTCCGAAAATCTCGGGGCAGTTTTTATTTTTGAAAATATTTCTAAATTTTGATTTAGTGTTACTATTCCCTGTCTTTTTCGCCGTTTTGTTCTTGCGTATTTTGCAGACGTTCAGCTTCTTTTTGCTGTGCCATTACTCTTTCTACCGCTATGTCTACGGCTGATTTCTCGTCGTCAGGCTTTTCTCCAACGATTTTTACAACATTGATAAATTCACCTGCAAAGGCAATAATTATCAGCGCAATAATTGTGAGCAGTCCCCACGGAGTGAGGAAGAATGAGTACAGCTCTCTTAAAAACGGGATTTTTGCCACCATAACGCCCAACAGCTGTTTTGTGTTTATCTCTTCGTCGGGAATATCGTTTGCTATGCCCTGCGTTTGCAGATACCATTCACCGTTTTTCTCAAACGGTGCCTTTATCACCTTGTGAGTGATAGGTCTGCCTGCCGTAACACCGGAGTAGCTCTCGTAAGTGACAACGTCGCCGACAGCGATAGATGAATAATCATTCGGTTCTTTTACAAGAATAACGTCGTCAACCATAATTTCAGGCTCCATACTGCCTGTGGCTACTCTGAAAAGCATATAGCCGCCTATGCTCGGTGTATTGCCGGTAGCCCTGATAAACACAGTAGCCACAATAATTAACACAAGCACAACAAGCAGTACGGTAAGTAGGATATTTTTAATTTTGTTGAGAATTTTAAATACCTTGCTTTTCAAGAGGATACCTCATTACTTGAAATATTCAACAGCCGGAAGAGAAGTTAAGCTGATTGTCTTATCAGCGTCAGCTGAATTAGCAATATACCACTTTACGACAACGCTTTTTGCGTCGTTAATTACCTCAATGTTTTTTACAATGTATGTTTCTGCTTTATCCTTATAAGGAGCGTAAGAATACATCGCAAGTTCCGAGAGATCGCTTAATACAGGAATCTTGAGCGAAACTCTGGTGGGGATAGTGTCGTTATTTTTAAGCTCTGTAATAAAGTAAGTGCAATCATTTGCTTTAACTATAACTTGTTCACCGGTACTAAGCTCTGCACCCTGTTCATACTTACCTGTTTCTGCGTTAATAGTCGCACTGTATGTAGTGGCTGTCACTGCATCTGTACCGTCACTCAATTTTGAGCCGTCTTTCATTCTTGTGTAAGCCTTTATCTGCGACGTTGATGTATTGGTTGTGCCGGCGGCACTTATTTCAGAGCTTAACAACAGCTTTCCAAAGTTTTGCTCATCGTTTTCAATAACCTGTGGGCGGCTCAACCATGAAAAGGATATAGCTGCTATAGACAACACGCAAATGGCAAGCAGTATCACCGCACGTGTCATATTATTTAATTTTCTCATGACTTCACCGCCTTAGATTATGATACTTTTACTATGGTGAATGGTGTAGTATTAGCTGCACCATCTGCAATTGTAATTTTGTACGTTCCATCAGATGTTATGCTGTAATTGTTAGAACCATTTGGGGTATCACTAAGATCATCACTACCGAAACTATAATCCCAACCATTATTTGCTCGAGCTTTAACCTTATCACCATTTTTTAATTCAATTTGTATGCTCCACTCATCTGTATTAGAATTATACGTGAACGGATAATTTGTTGTCGTCCAGTTTTCTGAACCTTGTATTTTACCCACAAGATGAACAGAAGTAAATTCCTGTGTATTTCCGCCCGAAGTGCCACCACCTGTTACAGTAATGGTATCCGTGTCAGCAATATAAGCTACTGTACCGTCTGACAGGATTGTCTTAACTGTTACATCGCCTGCTGCTGCAGTGTAAGCTGAAATATCCAAAGCGGTTATTTCGTGAGCCTTACCTGATGTAACCTCTATCGGACCTGCAACCTTAGTATTATTGATATAGTAGAACAAGTACAGCTTGTCGCCAAGGAGTGACGTTTGACTGCTAACGCTTGTATTAAGTTTAACGCTTGCAGCACCTGTATTAACACTAAGAGCTGTTGTGCTTCTGTCAGCATCATCGAGTTTAGTTGTAGCCGTTACTCTGTCAACCTTTGTAACACTGCTACTCTCAGGATAATAGAAATAACCGCCGTCTGCGTTATCAGACATCTGGTAACCCGCCCAATTCGTGTTGTTCTTAATATAGTACTTACTCTTACTCTGTTCAGTAAAGCTTGCTACATAGAACTCAACTTCATTGATACTTTTGAGTGTGCAAGCATCTGTAGTAACGCTTGCTGTTACATTGGTATAAGTATTATTATCAGAGATGTATACGCCATTTATAGTATCCCAAGAACTCTTAATACCAGCATAGAAGCTTACCTTTGTGCCGTCTACAATCGAAGCTGCAGGATCCGGTATTGCAGGAGTAGCCGCCGTAGCTGTAATATTATACGTCTTTGTAGCTGCATAGCTCGTTGTGCCAACAGTTGCTGTTGCTGTAACAACTACTGTGTAATCACCTGCTGTTGCAGCCTCAAACGACATCTTGTCACCAGTGAAGTTGATTGTCGGGTCAGCCGCAACGTCAGGCTTGGTTTTTACAACAGAGGTATAAGCTATTGTGCCCGTTGTTGTGTTTGTAACCGCAACGTCAATGTCGGTTTTTGCTGTATTGACAGTTACACCTGTTACATCAGCCGTTGTACTTGCAAACTTAACAGGAGCGTCAACTGTAATCTTATTATCCTTCAGACTGTAGGTAAATCTAACCGTCTGACTTGTTGAGCCTGTCGGCAGAGTTACCTTTACGCTGCTTCCTGTGCTTTCATAATCTGCATAGCCTGAGTTATCGGTAACATCTGTGCTTATCAATTCGATTGTATCAGTACCGTTTGAAATCGTGAAGTACTTATCGCTTTCAGATGTCACATCGAATGCGCCTGTTACTGTGTTAGCAGTACTGCTGAACACAAGACTGCCTGTCGGCACTGTCCAAGTGCCTGATGTTCCTGCTCTGTGCGCTAATTTAAGCGCAGGGTCAGCTTGTGTGATATTTGCAGTAATTGTTACATCTGTCACACCGCTTGCAGGCAACGTGTATGTACCTACGCCGTCTGTTAAGCTGACTGTTTTTGTACCAACAGGAGTATCGCCGTTTTTCTCTGTTACTGTAAAGTCGGTCAGCTTATAGCTGTTGAAAGTGCTGTTCGGGATGATAGCCTCTAATGTTGTGAGCACTGTGCCGGCATCAAGCGATACAGTTACATCCTGAGTAATAGTCTTAGCACTGCCGTCATTATAAGTAGCCATTACAGAAATACCGTTTGTACTGTAATTTTCATACGATTTTACAGTTACGTTAACCTTTTGAACTGTTGCCACCTCAGAGATTGATACCTTATCTGTTGCAAGATCATAGGTTAATAACAATTTCTTTGGTGTAGAACCTGAAAGTTTGAAGTTGTTATGTTCTCCACCGGTATAAGTTAGAGTGTAGCCACTCAAAACTGTACCGATTTGGCTGTCGGAGCGTGAAACAAGCTGATCTTCATCATTTCTGTTTGAAGCAGAGTCTTTAACAAGCTTAAATTCAGCATCTGTTGTGTTCAGAGTAATTTCTTTAGACACAACTGTCGGATTAGTATCAGACCAATTCATCTGTATTGCAGTTCCCCAACTATCTTCTAAGCCGGCGATCTTTGAGTTACCGCAAATATAAATGCTTGGGTTTGTAAACGTTAATTCTGTGTCAACCGTAATATCATCGGTACCGTCAGGAACGGTGAATGTTCCACCGTTTGTCGTAACCGTATCTAATGTTGCAGAGCCACTCTTGACTACGAAATTAACAGTGCTGTATGGATAGAATACAGATTTACAGCTTAGATCTGCTTTTAATGTTAAGACAGTACCTGTATCAACATTTGCACTATTACCCTCGGCAATTGCTGTGCCGCCTGCCGGTGTTGCTGTAACAACAGCGTTGTCAACGGCATTTACAGTCACTTCTCTTGTTTTTGTGACCTCACCGCCGGAGGTGGGTTCAGTTGAACTTACGTAAATCTTTCCTGTTGATACCTGACAACACAGGTAAGCCGTACCGCTGCCTGATGTTGACAGGTTACCGGTACCTAAGGTACCGGATGCATCAGCTGTTCCGGAAATCTTAACATCACCAAGAGTGTTGTCAACCGAAATATTCGGTTTTTCGTACCCATCATAGTCTGCTTTATTGGACACTTTAAATTCACTGCCTCGGTTTATAGCTGTATAAATCACTTTGCCGTCAGCAGTACTTGATGATAATTCTGTCCATTGACCCCATGCAGTATTTGCAATTACAGCCGGACCGGTTGCATACACTGTTATTGCCGAAGCCGGATTAACCGTAATAGTATAGGTCTTTACAGCCTTATAGTCACCAAGCGTTGCTGTTGTTGTAACTGTATAAGTGTCTGATGCTGTAGCCTTAAATGTAGGTGTAGCCGAAGTATTGTTACCTATAGTTACATTAGCTCTGTTATCACTTGTGCATTCAGTCTTGTAAGTAATTGTGCCGTCAAAACCGGTTGCTATTGCTGCAGTTGATTTGAGCGTTACCGCAGTGTTTACAATCAGATCAGATATTGTGCTGTCTGATAAATCGCTAAACTCCACCGGAGTTTCAACCGTCAGTTTGTTTGTGCCGAGGTTATAAGTAAACTTCAGCGATTGTGTTGTTGCACCGGTCGGAAGCTTTGCAAGCACACTCTTTGTTGTACTGTCATATTCAGCATAATTCTCTACACCGGTAAGGTCAGTGTCTGTTAATGTGATTGTTCTGCTGCCGTTTGAAACAGTTAAATACTTATTGACTGCAGTAGTAAAATCATACCTGCCTGTAACTGTGTTGGTTGTTGCATCATAGGTAAGCGGATCAACAGCTACATTCCATGATGTATCGGTTGAGCTTGCTTTGCTAACAAGCTTCAGCGCAGGATCAACACGCTCAAATACAGGTTCAACAGTAACATTCTGAGTTGGTTTTGTCAATGTAAAGGTGCTTGTGGTTTTCTCGGATACTGAAGTACCCTCGGTTACAATGTACTTTACAAATCTGTAGCTGTTAAAGTTGGGGTTATCCCAAGAAGCTGTGAATACGACGTCGCTTTCTATGTCTTTAAAGCTTGCCGCCTCAGTTACAGGAGTTACTGTGGTAGTTCCTGAAGCGCCGATTTCGGTGTAAGTTGCAGTTACCTTAGCGTTACATTTACTGTAATCATTGGTATCGGCTGCATCCTTGCTTACAGGTTTAAGAGTAACAGTCGGATTCTCTACAACCTCAACCTTATCAATAGTAATTGTGTGCGTATCAAGGTCATATGTGAGCTTTATATTCACGTTGCTTGTTACTCTCAGATACAGGCAACGGTCTTTAGCCTCACCGGAAGTTTCAAGCGAATGAACTACATAACTACTTGCGTTATTAACTATTTTAACACTACCGTCTGTACCCCTGCCTTCTTTGTATAGCGTTACAGACTTATCTGCATCATCTCGATAAGCATTTGTATAGCCGCCCTTAGAAATCTTTAACTTTGCCGGATTTCCGTTCTCAGCATCATACATCACAGTAACCGGTATTGATACCGTGTTGGAGCCGTCAACATATGTCATTTCAGCATTTGTACTGTCCCAGTTGAGCGTAGTTGTACCTGATTTAACATTTGTACCTGTCAGATAGAACTTAGCATTATCAGATGTAATATCTCGGCCAAGCTCGGTTGTTACAGTTACGGAGGACTCTCCGACCGTAAACTTGCTGCTGCTTAGCTCGGCGCCCGTAACAGTATATGAAGCAAACTTATAGCTGTTAAAGTCAGGGTTGTCGATTACACAGCTAAGTGTAAGCTCTGTACCTACAGGTATCGGCGTGCCGGTAACACTCTCGTTGATTGTTTCGGTAGTACCATCGGCTTTAGTGTAGGTCGCAGTTACTGTAGCGTGGTCAACCGGAGTGATTGTAACTGTCTGCGTTGGTTTAGTACCAGGTGACGAAACAGTTAATGTATTTGCTGACGGGTTGTAGGTCAGCTTAACAGTTGTACCGCTGATAGCAGCACCTGTTAACCGGAAGTTATAAACCGTATTGCCGTTATACTCGCTTGTTGCATAGTCAGCAGTTAATCCATTGACAGAAGAAGTAAAGTCCGGTTGAGGATCAGCCTCAGAAATTGAATACTTAGGATCATCACGCAATGCCGAGGAATTCTTCGCAATCTTGAACTGAACAGTGTTGCCTGTCAGCTTGATTTCCTTTGTGAAGAGATTGTTTTCCTTGTCGAAAGCAAAGAGCATATTATCGGAGTCTGTACTCGTCCAACGTTCTATACCGTCAATATTTTCACCTGTAATATAGTAGTTCAACGAGTCTAACTGAACAAGATTTGCTCTGATAGTAACATCATATTCAGGTACTGTAAACGTAGCGGAGTTGTTGTTTGCTGTTACTTTTTCAATTATAGCACCGGTAGTTTTATTTAAAATATCAAAGCTCTCTACACGAGTAAAGCTGTTAAAGGTTGCGTTTTCGATTTGTGCGGTAATTGTTGCATCGTTATCTGCAATGAGTTCTTTTTCTTCGTTCTCGTTGATTGTTATATCACCGCATACAGCCTTTACTATAGCGTGGTCGTTTATATCAACCTTAACGTTTACCTTTGTAATTGTTTTATCAGTAATCTTTAGCTTAATGTCAGTTCCTCTGACGTGGATTGAGCCGTCACCTACAACAGGCACTACGATATAGTTGCCGTTTTCGAGCTGCTTTAAGTTGTTAGGATCAAACGGCATAAATTCTGTTGAACCGTTTATTGTCGGGTAAACATCACCGCTTGCGTCAGTCGGTGTTTTTGTAATGTAGTAGGACAAGCTGTTGCTAGCACCTGTAACAGATGTCGAGCTATTGAGCGTTACACCAAGATCAACAGCTTTCATTTCATTTAAGTTTACTGTGAATGAGTCTGTCGGAACGGTGCAGCCGCTGGTGCCGGTGATTGGAGTAAGTGTATCGGTGTAATTCTCCATTTTAAGCAGATAAGCCTTACCAGCCTTTGCAGGTTCTCCTATTGACTCTCCTGTCCAGTCACTGTTTTGTGCAATATAATACGTCTTGGACGGCAGGCAAACAGGTGCATAATTGTAGACATCCCCGCTATATGACATACTGTTAAGGAATGAATAGTGGTTTTGTCCCGTCTGACCGCTTTCGTTAAGGTAACCTGCTGATTCGCCCTTAATACCAAAGTAGAACATTACCTTTTGATTACTCAGCACTGCAAGCAGGTCTTGCGTCATAATTGTGCCGGTGTTCTCGGAATCGGTTATCACGAGCTTATGCTCAGCTAAGTAATAGGTCAGGTTTACTCTTTTGGGGTTATTTGCGTTGAATAAACCCTCGATTCTGATATCATTGAAATCGTCATCTGTTGTAATAAATACGTTTGAAACACTCTTTGGTGCACCTGTCCAGTCAAATTTCATACCTGTTGTGTATGAAACAGAAGTGTCTTTATCGTCACGACCGCCGGCAACATTGCCCTTGTAGCCGTCACGTGATATTTTGATATTTGCTATTTTATTACCTGTCAGAACAACATTTGGGTAAGTAATGGTGTTGGCGTCTTTATTATAGGTAAACTTCTTATCATAGTCGTCTGCCTCTGCCCACGACACACCGTCAACGGCGTTGGGGTCACCTGTCAGATAGTACTTCATTTTGGTATACTGATCAGGGTTAGGTGTTACAGTAGCACCGCCTGACGGGACTGTGAATGTAGCAACTGTGTAATCATCTGCTGTTGTGAAAGTTGGAGTTACAGGTGATGTCTGACCGGTTTCTTTGTCAATACCTATAATTGTAAAGTTGTTAGTTGCTGTTTCGTGGAAGCCGTTGAACTTACTGTTTGGTATTTTCAAGGTGAGCTTTACGGTGTCGCCTACTGCGGCTCTGAACGCTACATCATCTGCCGCAGGTGTATAGGTCTTTTCTTCTTCACCTGACAGTGTATGCGCAGCCGTTACCTTTACACCCGAAATATCAAACAAACTATGCTTTTCGATAGTAACGTCAACAAGGTCGTTAACATTGATATTGAACGTCTTTGATGTATAGCATACCACATCATCTATTGTGGCTGTTGCTATTGTTACTATGGTATGCGTTCCTGCTGTATCTGATTTGAATTTAGGCTTTGCAGGATCATCTGCATTGATTTCTGCGTTTGCAGTATCCGTCGGCTTTGTCGTGCAGTTAGTAACATAGGTTGGCGTAACGCTCGTCGGGAAGAATGTGCCTAAAACGAGGTTGGTTTCAATATCCTTTGTAACAGACATATCAGCAGAAGATTCCTTAAAGAACGCAGGAGTGCTGATTGTAATTCTGTGATTACCTAAGTCATAGATAACCTTGAATGTCTGCTTAACCATACCGAGCAGATTTACCTTTATACTCTGCTGATCGTGCGAAGCAGTAAAATTGTCATCTGATTCAACATAAACATTTTTTCTGCCGGCTTTGCTCATTGTAACAGATGTATTTACCTGCTGGAAAGCCGTCTGTTCTGATGAACCCTTTGCAATTCTGATAAAGCACTCACCGTCTATGATGTTATCAACTGTAACATAGCCTGTAACAATGTTGTCGGTAACGGTCATAGGAGCTTTTGTTGCCGTCCAAGACACGTTGTCTGCACTGCCGGCTATGTAGAAAGGCGTGCTGTCCTTCTTAATATGTGTTGTAATCTCAACAGTATCGGCTGTTTCCTTTGTCGGCATTGTAAATTTGCCGCCCGGATATACAGTCTGAATATCACCTACAGTATTTCCCTCTGACTTTGTAACTACTGTGAAATAGTCAACACTGTAGCTGTTGAAATCACTGTTGTTTACCAGTTGCTCCAGTGTAACATCAGTACCCTCGTAGGCTGTACCTGTCGCGTCATTTTTAGCGGCTCTGATAAGTGCTGTGTCCGTTCCCTTTGCAGAAACAGAGAGCTGAGCCTTTTCAAATTCGGGAACAGCAAAAAGCTTAATGTCGATTGATTCAAGAGCTTTTTTTACACTTATAATGTTGTTGGTACAGTCGTACTCTACTCTGATTTTATCACCATCTCTTAGACCCCTCATCACAAGGTCACAATAATCTCCGACAATATTTGCGGAAATACCGGGAACAGTGCATATGACCTTAGGATTTGCGTAATTGACGCAATAACTCTTGTCGTCTTTCTTTGACATATCGCCCTTGATTATTTTGATATTCTTAGAAGAAGTTGTCATCTCAACTGCCGCAGTAATGTCAGCATAAACAGTATTTGTAGCTGAATTATAGCTCATATAAATATAGTCAGGATTATTTTCCCAGCCGCCGAGCGTTGTTTCATCTCCTTGATTGCCTTTGCCCTTAAATGAGCCTTTTTCGCCACCGATAATGTAATCATTATTATAAACTACATCTTTAAATTTAACGTCAATTACAGCAGGAACATAACCGACCGTATATTCATAGGTGCCGGTTACTTCATGTCCCTCTAACAGCTGAGTGGGATCCGCAGGATCTACAACCTTATAGCTGTCAAACACCAACATATTACGAGGAGTGTTTTCAATTGTAGGCTTTATACCAGTAAGCACCGTACCCTGCACAATTTTTGCAGAAGCGCCGTTTACGAGCTTTCGGGTATTTCCGTTTTCGTCGATGTAGGTGAATTTCGCCAATCCAATGTTGGGGTTGTCAGCAATTGTAATTCTTGGGTTCAGTCCAACCTTAAAGATAAACTTCTTTATTGCAGTCTTAACAGACGCACCGTCTGTTGCAGAAGCAGTTACCTCAACGGTGTACTCACCTGCTTTGTTTGCCTGGAATGTCAGCTGACCGTAATCAGCAACATTCTGGCTGATGTCAAGCTGTGTTACGTTTGCATTCGTTAAACCACTGCCGACAAAGAGAGAATATTTATAGGTTATGTTTGTGTTTGGATCCTGGAAGTCAACAGCAGCAGGCAGCGAGCATATCTCGTTGACATCGGCAATTACAGTCTGCTGGGGTATTACATATCCAAAGGATGCAAGCTCGGTAACTGTGCCGTCTGCGTCAATACGATATCTGCCTCCAACATACAAAGGCTTACCGTCAGTTGTTCCAGTAATATTCCCACTGAATCGAGAATCAGTACCGATGTTCGGTCGCATATGGAAAACTTCGCCATATAGCACACCGTCATCACCAAGATCGAAATCATACTTATTGATATAAAATACCTTGTAATCGTCCTCCATTACGCCGGAAGTCCTGTTTTTATCATTACCCCATGCTCCCAATGGTTGGTAATAATCAGGAGGGTTATCTTGCATTACAAAAAGACCTGTGTGACCCAAAGATGTATCAGTTTCATGATACTTTACGTAAATTACAGTATCATCTGCTAAGTTATATCCCCAAGAGCCAAGAGGTGAATTATTGCCGTTACCATCTTTTGCCAATTCATTTATAAAGGAATATACATATTCATTGCCTGTTTTTACTCTGTCAGGGGCGATGAAGTATTTATTACTTCCTGCATTATCCTTGATTCTGAACTGCACCTTACTCTTGTTATCGCTATCGGATGCAGATGGATTTATTGTGGACGGCAGTACAGAGTACCATGACTGAGATTCCTTATCATAATGAGCAAGGTAGTAGGTTGCATTCATACCGTCGCCCTTATAGTCGCAATTGCCCTTATATGACACCCTCACCTGCTCGCCGGGGTTTTTAGTATAATGTTGTAAAATACGTCTGCCGGTTGTGGTGTCCTGAAGTCTTATCTTGTCTACCTCTCCGCTGTACCATGCTCCGGTGCAGTAGTCCTCATCTTTAGATATTACACCGGAAAAACCGAATGCAGAGTAAACGTATTTTGTTAATCCACTTTCTTCTACCTTAGCACTTTCGTAATCTGCTGATTCCTTACTTAACCTTAATGTGCCGTACAAATTGGAAGTTGTATCGCAGTTATCGGTAAAACGCGAGTTAAAGTACAAATCACCTTCAAAGGTTCCGCCAGTAGCCGTAAAGTTTACCTTTGGCATAATCGTTCTGAGAACATTTGTCGGCTCCTGCTCGCCGGTGTTTTCGTTCAGAGTTGTAACTCTATACATCGGGTAACTGATTTCTCTGTTAAAGAAAGAAACAATTCTGACACTTTCATCAGTAAAAATTCTTTCAATTGAGTGGTCACGAAGCTCAATTCCTACAACTTGTTTCCATGTACCGCGAAGAAAACCGTTGAGCTTTTCAATTTCTTTGTTTCTGACGATTAAGTCGCCGTATATCGTATAGATATCAGTATTGTCACCGGATACCTCAGGCTTTGTGCCCGGATGCCACTTTTTAGGCTCTGTTGTTGTGTCGCCGCCCTCGTATGCCCAAAGCTCGAAGTCGTCGCCGTCATCGTGTTTATATGTATCATCATCATTTTTACAGAGTCCGTAGAGCAAAAACTCGGGCATACCGCTGAAAGTTGCAGTGCCGTTATCATCAATGCTTTCATATGTAAGCGGAAATTTTTCGAGGTACTCGCCGTTTGCATCAATATTCTTGGCATTTACCGCAAACAGCTTATAGCCGTTGGCGCTTGCAAGCTTCAACAGCTGTTCTTCTTCAAATGAGTTTGTTCTGTCTGATACCTTAAAGGTAGTGGTCTTAGGGTCGGTCATAACAAGTGCAAGGTTCACCTTAACAGGCTTGCCGGCGATATCCTTGCCGTCTTCAGCGCTTGTAAACTCACTATATGAGCTTTCAAGCCAGATCTTTACACGAAGAGTAACCTCTTCACCGGGGTAAAGTGTTTCAATAGCAGGTGTTTCTTTTTTCAGCTTATCTGAATCAGTGAAAATAACATTACTGCCCTGAGCATTTTCGGCAATAACAGCAACACCGAATTTTGCAGTTTTGCCGTCAATAGTAATAACACGGTCGGTATCTGAATTTGCAAACTTGATGTCTGAGTGCGTTTTGTCGTTATTTTTAATCTTTATCTCAAAATCTATGTAGTTGGTAGAAATATCCTCGGGATTAACTTCTCTGTTACCGCCGGCACCGTTGATTGATATCTTAACATCCTTGGCTTTTGAAACATCTGTTGTAACATTACCGTCTTTATCAAGCATTTCACCCTTTGCAGGAGCAAAGTAGAGATTGCTGTAGTCAACGTAATCATTAAGCTGAATGATGCGGTCGGTATTGTTCTTAGCCATATTACGCGCATAGCCGGCTCTGTTTATTACGCTGACATTGGCGGCATTTTCGTTACCGCTGTCAGTCTTTATTACAAGATTGTTGCCTGTTTCTATCCACGCATAGGTAACTGTAGAAATGGCTGTAACAAGCAAAATTAGTGCTGTAACGGCAAGCATAAAAATGGGCTTTACCTTTAATTTACTATTATTTTTCATTACAGCACCTCCTTATTCTATATATTGTTTGATAAAATAGGCAAATTTGCCATGGAAAATCCACAGCAAGCTTTTTGTTGTATGTTATACATCTGTATTGCTTAATAAATCATTATTTAAGTAGTAGTTTTCTTTGAACGAACACCGAATTTAATGGAAAGTTTGGTGTTATCCATACCGACAATAGAATCCTGACAGCTACTGTCAAAGCCGTCAAGCCACACCGTCATTGTAATTGTTTTTACCTTGTTTTTCGGCAGGGTGAAAACTGTTGGTGCGTTAGCATTATCCGGTTCCTTACTTGAGTTGATCAAGTTCATAGCCTTATACGTTGTAGTACCACCTGTTTTAGCTTCATTACCTACCAACTGCAGGCACGGACGATTTATATCATTATTATTATCGCTGCCTGGACGAACGGTCACCGGATCTTCGCCGTCATTTGTGTTAAAGGTAATTCGCGCAGCAGTCAAATCTACACTATTGTTCTTGATTTCAGAAGATGGATCAATATACACTTCAATATCCTGGTTACTAACCGAAATTACCTGAAAATTAACAGTTATGTACTTTTTTTGGTCAATCTCTGTTGCCGCTCTGTAGACGAGCTTTGAACCGTCCGGAGCATTAGCTGCAGTCGAACCGTCTGCTTCACCTAATATCGGGAAGTAAAGTCGTCTTCCGTCAACGGTTGAGCAGTCAGAAAGCTCACCGTCTGCCTTAATTATCAGCTCGTTGACAGCTTCGCCGTCTTCATTAAAAAAGTTAAAGCCTGCCTCTGACCTGATAGTAAAATTATTAACGCCAAGCTCGGCAGGACCGTTTTCTATCCACGCAAAAGAGGCAACAAGCGCAAGTGCAACAATTTCAAAAAGTGCTATAACAGACAACAAAACAGACTTTTTGCCGTATAGCGACAAGCGTTTTGTTTTATTTTCCATTATAACACCTCCTGTTTAATTTTTAAAGTTTTTTCAGAATATATTAAATTTTTTCGTGATATTTATGTTCAACCATTTACAATTATATCATCCTTAGTATCGAGCAAAAGACGAAGTCTGAACTTGCCGCCTACCAAAGCTCGGCGAGCCTCAGTGTCACAGCCCTCAAGCCAAACATAAAAGGTAACCTCACCGTATTGATAACCTTCATATTTTGAGCCGTCGCTAAGGGTAATAAACTGAGTCGTCTCAGTATCTGTTTCAGGAGTAATCGGTCCGGTAATCAAATTTTCCATCAAATTATGTTCAGTCGGTGTATTACCTTCCGCAGTAACATATTTATGTGTTGTCGTATCGGCGTCACCTATTACTTTCGTGTCAACAGTATATGTTCTTGTTTCAAGAGTTTCTCCTTGAACCGTCAGCTTAATTTCAGGTCTTGGAATCCATGTAAATTTACGGTCAACAGTTTCTCCGTTTTTTGTCGCCGCACTAACTCGCATACCGCCGACAACACAATCCTTAGAAAACTCACCGTAAGCACTTTTGTTCACAATATCTGCTCCTGTAAGTTTATCAGGCGGTGCAACTGTTTGAAGCTCTGAGCCGGGTTTCAATGCAACAGTAACGGGATCTTTTGATTTTGCTCTTAGCTTCAGGTCAATTTTCATATAGTCCTTGTTCGCGCCGTTATGGTTTTCAGTTAAAGTATCTCCCAAATCAGGATTATCAGAAACATTTAACCAAGTGGCACTTTCACCCGGATTGCCATTATTATCTACAGTCTTTGGACGGTAAAAAACACCGTCGCCGGCTCCGCTTACATCTATCATACTAAGATTAGGATAATTCGATTCTGTAAGCGTAAGATATGCTTTCCAGTCGGTATCCCCAGGTGCTTCTGCCGTTGTCATTTCAAGGTCGCCGTGACCTGCAATCTGAACCTCATTTACAGTAACATTTGCAAGCGTGTTTAATGCAAACCACGCATAAGTTGCGCCTGCCGCCATAACGAGCAAGAGGAACACATTTGCAAATATTAACTTTTTTTTCTTTTTTACTTGCATTGATTATCCCTCCTGTTGTGCAATCGTAAGTTTTTCGCCTGTCAGCTCAAGCTCTGTTTTAAACTTGCCGTCCATTAAAGGCAGAAGAGCGTCACGGTCTGTTCCCTCTGCCCATATACGGATTTTAATTTCACCGTAATAGAACTCATCTTCCTTAGGCGTTCCGCTTAATTCAACCGTAGGCGAATCGGTTAAGGTTCTATTTACGTCACCATCATAATAAGTATCTTCAGCAACAGCACCGTTTTCTTTGCCCTCAATTATACTGCACGGTGCTGACGTCAACAGCTTTAGCTTAGAAGATGTCGCCGTATCAGCCATTGCAAACGTATTGCCGTTATATGTCAGATATTTTCCGCTATCAGTATCCTTCAGGCTGCCGCCTTCAAATGTAAAGAATGTTGCAATCGCTGATAAGCTTAACGTATCTCTTCCGCTGTCATAATAAAGATAGCTGTCAGCCGATAACAGCTTGAATTTATATGTACCGCTTCCATCAGCAATTACTGTGAACATCTGCTGAGCAACCGGGTTGCCCTCGTAGGTTTTGTTGTTCATAGAAATCGGCATATCTGATAAACCGGTACTATCTGTCGCAGTCAAAGCGTAGTAGCAATCGTTGTCAATAAATATAACCGTGTTACCGTTTGCAAGCGAACCATTCGCTTGTGCATATTTACCATAACCTCTTAGCTCAATGAAAGGGTTCGGATCGTACACAAATGTTTCGGTATTTGTTGTCGTCCCCGTTTCAGTTACTGTTTTTGTTTCTTTAACAATAGCTACTCTTGCTGCGGCGGCTATGTAGTCTTTGGAGAAATCGCCGTAAGCACTTTTTGAAGCAGGGAAATCATTTAATTTATCATTTGCCACCTGCGGAGAAACCTTTATGTCCGTAACCGATACAGTCATTGGGACCTGACTTCTGAGATAAATCGTCTGCTCTATATAGTCGTCACCGATTTCAGCTTCTGCACCTTGCAAAAAGTTATCAATCGGTTTACCCTCATTTATGTGAAGCGCAGGTTTAACAAAACTCTCACCGTCACCTGTGATGAGCGGAAGTTTACCTTTAAAGTCCATAGAAATACTACTGTCCCACTCAGCTTTATTAAACGATACCTGCAAGCCCTCAGTCTTTTTACTTGCAACATACAGACCGTCTGCTGTTGCGTTCTGATTGTTCGTAAACCACGCAACAGTCAAAACAAATACGCCGATGGCAATCATAAAAGAAAGTATTATAAGTTTTATCAGCATATTTCTACTCTTATGCATAACTAATACTCCTTTTCAAGAACTTCATCAGCGTACTTATACAGATATATTGTATCACTTTTCGTCATCAAAATCAACAATTCCGTTGCGGATTTTTTTCTTAATTTTGTTGACCTTGTCTTTGTATTTTCTCTCTGCTTCCTTGAGATTTTGCTTAGCAGTCTCTCTTTGCGATTTCAGCTTTGCGTTGTACTCCTCGTTTAAGCGCTTCTGCATTTTTGAAAGCTTTGCATTGAAGATTTTTTCTTCATTTTCATAAGCCTTTTCTTTGTCTTTTTCAGCTCTCTTAATCTTGGATTCGTAAATTCTCTGCTGTGCTTCAAGCTCCTTTTTGAACCTTGCCTGCATAGCCTTTTGCTCTTTTTCAAAAGCAAGTCTAAGCTCGGACATTTCTTTCTCAAATCTAAGATTGGCTCGTGATATTGCGTTTTCGCTTTCAGTTTGTGCCGCCTCAATTTTACCCAAGCAATCGTGCCTCATATTTTCGAGCTTTTTGTCGCAATCCTCTCGGATTCCTGCCATCTTTTGCTCATACTTAGAGTTGTTTGCTTTAATTCTGTCCTCACAGTCGGTCTTTACAATAGAAATCTTGCGCTCGCACTCTGCTTTTTGCTTTTCAAGGTCGGTCTTGTGAGCCAGCTTTTCAGCCTCAAGATCGTTTTCTATCTGTTCTTTCTGAACATTCAAAACCCTGATGGTTTCTTTGTTTCTGATTAACTCAGCGCTCTGTCTGCCAACCGTCTGCTCAAGCTCGGTAATTCTTGCTTTGTTCTTTTCAATAGTAGCCTTAAGCTCTGCAACCTCAGCCTTAAGCTCGGCAATCTGCATCTCCTGATGCTCAATTCTTGCTTTGAGCGCCTTGTTTTCTTCGGTGAGGTCTGCAACCTTGATTTCAAGCTCTGCCTTTGCCTTTTCGAGGTAATCAACTCTTTCTCGAAGCTGTGCAACCTCTTTTTCAAGCTCTTCAATATATGCTTTCTGCTGTTCAATGATTGCTTCTTGTTCTTTGATTTTTTCTTCAGCCTTAAGGAGCTTAGTTTTAGTTTCTTTAAGCTCTTCTTCAAGCTGTGCAACTCTGTCCTGAAGTGCAGAAACCTGTCCTTTTAATACGAGGTTTTTCTGAATTTCCTGCTCAAGCTGCATTTTTAACGTGTTGATATTTGCTGTCAATTCAGCAATTTTCTGCTCACGTTCTCTTATTTCCTTTAAACGCAGTTCCATTTCTTCTTTACGGACAGCGGCAATCTGTGCTTCAAGCACCTTTCTTCTGTCCTCTTCGGGGCGTCTGCGTTCTTTTTCAAGGCGGGCATTTTCTTCCTGATACTTTTCTTCAAGAAGATTGCGCAAGCCGGAGTTTGTGCTGATTGTCATCATAAAATGCTCAAAGCCCATAGCCATATACATATCGTTCTGGACCTGCCCAGGCATTTTACCGGTGAACTCTTCGCCTACAATTTCAAATCCCGGCTTTTTGTAGGTTTCGAGGAAGTTCCACAGCTCGACAGCCTTTTTAAAGTTGGGGTTCTTTTTCAAAAGGTTGGTCTGAGTCAGCGGAGAACGCACAGGGGGAGTTTTTGCAATCTCTTTCATAAGAGGTGTTGCAAGCATATCGTTAAAGGCACGTCTTACACGTCTTACACGGTCGAAGTCCGAGAGTGAATCTACTTCTTCAACATCAAGATCCTCTGCCTTATCCTCGTGCGTCTGGCTTGTATAGTTAATTGTAAACTCAACCTTCTGATCGTGAAGGTCAAGCTCACGCTTCATTTCAATTTTATTAAAGGAGTCAGTCGGAGCGTTTTTGAGGTTTGTGTACTTGTGGTTAATGAACATCAAAGCCTTGTTTATCAGAGTAATCAGCACTCTGTTTTCGTAAATGTCAAAGCTTTCCTCTCGCTCTATGTTAAGAATTTTGTTGGGCGTTACCCTGTCGCCCTCTACCTTATCTATAAAGTTTGTGTGCTGTGCCAGATGCTTTACGGAGTCGGGGGTGATTCTTTTAGCCTTGTCAACACGCACTACGTTTTCAACCTGCATAATGAAACGGCGCTGCTCGTCTATAGCCTTCTGGATATAGGGCAGAGCCTCTTCCATAGCAACAACCCAGTCCATATCAATAACTTTTTCGTTTGTTTTACCGATAAGCTCGTCATTACCCTTATCGGCGTCAGTCATAGTCTGGGTAAGGTAATTGTGGGTAAAATCATTTGCAAGAATGTCCTGCATATATTTATAAGCACGGTAATATTTGCTGTAGTCTGTCATAAATTCTACCCACCTCTGGAATAAAATGTGATTACTTATATATAGGCTCCCTTGTGTAAAGGGAAATTCACCTATCAGGGGAAATGTCAGCTACGCTGACAAAAGGGTTCCCGCTTTCGGAGAAAGCTGTCAGCTTTAGCTGACTGAGGGGATTGTCTTGCACCTTTACTCAGGCTTTGTGCGAAAGTTCTATTTTGTTCATTACCCACAACCCCTCCGGCACTTCGTGCCACCTCCCCTTTCACAGGGGAGGCTTTCTGAAAAGCCTTCGTGCCTGCCCTTACACAGGGGAGGCTTTTTAATATGGTGCGGCATAATGCCGCACCATATTATAAAACTTATACAAGCTTCTTGAGCATAAGTACATAGCTCTTACATTCCTGCATATTCTCTTTGCCGAAAAGCTCGTCGAGATATGCAACCAAGCCGTCGATTTCGTCACGGATGTATGAAAGGTTCAGAGATTCAAACTTTCTGAATACCTTACGTGCAAGAACATAGTCAAGACCGTCGATTTCAGTACCGCCGCATCCAACATAGGCAGGAACGTAGTCACGCAGCTGCTTTACAATACGGTTACCGAAAGCTATACGGAAGTGTGCGATTACATAGTCGTCAAGCAGATTGAGCTTTTTCATCAGCTCCTGAGAAACCTGATTGTTAGCCTTAGCCTCGTTTAAGAGGTTTTCAAAGTGCTTATAATTGATATAAATTGAGTCAGTAGGCGGTGCGTCAAATGCAACGCCCTTAGTATCAATGTTAATCGGCATAGCACGGTCGTAAACCTTATCGGTAATAGCAAAGGTCGAGTCGTCGTTGTTAGCTGTGCCTATGTACCACATATTCGGCGGAACAGTGAGCTGTCCGTTGTGGATATGCTTCGGGTCGCTTTCCCAAACGTTCGGAACGATATCAACAACCCACTCGCTTCTTGACGGCATTTCAAGGATAGAAAGCATTTCAGCGAAGTAGTACTCAACACGAGCGATGTTCATTTCATCGAGGATAACCGCATAGATGTTTTCGTTGTAGGAGGCTTCGTACATAGCTCTTAAAAGCTCTGTTTCGTTGTAGCGTTTTGTAAATTCGTTGAAGTAGCCGAAAAGCTCTGAACGGTCACGCCAAGACGGCTGAACAGAAGCGATAACTGCGTCATTATTTACAAATTTACCGAAAGCGTACGGAAGCGACGTTTTACCGGTACCGGAAATACCCTGTAGGATAACCAGTCGGGTTGAAGCAAAGGCTGCAATAAACAGTCTGATGATTTTGATATCGTAGTAAAGACCGAGCTTTGAGCAGGCGAAAAGTCTGAAACGGTCGCAAAACTCGGGGAGTGTGATTTCGTTGTCGTAAACGGGCGGAACGTAGTCTGCCCAGATTTTGTCGATTTCGTCGAGCTTGTAGAAACGGATATCGCCTGTGTCCTCTTTTTCTTTGTTGAGAGCCTCCATCTCGTCGCCTGTAAGCTCAGAGATTTCGTTCGGATTAAGACCAATCTGAGATATTTTCATAGAAAGGATTTTGTCCTTTTCAAGGTTTAAACGCATAACCTCTTTGTTGAGGGCATTTACCTCGTTTACAAGGTCGTTGGTGTCTTTAACCTTTTTGCGGAAACGGACATACTTTTTTAAGGACATTACAACGAGAAAGACTATTAGCGCAAGAACTGCGGCAAGAGCTAATATTGCGATTATTGCAACAACCCAAGCCAAACCGCCAAGCTCTGTTGTGTAGTTGTCGATAATTTTACCGTATTCGCCAAAGTTAAAGGCGGCAACTACACCCTTGCCGAAAGCGACAATGATTGACCATATTGCGCCAAAAAACTGGCCTAAAAATTCATATAAAAAACCAAATACAGTGTCCACGTTAATTTCTCCTTTTAATGTGCTTAAAAAGGTGTGTTCTGATAGGCTTTCTTACGTGAAGAAAGCTGTCGGCTTTGCCGACTGAGGGAATTATCCTGCACAGCGAATAAATCTTTTCTGCACTGCTGACATACAGAAAAGATTTATATAACATATAATTATTCCTCTGTGTCCTGTGTGTTATCTTCGCTGTTTGTATTTTGCTGTGCGGCTTTGCCTTGCTGTTTGAGGTAGCTTTCTACAGCCGCCTTCATCTCTTCTTCGCTTAGTCCGCCTGTCGCCTGTGCCTGAACAGCTGCGGCGGCTGCCGTTGCCTCCTCTATTGCCTTTTCACGGTTATAGGCAACAAGATTGCGAACGAAACGTACCGCTTCATATATAAAGAATATAATCATCGGCAGAAGTACTGCAAAGAAAAAGCCGTTCTGCGATTTGAGGAAGTCGAGGGTGTTGCCCCAGCCTTTAAGACAGTTACCTGTATATACTGCGTAAATGCTTTCACGCAGTACGGGGTCTTCATCAGTGTCAGGGTTGTTGTCACCCTTTGTCCGATAAAGGGTGACGCCCTGTTCTTCTTCAATTTTTATAATTCTGTGTGTGTTATTAGCGTCTTCGCCATTGATTACGGTGGCGAAGGTAATAACATCGTCAACGTTCAGCTGCGTATTTTCATCAATCATTTTGCTGATGATGAGGTCGCCCTTTGCAAAGGTCGGCACCATTGAATCTGACTGAACGCTAATAGGCGCATAGCCCAGTATGTTTGAAATCCCCGAACTCTTTGACGTGAGCGCAAGCGCCGCCATAAGTACAGAAATTATTAAAATAGATACGATTAAAACATTTATTACAATGTTAAAGACTTTTTTTAAAATTTTCATTCGGGGACTCCAATCACAAGTTATAATTCAACTTAAATTATAGATTTAAGTAAGCTAATCTTTAAATTAAACTTTCTCAAAGCTAAATGATACCGGTATTGTGTTTACAGAATTAGAATCTATACACTGTGGATCTGTACCCTCATACCAAACATACACGTCATAACCGTACACAACACCTTCTTGGAGTTCTCCAAGAGCAATTGTATTAGTGACGTTTGTAACCATTGAATACTGTCCATTTTCGTTTGCTGCGTCCAACGCAGTGAATTTAGATGGATCTTTACCAAAGTCATCTTTGTTATTACCATAAACTATAGGAGCATTTGTAATATGAGTTTTTCCTTCAGGCATTGTCTTTGGAACTAACGCTACACGCAGGAAGTTTGCTGTACCTGCATCGTTAGCACCGTCTGTACTATCTTTTGGTGTAGCAGTAATAACAACCTTTATGTTCATTTTTCCTGAACCACCTGCATTACCGTACTTAACATACAGTGGTGTTGTTAAATAGTTATCCGGAGCTGAAGCTGTTGTCAATGCACCACTTGCGATACCTGTATCAATACCGTTTGCTTTTCCTGTTTGCCAAATTGAAAAATCAGCTGTTGTAGCAGGGTCAAGAGAAGCTGCGTTCGCAAGAGCGTCACTAAACTCTAACTTATCAGTCCAACCACCTGTGCCAGTTACTGAAAGCTCAAGGTTACTTGACTGAGATGTTTTTGCAGAAATTGTGCTTGCTGTTGCCTTTGTGTTTGCAGAGAACCATGCGTATGTAGCTGAGCCGAGAGAAACTGTTGCTACCATGAGCATTGCGATTGAAGATATTAACATCTTCTTTCTCATTTTTGTGTTTTTCATAAGAAATTTTCCTCCTTAAATTTTCCTCTTTTTAACACAGAGGATTTTATAAAAAATTTATATCCAATGGCAAACATATTGCGGGGGATTACTGCTCTTCTTCGTCAGCAATACTAAAGAGCATACGCATTCGTATAAATCCGCCCATAATATCGTTTACACATTCAGGATCATTACCCTCTACCCAGGCTACTATTGTGTATTTGTCCATATCGCCGGGTTTAAAGTTCTTTGTTTCTGTCTGCATAACGGTACTGTCGTCTACAAACATTGTTGTGTCTTCTTCGGCAACGCCCGGCTCTTTATACTTATCCTTTGCATAAATTGACGGCTCGCCGTTTTTATATACCATAACACGCACAGCCTCGTCGACGCTTTTTGAAACGCCTATTGTTTCAAGACTGCCTGTGTAGGTTACTGTTTCTTTACCGTTGTTTTCAAGATAAAAGGTGTATGCCAAGTAGTTTTTGCCGTTGTAGGAGCCTTCCTTTTTGTCAAGCTCTTTAAAGGGCAGCCAGTCATATGTAATGTTGGTTACATCTTTTACTTTTTCACCGCTGAGTATTACTGCACGGTCTTCTTTTTTGCCTGTTTCGCTTATTGTAATACCCTCTTTGACAGCACCCCTGTCAAGGCTTATTACAAGGTCGCCCCACTGGGTTGTCAGCATTGATATTAACCAGATAATAAAGAGAAACAGAACAAGTGCAATAAGAAGTGCAAGACTGCGGCGTTTCCAGCGTTGTGTTCTTGAAAGCTCCTTTGAATCGCGTCTGGCTGAAAAGCGTTCAAAAATTGATTTGCCCTTTTTCGCCTCTTTGTCGCCCTGTTTGTTTAACTTCTCTAAATCCGCAGGAGTAAACGTTTCTTCTGTTTTATTCTTTTTGTTAAACAACTTGGTTTCCTCCTGTTTATCAGTGTTGCTTATGCTATCGGCACGTTGTTTTCGTCTGTGCCGCAGAATGTAAGAGCTACTGTGAGCTGTGCGTTCTGAATGTCGTCGTCGCACTGCGGGTCTTCGCCCTCTATCCAAACTCTTACCATTACCTGCTTAGGTGACAGCGGGTCAAGATGAATAAAGCGTGTTGCATTTGAGTAATTCATCGGCTTTGAAATATCAAAGGTTGACTGATTTGCAACCGGTGTACCCTTGTTCGGCTCGTAAATCTTTACAGCCTCGTCAACAGGTGCAAAGCTTACTCTGACTGCATTTACAACGTCTGCCTTTAAGCCTGTTTCTGTAGTTGTTACAGATGTACCGGGCATATTCTGATCCTCTACGCCGTCTGTTGTCAGATGAACGTACATTTCTTTACTTGCAATAAAGTAAATAGGAAATTCAAGGTAACCGCCTGTATTGCCTGCCTTCTGAACTCGCTTCTGAGTAAACAGGTTTACGCCGTCGCTTGATGTAAGAGGATCAAGCAAAATCTTGTTTAACTCTGTATTAGCTGTTCTCAGGTGCTGATTTACCATTTCATTTGTAAGCACCTTGTAGTACTTAGAAATATCTGTGCCTAAGTTCTCGATGGCAACTCTTAAATCTGCGCCTGTTGTGACTGTCATTTCGAGCTTGTCAACAGCCGAAAAGGTGTTGAGTGTAAACCAAGCAAGAGTTGCGGTTGCAAGCGAAAGCAGTGCAAACAGCAACAGCAGAACTGCTGTTTTCAGCTTTACTCTGCTTTTGTATTTTTGTAATTCTACCGCTGTATTTTCATCAGAAACCGTAATTCTATTATCCATCTTCTAAGCTCAACCTCACAGCGTCATATATCGTAAAATAAAAAAGGCTATACAGCCGTTCTTGTTCTTCAGAAGTATTATAGTACACAGTTCACAATTTAGTCAACTATTTTTAACAATTTTTAAATATTTAAACTAATTTTTTAACTGCCAAAAATGGTTCATATTTTATTTTTGTAATCATTTTATGTTTATATTTCATAAATTATTATTCCAAAATATGTTAATAACTACCTATTACCTTATATGTTCTGTTTAATATAGCCGTTATATTTTTGTTTAAATAGCCAAAAAATTTTAACACTTCCGCTTCATTTATAAAAACGGCTGTTTGTTCTTATTCATTATAAGCGTACATATCCTTTACGGGGTGAATTTTATGAAGCTTCTTATTTTAACAAAAAGAAATCTTATTACTGCATTCTGCTGTCTGGCTGTCGGCGTTACTGCTCTTGCTGTGGGCATCAGCTCTGCCTGCTCTGCCGTCAGTGCCGCCGCAACCGGCAGGGTTATTCCTATTTACTGCGTTGAAAAGGACGAAAAGGTTGTTTCTATCTCTTTTGACGCCGCGTGGGGCAACGAGCAGACTGAAACTCTGCTTGATATCCTTGACAAATACAAGGTGAAAACTACCTTTTTCCTTGTCGGTCAGTGGGTTGACAAATTCCCCGATTCTGTTAAGGAAATAGCCAAAAGAGGTCACGACGTGGGCAATCACAGCAACACTCATCCGCATATGACACAGCTGTCAATTGACAAAATGAAAAGTGAAATTACTGACTGCAACGAAAAAATCAAAAGCCTCACGGGCAAGGAAACTACGCTGTTTCGTCCGCCCTACGGCGATTACAACAATAATGTTGTAAATGCCGTCAAGGACTGCGGTATGTACTGCGTTCAGTGGGACGTTGACAGCCTTGACTGGAAGGATCCTACTCCCGAGCAGATGGTGCAAAGGATAAAAAGCAAAATCGGCAACGGCTCTATTGTACTTTTGCACAACGGCGCAAAAAACACTCCTGAGGCTTTGCCGATGATTATTGAGGCTATTCAGTCAGAGGGCTACAAGATAGTACCTATTTCACAAATTCTGCCAAAGGGCGAGTACACGACAGACCATGAGGGGAGGATGCATATTGTGACGGCTTAAAATTGATTTTTATACTATGGTTTTGCTTGATTGGCGAAATTCATCTTTTTTAGAATACGGACTTTTAATGAATAATGAATGATGAATAATAAATAATGAATAATTTTTATATACTCAAAATTAAAGCTTATATTATACTTATTATTATATCTAAAAACTGCGACATCACCATCTCGGTTTTGTCGCAGTTTTGCTTTATCTATATTAAAAATTCTTAACCAAAATTAAATCAAACAAAGCTCTCGGGATCAAGTCTTTCGCCGCCGCTGCTTATCTCAAAATGCAGGTGTGCACCTGTTGAATCGCCTGTTGAGCCTACCGCTGCAATCAATTCGCCCTGAGCAACCTCTTGTCCGTCTGAAACGTAAAGCTCACTGCAATGGCCGTATAATGTTTCGTAGCCGTTGCCGTGGTCGATGATTACGTAGTAGCCGTAGCCGCTGTTGTCATAGCCTGCCCATGTAACTGTTCCGCCGTCTGACGCTACTATGTCCTGTCCGTGAATGCCGCTGTCAGAGATATCAATTCCGTAGTGGAAGGTTCCCCAACGAGGTCCGAAGCCGCTTGTAATGCTTGTTGTGTACGGCACAGGCCATGTAAACGAGCCTGCCGAATAGCCCTTTGCAGGCTTTTCTTTTGTACCTATTGTGATAATTTCATTTACCACAGCCTTTGTTTCGCCCTCGCTTACAAGGTTAGATGCAACCTCTTCGCCGTTTATATAAGAAACACGCTTTACTGTTGCGATTACTCCGTTTTCGCCCTTTTGGGTTACATCTTTGTAATCGTCAAATTCGCTGTCGTCATATCTGTACTCTGTTTCAAATTCAACAGCTCTTGTTGTTGTAACGTCTGCTGTGGCAGAAACTGTTATTCTGTCTGCCGCTTTTTCTCTAAGCTCTTCGGCTGTGAGAATAAAATCCTCGCCGTAGCTGCCCTGAATAACCTTTGTTTCGCTTATCAGCTCTGCCTGTACGTTTTCGCCGTTAACGTCACTGTACTGTGCAACGAGCTTATCAACTATATTGTTAATTTCGTCCTTGTCGCTTAAAGAACCGACCAGAACACCGTCAATGTAAAGACCAAACAGTGCGTTTTTGTCTGATGTTGCATTTGCAACCTCTAACGTCTGCGTCTGCGGCAGGCTTGTCTGCTCTATTGCCTTTTCAAATCCGCCTGATACAACGTCGTTTGCCGTCTGTAAAACTGCGTTAGTCAGAATTACCGTATCTGTGCTTTCTTCTGCTGACGCACTTGCGTCTATATGTGACGTTACGCCGAAGCAGATTGTTGCAGTAAGAACTGTTGCTACTGCCGGCACTGTGAAGCGGGCAACGGATTTGTCTGTTTTTTCAGAAGATAAGAGTGTTTTAAAGAAGGTCTTTACGCCCTTGACTGCATTTACGTTGCCTACAGCCTTACTTGCTGCTATTGAAATATCTCTGCCTGCTCTTTTTAAAAATCTTCTGAGCTTCTTTGTGAATGTCTTAGTTTTCTTTATTGATTTTTTACTTTTAATCGACAGCTGTTCGAGTGTTTTAAAACCGTCTGTTGTGATAAAGCTTATGTCCTTTATTTTTCTCAAAACGTAAAACTCCTTACTTGTAACAAATTTGTTACCGTCAATCCGCCATTTATTATACCAAACTGTAACAAAAATGCAACCTTTATATGGCAATTTCGGAGCTTTGCCCATAATAGCAAGGAGTTGTTTTATTTCTTTATTGATATTAACTATAAGAATTATACTCTAAGTTTTCGATTTTTAAGTTTTTCAACACAGAGTAATATTCTTTTAAAGCCTCATTTGCGCCCAAAACGTCGTGTTCACGGTAATTTCCGCATTCCTGTGCGGTATTTCCGGGTATGTCGCCCTTGTGGTCTATACACCTTTGCACTACGTCCTTTACAAGTGTAAGGCTTTCGCTGTCGCTGAGATTTCTGACAAGGAAGTAAAAGCCTGTTCTGCACCCCATCGGCCCGAAATAGATTACATTTTCGCTTTGCTCGCTGTTTCTTGCATACGTCGCAAAAAGATGCTCTATCGTGTGCATAACAGGGTTTGGCAGAAACGGCGGTGTGTTCGGCTTGATAAAGCGCAAATCGTATGTTCTGATGTCACCGTCAACACGTGACAGGTACATTCCCGGCATAAGCTTATTGTGGTCAACGCAAAAGCTCGTAATTCTGTTAAGCTCGTCCATTTTGTCATATCCTTTCTTTACTACTGATTATTGACAGAATAACACAAAATCATTCTTATGTAAATGAAAAGAGGAAAATAAGCGGTTACAATTTTTGCACAAATATTGAATAACACTCCTGCTGATAGTATAATTATAATGTAATGGCAGACTTTATTAAAATATTGCGTTATGGTTGTGATGTTATGACTGCAAATGAACAAAAGCTCGCAAGTAAGGAATTGTTGCTGAAAGCCGTTGACGAGTGCAAAACGCTCGCCGATGTATATACTCTTGTAAAAGATCGTAATATTGATGTGCGTATGCGCAGTCTGACAAGTGCGTCAAACATTCCGAGAATTCCGCTTGACACAAAAACAGTAACATCACCTGAGCAGTATCTTGAAAACATCAAAAACGCAGTCAAGGACGCAATACGCTCAAACGAGTAAATCGAGCAATATTTTTATTATCAGCATTTTTTGGTTGCATTGATACATAGTTTAGATTATAATTAGAAAGTATGTGAAATTTAAGCAATTTACGGAGGTTTCGGTATGAGGGTAGTTGTTCTTGCAGGAGGACTCAGCACAGAGCGTGATGTTTCTATCACCTCGGGTATAATGGTTGCAAAGGCTTTGCGCAAAAAAGGTCACAGTGTTATTCTGCTTGACGTTTTTATGGGCTATGAAAATGATGAATGTGACATCGACAAGATGTTTGAGCAGGGGTATGACTTTACGAAAAATCTCGGAGTACGTGAAAGCATACCGAACCTTGAACAAATCAAGGCTTCAAGAAACGATAAATCTGACTGCTTTTTAGGACAGAACGTAATTCAGATATGCCGCAGTGCCGACATTACATTTTTAGCGCTTCACGGTGATGTGGGCGAAAACGGCAAGCTGCAGGCAGCTTTTGACATTCTGGGTATAAAATACACAGGCTCAGGCTACTTAGGCTCGGCGCTTGCTATGAACAAGGGACTGTCAAAGAGTGTACTCCTGTCAAACGGCATCTCAACTCCGACAGGCAGAGCATACAAGCTCAGCGACAAAAAATCGGGCGAGCTTGATAAATGGGGCTCTTTCCCCTGTGTTGTAAAGCCTTGCTCCGGCGGCAGCAGTGTAGGCGTAGCTATTCCGCAGAATAAAGAGGAATTTATAAAAGCCTGTGACGAAGCATTTAAATATGAAGATGAAATTATAGTTGAAACTTTCGTAAAGGGCAGAGAGCTTTCAATAGGCGTAATCGGCGGCAAGGCGCTTCCTATTATAGAGATTATTCCGAAGGAAGGCTTTTACGACTATGTAAACAAGTATCAGTCGGGCAAAACGGATGATGTTTGTCCTGCGGAGCTTGACGAAAAGACAACGCTGTATCTGCAATCGCAGGCAGAAAAGGCTTACAAAGCATTAAGACTTGAGGGTTATGCACGAATTGACTTTCTGCTTGACGATAACGGTATAGGCTTCTGTCTTGAAGCAAACACACTTCCGGGTATGACTCCGCTTAGTCTGCTCCCACAGGAGGCGGCGACAATCGGTATTGACTACCCCGAGCTGTGCGAAAAAATTATTGAAATATCACTGCAAAAGTATAACGAAGAATAAGGTGTATAATATGAAAAGATTTACACTCCGTCAGATTTTAAACAGCTGTAACGGAGAATTTTTCGGTGACAGCTCACTGCTTGACACACCCGTTTCTTCTATTGTTACCGACAGCAGACAGGTAAAAGAAAGCTCCCTGTTCGTTGCAGTAGTCGGCGAACGTGTTGACGGTCACGATTTTGCACAGCAGTGCTTTGAAAAGGGTGCTGTCTGTGTTCTGTGTGAAAAGAGAATAGAAGTGCCAAACGGCAAAGCGGCAATACTTGTAAAGTCAACCTTGCAGGCGATTAAAGAGATTGCAAAGGCATACAGAGAGCTTTTTACAATACCCTTTATCGGCATTACAGGCAGCGTCGGCAAAACCTCTACAAAGGAAATGATAGCCGCCGCATTAGGCGAGAGCTTCTGCGTTTTAAAAACTCAGGGCAATTTCAACAACGAGCTTGGCGTTCCGCTTACGCTGTTCGGACTTGAGGATTGCCACGAGGTAGCGGTTATCGAAATGGGTATTTCCGATTTCGGAGAAATGACAAGGCTTACAGCTATGGTTCAGCCTGACATCTGCGTTATTACAAACATAGGCTACTGCCACCTTGAACGTTTAGGAAATCTTGACGGCGTTCTGAAGGCAAAGACAGAAATGTTTAAGTCAATGCAAAAAAACGGCAAAGTCTTTTTAAACGGCGATGACGAAAAGCTCAGAACCGTAACAGACGTTTCGGGTATAAAGCCTGTATTTTACGGACTTGACAGCCGTAACGATTACTATGCCGCCGACATAGTAAACAACGCTGACGGAGAGTTAAAATGCAAGCTCTGCTACGACAGTGTTTGCCTTGATACGGTAATTCCTGCACTCGGCAATCATATGGCGGCAAACGCAGCCTGCGCCTTTGCCATAGCAAAGTCCTTAGGTATGGCTGACGAAAAAATCCTTAACGGCATAGCAAAATACAAAACGGTCGGCAGCAGAAGTAATGTTATTAAAACAGACAGCTTTACAATAATTGACGACTGCTACAACGCAAACCCGACCTCTATGCGCTCCTCTATAGATATGCTCAAAAACTTTACCGGCAGAAAGGTATGTATTCTAGGCGATATGAAGGAGCTTGGCGAAAACGAGCTTGCGCTTCACCTTTCAACGGGAGAATATGCGGCAGACAGCAAAATTGACCTTGTTATAGCAATAGGCAATCTTGCCGAGAAAATCGCAGAGGGAGCAAAAATCAAGGGAGCAAAAGCCGTTCACTTTGACACAGCAGAAAAAGCAAACGACAGCCTTTCTTCGCTTTTAGAGCAGGGCGATGTAATTCTTGTAAAGGCATCAAGAGCGATGAAGCTTGAAAATGTAGTTGAAAAACTCAAGGAGCTTTGAAAATAAGCAAAAAAATTCCGACCTATGAGGTAATCATAAGTCGGATTTTTGTTTAATCAAAGAATATAAACTACACACAAACCAGCCGACGCATTGTGTCGGCGGCTAAGGGTTTCCAAAGGGTCGCTGACCCTTTGGTCGTTTAGGGAAAGGGGATTTTTAAGGGGAAAGGGAATCGAAATCCCTTTCCCCTTAAATCTGCTTTCTTTTGCAACTTTTCTTTTCAGGCAAAAGAAAAGTTGATAAAAAAGATTAAGATGAAATAAATCAAGGAAACAAAATTATGATAATAAAATCTCTTGTGTGGTGCGGATTTATTTAATGAATGATGAATAATTCCGGTCTAAAACATCTTATAAATCTTTAAAAGTCCGTCATCAAGGTCTGTTATTCCAAGTCCGAGGAAAGCTCCCTCTTTGTCCTTGACACGGTATATTTCTTTATCCTCACAGCCGTTAGCAAGGCTTGTGCGTGAAATGTCAAGCTGTCCTCCGTTTTTAAAACGGCGAGCCTGTGCCTGCGTAACCGCAACGCTTCGATACTGCTCAAATAAGGACTCAACAGGCAAAAGTATGCTTTGCAAATTTCCGTTTTCTGCCATTTGCTTTGCTTTATCTAATGTAACAGCGTTTTCAAGAGTATATCCGCATGCCTTTGTACGCTCTAGTGACGTCATCACAGCACCACAGCCTAATTCTTTGCCTATATCGTCAATCAGCGTTCTGATGTACGTTCCCTTTGAGCAAAAAACTCTTATTCTGCCCTCCTGCGTTTGAGTGTTGAAGTCGAGCAGCTCCAAAGAATACACCGTCACCTCTCGGCTTTCACGCTCTACCTCTATTCCCTTTCTTGCAAGGTCGTAAAGCCGCTGTCCGTTTATCTGAATTGCCGAGTACATCGGCGGAATTTGTCTGATATTTCCCTTGAATTTTTCTAAGGCTTCGCTTAGCTTATCAGGTGAAATGTCAGGCTTTTGTATTTCTGTAACATTACCCCATATGTCAAGCGTATCGGACGTTGCACCCAAGCGAAATTCTGCAACATACTCCTTATCGTGATCAGGGATAATGTCCTGCGCCTTTGTTGCGTTGCCGAGCAAAAGCGGCAGAACTCCCGTTGCGTTGGGGTCGAGCGTTCCGCAATGGCCGATTTTTCGCTGTCCCGAAATTTTCCTCATAACGGCGACAGCGTCAAACGAGGTAAAGCCCTGCTCCTTATTTATAACAATTATTCCGTTCATAAAAATTCCTCTGCCGCTTTGACAAGCATCTGCTTTGCTGTCTGCAGGTCTGCGCTGATTGAACAGCCTGCCGCCGCCTTGTGACCGCCGCCGCCGAAATTACCGCAAAACTTAGCTGCGTCAACATCACCGTTTGTTCTTACAGATACCCTGATTGTTCCGTCAGACTTTTCTTTCATTGTAATACCAAGCAGAACTCCCTCTATCTGACGGGGAATAGATGCAAGTCCCTCTAATTCCTCATCTACGAGGTTTAGCTCCTCCTGCATTTTAAGCGTTGTATATATAAGTGCGCATTTGCCCTGAGCGAAAAACTCCATTGTGTCATACACCATTCGCTCAAGCTGTACCTTACTGCGTGTTTTTATTTCAAACATTTTCTGATTTATGTCAAACCAGCCGCAGTTAAACTGCATAACCTCAGCCGCTATTCTGTGTGTTTTCGGTGTTGTGTTAGAAAATCTGAAGCACCCTGTATCGGTTGAAATACCTGTATAGATGCAACAGGCAATTTCATCACTTATTTCAATATTCATCAGCTTGATAATGTCATACACGATTTCGCAGGCGGCTGCCGCCGTGCTGTCAACAAGCTTGTTTTCACACTCAATGCTGTTACTGCTGTGGTGGTCAATGCACAAATCAATTTTATTTTCGTATTCGCTCTGCAAATCGCCTAAAAGCGACGGTGCGGCAATATCTACGCTTATGATAAACTCAGACTCAAAATCCTGCTTTTTTACAAAATCATACAGATACTCAAACTTTTTTGGTATTCCTGAGCTGACAGAGATTTTTACATTTTTGCCTATTGACTGCAACGCAACAGCCAGACCGCAGCTGCACCCTAACGTATCGCCGTCAGGACTTCTGTGCGACAGAATTTCTATATTGTCCTTTGATAAAATCAGCTTTGCAGCTTCTTTAAGCGTTATCATCGTTTTCCTCCGGTTTATCCTCATCGTGCAAATCAAGGCTGTTTAAAATTCTTGAAATATTTGCACTGTATTCAATGGAATCTGTTGCATTAAAAACAAGTGACGGCACGTGCCTGAGCGTAAGCCTGCGTCCAAGCTCACGGCGTATAAAGCCTGCGGCAGATTCAAGCCCCTTTACAGCCTCTTTTGCTCTGTCGAGTCCCTCCATAGCACTTACATATACGGTGCAGTACGAAAGGTCGTTTGTAACCTCTACCCTGACGATTGAAACAAAGGCGTTCTGCACACGAGGGTCTTTAAGCTCACGAAAAATAGCTGTCAGCTCTCTTTTTATATCCTCGGTTGTTCTTCCGATTTTATGACTTGCCATATAAAAGTATTCCTCCTTTCAAGACTAAAAGCTAAGGCAATACCGCATAAATATACGGATTGCCTTAAAAATTAACTTAATCTCTGTATTCCTCGATTACATAAACCTCAAAAATATCGCCCTCTTTAAGGTCGTTAAAGCGTTCAAGTCCTATACCGCACTCGTAGCCCTCTGCAACCTCTTTTACGGAATCCTTAAATCTTTGAAGCGATGCAATCGTATCGTCTGCAATAATAATGCCGTCACGCACAACACGAACGCTTGCGTTTCTCTGGATTTTGCCTGACTTAACGTAAGAGCCTGCGATAAAGCCGACATTCTTGATTTTGATAACGTTACGACATTCGGCAGTACCGAGCATAACCTCACGTGTTTTCGGTGCAAGCATACCCTTCATAGCGGCTTCGATTTCTTCAATACAGTCATAGATAACTCTGTAAAGGCGCATATCTACACCGTCACGCTCTGCGTTTACCTGTGCAACGGCGTCAGGACGAACATTAAAGCCTACAATAATTGCGTTTGATGCGTTTGCAAGCATAACGTCAGATTCGCTGATAGCACCTACTGCGCCATGGATAATATTTACTCTTACCTCATCATTAGAGAGTTTTACAAGCGACTGCTTAACAGCCTCAACAGAACCCTGAACATCAGCCTTAACGATAATCTTTAGCTCCTTAACCTCGCCTAACTTCATCTGGTCAAAGAGGTTATCAAGCGTTACCTTTGTCTGAGAATTAAATATTTCTTCCTTCTGTGCATTCTTTCTCTGCTCTACAAGCTCACGTGCAAGTCGCTCGTCAGATACAGCGTTGAAAACGTCACCGCCTGACGGAACGCTGTCAAGACCTGTGATTTCAACAGGAACAGACGGGCCTGCGCTCTTTACTCTCTCGCCCCTGTCGTTTGTCATAGCACGAACTCTGCCGACAGCAGTGCCTGCCACTATAATATCGCCTGTCTTTAAAGTACCGTTCTGAACAAGGATAGTAGCAATAGGACCTCTGCCCTTGTCAAGACGCGCCTCGATAACCGTACCCTTTGCGTTTCTGTCGGGGTTTGCTTTAAGCTCCTTCATATCTGCAACAAGAATTACCATTTCGAGTAGATCCTCGATACCGTCTTTTGTCTTTGCAGAAACAGGAATACACGGTGTATCTCCGCCCCATTCTTCCGGTATAAGCTCATACTCTGTAAGCTGCTGCTTTACCTGATCGGGGTTTGCGCCCATTTTATCCATTTTATTGATAGCAACGATTACAGATACGCCTGCCGCCTTTGCGTGGTTTATAGCTTCAACTGTCTGCGGCATAATACCGTCGTCAGCCGCAACAACAAGAATAGCAATATCTGTTACCTGCGCACCTCTTGCTCGCATAGTTGTGAAAGCCTCGTGTCCCGGTGTGTCAAGGAAGGTGATATCCCTGCCGTTTATCTGCACTCTGTAAGCACCGATATGCTGTGTGATACCGCCTGCCTCGGACGCTGTAACATTTGCGTGACGGATAGCGTCAAGCAGAGAAGTTTTACCGTGGTCAACGTGACCCATAACTACTACTACAGGCGCACGTTCCGTCAGATTTGTATCATCGTCCTCGCTATCGTCAATGATACGCTCCTCAATAGTAACTACTACCTCTTTTTCAACCTTAGCGTGAAATTCCATAGCGATAAGCGAGGCTGTGTCAAAGTCAACGGTATCGTTTGCAGTTACCATTGTACCCATCATAAAGGCTTTCTTTACAACCTCGGCAACTGTCGCCTTTAAGCGTGACGCAAGCTCAGAAACAACAATTTCATCGGGGATAGAAACCGTTATAGGCTTGCTCTTTCTTTCAAGCGCAATTCTCTTTAAGCGCTCTGCCTCTGTTTCCTTTTTTCCCTTTTTAAGCTTGCCCTTTTGCTGTGAACGCTGTTTAATCTTCTGCTTCTGAACGGTATTTTCCGTACGCATCTTTTCAGAAGCCATATTGTCGTACTTTTCGTTGTATCTTTCTACATCTACTACAACGGCGCTTGTATCTACAACTCTTCCTCTGCCGCGCTTGCTTCTGATTTCCTCCTGCGGCTGTTCCTGTGTAATCTCCACCTTTGGCTCAGGCTGTTTTTTGCCCTGCCTGTTTTCTTTTTTATCAGTCTTGCTTTCTTTTGCAGGCTTTTCGTTTTTAGCTTTTTCTGTTTTTTTATTTTTATCCTCTGTAAGTGCAGACTTTTCTTCTTTTTCTGTTTCAGGCTGTTTTGGTTCTTCTGTTTTTTCTGCCTGTGCTGTCTGCTGATTTTCTATAGCGTTGTTTCTTACCGCAAAGTAAGGTTCAAGGCTTTCCATATTATTTTTCTGTGTGAAATAGTCAAAAACAACATTCAGCTCGTCTTCTTCAAGTGCTGTCATTGATTTCTTAGCCTTACCGCAGTACTTTTTAATTACCTCGATAACCTCTTTGCTCGAAACGCCAAGATCCTTTGAAACCTCGTGTATTTTATATTTAATCATTAGCCGATTCCTCCTGTCTTTGTTCTGCTGTGATAAGCTCTGTAAGCTTTTTAGCAAAGCCGCTGTCCTCTATTGAACAGACCGCGCAATATTTTCCCAAGGCGTCACCCATTTGCTCCTTTGTTCTGTTTATTGTCAGAACCTTAACGTTGTTTTCGTGAGAAGCCATAAGTATGCCCCTTGCCGTTCTTTGTGAAAGGTCGCAGGCGCATATTACAAGCTTTGACTTTTTTGATAATACAGACTCAATTACAACGTCGTTGCCCATAGCGATTTTGCCGGCACGTCTGCAAAGTCCCATCAGCGATAATACTTTATCATTCATTCAGAGAAATTTCCTCCTCCATTTTATCGTAAACCTCAGAGGGAATTTGCATAGAAAAGGCTCTTTCAAACCGCCTTGCCTTTCTTGCCTTTTGCAGGCAAAGAAGGCTTCTGCACACGTATGCGCCCCTGCCCGATTTTTTGCCCGTCAAATCAAGCGAAACAGTACCTTTTTCAATTACATTACCGTTTTCATCTTTAATGTCAGGCGACTTCACAACACGCACAAGCTCCTGCTTTGGCTTCATTTCGTTACAGCCTGTGCATTTTCTCATCGGAATTTTTCTTTGGTGCATACGTTTTTCCTCCTTAGCGCAAATGTATTGACCGTGTTTTATATTACTCCTCGTCAAGCTCTACTGCTTCTTCATTTTCCTCGGCAAAATCGAGTGTATCCTCTTCGTCCTCGTCCTCGCCGAAGAAACCGCTTTCAGGGCGAATGTCAATCTTCCAGCCTGTCAGTCTTACGGCAAGTCTTACGTTTTGTCCCTGATTGCCGATTGCAAGAGAAAGCTGGCTGTCGGGTACTGTTACCTTGCAGGTTTTTTCTCCGTTTGGATCAAGCGCAACGCTTATTACATTTGCAGGTGAAAGAGCCGCCGCTATATACTTAACGGGATCATCGCTGTACTCTACAATGTCGATTTTCTCTCCGCCTAATTCCTCAACTACTGCGTTTACTCTGGCACCCCTTGCGCCTATGCACGCACCTACTGCGTCAATGCTTTCGTCCTTGCTGTAAACAGCCATCTTTGAACGCTCGCCTGCGTCACGTGATACAGACTTGATTTCTACAATACCGTCATATATTTCGGGAACCTCTGCTTCAAACAGACGCTTTACAAAGTCAGGGTGTGATCTTGAAATTGTAGCACGAGGGCCTTTTTCTGTTTCTTTAATTCCTGCAACATAAATCTTGATGTGGTCGCCCTCTTTAAGGTTCTTTAGGCCTATCATCTCGCTTTTCGGCAGAACTACGTCAGATTTGCCTACTCTGATTACGGCAGAGCCTGAAACAATGTCGAATTTTTCGACAACGGCTGTAACAACCTCCTGAATCTTGCTCTTGAACTCCTGAATAACCTGACCCTTTTCTCCGTCACGAATACCCTGACGGATTACGCTTCTTGCTGTCTGAACGGCAATTCTGCCGAACTGCTTCGGGTCAAGCGAGATTTCGATTTCAGAGCCGATTTCTGCTCTTTTTTTCTTCTGCTTAGCATCCTCAAGAGAGATTTCAAAGTTAGGATTTTCTACATTTTCAACAACGGTTTTGACAAGCTTTACATCAAAGGTATTCTTTTCGGGATCCATTAAAATCCTTACATTTTCGTTGCCGCCGTATGTGTTCTTGCAGGCAATAACGATAGCCTTGCTGATCTGCTCGATCATATAATCTGTCGAGATACCCTTTTCCACCTCAAAAGCCTTGAGTGCTAAAAACAATTCCTTATTATTCATTTTTCCAATCATTCCTTTCGATATATATCATTATCAGTCAAAATCATCAAGCTTTATCCAAGCTGCGTCTTTTTTGTTGATTGTTACGTGATTTTCTCCGCTGTGGTCTGTTATGAAAACCTCGCCGTTTTCGTAGCCGTCAAGCACACCGCCGAATTCCTTGCCTATGCCGTCAAGCGGTCTTATCATTTTCACCTTTATGTCTGCGCCGATAAACGCTTCAAAATGCTCGTCACGAATAAGCTCACGTTCAATGCCCGGCGAGCATACCTCCAGGCAGTACGCCGAGTCAATGGGGTTAAGCTCGTCAAGCGGCTTATCAACAGCTCTTGAAACCTTTTCGCAGTCGTCAATGCCTACGCCGCCCTCTTTGTCAATGAAAATACGCAAAAACCAATCTGTACCCTCTTTGACAAAACGCACGTCCCAAAGCTGTAAGCCAAGCTCATTTACAATCGGCTCGGCAAGCTGCCAAACGGCATTTACCGTATTTCCGCCTTTTTTCTTTGCCATATGCTCATCCTTTCAATGCTCTCTTTTATAAACAAAGGAGCAGGCTTTTCAACCCACTCCTTTACCATAGCTTATTTAACTTTAATTATTATACCACCGCATTTTTATAAATGCAAGTAAAATTCGGATTTTTTCTGTATTTTGTGTATTTTTTACGTATTTACAGGTTGCTTCCGAAATCTGTTACAAGAATTTGACCTGTTATTGCCCTTGATTCGTCGCTTGCAAGGAACAAAAGAATATTTACAACGTCCTCAGGCATACAGGGCTGAGCCTTTACGTCACTGTGAGTCATCATTGCGCCGAACATATCGGGGTCAAGTGCGGCAGGATTCATACTTGCCACCATAGGAGTAACTATTGTGCCGGGGCATACTGCGTTACAGCGGATTTTATCCTTCTGAAAACGAAGAGCCGTATGACGTGTAATGCCGACAATAGCCGCCTTTGACGAAACGTAAGCCGCACCGCCGCAGCCTACAACGCCTGCAACTGACGCAACGTTAATGATAGAAGCGCCCTCTTTCATTCTCTTTGCCGCCTCACGCATACAGCGCATTGTACCCTTTTGGTTTGTGTCAACAATTCTGTCCAAATCCTCATCGGTAAAGCGGTCGATAGGCTTTAAGCCCTCCTCTAAAATACCTGCGTTATTTACAAGCACGTCGATTTTGCCGTACTTGTCCATAACTGCCTGCATAAGTCTTTCGGGATCCTCGAGCTTTGAAATATCTGTAGAAATTGCCAGAACCTCTCCGCCTGCTGATGTGATTTCCTCGGCAACCTTTTCAAGAGCCTCTTTACGTCTTGCAGTAATTACAACCTTTGCGCCCTCTGCGGCAAAAAGCTTTGCTGTAGCAGCACCTACGCCAGAGTTACCGCCTGTAACTATTGCAACCTTGTCCTTTAAACGATTCATTTTTATTTCCTCCTGTGTATTAGTTTTACAATATTTTTATATTATTACAAAAATTTCTATACACTATTATAAAGCAGTAAGGTTAATTTGTAAAGAGGTTAAGCGATTTTTGCGTGATACAGTCGTAAAGCACCGCCATATATCGAAAAAAGCCGCACCTGTAAAAACCGGCAGAGCCTGTGCCCTGCCGGTTTATGATACGTTTTAACTGCTTACATAATCGAATTGATAAGTCCGCCCTTTTCGATAATGTTCTGAATAAACTGCGGAAAAGGCTCTGCCTGATACGTTTTGCCGGTCGTTTCGTTTGTGATAACGCCTGTGTCGTAATTGACAGATACAACGTCGCCCGACTTGATATCCTTTGCCGCTTCGTCACATTCAAGTATCGGCAGACCGATGTTGATTGCGTTGCGGTAGAAAATACGTGCAAAGGTTGAGGCGATTACGCAGGAAATTCCGCTTGCCTTAATTGCGATTGGTGCGTGTTCACGAGAAGAACCGCAGCCGAAGTTTTTCTCGGCAACCATAATGTCGCCCTCTTTTACGTTGTTTACAAAATCCTTGTCTATATCCTCCATACAATGAGCGGCAAGCTCCTTGTGAGAGGCTGTGTTTAAATAACGTGCAGGAATAATAACGTCTGTGTCTACGTTGTCGCCGTATTTATGTACTGTACCTTTAGCTATCATTTTAGTAACCTCACTTTCTTAAATCTTTTCGGGGTTTGTGATGTAGCCTGTTACGGCTGAAGCCGCCGCTACAGCAGGACTTGCAAGGTAAACCTCGCTGTCAACGTGTCCCATTCTGCCGACAAAGTTGCGGTTTGTGGTAGAGATTGCTTTTTCTCCTGCGGCAAGTATGCCCATATGACCGCCAAGACAAGGTCCGCAGGTCGGAGTAGAAACAACTGCGCCTGCCTCTACAAATATATCAAAAAGTCCCTCGTGCATAGCCTGAAGCCATACCTTCTGAGTACCGGGAATGATAATGCAACGTACACCGTCTGCGAGCTTTTTGCCCTTTAAGACAGAAGCGGCGGCACGTAAATCTGAAATTCTGCCGTTTGTGCACGAGCCGATTACAACCTGATCTATTTTAACCTCTTTTTCGCCTATCTCGTCAACTGTTCTTGTGTTTTCGGGCAGATGAGGGAACGCAACAGTCGGACGAAGCTCTGACAAATCTATTACGTATGTTTCGTCATAAACAGCGTCATCATCAGCGGTGTATTCAACAGCAGTACCCTGAAATCTGCCGTTGCAGTATTCTCTTGTTACGTCGTCAACAGGGAAAATGCCGTTCTTAGCACCGGCCTCGATAGCCATATTTGCAATACAGAGTCTGTCGTCAATATTAAGATACTTAACACCCTCACCGCAAAATTCCATTGACTTATACAAAGCGCCGTCAACGCCTATCATACCGATGATGTGCAGAATAACGTCCTTACCGCTTACAAAGCCCTGCGGCTTGCCTACAAGCTCAAATTTGATAGCAGACGGAACCTTGAACCACGCCTTGCCGCTTATCATTCCTGCCGCCATATCTGTTGAGCCTATACCTGTTGAAAATGCGCCGAGTGCGCCGTAGGTACAGGTGTGAGAGTCTGCGCCTATGCAAAGACTGCCGGGGCCTACTAAGCCTTTTTCGGGCAGAAGTGCGTGTTCAATGCCCATTTCGCCGACATCCATATAATTTTTGATGTCGTATTTATCGGCAAAATCACGAACCTGCTTAACCTGAGTAGCCGCCTTTATATCCTTATTAGGTGTAAAGTGGTCCATTACCATAGCAATTTTTGTGTTGTCAAAAACAGAGGTTGCGTTGTTTTCCTCAAAAACATTTATGGCTACAGGCGAGGTAACGTCGTTACCCAGCACCATATCAAGCCTTGCCTCAATCAGCTGACCTGCCTTTACCTCATCAAGTCCTGCGTGAGCCGCAAGAATTTTCTGTGACATAGTCATACCCATAATGCTCATCTCCTTAAATAATATAAAAATAATCTCTTAACCGTATTATTGCATAACACTTGCAAAAAGATTGTAAAGTATGATACAATTATAAAAATTTCACCGAAGGGTTGTGATTATTACGGAAACCTCCTACAGATACGGCTTTCACACAAATTTAAAGACCGAAACACAGCAGATTTTTGAGGAGCTTTCATCGGTGCGTGTTTTTGATAAAAATCAGCCGATATATTTTCAGGGCGACAGCGCAGAATACTTCTATTACATTAAAAAGGGACAGGTAAAGATTTTTATGAATTCGGCTGACGGCAACGAAATAACGCTAAACGTTGCGGGCAAGGGCAATATTATAGGCGAGGCGGCTTTTTTTGACGGACTGCCCAGAGTATCCTCGGCAAAGGCGATTACAAAGGCGGAGCTTTCGGCTGTTAGCAGAGATATGCTCCTTGGTCTTTTTACCGCCCACCCAGACCTTGCTATGGAAATTCTGTCGCTACAGGCAAAGACAGTCAGAATGCTGTCAACACAGATAGACAATATGACATTTTTGCAGGCAGATGTGCGTATTGCACAGCTTCTATGCCAATCGTGCGAATGTGTAAACGGAGAATACACTGTAAAATTAACTCACGAAGAAATCGGAAATATAGTAGGAGTAACACGTGTTACCGTCAGCAAAACGCTAAGCGAATTTGTAAAATCGGGACTTATAGACACAAAATACAGAGCAATAATAATTAAAAATTTACGCTCACTCAAAGGCTTTGCCTTCGGGTGAGCGCACAGCTTTCTATATACAATTAAGAGGTGACATATTTTACACATACTAAAAATTTTTTACAGCAAAAGGGAGGGGCGACCGATATTTTTATAAAATCACTCAAAAATCAAAAACAAATTACAATATACTTTAAAAAATGCTTGAAAACGGCAGAAAAAACATTTATAATGTTCTTGTATGAGTTTGATTTTTTGCTCAACACAAATACAAATTTGCGAAAGGAGTAGTACCTTATGATTTATTCTCACGAAGTAGAAAATATGTGTACTGTAACAAAGGGACCTCACCACGGTCCTGCACCTATTCCCGAAGAGGGCAAATGGGTTAAGGCTTACGACATCAAGGACATCGCCGGTCTTTCACACGGTATCGGCTGGTGCGCACCTCAGCAGGGCGCTTGTAAGCTCACACTTAACGTAAAGGACGGTATTGTTGAAGAGGCTCTGGTTGAAACTATCGGTTGCTCCGGTATGACTCACTCAGCTGCTATGGCTGCCGAGATTCTCCCCGGCAAAACTCTTTTAGAGTGCCTTAACACCGACCTTGTTTGCGACGCTATCAACACTGCTATGAAAAACATCTTTGAGCAGCTCGTTTACGGCAGAA
>JBJEQF010000003.1:18836-22162 GCA_051881615.1 Acutalibacteraceae bacterium | reverse complement strand
GAGCGCTGCGTTCGGGACGCAGAAGCCGCAGGTTCAAATCCTGTCATCTCGACCAAAAAGAGGGTAGTCTGTGCTACCCTCTTTTTATTTGTGTTTATTAAAAATGCGATTGTAAAGCCATTTTTGACGAGTTAGGCAATTTATAAATAAAGTCAAATAAAACAAAATAAATCGCAGTTGCATTACTGTTGCATTACTTGCATTACACTGCCGATATGCTCAAGCCATTGTTTTTGAGGTATTCCGATTGAGCGTCAAGGTGCTTTTGTTCGTATTCGGTAAACACGTCACAGTATGTGTTTATCGTTGTTTTTATGTCTGTATGCCCCAGTAACTTTTGCAAGACAGGCGCAGGCATACCGCTTTCGATGCACCTTGTTGCGTATGTGTGCCTTAACATATGCTGATTGACAGGCTTGCCGTTACAGATGTTGTACTTTTCGCAAAAGCGTTTAAACTCTAAGTTGACCTGACAAGTCGTTATCAGTGTGCCGTTTTTCGCACGGAAGATAAGCTCGTCAGGGTTAATGCTCTTAACGCTGTCACGTATCAGCTGCATTATATCGTTATTGACGTGCAGGACCCGTTGTCCTGCATACGTTTTTGTGGTTTTGCCGATAATCGGCTTATCCTCTGCGTCCTTTGATATTGTCTTGTTAATATTTATTGTATTGTCGGTAAAATTGATGTCACGCAAGGTCAGTGCGTTAATCTCCCCCATTCGTGCGCCTGTGTAAAGAGATATAAGCATTTGCTCCTTGTATCTCACACTTTTGTGAGGAAGCAAAGCCGACAAAAACTCTTTTTGTTCCGACAGTGTAAATGCGGTGACCTTTTTTGTCGGTTTTTTAGACGTAGGCTTTTTATATTGCTGTTTGTTATCAAGGGGGTTGTAGTTTATATACCCTTTAAAAACAGCCTGTTTAAAGGCAAAATTAAGCAAGCCATACGCCTTTGAAATAACGGAATTTGAGTAGTTAGTTATGGCAATTAAAAAATCCGTCAAGTCTGATGAGCTGATTTTGTCAATAGTTTTTCCTGTGACAAAATAATAACGCTCCAGTATTTTCAGTGTTTCGATTTTGCGGTGGTACGTCACACCGCTAATCTCGTTTGTGGCCCTCTGATACTCAATAGCCTGCTTGACTATCTCTTGCACCGTCTGAGCCTTGTCAATCAGATTTATTCCGCTGCCCTTTTGCTCTTTGAGCTTGTCTAACTTTTCTTTGACTATTTTTTGCGTTTTTCCGTAAACAACCTTGCGTTTCAGTTTGCCTGTCGTTTCATCACGCACCGACAGCTGAGCGCACCACAGGTTTTTAGCTTCGTTTTTATATATTGTACCCTCGCCATTTGCTCGCTTTTTTGCCATAGTTTTGCACTCCTTTTTGTATTTTGCCGATGGTGTAACAAATTGTTACTCCATCTATCGCTTAAAATGGGTGCAAAAATCCCTTGTAAATATCTATTGCATAATTTACAAGGGTATGGTACAATATTTTTGCTCAATTGCGTACCGTAGCACCCTGTGTTATGGTTGCCGTCCTGTTCTGTTCCAGCAGAGCAGGGCGGTTTTTTATTTTATAATGTTTTTGAATATTGTTCGCTATTTTTGAGGAGCAATTAACAGAAATGCCCTGTTTTTGTTAATTGACGTTCAAAAAATCAATACTGCTTAACGATTTTATTATTAAACGTTACTGTGGCTTTTGCTCACCGCAACCGCAAGAGCCAACGTTATTCTGATTTACCTTTCCGCACTTAGGGCAAATCCAGCCTTTCATAGGATTTACATCTGCAATATCCTGTGCTTTTTTCTTTAATGATTGCAGGTCATCAGAGATTTTGTTTAAACACTGAATTACTCCTGTAATTAAAGCACAAGGCAGTACTAAGCCTGCCGCACCGCCAATCCATACTGAAAACATCAGTTGAAAATTAAATGTATATTCGATTGTGGTACGTGACCCGGAAAAAGCGGTATATGTTTCGTGTTCCACAGGTATGCTATAAATAAAGCCTAAAGCTATTCCGGCAGCGATAACCGTTAATGCGATAAACATTAAAATCCTTTTTGCTATTTTATTGTCCATTATAAAAACTCCTTTATAAAAATTATATTTTTAACACGCTTTATCAGGCGTGTTTTTCTTTTATGTATTCCTGCTCTAAGCAGAGTAGTCTGTCAACTGCTTCCTGCATTGACGGCTGTTGGCGGTAGGCTGTAATAACTTTCTTTTCGTGGTCGTTAAGGTGAAAGGCATCATTGATGTTTGCTATTACATTATCTTTTTTAGTCAACATATCGGACATTTTTACATTAAGTACTTGACAGAGCCTTGCCAATACTTCAATGTTTGGAGAATTACTCCCATTAAGCCAATTAGTTATTGCTCCTTTTGATACACCAATTTGTTCGGCAAGGTTTTTTTGAGTAAAGTCAGAACCATTTATGTAATACTCCAAATTATCACGCAATATTTCTCGAATACTATCACTCATTACGTGTATCTCCTCTCTTTATTATGTTTACATTATAGCATAGCAAAACTTAAAAATCAATAATAAAATTCAGAAAAACTTTATTTTTTTATCAAAAATCTGTTGACAGTAAAGTTTTTCTATGCTAATATATAGGTGCAGTACAGAAAAACTTTACTGACGTTATAAAAGGAGTTGATAACAAATGGTACGTGAAAAGATAGCCAAATACATCAAGGATAACGGAATAAAGCAGAATTATGTAGCAAACGGTATCGGTCTTTCGCCAGCGGCTGTAAGCTCAATGGTAAACGGCGAACGTGATCTTGATGTTGAGGAGTACGTAAAAATCTGCGACCTTTTTAAGGTATCGTATGACTACTTTATGCCGACAGACAGCAAACCCGCCTAAAAGCGGAGCAAGCCTGCCTAATAAATACAGATAAAACAAGGAGGAAAGATAATGATTAAGGGATATAAAGGCTTTGACAAAGGGTTGATTTGCAGAGGCAAGCAGTATTCAGAAAATACTGTTTTTGAAGAGAAAAATGCAAAGCTTTGTGAAAGCGGTATGCACTTTTGCGAGCATCCATTAGATGTTCTTAGATATTATCCATATTATAACGGTAATAATTTTTCTGAGTATGCAAATGTAGAATCACCAAAAGATGTTACCGAAAGTGGTGAGGATAAGTCTGTCACTAAAAAACTTAAAATAGGAACAAAAATTTCTTTCGACAGTTTATTGAAACTCGGAATTGAATTTAACTTATCAAAGGTAAATTTTAGTGATAAAAATTCTGAACAGTATGCTACAGGTAATTATAGCGGCGCAAGTGCTACAG
>JBJEQF010000003.1:18492-18736 GCA_051881615.1 Acutalibacteraceae bacterium | reverse complement strand
GATATAAGAGCGGCGCAAGTGCTACAGGTAATTATAGCGGCGCAAGTGCTACAGGATATAAGAGCGGCGCAAGTGCTACAGGTAATTATAGCGGCGCAAGTGCTACAGGTAATTATAGCGGCGCAAGTGCTACAGGTAATTGTAGCGGTGCAAGTGCTACAGGTAATTGTAGCGGTGCAAGTGCTACAGGTGATTGTAGCGGTGCAAGTGCTACAGGTGATTGTAGCGGTGCAAGTGCTACAGG
>JBJEQF010000003.1:0-18392 GCA_051881615.1 Acutalibacteraceae bacterium | reverse complement strand
TAGCGGTGCAAGTGCTACAGGTGATTGTAGCGGTGCAAGTGCTACAGGTGATTGTAGCGGTGCAATGGCTGTTGGTAACAATTCTAAATCAAACTGTGGTAATAATGGCGTCGCTCTCGCCATCGGCAAAAATTCTGTTGCAAAAGCAGTTAAAGGCGGCTATATCGTCTTAACTGAGTGTACTTGGAATGATGATAAAAGAATATATGAAATTATCGACTGTAAGTGTACTCAGGTCGACGGAGTGAAAATTAAAGAAGATACATATTACCAGTTAATAAACGGTGAGTTTGTGGAAGCTGAATAAGGAAGAAAAACAAATGAACGAACTTAGATTTTGGAATTTGATGACTGCATCTAAGAAAGAAATAAACGACATCTGCGACAGCGGTATGTTTAACTCTATTATTGAGGGATATGTACGTAAGGCTTTTGCCGACCTTGAGCTGTCGGACAAGCTCACAGGCTACAGTTTTTCAATGCTGTTTGACGAAGTTTCCGCTGCCGAAGCTCGCAAAATTGCAGAGAACGCTTAATTAAATATGCGTTCGCAGTAAAAAGGTGGTGAGAAAATGGATGAAAGGTATGTCTTTGCTGATGGTTTCGCAATAAGTATTTCAGAAATCAATAAGGTGGCGAAAGTAGGTCTTGCGGAAATATGCAAATCACTCCCGGTAGAAGCTCGTCGTTTAGACGTTGTGAAACTTGTACTAAAAACTATATCCAATGACGTAATCGAAATGACACCAATAATGATTAAGTAATTTCAGCAATAAAAAGGACGGTGAATACAATGGGTACATACTACAACGAGCTAAGAAACCGCTTAATTCTTGCAGCGGTAAACGTCAATAGTTTCGCTGCGGAAGGTGACGCAAGCCTTAATCACATAAATTATGGCAGGCTGTCGGCGTTGGCAGCGGTAGTCGAGGACTTTGGGCATAAAGTTAGTTTTAATAAAACGTTTAGCAAGGCTAACGGTTACTACTCAATTATTGAGCTTAAGATTGACGGTGAGCTTGTAATTTCAAATACAAATTGTATTGTGTGAAATTTATTCACATAGAAAAAGAGGTGAAAAATAATGCCGGCAATAAGAATTGAAATTGATGTTCCGCAGAAATTTACAATAAACATTGAAGCCGACACAACAGAACAGTTGCAGAACAGCTTTGAAATCGCAGTTTCACAGACTAAGGATTTAATGGAAAACGTCAAGAATGGAACAAAATTCATCAGCATAAAAGAAGCGGCAAAGCAATTAGGCTGGTCAGAGCCGACTGTGCAGGAACTGTTCAACAGATCCGATTTCCCAAGTTGCGATTTTGCAAAAAGGAAAGTTGTAGAACTAAGCGCATTCACAAAATATTTCAGCGTTCCTCGCCGAAAGTAGCCGAAAGTAAAGGTGAGTAGGTTTTGTTTAATACATTAAGCAAAAATCACAAGTTCTGCAAAGGCTGTGGGCATTACCGACGTATTAGGGACAGCTCGACACCGTATATGTGTCACTTTATCCTCGACACAGGTGTAAGCCGAGGTTGTCCTGCCGGAAAAGGGTGCATATGGTACACTACGGAAAAGTGCCGCTGCCTTGATGAGTTCAACGGCAGTATTAAATATTAGGAGCGATAGAAATGAAAATCGGATTATGGTCGGATTGTCACAATTTCCCATCTCTGCCTCTAATGAAAATATCCGCATATCATAAACAACGTGGCGATGATGTTGATTTTATAAATTACCTTGAGCGTTATGACCTCGTCTATGCGTCAAAGGTATTCAGCTTTACTGATGACATTGAAACAAACGGTATTGTTAATGCTGATGAAATCAGACGTGGCGTACAGGTTATTGTATCTCTGTTGAAAACGGAAAAGAAATATTTGACACTACAAAAAATCAATCTTTACCTGACGAAATCGAACATATCTATCCTGATTACAGCCTTTATCCCGACTATAAATATGCAGTCGGATTTCTTACAAGAGGCTGTCCCCGTGGGTGCGGTTTCTGTGTTGTCGGTAAAAAAGAGGGTTTATGCTCGCAACAGGTAGCTGACTTGTCGGAATTTTGGAGAGGGCAAAAAGAGATTAAACTGCTCGACCCTAATTTGTTAGCCTGCAAAAATCACGAAGAGATTTTAATTCAACTTGCTAATAGCAAAGCAAACGTTGATTTTACTCAGGGACTTGATATCAGACTTATAAATCCTGATAACATAGAGCTTTTAAATAAAATAAAAACAAAGATGATACATTTTGCTTGGGATAACCCAAAACAGGATTTGACCGATTATTTTAAACTGTTTTTAAAGCATACAAATATCAAATCTGACAGAAACAGGTCTGTATATGTACTTACAAATTTTAATAGTACTATTGATGAAGATTTATATCGTATTTATACGTTGCGTGATTTGGGATATTCGCCGTATGTAATGATTTACCAAAAAGAAACAGCAGATAAAAAACACAGAGATTTACAACGATGGTGCAACTGCCGTTGGATTTTCAGAAGTGTTGAAAAATTTGAAGATTACAAAGGAGTAAAATAATGATAAAACGAAAAACCGTAATAGACCTTGCACAGTCACGCTGCTTTTTGTTTGCAGTCGGACTGCTCGTCAGGTCGGCGCAGGAAATCAAAAAAGCCGTCAGGCTGTCGCTTAGGTGGATTTGCAAATACGCTGAACATATCGCCGTTACGGTGCTTATTATATCAGCATTTATAATCGGCGAGATGTCCTGCAACGGCACTATACCCTACGCAGTCGGACTGCTGACTATAACAGCCTACGGCTCGGCAGCGGTTTGCATAGTTAATAACATAGCAAAGAGAGGTGTTTAAATTGGCAGAAAACGTTTATGAGCGTATGGCAAGGCTCGGAACGGAAAAGAAAATTGCCGATTTTATTGTAAAGCAAAAGCAAGATTACGATTTCAAAGTTCGTTACGCAGAAATCAGGGCGTGGGAGTTTGTCAGAGAGTGCGACAAGCGAGATCTGAACTATCACGTATCAGTCGGAGGACTTGACAGCATAACTCTGTTTATGTTCTTAAAGTCGATTGGCATACACGCACCGGGCATAAGTGCCTCACACTTAGAGGACATCAGCATACAGAAAGTACATAAACAGCTCGGAATTATCCGTGTAGACCCTTTAAAAAAAGAAGATGGCACTTTGTGGACAAAATTAGAAGTTATACAACAGTTTGGATTTCCTGTCTTATCAAAGGAAATAGCAAATAAGATAGAAACGCTTGCTAACCCTACCGACAAAAACAAAACGGTGCGACACGCAATTATGACAGGCGAAACAGGAGAGTACGGCGGAAACCGTAAAAACAGTCGAATGAAAATATCGCAAAAGTGGCTTGAAAAATTTGGCGGCTACGGCAATGAGGACGAAGGCACTGACTATCAGATACCGAATTTTAAGGTATCAGCGAAGTGTTGTTACTATCTCAAAGAAAAACCTTGCGATAATTGGGCGAAAGAACATAACAGTGTGCCGTTTTTAGGCTTAATGGCATCAGAGGGCGGCAGACGGCAAAAATCGCTGATGATGAACGGATGTAATTATTTCGGGAAATCAACAATAAGGTCTGCTCCGTTTGCTATTTTTAACAGACAGGATATTCTTCAGCTTGCGCTTGACTTAAATGTTCCTGTGCCTGAAATTTACGGCACGATTGAGCGAAAAGAGGACGGAACTCTATACACAACAAAGGCACAGCGTACCGGATGCAGTATGTGCGGCTTTGGAATACATCTCGAAAAAAGACCGCACCGCTTTGACAGACTGAAAGAAACAAATCCAAATGAATGGGAATATTGGATGTATAAGTGTTGCACAGATGAACAAACAGGCGAAAAATATGGCTGGGCAAGAGTACTTGACTATATCGGTGTAGGATATTAAAGAAAAGCGAGGTGATACAAATGTCTAAATCAGAACAACACGCAATAAAAACAGACTGCTTCGCCTACAACGGAGCAAAGGCAAAGCTGTGTGAGGCAACAACACGCAGACATTGCGACAAGTGCCGTTTTTATAAAACTCGTCAGCAATTCGAAACTGACAGAGCAAGAGCCAAAGAACTTAACAGCCTTGCAAAAGAAAAAACACCTCTGCAATTTGGCGAGAGCAGAAGTGTTTTAGGAAAAATTCAGATCGGTACATATAAGCCGACTGAAAAATAATCAATTTAATTCTACATATAAAATATGAGAATGTCAAGGAGGAAGTTATGAGAGAAATATTATTCAGAGGACAGACAAGACGCTACGGCGAAAAAATAATGAATGTCAGAGGAGATAAAATGCCGAGTAATTGGGTTTACGGCGGCATATTCCCACAAAACCGAGGTGGAGATTTTGCTATCATTTATCAGCAAGAACCCGAAGTTCATAAATTTTCGGTTTATGCTGATACAGTCGGTCAGTACACAGGCTTGACCGACAAGAACGGCAAGAAGATTTTTGAAGACGATATTGTCAAGGATGTTGAAAGCGGATACCTTTATGTGATTAAGTGGTTTCCGACTTATGCCTGCTTTGCTCTCGCAAATAAAAGTGGGCATATGGAAATAGATGCAGGCGAGCTTGAGATTTTTATAAACGACTTACTTGTTGTCGGCAATATCTACGACAACCCCGAATTACTGGAGGCGTCAGAATGATAAATAATTTAAGCAAGGTTGCACATTACATAGTACTGAGAGAACAAGGTATGACATATCAGGCAATAGCTGATATTTACGGCGTGACAAAACAGTCGGTCGAGGAACTGATTAAAAAAGCAGAACTTCAGATCGGCAATAACGAAAGAATCAGGAAAAATAATGCAAATATTGAGAAAATAGCATACAAAGGTGTTTATGATTTATTCGCTAATGATACCAGTATGACGGTATCTAAACTTACTCGCATATGCAACGGCACAAGCAATAAAAGTTCTGTTAGTAAATTTCAGCGATTTATTGAAGGCGGTGAAAGTGTCACCATAACAATAAATCAAATAAAAAACTTAATTAAGTTCTCGGGTATGTCCTTCGAACAGCTTTTCGAGCCGAGAGAAAGCGAGGTGTCAGAATGAGCGAACAAAAGAGATTATTAAAACCCTGCCCTTTTTGCGGCGGAAAAGCGTACTTAGAAACTCATCACAGAGCATTTATAAACGGTAATACAACAAAAGTGACATATGTACGTTGCCTAAACTGCAACGCAAGAACCGAGAGAATACCGTTAGAAAAATACGGAAAGACAAGCCATAGCTCTGCGGCAGAAGCAGAAGCAATTAACGCTTGGAACAGAAGAACGGCTGACAGGGAGTGATAAAAAATGAGAAACAAGGACATCCGCAAATATCAGCCATTTTGCGACAAAGATACTAAAAAGCATTTCGGGCATTTGTGTAGTGACTGTCTAAAGTCACTGCGATGTGAAAAGAATAACGGTATAACAATCGTAATGAAATGCGAAAGGTACAGGAAAAGAGAAAGAGGTGCTAAAAATCAGCAGGAAGAGTTTAAACGTACTAAGTTTATTTGACGGCATAAGCTGCGGAATGGTTGCTCTTGAACGTGCAGGAATACCTGTTGAAAGGTATGTAGCTTATGAAATTGATAAATATGCAATTAAAGTCAGCAAAAAGAACTATCCGCAGATTGAGCAAATGGGAGATGTGACAACTGCCGACTTTACACAGTATAAAGGCTTTGATTTGCTTATTGGCGGTAGTCCTTGCACATACTGGTCTATCGCTAAAAAAAGCAGAGAAATTACTCCTGACGGTGTAGGCGGTCAATTATTTATGCACTTCGTCAGAGCCTTAAGAGAGAGCCGTTGCAAGTATTTCCTTTACGAAAACAATTACAGCATACATAAAAATATTAAAGCCTTTATATCAGAACAATTAGGTGTTCAACCTATAATGATAAATTCAGCGTTAGTATCAGCACAACAACGAAAGAGGTGCTACTGGACTAATATACCCGATATTGGGCAGCCAGAAGATAAAGGAATATTGCTCAATGATATTCTTGAGAGCGGTGTAGCTTGGCTGGAAAAATCATACGCTTACACAACAAGATGTCAGGCAGCAATATTTAAGGACACTTTAGTCCGCCACAGACACACAATGGTTGCTGAGCCTGTTATCTATCAGCGGTCGCACGGTTTTAATCAAGGCAGCATCAAAAAGCGAGATAAAATGCCTACTATAACGGCAACGGGTAGCTACATACATAATAATTATATAATAGAACCTGTTAGAATCGGTCAATACGGTAACGGTGGGCAAGGTCAGCGTATCTATTCTCCTTACGGTAAATCAGTATCGTTGTCAGCTAACGGTGGCGGTCAAGGTGCAAAAACAGGTTTATATCTTGCACCTGTAAATATAACATCAAAACTAAGATGTGGCGTTTATGAGGTGAAAAATGGTTACGTAAACTGTAATGGCAATTTGTATCCTATCAATCTGCCTGATGGCTATTATGTAGTACGCAAGTTAACACCTGTTGAAGCCGAAAGATTACAAACATTACCTGATAATTATACCGAGGGTGTATCTAATACACAGCGCTATAAGTGCATCGGCAACGGCTGTCCGATAACTGTTACAGGCGAAATTTATAAACCAAAAGGAGTGAAATAAAAATGGGAATGCCCGTAATTATTTACGGAAAATCAGGAAGCGGAAAAAGCCGAAGCCTAAAAAACTTTGGTGAAGAAGAGATTTTTCTTGTGAACGTTGAACGCAAATTTTTGCCGTTCAAAAAAACATTTAAGTATGTTCTGAAAAGCGATAATGTCAACTTAATTAAGGATAAGCTGTCAAAAATGCCGACAAAAACGGCTGTTATTGATGATGCAGGCTATATTCTGACTAATCGCTATATGCGTGAAAAGGGTCAGACAAAAAACGCTTTTGAAACATACGACAATATAGGAAACGATTTCTGGGGACTGCTTGAATTTATTAAATCAACTCTTCCCGATGATGTAATTGTTTACATAATAATGCACGAGGAAACAGACGATTACAACAACACAAAGCTAAAGATGATGGGTAAGCTCCTTGAACAAAAGGTTTGTGTTGAGGGTATGGTGACAATTTCCCTGCGTTGCGTTTCAGATGATACAGGACATCATTTTATAACAAACTCAAGCGGAAATGACATTTCAAAATCACCAGAAGAAATGTTTGAAGAACAAATAATCGACAACGACCTAAAGCTCGTTGATAAGACAATCAGAGAATATTACGGACTAAATTCTTAAAAGTTGCTCTTTAGAGTGCAACTTTTTAAGTTTTAAGACTATAAGTGAAAGGACTTTTAAATTATGAGAGGATTTACAAATTATAACGACATTCAGGAATACACAGACATCAAAAAGCTCCCTCCCGGTGCATACGAGATTAAAATACTTCGTGCCGAGGAACAGACAGGCGCAAACAACAGCTGTGCGCTGTGTCTACTTTTTGACATATCGTCAGGCGAGTTCAAGGACTACTATATGGACAGGTTCAAGCAGGACAGGTCCTCGACAAACGCAGACAAGGCAAAGTACAAGGGAGTTTTACGCCTGTGGTATCCTAACGGCGGTCAGTATGACGAAAGTAATGAAAAGAAAATAAAGACTGCGCTTGAAAGAATTAAGAAAAGCAATAATCTCAACATTGACTTTTCTAAGGAATGGGACGGTGCCGCACTAAAGGGCTGTAAGGTCGGTATGATATTCCGTGAAAAGGAGTATGATTTCAACGGCAGTAAAGGCTTTTTTGCAGAACCCTTCAGCATTATTGAGCTTGACGCTCTGAAAAGCGGCAACTTCACTCTGCCTGCGCCGAAATACTTAAACGGATCTGCTCCGTCTGCAACGCAAGCAATCAACGGCTTTGCTACACTTGATGACGGCGAAGACGATTTGCCGTTCTGATGGAACTGCGAGTATATCAACAAGAGCTGATTGAAAAGGTTTTCAAGGCTCTTGATGACGGCTACACCGCCCCCTGTGTTGTACTTCCCTGCGGCGGCGGTAAATCCGTCATATTAGCCGAAATCGCAAAGCTATACACGCTCACAGGACGGCAGGTGCTGTTCCTTGTTCACCGCAAGGAGCTGTGCGAGCAGATTTTCAGCACGTTTGTAAAATACGGCGTGGATATGAGTTTGTGCAGAATTACAATGGTGCAGACGCTTGTAAGACATCTGCACCGAGAAGCTGCACCAGACCTGATTATAACGGACGAAAATCATCACAGCTTAGCACAGACATATAAAAAAATATATGAGCATTTCAGCGGTGTACCACGCATCGGTGTTACTGCTACTCCCGAACGTATAGACGGAACAGGACTTGCAGATGTAAACGACCTTCTGATAGTCGGAGTTACGGCAAAATGGCTTATAGACAACAGTTATCTTTCACCCTATGACTACTATGCCCCTATTGTCAAAATGCCGAAATTCCGCACAAGAAACGGTGATTTTCTGCAATCTGATGTTGCCAACTTCTTTGATAAAAACAAAAAGAAAATTTACGGCGATACAATAAAGCATTACCGCCGACTGGCTGACGGAAAACAGGCTATATGCTATCTGCCGACAGTTGAATTTTCAAAGCAGACAGCAGAGGAATTTTCAAAAAACGGAATACCGTCTGCGCACATTGACGGTACTACTCCAAAATCAGAGCGTGACAGGATAATAAGCGACTTCCGAAACGGTGCAATAAAAATCCTGTGCAACGTTGATATTGTTTCAGAGGGGTTTGACGTGCCAGACTGCGAGTGCGTTATACTGCTCCGCCCTACTAAATCTCTGATACTCTACACACAACAGTCAATGCGCTGTATGAGATACAAAGAGGGCAAGCGGGCGATTATCATTGACCACGTAAACAACATCGAGCGTTTCGGATTCCCCGACAGAGAGCGTGAATGGACGCTTGAAGGGCATAAGAAAAACAAAAACTCACAGCAGGAACAGCCACTTAAAATCTGTAAAAACTGCTTTGCAGCCGTTCCGATAAGCACAAGGGTCTGCCCTGTTTGCAAAACGGAATTTGAGTTTGCAAACAACGAGGTGAAAACGGTTGATGTAAAGCTCATCAGAATCACGCAGGCAAAGGAAAGGGTTAAGCATTACCTCTCTGCAAGCGAATGTCAAAATGTAGAGGAGCTGTCGCAATTCGCAAAGCTCCACGGCTACAAGCCGGGTTGGGTTTATTACCAACAAAAATCAAGAGGATGGTTAAATGGGAAAACAGGAAACAAAGCTCCAAAACAATATCCGTGCCGAGCTGTCAAAGGCTGGAATATGCAGACGTAACAACGTCGGTACGTTCCTCACAGCCTACGGCACACCGATAGTCATAGGCTTGCCTGGTGAGGCTGATTTAACGCTTTTTGCAAGGGGCGGTAAAACGCTATTCGTTGAGATTAAAACGGACACAGGACGGCAGAGCAAGGCGCAGAAGCACTTTCAGAAAACGGTAGAAAGTTTAGGCTACAGATATGTAATTATGAGAAGCGTTGAGGACGCAAAAAAACTTGTTAAGGAGGTGGAAGGCAGTGGAAAAGGAAAAAATCAAGGAGAATAAAAAGAAAGGCTTTGTTGCGATGTATCGCAGTATGCTTGACTGGGAATATGCAGACGATAATACCGTATTTGCCTGTTTTGTCAAATTACTGTTGGTGGTAAATCATCAGAATAAAAAATGGCAGGGACAGACGATAGAAAAAGGCAGTATCGTTTGCAGTATAGACAGCCTGTCGCATTTGATAAAGATAAAATGCACATCACTCAAAAGGTGCTTAAAGCTCCTTAATGATTGCGGTGCTATTGTGGTAGAAACTGCACCCAACAAATTCCACAAAATTACAATACCAAATTACACCTCATACCAAAATGTAGTTAGTCGAAATTCGACCGACAGAGCAACCAACAAAGCGACCAACAAGCCGACTAACACCCCGACCGACAGAGCGACCAACAAGCCGACTACAACTAAACAATATAAACAATATAACAATGGGAACAATGTGTCGCTCGCCCCTCAAGGGCGAAGCGACACAGAAAAAGAGATAGAAAAAGCTGTGCCGTCTTTGCCGGCTTCGCCCCTTTCGGGCGAGCCGCCAAAGCCTGCCGAAAGAACAGTAAGCTATATCGAAGTAGAGCGCTATTCACGGCAGAAAGAAAAGCAAGACGATTGCTATGACGATTGGGCGGCTGACAGCTTTCACACAGCTTTTGAACGCTCGGGTACACAGTTCCCCGAAAACTGGAAACAGTTGTACGACCGTTTCGTACATCTATCTGACGATGAACAGCAGAAAGCCTTGGACAGAATTAAAAGCGGAGAATTTAAAGAGCTATGGAACAGATAACACAAATTGAACTTGTCGAATTTAAGCTGTTGGCAACGGCAGCAGCACTTGAAGAAAACGAACGGCAAAAAATATTCTCTCTAAGTCACAAGGATTTCAGCAACGGCATAGCAAAGACGATATTCCGAAAGCTGAAAAAGCTCTTTACAGAATTTCCGAATGCTGATTTTGACGTTTATATGGACTGCCTCAGCCTTGACGAAAAGAAAACCGTTATGCTTGCGCTCAATGATTCGGTATCGCCTGTACTGCTTAGAGAACAGCTTGATGATACGCTTGATTACATAAAGCAGACATCAAGCGAACGCAGGCTAAAGTCGGAGCTTACCGACATTGTTTTGTCGGAAGAGATTACAAAAGACAAGGTTCGCAAAATTCTTGAAAGCAGTGAAAGTGGTACATCACAGCTTATAAACTCTGCCGAAAAATATCTTGCAGAGTACGAAAATGAGTACGAATTTGTACCGACAGGCTTTGAGCTTCTCGACAACAGGCTAAACGGTGGTTTTCTCAAAGGTACCTTGTCAACGATAGGTGCAAGACCGTCAACAGGTAAGACAACGTTTGCCATAAATATTGCGACAAACAATCCCGACAAAAAAGTGATGTTCTTCAGCTTAGAGATGTCCTCTGCTATGATTTACGACCGCATAATTGCAGACAAAGCGAATATAAGCTATTCGCTCACAGGCAGGCACAGAGTGCGTAAAGAAACGGTTGAAATGATTTTAAATAATTATGAGAGCCTGACGGTGCTTGACAGCGTTTTTGCAGTTGAGGATATTGTCAGTCTGATATACGAGTATAAGCCTGAGCTTGTGATTATCGACTATGTGCAGATAATCACATCGAGAGAATGGTTTATAGACAACAGACAGCGAATTGACTACATATCGCAGCGGCTTAAAACAACAGCGAAAAAAATCGGCTGTTGCATAGTAACGCTTTCGCAGCTTTCAAGAAGTGCCAAAGAAAAGGCTACAATGTCAGCACTAAAGGAAAGCGGAGGACTTGAACAGGACAGCGACTATGTTTTGCTTTTGCACCGAGATTACGTCAACGATAAGTCAAAGAACGCTAAGGCATCGGAAACAGAATTAACGCTTGATAAAAACAAGTTTGGCAACACAAAGGAGTTTAAGCTCAATTTTGACGGCAAGCACCAACGCTTTACAGAAATTGAAGAAACAGGCGAAACATCAGACGATGAAGAAGAAAATCACGATAGTACTGCAAATACTGATTATAAGCCTATAGCACATATGGCTAAAAACGAGGAGGTATATCTTGATGCAGACGGAGATTTACCGTTCTGAGCTTGACAAGCTGACAGAACGAGCGAAAAGGCAGAACCCTGAGCCTGAGGGTTTAAATTTAGGCGAAAAGTTTTTCGTAACGCTCCTACACCTTTACATAGAGCAGTACAGGACAAAGGAAATTACGGAAAGCGAATTGCTCAAAAAGAAAAAGGAACTGGAGGACGATTTGATGATACACTGGGATTTGCAGAAGATTTTTAAAAATTACATTGACATAGCCGTCAAGCACAATATGCTTATCACACAGGCAGAAAAGGAAGGCTGTCCGATATGCAAAAAACTGATACGCATTTTTGACGGCAGAGAAAGCTAAGAGAGAAAGCTAAGGAGGAGTGAAAATGATTATGTTCTGGATTGGATTTGCCGCAGGAGCAATCTTCGGCGGCGTAATAGGTCTATTATCAATGGCACTGCTTTCTACAAGTAAGGAGGATAAATAAGGTGGTAGACGAAAAATTAAAACCCTGTCCGTTTTGTGGCGGAAAAGCTGAAATGTTTAATGGTGTTGACTATTCAACAGGAAAAGTAACGTGTTTTGTTAGATGCACAAAATGTTTATCTGCAACAAGTTACTACAAAGATGATAAAAACAACTTTGACTATATGGAAAGCGCAATCGCCGCTTGGAACAGGAGGTTTGAAAATGGCAAGTAACATCAAAATTGGCGATAAAGTTTGTTGTATAGATAGAGAATATTTCGGTGTTTACGGTGTTGTTGTAAAACAGTATTATCCAACTGCTTCAGAGGAACAAACAATGATTAGGTGCTATGGAGGACGGTTATTTCACGCTCCAACAAGACTATTTGTGAAAGTTGGTGACTAATAATGTCAAGTTGTAAGGATTGTTTAAGTTACAAGGTTTGCGAGTGCCGTTACGATAATATTATTTGTAATCATTTCAAAGACAGCAACCGCTTTGTTGAGTTGCCGTGTAAGGTTGGTGATACGGTTTATGAAATACAAGCTGACAACACTATTAAAAAGTGGTTTGTTTACGGAATAATAAAATATATAGACGAAGAATGGAAAGTCAGAGCTAAAAATAATAAGAATAAATATGCATATATAGACCGTTCATTTACCTTTGGTTGCTTTGGTAAAACCGTATTTTTAACAAGAGAAGAAGCCGAAAAAGCATTGAAAGGAATGTGAGTTGTAATGCTACTGACAATGTGTAATGCAATGAGCAATTTGTCTGCTTGTGAGAAAATAGCAAAACAGGCTAAAAATGATAAAGAAAAGAGAAGAAATTATATGAAAGCATTTATTAAAGCATTGAACAATTTGAAATCCGAACAGTTGAACTATCCTGCAAAATCGGATAGTTGAAAGGAGCGTGAAAACAATGTCAAAAACAAAAATGAGCAAGTTTGATTTTGATATTTTTAGGGGTGGTTTTGATACTTTTGCTGTATCGAAAGAGAGGTATAAAAAAGAACAAGCAATAGAATTATTTATGTATGAAAACGGCTTGCAAAATAAAACTGTTACTATTGCAATAACAGGAAATGCTTGGGTTAGACATAGAGCAGGGCGAAATGAGGACAACGAAAAGTGCGTTTGTTGGTGGCTTGAGTATGCCGATTATGGTCGGAATTGTCCTGTTTGGGCTATGCACATTGCTCGAAATAATGAGTTTGAAAAATATCCAAAACATATTACAAACAATTATGAGTATATTGAGGTGTAATAATGGCTGAAAAAGAATACATAGAGCGTGGAGCATTATTAGCGACACTAAATCAAAATAATGTTACTTATAACGCTGATGTTAATTATTTTATTACAACTGCACCCACCGCCGACGTGCAGGAGGTTATCAGGTGTAAGGATTGTGAATTTGGTGAGTATGATAATGAATTAAAAATGATATTATGTAAACGAATTTACAATTTAAGTGGGGGCGAGTTAGTTTATAATAACTTGAATGACTTTTGCAGTTATGGCGCAAAAATGGATAAGGAGTTTGGGCAGGAATGACACCACAGGAAGTAAGAGATAATTTTGTTCAAAGCTTAGCAGAAAATGCATACTTAAATATGTGTACTACTCAGGAAATGTATATTGTAATCTCGGCACTTGAAAAGCAGATACCTAAAAAACCACTTGACATCTGTACTCCTGTTGTGACTTGGGGGTTGTGTCCAACCTGTAAGGGAGAACTCAATAAACTTGGCAGAACACCAAACAGAGTATTTATTCAGCAATCATTTTGTCAAGACTGCGGACAGGCTTTAGATTGGAGTGATGAAGAATGACCGTACAAGAAGAAATTGAAAAATACCTAAAAGAGCATAAATTATATTCAGAGCCTAAACCGACGCAAAGGTTATCAAAGCCTTATAAAAAGTGGTACAAAGGCAAAGACGGAAATAACTGCGGTGCATTACTAAAAGCCTTTGGTGGTGAAAATCCTACAGCGTGGAAAACGTGGGAGCTTATAAGACAGTTATCAACTTTAATTATGGGCGAAAAATACATAAGAGATATTAAGGATATAGAGCAAGCGGAAGATATATGCGATAGGCTTTGTCAATTTGTTTATGACTTGCGTTGTGAAATTATGAACAAGGAGGATAGCAATGAGAATAAAGATTGATTGCAAACACGCTAAATCTTATGACGAAAAACATATAAAGTGCAAGCGTGACGGCAGTATCAGAAATATTGCGAAAATGCGGTGCAAATTCTTTTGTCCGCACTATAAAAAGACGTGGTGTGAACGGTTGAAAGTGTGGAGGAAAAAGCATTGAAAGCAAGAATACCTATCTCCAAACAAATGAGAAAGAGCATTGAACAAGAAACAAAGGTTGCAATTCAAAAAGAAATGGAACGGCAACAGGTGGATTTTACAAGAAGAATATTTAAGCTGATGTGCTGTGCTTTGCATAATGAATTCGGCTTCGGTGAAGCTCGTGCAAACAAGCTGCTTAATGCCGTATGCAAGGATATTGTGAGCGTATCGGAGGACGAGGTTTTCTGGGAGCATAAGGACAGGATTTGTATTGATATTCTACATCTACCATTTGAACGTGATTATACAGACTGCGGAAAAGCAACCGCACAAAGAAAGGAGTAATTGAAATGGACGAAAAAAATTTGACAGAGCTTGGTGAGCAAATAGTCAAGCACAAACGTCCGAAACGTTCGGAGCAGTTGCAGGTACATACCAAACCGGGAGATAACACAAAGTATTTGACCCACGCTTTGAAGCTGGCTAATCTTCCGAAATTTGACACGAAAAATATTCCTCTGCTTGAAGAAAGAATTATGCAATATTTTCAGTTCTGCGCTGAGGACGATATGAAGCCTTCCGTTGCAGGATTGGCTCTTGCTGTTGGTGTTAATAGGAAAACAATATGGCAATGGGCGCAGGCTGAAAATTCTGACAGGAGTAACTCCATAAAAAAAGCATATCAAATTTTGAACTTGATGATGGAAGATTATATGCAGAACGGCAAGATAAATCCTGTATCGGGAATTTTTCTGATGAAGAATAATTTTGGCTATACTGACAAGCAGGAGCTTGTGGTTACTCCGAACAGTCCGTTCGGACAGGAGCAGGACACAGAGGAAATCAAGCAAAGGTACCTTGACAGTGTGGTCGAAGAGGAATATAATGAGCAAAACGGTGAATGAAATCTGAAATTCCAAAAATTTGACCGCGCCCGTATATGCAAAAATGAAAAAATTGACCGACAGCGTATAGTATATAAAAATAAAAATACATTATATTAATTATATATTAAAATTCAAGTACTATACAAGACAAAATATAAAGAACTATACAACTACAATGTATAGTGCTTTTTTACGTGCATTTGTAGGTTGCTTGCGTATATGCTCTTGTTTTGCCCTCTGTTGCCTTGTGTAGCGTGTTTTTGCTGTTAGTAATGTAATTATATATCTAAAGCTAAAAATGCAATACAAGCGATTTTAAAAGGGTTTACGCAACACAAGCTAAATATCATCACTACACGCTGCCAAGCTGTGCAGCTGACTGCAAAAAATAAACACCCTATATCAGAGCGCAGAAGCCATCAGAGGGCAAAAAAAGCACCGCCAAACATCTGGCGGTGCTGTCTGTTTATTTTAGTTTAAGCCCTGCGGCGCAGGCTATCAGAGCAAACGGTATCAAAAGCCATATCACGTTTATATCATCTCCTTACGCTATGTAATACTCAATATTAACATAGCTCGTTGTATCCCATCGAGGAGTTACGATGATGTAACCCTTGCCAAATCTGCCGTTGTACTCCTCAACGTGTCCGTCGCTTTTGCGGCTCTCGTAGCCTCTGCGGCTTGCGGTGTGGTGGTATTTGTAGTTAGCTCTTACTTCTGCGGTTGTCATTGTGATGTCCTCCTTAGCCTGTAATTCTGTTACTAATTGCTTCATAGTTGAACCGCTCAGCAGTTGAAAAGCTCTTCAAAATAACTGTCTATTGCTTCGCAAGCGGAAGAGGTCAACGGATATTCGGCGTAATCAGTCCACCAATAAAGTAAAACGGCTTTTCTTTTGGTGTCGATGTAGATGTTAGGACCGCCACAAGCAACCATTAAAGAAACGCTTTTATATTGGCGGTCGCTGCCGATTCTATATTCAATGTCATATATATCGCCGTCAAAATAATCATAGATCGATACGGCTTCAAGTTCTGATTCTTCAATAGTGCCGCCGCAGTTCGGGCAAGTGTAGCAGGTTTCGCCGTTCTCGTTCTCGTGTTCGGTTTCCTCGTATGCGGTCATCTCGTGAACCTCGCCGCAGTGAGGGCATTTATAAGCGTTTCCGTTTGCGTACATTTCGAGATTGTCCGCTATGTTCTTGCAATGCTCTCTGTTTTCTTTGTTGGTCTGTTCTTGTCTTGTCATTGTAATGTCCTCCTTGAATTGTTCCGGCTTTCGTGGTACAATACAAGGGCAGCCGATACACTTGTATTGTAGTTGCGTCAGAGGCGATCCGTTCGGCTTGTGGTGGGTGTGAGCGGATCGCCTTTTGTTTTTGCAAGGCTATTATATCACAGTTACATTTACCTGTCAATAGTTAATGTAACATTTTTTCAAGATTTTATGTAAATTATTCTCGACCTACATTATAAATACCTCAATAACACAGCTTCACGCATTGAAGCGGATACCACACCCCGGGGGGATATATAGGCGCATCTCTCGCCCGGGTTAGCGCTCCGACCACGCTCAAAAATAAAAAAGAAAAATTTAAATAAACTATTGACATTTAAATTAACCTATATTATAATAAATGTAAATGAGAGGTGTTTATAATGCAAATATTTAAAAATGCTATCGGATATATTCGTGTATCTACAGAGCAACAGGCAAATGATGATAGGTTTGGCATAGACATTCAAAAACAAGCTATTTTGCTCTATGCCAATAAAAACGGATATAATATAGTTGATTGGAAGATTGACGAAGCAAGTGGTGTGTCTGATGAACGTCCTGCTTTTAATGAGATACTCTACGGAGATAATGTAACTAATCCTCCTTTTGAAGCAGTTATTGTATTCAAAAATGACCGTATTGCTCGTGAAACGAAACTTTATTTTTACTATCTTTACACTCTTGAAAAGAAAAACATAAAGCTGCTTAGCACTAAAGAGGAGTTCCCGGAAGGCAGCGATATGGCAAATATATACCACGCTCTGTTACAATTCGTTGCTGAACAGGAACGCAAAAATATTGCACTCCGTACAAGCAAAGGTCGGAGTATTAAAGCACAGTGTGGCGGCTATAGCGGTGGCAGATGTCCTTATGGGTATAAAGTTGTCGGCGGTAGACTTATCATCAATGATGATGAACGTCCGATTGTTGAATACGTTTTTTCGGAACATAAAAAAGGTACACCAATGCTGACTATTGCTGATAATTTGAATAATAGAGGGTTAAGGACACGTAAAGGTTCAAATTTTCACGCAAGCAGTATCAGCAGCATTTTAAGCAACAAACCTCTTTACGAGGGTATGTATAAATACGGCAAAGAAATGAACTGGGTAAAAGGTGTTCACGAACCTATCTTAACACCGATAGAAAATGAGGAGTGATTAAAGTATGGAAATGCCAAAATTTAAACCGTCTTTGACTATTTGCTTGGGAATATTTCTTGCGTTGTCTGTTATTTTTAATATTGTAGCATTAACAAGCCTTAATAAAATGGATAGTCAGAATAAAGAATTAAGCAGTAAAAACGAAGAGCTTTCAGAAGATTATGAAGAAATGCGGAAAAATTATAATGCTTTTCTTGACGAAAATGAAGAAAACGTTGACCCGATGCTTGAAATAATGACACGTTCAATAGACTACTATGCAAGCATTTATGCAACTCCTGATAAAACCTTGAATATAATAATGCATTACGCTGACGGCATTAAAGAAAGAATTGAAGTGGTTTTGCCGGTTATCAAAGACGATATAAAAGATAAATATAAAAATTGCCTTATTACCGTTATTGATGAAGAAGGCAAAAATAAATTTGGTTGGAACGTTGTAGATACTGATGATGAATATTATCATTATTCAGCGTCAAACTGATAAATAAAACATTTCCCTCACAACAGGGTGAGGGTTAAAGCTAACAGGGGCTGTTCTTTTGAGTAGTCCTTTTCTTTTTGGAGGAATTATGGAAAAGCTGATTGAAAAAATTTTTGCTCAGATAA
>JBJEQF010000002.1:0-4461 GCA_051881615.1 Acutalibacteraceae bacterium | reverse complement strand
CCCCCGACCTGCTGATTACAAATCAGCTGCTCTACCAACTGAGCTACACCAGCGTTTCGTTTGTTTCCCTAACGCTCGTATATAATACCATACATAAAAACAAATGTCAACACTTTTTTGAAAATTTTTATTTAATTCTCGGAATTTACTTTCTTGGAACTTACGATATTTTATAAACAGTCCGTTTGCTGCTGCAAGAAATGTGGTTTATTCAGCATTTCCTGCAGATCCTATTTCAGGCAGCGCCGCACAATTAACACTTAAAAATTTGAAGTACGGTTTATTTGCATATTTTCTGCCGGCTTGCCCTAAAAATCCTCGTAATGCTGCTGCATTACTGCGGTTGTATTAAGAGCCCGACGGCATAAACCGCATAATATAAACGGCGGTGCTGCCCTTTCATATACCCCAATAAAGTCAAATGTGCTTTCTTATTTTCGCAATAATCTCTGCACATTTATAAAGATTATTCCTGAAAGGATAATCAAATTCACCCGCCCATGTTCTGACACAGCCGTTAAAGCCTTGCTTGAATTTATACACACCGTAGTTTGGGTGATTTTCGTCATACCAATAGGGGATACCGCAAAAATCATACCGCCTGCAGCCGTTATCTGCGGCATATTTTATCATTGTCCACTGCATCAAATAGTTCGGCATAAAATTTCGCATATTATCGGACGAACAGCCGTAAACATAGCTTGTTGTTTTTGCGTAATCAATAAATAATGCGCCTGACAGCGGTGTATTTCCATAATAGCACATACATAGCCTTGCTTTGCCGTCAAAGGCTTTTAGGAGCCGTTCAAAGTATTCTTTAGAACGTGCTTTAAAGCCGTCACGCTTTGAGGTAGCCTGCATTAGCAACATAAAGTCATCAAGCCTTTCAGCACCGTAAAAATCACAGACAACACCTTTTCTTACTGCAAGTCTGATGTTGTATCTGCACTTAGGCTTAAAGCTCTCAAAAAGCTCCTCGGCAGTTCTGCCTTTTATGTCAATAATATAATTTTCTCTGCACTGAATATTGTCGTATCCCACTTTTTTCGGTTGATAAACAAAGCCGAGCCTTTTCAGGTTATCTATTGCTGCTGCGTCTTTTTCGTCTATAAGAGGATCGATTTTGATCATATACGCATTATATTTTTTTGACGTCAGCACGGCTTGCTCAAACAACGCTTTAAGCACAGAAATATCGTGCATATCACAAACAGGGCCTCTGGGCGCATAGAGCAAGGCTGTGTTTAAAATCGGTATTTTCTTTACAAGTATAAGCATTGTACCGACAATATCCCCGTTATTATCATTTGCGACTATAAATTCCGATTTCCAGTTTTCTTTTACCTTCGCCCAATATACAGACTGCGTGAAGCTGCCTGTCTCACTGTTTTGACAGAAATGCTCATAATCGCCTGTTTTCAAAAAATCACCTCCCCTGAATGCAGTTACAGTATAGGGGAGGGGTGTTTCGTATTTTATGCTAAGTTGTATTATTGATGTATCATTTTATAAAAATCTGCCTTTGCCGAGCCTTAATTGCCTTGCTCTGTAATTTTGGTAAAGAGCCTAAAAAATCCCGATGCCTGTGTAAGACATCGGGACTGATTTTTACAGCTAAAGCTTAATTCTGCTTATTTTGCAAAGTCGATTGCTCTGCTTTCTCGAATGATATTTACCTTAATCTGACCGGGATATTCAAGGTCAGATTCAATCTTTTTGCAGATTTCACGTGCCAGGGAAACCATTCTGTCGTCATTTACAATCTCAGGCTTAACCATAATTCTGATTTCTCTGCCTGCCTGAATTGCAAAGCATCTTTCTACGCCGTCAAAGGAAGAAGCAACCTCTTCGAGCTTTTGCAGTCTTTTGATGTAGTTTTCAAGGTTTTCACGTCTTGCACCGGGACGAGCCGCCGATATAGCGTCTGCCGCCTGCACAATACAGGCAACAACTGTTTTTGCCTCAACATCACCGTGGTGTGCGTGGATTGCGTGAATAACTGCGTCGCTTTCCTTATATTTTCTGGCTACATCAACACCGATTTCGATATGACTGCCCTCAATTTCGTGGTCTAAAGCCTTGCCTATATCGTGAAGCAGACCTGCACGCTTTGCAACGGTGGGGTCAATGCCAAGCTCGCTTGCAACAATACCTGCAAGATATGCAACCTCTAAGGAGTGGTTCAATACATTCTGACCGTAGCTTGTGCGGTAACGAAGTCTGCCCAAAAGCTTTACAAGCTCGGGGTGCAGTCCGTTTACACCTGTTTCAATTACGGCTCTCTCGCCCTCACGCTTGATTGTAGCCTCCACCTCACGGCGAGCCTTGTCAACCATTTCTTCAATTCTTGCAGGATGAATACGTCCGTCTGAAATAAGCTTTTCAAGAGCGATTCTTGCAATTTCTCTGCGTACAGGCTCAAAGCTTGAAAGCGTGATAGCCTCGGGAGTATCGTCAATAATGAGGTCAACTCCTGTCAGATTTTCGATAGCACGGATATTTCTGCCCTCTCTGCCGATAATTCTGCCCTTCATCTCGTCATTCGGAAGCGGTACAACAGAAACGGTAGCCTCTGCCGCCTGATCTGCCGCAAGACGCTGAATAGCAAGCGAAATAATGTTTCTTGCCTTTGCGTCAGCCTCGTCCTTTAACTGCTGCTCATACTCCATAATCTTTGCCGACTTTTCGTGAGCAAGCTCGTTTTCGAGCTGTGACAGCAAATAAGCCTTTGCCTGTTCGGCGGTATAGCCTGAAATTCTTTCAAGCATTTCAAACTGGCTTTTCTTTAATGACTCGATTTCTTCGAGCTTTTCCTCGGCTTCCTTCATTTTTTTGGAAACCTTTTCTTCCTTATGCTCTAAATTATCGAGCTTTTTGTCAAGAGTTTCTTCCTTTTGCTGAATACGTCTTTCCTGTCGCTGAACCTCCTTGCGCCGGTCAGCCATTTCTTTTTCATTCTCGTGTCTTAAACGGTGAAGCTCGTCCTTACCCTCAAGAACAGCCTCTTTCTTCTTTGCGTCTGCCGTTTTAATTGCTTCTGAAACAATTCTTTTTGCCTCTTGCTCTGCACTGCCTATTTCAGCCTCTGCAACCCTTTTGCGGTGAACAGTGCCGATAAAAAAGCCGCCGACAATACCGACAACAGCAGCCGCCGCTATAAGAATTATAGCAAGCACAAATTCCACGATGGTGACACCTCCTTGATTTTGATTTGTTAAAATTTTTACGTTCAATCAAATTCAACTCATGGTGCCGTTAAACTAAGATATTCAATTATACAATTTACCCAAAAACACCGCCATACATAATTCAATATGCAAGCTGTCAAAAAAACGAAACAACAGCCTGCAAGGCAAATATATATGCTAAAATTTATTATTCATATAAATAAAAATAATAAATAAGAAGATTGGAAAATTTAAAAAGACTATCTATATATAACGGCTCTTTACAAGAGTCCAATTAAAAATAATAAGCATCAAGACAAAGCTTAACTGCTTAAAAGTGTGAATTAACACTTTATAAAAATCCACGCTATTATTTTATAGCAAATTCTGCTAAAAGTCAAGAATAATTTGTTCATATTTATGAAATATTTATGAAATGAATAAAAAAGATAAGTAATATCTAAGGTGTTGCCAAAGAAGCGGCACAAAAACGCTTATTCGTCATATTGCACAAAAAATTGGCTGTAAATTTTACTTTGTAATAAATAAAACTTAATTTAAAAATATTGCAATAAATTTGAATTTAGCTATTGAAATTCTAACAAAAATGTAATATTATATATTTGTTAAAGCGTGGTAATACTATAATCGCGCTTGCATAGTTAAATTTAGGAGGAATTCAAAATGTCAATTAAAGTTGCTATTAACGGTTTCGGCCGTATCGGTCGTTTAGCATTCAGACAGATGTTTGGTGCTGAGGGTTATGAGGTTGTAGCTATCAACGATTTAACAGATCCTAAGATGCTCGCTAACCTTTTAAAGTACGACACAGCACAGGGCGGCTACTGCGGCAGAATCGGTGAAAATCTTCACACTGTTGAGGCAGGCGAGGGTTCAATCATCGTTGACGGCAAGGAAATCACAATTTACGCTAAGCCAAACGCTGCTGAGCTTCCTTGGGGCGAAATCGGCGTTGACGTAGTTCTCGAATGCACAGGCTTCTACTGCTCAAAGGCTAAGAGCCAGGCTCACATCGACGCAGGTGCTAAAAAGGTTGTTATCTCTGCTCCGGCAGGCAACGACCTCAAGACTATCGTTTTCAGCGTAAACGAGAATACTTTAACAGCTGATGACAAGATCATCTCTGCTGCTTCCTGCACAACTAACTGCTTAGCTCCTATGGCTGACACACTTAACAAGTATGCAGAAATCCAGAGCGGTATTATGTCAACAATCCACGCTTACACAGGCGATCAGATGATTCTTGACGGTCCTCACAGAAAGGGCGACCTCA
>JBJEQF010000001.1:0-22843 GCA_051881615.1 Acutalibacteraceae bacterium | reverse complement strand
TGGCTAAAGAAAACGGAATGGCTCTTTTAAGACTTCCTTCAGGCGAGCTTAGAAACGTTCCGGAGTCTTGTATGGCTACAATCGGACAGGTTGGCAACACAGATCACGAAAACGTAAAAATCGGTAAAGCAGGCCGTAAGCGCAATATGGGCTGGAGACCGACAGTCAGAGGTTCTGTAATGAACCCGAATGACCACCCGCACGGTGGTGGTGAGGGTAAATCACCTGTAGGTCGTCCGGGACCTGTTACTCCTTGGGGTAAGCCGGCTCTTGGTTATAAGACTCGTAAGACTCATAACCGCAGCGATAAGTTTATCGTAAGACGCAGAAACGGTAAGTAATAGGCAGAAAGAAAGGAGCTTTATATTATGAGTAGAAGCACTAAAAAGGGTCCTTTTGTTCAGCCTGTGCTGCTCAAAAGGGTTTTAGAAATGAACGAGTCAGGCGAAAAGAGAATTTTAAAGACTTGGTCAAGAAGTTCAACAATTTTCCCTGATTTTGTAGGTCATACATTTGCGGTACACGACGGCCGCAAGCACGTTCCGGTTTATGTAACAGAAGATATGGTTGGTCACAAGCTCGGTGAGTTTGCTCCGACAAGAACCTTCAAGGGCCATGCCGGTTCAAAAACAAGTAAGAAATAAGCGGAAGGAGTTATTGCAATGGAAGCTAAGGCATATTTAAACTATGTCCGTATTTCACCTCGCAAGATTTCAATCGTGCTTGATTTAATTCGCGGTAAAGACGTAAAGCTTGCAGAGGCTATTCTTAAAGCAACTCCAAAGGCCGCTTGTGAGCCGCTTTTAAAGCTGCTCAAGTCAGCTATGGCAAATGCTGAGAATAATCACGATATGGATGTATCAAGACTTTACGTTGCAGCTTGCAGCGTAAGCCAGGGCCCAACCCTTAAACGTATTCGTCCGAGAGCTCAGGGCAGGGCATTCAGAATTAACAAGAAGACATCCCACATTACTCTTGTGCTCAAGGAAAAAGAATAACGAGAAGGAGGTAAGTTTATGGGCCAGAAAGTTAATCCACACGGTCTTCGTGTAGGTGTAATTAAAGATTGGGATTCACGCTGGTATGCAAACAAGAAGGACTTCGGTACAGCTCTTGTTGAGGACTATAACCTCCGCAAGATCTTAAAGAAGCAGCTTTACGCAGCAGGTGTTCCTAAGATCGAAATTGAACGTGACGGTAAGAGAGTAAGAATTCACATTCACTGCGCTAAACCCGGTATGGTTATCGGTAAGGGCGGTGCCGAGATTGAAAAGCTCAGACTTCAGTGCGAGAAAATCCTCGGCAAACCTGTTGCTGTCAACATTGTAGAGGTTAAGTCACCTGACCTTAACGCTCAGTTAGTAGCAGAGAGCATTGCTCAGCAGCTCGAAAAGAGAATTTCTTTCCGTCGTGCTATGAAGCAGGCTATCGGCAGAGCTATGAAGTTCGGCGCAAAGGGTATCAAAACTCAGTGCTCAGGACGTTTAGGCGGTGCTGAAATCGCTCGTGCAGAGCAGTATCACGAGGGTACAATTCCTCTTCAGACATTACGTGCAGACATTGACTACGGTTTTGCAGAGGCTAACACAACCTACGGTAAAATCGGTGTTAAGGTATGGTTATACAAGGGCGAGGTATTAAACGACGCTAAGAAGCCTCGCAAAGAAAAGGAAGGAGGCAGAAAATAATGCTGTTACCAAAGCGTGTTAAGTACCGCAGAGTACACAGAGGTCGTATGACTGGTAAGGCATATCGTGGTAACAAGGTTACTTACGGTGATTTCGGCCTTCAGGCTTTAGAGCCAAGCTGGATTACATCTAACCAGATCGAAGCAGCCCGTATCGCTATGACACGTTACTGCAAGAGATTCGGTAAGGTATGGATCAAAATTTTCCCTGACAAGCCTGTTACAGAGAAGCCGGCTGAAACTCGAATGGGTTCAGGTAAAGGTTCTCCTGAATATTGGGTAGCTGTAGTAAAGCCGGGCAGAGTTATGTTTGAGCTTGGCGGCGTTGATGAGGCTACCGCAAGAGAGGCTATGCGTCTTGCTGCAATGAAACTGCCTGTAAAGTGCAAGTTTGTTAAGAAAGAAGAAACGGAGGGTGAGCAATAATGACAGCTAAAGAGTTAAGAGAATTATCAGTAAGCGAGCTTGAGTTAAAGCTCAAGGAGCTTAAGGAAGAGCTTTTCAACCTTCGTTTTCAGTTAGCTATCAATCAGCTGGAAAACCCAACACGCATCAGTGCCGTTAAGAAGGACATTGCAAGAGTATCTACTGTACTTCGTCAGAACGAGCTACAGAGCGCTGAGGCATAAGGGAGGAGGACGCAACGTGAGCGAAAGAAATATGAGAAAGACTGCTGTCGGCAGAGTAGTAAGCGACAAGATGGACAAAACAATCGTTGTTGCTATCGAAGACAGCGTAAAGCACAAGCTTTATAATAAGGTTGTAAAACGCACAGTTCGTCTTAAGGCGCATGATGAAAACAATGAGTGCGGCATCGGCGATCGTGTAAAGGTTATGGAGACTCGTCCTCTCTCTAAGGATAAGAGATGGAGACTCGTCGAGATTATAGAGAAAGCTAAATAATTCCGTTATTGTGGCTTTGAGAAAAGGAGGAACACACTGTGATACAGCAGCAAACTTACCTCAAGGTTGCCGACAACACCGGCGCTAAGGAACTTATGTGCATTCGTGTTCTCGGCGGTACCAGAAGAAGGTATGCCAACATCGGCGACGTAGTAGTTGCTTCGGTTAAAAAAGCAGCACCCGGCGGCGTTGTTAAAAAAGGCGATGTAGTTAAAGCAGTTATCGTACGTTCTGCAAAGGGCGTGCGCAGAGAAGACGGCACTTATATCCGTTTTGATGAAAACGCAGCCGTTATTATTAAAGAAGATAAAAACCCAAAGGGCACACGTATCTTTGGACCGGTAGCAAGAGAGCTTCGTGATAAGGATTATCTCAAGATTTTATCACTTGCTCCGGAAGTACTTTAATGGAGGTGTCAGCAGATGAATAACAAGGTTCATGTAAAAACAGGTGACACCGTTGTAGTATTAAGCGGTAAGGATAAGGGCAAAAAAGGCACAGTATTGGCTGTAAGCCCTAAAGAAGGCAAGGTTATTGTAGAAAAGGTAAATATGGTATCTAAGCACGTTAAGCCCAGAAGAATGGGCGAGCAGGGCGGCATCATCAAGGCTGAGGGTGCTATGTATGCTTGCAAGGTACAGGTTGTTTGCCCACGCTGCAAGAAGCCTACAAGAATTGGACACAAGCTTTACGAGGACGGCACAAAGGGCCGTGTTTGTAAAAAATGTGGCGAATCACTTTAAGGAGGATTAAGAAATGGCTAGACTTAAGGAATTTTATGCCAAAGAAGTTGCACCGGCTCTTATGAAAAAATTCTCTTACAAGAGTGTTATGCAAATTCCAAAGCTTGATAAAATTGTTATTAACGTAGGTGCAGGCGAGGCTAAGGATAACTCAAAGGTTATTGACGCTATCTGCACAGACTTAGCAAAGATTACAGGTCAGAAAGCACTTGTTTGTAAGGCAAGAAAATCAGTTGCTAACTTCAAGCTTCGTGAGGGTATGGCTATCGGCGCTAAGGTTACTTTAAGAGGCGAGAGAATGTACGAGTTCTTAGACAGACTTTTCAACGTTGCTCTCCCACGTGTAAGAGACTTCAGAGGAATCAATGCTAACTCTTTTGACGGCAGAGGCAACTACAATATGGGTCTTAAAGAGCAGCTCATTTTCCCTGAAATCGAATACGATAAGATCGACAAGGTTCGTGGTATGGACATTTGCTTTGTTACCACAGCTACTACAGACGAGGAAGCTCGTGAGCTTTTAACTCTCATGGGCGCACCATTTGCAAAGTAAGGAGGGATTGTTGTGGCTAAAACTGCTATGAAAGTTAAGCAGCAAAGAAAACAGAAATTCTCTACAAGAGAATACACAAGATGCAATATCTGCGGTAGACCACACGCCTACCTTCGTAAGTTCGGTATTTGCCGTATTTGCTTCCGTGAGCTTGCCTACAAGGGCGAGATTCCGGGCGTAAAGAAAGCAAGCTGGTAAGCAAAGGAGGTAAATGGTATGCAGATTACTGATACAGTTGCAGATTTGCTTACAAGAATTCGTAACGCAAATTCAGCAAAGCACGACACAGTTGAAATTCCTGCGTCAAATCTGAAAAAGTCAATTTGTCAGATTCTTCTTGACGAGGGTTATATTAAGAGCTTCACAGTAATTGACGACGGCAAGCAGGGCGTTATTAAGGTTGTTCTTAAGTACGGCGAGGGCAAGACTCCTGTTATTACAGGACTCAGAAGAGTTTCAAAGCCCGGCCTGCGTATTTACAGCAATGTTGAGGATATGCCAAAGGTAATGAAGGGTCTCGGCGTTGCAATTATCTCTACATCTAAGGGCGTTATGACTGACCGTCAGGCTCGTAAAGAAAATGTAGGCGGCGAAGTTCTGGCATTCATTTGGTAACAGGAGGTGCGAAAATGTCTCGAATTGGAAGAAAACCTATAAATATTCCCGCCGGAGTAGAAGTAAAATTTGAAAACGGCGTTTTATCTGCAAAGGGACCTAAGGGTACTCTTTCACAGACAGTTCACCCTAATATGATCGTTGAGATCGAGGGTAACGTTATCGAGGTTAAAAGACCCGATGATGACAAGCTTAACCGTTCACTTCACGGTCTGACAAGAACATTGATCGCAAATATGATGATCGGTGTTACAGAGGGCTACAAGAAGGAATTAGACGTAAACGGTGTTGGTTACCGTGTTCAGAAGCAGGGTAAGCAGCTTGTTATGAACCTTGGTTATTCACATCAGGTTATTATGGAGGATACCGAGGACATCACAATCGAGGTTCCAAACCCGAACAAAATCATTATCCATGGCGCTGATAAGCAAAAGGTAGGTCAGTTTGCTGCCAAGGTAAGAGAAAAACGTCCGCCGGAGCCATATAAGGGCAAGGGTATTAAGTACGTTGACGAAGTAATCCGCCGCAAGGAAGGCAAGGCCGGTAAGGGTAAATAATAAGGAGTGAATGATAAATGGTACAGAGACCTGACAGAAAAAAGGCTCGCATTAAGCGCCACGTCAGACTTCGTGGTAAAATCAGCGGTACACCAGCGTGTCCTCGTTTATGCGTTTTCCGCTCCACAAAAAACATTTACGCTCAGATTATTGATGACGTAAACGGTGTTACACTTGCTCAGGCTTCAAGCCTTGACAAGAGCATTGAGTGCAACGGCGGTAACAAAGAGGCAGCAAGAGCTGTAGGCAAGCTTGTAGCAGAGCGCGCTAAAGAAAAGAACATCACCGATGTTGTTTTTGACAGAGGTGGCAATATTTATCACGGCCGTGTTCAGGAATTGGCCGAAGGCGCCCGTGAGGGCGGCCTCAATTTCTAAGGAAGGGGAGGAAATACTTTGGCTATTATTGACGCATCCGCAATGGATTTAAAAGAAAGAGTAGTTGCTATTAACCGTGTATCAAAGACAGTTAAGGGCGGTCGTATCTTCAAGTTTGCAGCACTTGTTGTTGTAGGTGACGGTAACGGCACAGTAGGCTTTGGTATCGGCAAGGCAGGCGAGGTTCCGGACGCTATCCGCAAGGGTATCGAGGACGCTAAAAAGAACCTTATGAAGGTTTCTTTAAGAGGTACAACAATTCCTCACGAGATTATCGGCGAGTTCGGCGCAGGCAGAGTTTTGATGAAGCCGGCTGCTCCCGGTACCGGTGTTATCGCCGGCGGCCCTGTTCGTGCAGTTGTTGAGGCTGTAGGCATCAAGGACATCAGAACAAAGGCTCTTCGTTCAAACAATCCCTGCAACGTTGTACGTGCTACTCTTCAGGGACTTGCAGCTCTTCGCACAGCAGAAGAGGTTGCCGCTATCCGTGGCAAATCTGTAAAGGAAATTTTATAATAAAGGGAGGTTGCCATAATGACAATTAAGTTAGTAAAAAGCCTTATCGGCTCTAAAAAAGATCAGATTGCAACCGCCCACGCTTTAGGTCTTAGGAAAATCGGCGACGTTACAGTTCAGCCTGACAATCCTCAGACAAAGGGCAAGGTAGCAAAGATAATCCACCTCATTGAGGTTAGTGAAGCGTAAACAGGAGGTGCGAAAAATGAAGTTACACGAACTTTCACCGGTTGAAGGCTCAAAGAAAAGCCCGAAGAGAATCGGCAGAGGCCACGGCTCAGGCTGGGGCAAGACAGCAGGTAAGGGCCACAAGGGTCAGAAGGTTAGATCCGGTAAGGGTATGCGAGTAGGTTTTGAAGGCGGTCAGATGCCGCTTCAGAGACGTATCCCCAAGAGAGGCTTCAACAACATTTTTGCAAAGGAAATCGTTGCAATTAATGTAGGTACACTTAATAGATTTGAAAACGGTGCTGTAGTTGACGCTAAGGCACTTGTAGAAGCAGGAATTGTTAAAAATTCTTTTGACGGTATTAAGGTGCTGGGCAACGGCAAATTGGAAAAGAACTTAACAGTTAAGGTTTCTGCTTATTCTGAGTCTGCAAAAGCTAAAATTGAAGCTGCAGGCGGAAAAGCAGAGGTGGTATAATTGTTCAGAACAATCAGAGATGCCTGGAATATTCCGGATCTGAGAAGAAAGCTTTTATTCACACTGCTTATCATCATAGTTTTCAGAATTGGTTCAGTTATTCCTGTTCCGTTTCTTGATATGGCGGCTTTAAACGACCTTATGACAAGAAACGGCGTTGAGTCAGGTAACTCAATTCTTGCTTATCTTAACACATTATCAGGCGGTGCGTTTTCTAACGCAACACTTTTTGCAATGGGCGTTACTCCCTACATCAACAGCTCCATTATTATGCAGCTTCTGACAGTTGCCATTCCTCCTCTTGAGAGAATGGCTAAGGAGGGCGAATCAGGCAGAAAGAAAATCGCCACAATCACCCGTTATGTAACTGTAGGCTTAGGTCTTATTCAGGGCTTTGCTTACTTCTGGTACCTCAAGGGTTCAGGCGTTACAATTTATAAGTCCGGTTTTGACGCAGTATTTTCTGCAATCGTAATTATCCTTACATTCACAGCCGGCACAGCTCTTATGATGTGGATGGGTGAGCAGATTAACCAGTACGGTATCGGTAACGGTATTTCAATTCTGCTTTTCGCAGGTATCGTTGCCCGTATGCCTTGGACAATCAGCGTTTTAGGTCAGTACTGGAACCTTGCTGTTCAGAACAGCTCTGTAAACGGCAGCTTCTTTGTTACTGTACCTCTTTGGGTTCTTATCTTCCTCGGTGTTGTATGGATTATCACATTTATGCAGGACTCAGAAAGAAAAATCCCGATTCAATACGCAAAGCGTGTTGTAGGCAGAAAGATGTACGGCGGTCAGTCAAGCCACTTGCCGATCAAGGTAGCTTTAGGCGGCGTACTTCCGATCATCTTTGCAAGCTCTATTTTATCAATTCCAAGTACAATCAACCTCTTCTGGACACCGGCTGCCGGTTCATTTATGGACGGCTTCTTCAAGGCATTCAGATCAGACGGATGGCTTTATGCCGTATTGTACTTCGTTCTTATCATAATGTTCGCATACTTCTACACAACAATTCAGTACAACCCTGTTGAGATGGCTAATAACCTCAAGCAGAACAACGGTACAATCCCCGGTATTCGTCCCGGCGCACCGACAACTGAATTTATCAAGAAGATTTTGTCAAGAATTACCTTAATCGGCGCTTTGTTCTTAGCACTCATCGCGTTGCTCCCGATTATCTACGGCGACATTACAGGACTTACAAGCCTGCAGATGGGCGGTACTTCCGTAATCATCCTTGTAGGTGTTGCTCTTGAAACATCAAAGCAGATGGAGTCACAGATGATGATGCGCCACTACAAGGGCTTCCTTGACTAATCTAAGGAGAATAAATTTATGAACATTATTATGTTAGGCGCTCCCGGCGCAGGTAAAGGCACACAGGCCGCTGTGCTGTGCGAGAAGTTAAACATTCCCACTATTTCTACAGGAAATATCATCAGAGAAGCGTTGAAAAACGGCACTGAGATGGGACAGAAGGCTAAGTCCTATATGGACGAGGGCAAGCTTGTTCCCGATGAGGTTGTAATCGGCATCGTTAAGGAAAGACTTGCGCAGGACGACTGCCAAAACGGTTTTATCCTCGACGGTTTCCCGAGAACAATTCCTCAGGCCGAGGCTCTGGACGCTATGGGTGTTGTTATCGACAAGGTAATCAACCTTGAGGTTGAGGAAGAACTGATAATCAACAGAATGTCCGGACGCCGCGTCTGTGAAAAGTGCGGCAGACCTTACCACATCGAAACCCTTAAACCAAGGGTAGAGGGTATCTGCGACGACTGTCAGGGCGCCCTTGTTCAACGCAAGGATGACCATATTGACACAGTTAAGGCTCGCCTTGAGGTTTACCACAAGGAAACAGAGCCGCTGAAGGATTACTACGCTGCTCAGGGCAAGCTTACAGAGGTTGTCGGTCAGAATGATGTCAAGGCAACAACCGACCGCATTATGAAGGCTTTAGAGGCGTAAGCGTATGATAGTACTCAAAACGTCACGTGAGCTTCAGATAATGAAGGAAGCGTGCAGAATTTCCGCAAATGCGCTGAAAATTGCGGGAGAAGCAGTACAACCCGGAGTATCTACACTTGAAATAGATACTATAGTCCGTAAATATATCGAGAAACAGGGAGCGACTCCCTCGTTTCTCGGGTACGGCGGATTCCCCAACAGCGCTTGTATTTCGGTTAATAATGTGGTTATCCATGGCATACCGAGTAAAAAACAGATTTTAAAAGAGGGCGACATAGTAAGCATTGATGTCGGTGCATTTTACGAAGGTTTTCACGGCGACAACGCCTATACCTTCGCCTGCGGCAGTATAAGCCGCGAAGCACAGCAGCTTCTTGACGCAACAAAGGAAAGTCTGTATGAGGGAATTAAGCAGGCAATAGCCGGCAATCGCATAGGCGATATAGGCAGTGCCGTGCAAAGGTATGTCGAAGAGCGCAGTTACTCGGTGGTACGAGATTTTGTCGGCCATGGAGTAGGTGCGAAGCTGCATGAAGAACCAAGCGTACCAAATTTCGGTACACCGGGCAGAGGTCCCAGACTAATCCCCGGAATGACAATAGCCATTGAACCGATGATAAACCAGGGTAAGCATCATGTAAGAGTGCTTGATGACGAATGGACAACTGTAACAGTTGACGGAAGTCTGTCGGCACACTTTGAGCATACGGTGGCAATAACCCCTGACGGTCCGAAAATTTTGACCGTTGCAGACTGAGAGGTCTTACAATGGATATAAAAATCGGTACTGTAGCAAGGGCAAAGGCAGGACGTGACAAGGGCGGATACTTTATAGTAACCGACATAAAAGAAGGCTTTGCATTCATCTGCAACGGAAAAAGCCGACCGCTTGACCGTCAGAAAAAGAAAAAGCTTATTCACCTTGAGCCGACAGCCGCAGTTATCACGGAACAATTAAACACTGACCGTCAGGTCAGGAGAATTCTGAGAGAATTTACAGAAAAATAATTTCAGCAGAGAGGTTATAATATGTCAAAACAAGATGTTATCGAAACAGAGGGTACAGTAACAGAAGCGTTGCCCAACGCTCAGTTTATGGTTGAACTTCAGAACGGCCACCAGATTTTGGCTGTAATTTCAGGCAAATTAAGAATGAACTACATTCGTATTTTGCCGGGCGATAAGGTTACGGTGGAGCTTTCTCCGTATGACCTGACAAGAGGAAGAATTACTTGGAGAAGCAAGTAATATAAATAGATTTAACTAAAAGAAAGGAATGATTACTCAATGAAAGTCAGACCTTCAGTAAAGAAAATTTGCGAAAAGTGCAAGGTTATCAAGAGAAAAGGCAAAGTAATGGTAATCTGCGAAAACCCAAAGCACAAACAGCGCCAGGGTTGATTTTGTAAAAACAATATTTTTAATTTTAAATGGAGGTGCACTAAATGGCTCGTATAGCAGGTGTTGACTTACCGAGAGATAAAAGAATTGAAATCGGTTTAACATATATCTACGGCATCGGCCGCAAAACTGCAAACGACATTATTGCTGCAACAGGCATTAACCCGGATACTCGTGTCAGAGATCTGACAGAGGATGACGTTTCAAAGTTAAGAGAATATATCGATCACAACTGTCGTGTAGAAGGTGACCTTCGCCGTGACATTGCTTTTGATATTAAAAGACTTATCGAAATTGGCTGCTATCGCGGCGTTCGTCACAGAAAGAGCTTACCTGTAAGAGGTCAGCGTTCAAAGACTAACGCTCGTACCCGCAAGGGCCCGCGCAAGACAATGGCTAACAAGAAAAAGTAAGGAGGGTAAAGCAAATGGCAGCACCAAAGGCTGGTAAAAAAACTACAGTGCGCCGTCGCCGTGAACGCAAGAACATTGAAAAAGGCGCAGCACACATTCAGTCAACATTTAACAATACTATTGTTACTATTTCAGATACTCAGGGTAACGCAATTTCATGGGCAAGCGCAGGCGAGTTAGGCTTCAGAGGTTCAAAGAAATCTACTCCGTTTGCTGCTCAGTCAGCAGCAGAAACAGCTGCAAAGGTTGCTATGGAGCACGGTATGAAAACTGTTGAGGTTTACGTTAAGGGACCGGGACAGGGTCGTGAGGCTGCAATCCGTGCATTACAGTCAGCAGGTCTTGAAGTATCTATGATTAAAGACGTTACTCCAATTCCTCACAACGGATGCCGTCCTCCAAAGAGAAGACGTGTATAGTTAATTTTTCAGGAGGTGTTTAGTATATGGCAAGATATACAGGAGCTGTATGCAGACAGTGCCGCAGAGAGGGCAAAAAGCTTTTCTTAAAGGGTGAACGCTGCTATACAGACAAATGTGCGGTTACTCGCAGATCTTACGCACCGGGTCAGCATGGTCAGGGACGTAAGAAAAGTTCAGAATACGGTCTTCAGCTTCGTGCTAAGCAGATGACTAAGCGTTATTACGGCGTACTCGAAAGCCAGTTCAGACATTACTATGACTTGGCTGAAAAGAAAGAGGGCAAGACAGGTGAGGCTTTGCTTGCTATCTTAGAGAGCCGTCTTGACAACGTTATTTATAAGATGGGCTGGGCTTCTTCTCACGCAGAGGCAAGACAGTTCGTTACACACGGCCACGTAACAGTTAACGGCAAAAGAGTTGACATTCCGTCATACCTCACATCAGTAGGCGACGTTATCGCAATCTGCGAAAAGAGCCGCAGCCTTGATAAGATTAAGGCTGTTGCTGAAGCTAACTCTGCAAGACCTGTTCCTAAATATTTAGAGGCAAACAACGAAACCTTGGAGGGCAAGGTTGTTGCTGTGGCTCAGCGTGAAGAAATCGACTTAGACGTTGATGAAACTCTTATCGTTGAGTTGTACTCCAAGTAATCCGCATAGATTCAGTTCGGTTACAAGCTTAGCAGCGTAAGCTGTTTAACGTTAAGGAGGAGTTCGCTAATGATAGAGATACAAAAGCCAAGCATTGAAACTAAAGAATTATCAAGCGATGGAAAGTACGGCAAATTTGTTGTCGAGCCTTTGGAAAGAGGCTTCGGCAACACCTTGGGCAACAGCTTAAGAAGAGTTTTGCTTTCATCCTTAGAAGGAGTAGCCGTTACATCTATCAAGATTGACGGTGTTCTCCACGAGTTTTCGACAATTCCCGGTGTTAAAGAAGACGTTACTGAAATCGTTCTTAATATGAAAAGCCTTGTAGCAAAGCTTCACAGCGAGGGTCCAAAGACAGTATCAATCTTTGCTGAGGGTCCCTGTGAGGTTACAGGCGATATGATTCAGTGCGACAGCGAGGTCGAAATTCTCACACCCGACCTTCACATTGCAACACTTGGCGAAGACTCTAAGCTTAATATGGAAATTACACTCGATAAGGGCAGAGGATATGTGCCGGCAGAGCGCAACAAGGCGTTAAGCGGCAACAATGTCATCGGTGTATTACCTGTGGATTCCATTTATACACCTGTGTTAAAGGTCAACTATATCGTAGAAAACACACGTGTCGGTCAGATTACTGACTACGACAAGCTTTCGCTTGAGGTGTGGACAAACGGTGTTATAAATGCACAAGAGGCTGTTTCACTTGCAGCTAAGGTGCTTACAGAGCATTTGAATCTCTTTGTTGACCTTTCTGACAAGGGCTCAAGCACAGAGATTATGGTTGAAAAGGACGACAATTCAAAGGGAAAGCTGCTTGAGATGACTATCGAAGAGCTTGATTTGTCTGTTCGTTCATTCAACTGCTTAAAGCGTGCAGGCATTAACACAGTTGAAGATTTAATCAATAAGTCAGAGGAAGATATGATGAAGGTAAGAAACCTTGGTCGCAAGTCTTTAGAGGAAGTTATCTACAAGCTTCAATCTCTCGGCTTCAGTCTTCGCTCTGAGGATGAATAAACCCTTTTAAAAACTGAGAAAAGGAGTGAAACAATATGCCAGGTACAAGAAAGCTGGGAAGAACTACTGCTCACAGAACAGCAATGCTCAGAGCTATGGTTACATTCCTGTTTGAAAACGGCAAAATCGAAACTACAGTTACCCGTGCCAAAGAGGTTAGCTCAATGGCAGAGAAAATGATTACAATAGCTAAGGAAGACAGTCTCCACAACAAGCGTCTTGTAATGTCTTTTGTTACTAAAGAGGACGTTGCACACAAGCTGTTTACAGAGATTGCTCCTAAATATAAGGACAGAAACGGCGGCTACACACGTATTACTAAGTTAGGACCACGTCGTGGCGACGCTGCTGAAATGGCAATTATCGAGCTTCTTTAATTGTAATTAAATAGATTAACGGCAGAGCGAAGGCTCTGCCGTTTTTTAGTCCTGTTTATTTTGGATTTAATTTTTACTTAGCAAAATAATCTTCTTTCAATATTGCGTAATGCACATTGTCGCAAATGCCCTGCATATTTTTACCTGCCTGTCTTGCTGTTCCCTCATATACTAAGCCGCATTTTTTCATTACACCGCCGGAGTGAGGATTTCGGGGGTCGTGATAGGCTTCGATACGGTTCAAGCCTACTTCTTCAAACAAAAATCTGATTATTTCTTTAAAAGCCTCGCTCATTATGCCCTTGTGCCACCAGTTATAGCCAAGACAATATCCGATTGTAGCGGCCTCTATATCCTCTCTGAGCTGCACCACACCGATTGCGCCTATAGGCTCTCCGATTTCTTTCAGCGCTATTTTCCAGTCGTAAAAACTGAGCTTGTCCTGATTATCAAGCAAATATTTGTGATATGACGTTTTTAATTGCTCAACGCTTTCATAGGGCTGCCACGTCAAATATTTTGTTACTCTTTCATCATTCGCCCAGTTTCTGAACATCGGCTCAGCGTCATCTTCTCTTGTTTTACGCAGTATCAGTCTTTCTGTTTCGAGAGTTACTGTTCCGAGATTATTCATATAAAATCACTCCTTGATTCAATAATCAAAAAATAAAAAATACCACCCGAAAAGATATATCGAAATCTCAAGATTACTTCTGAGTCGATACGATAATTACTTTTCGGGTGGCTTGTCTTTTACTCTGTCGGTACAGTTCTTGTAATATAGTCAACAACCTCGTGGGAAAGCATCGATTCTATCTCGCAGGGGTCATCGGGAAGTGCAACAATGACCTGCTTTCCGCAGCTTATAATATATCCGTCAGGACCGAGCAGACTTCTCAGTTTTTTTGTGTTGCTAAGCGTCATATTGCTGTTTGCAATCGCTCTTGAAATTACCCTTGTGAAGCTGTTGCTGTCACCTGTGGATAAATTACCGACTACGAAAACGAGGTAGCAGCAGTTAAGTGAATTAACAAGCCTTTGCCCCAAAGCAACCGGAGTTGTTGCAAAGGCTGTTGTGTTCTGAAAAATTGAGCTTTTATTCAAAATATCGCTTAGCTTTTTTTCACAAAGCGACGTTTTTTTAGACTGATAAAAAATCAAATCAAATTTCATACTCTTACCCAAAATTAAATCTATTTAATCTGAACAAAGCAGAAAAATCGTCAAATGCACATACTGACGTATTTCGCTTTAATTGCTTAGTCTGTGTTCCTTAAAGGTTGCGGCTACTCTCATATTGCTGATGATTTTTGAGTAGTCCATATCCCAGCCTGTGAACGTGTATGAATAATACTCGTCATTCGGCTTGATTGGTGTTTCTGTAGGCGGTGTTGCAGCCTCGCCCTCAACAACCTCCTGCCTTTTAAGAACAGTGCCGTCATAATTGATAAACTCAACGGTATAGATTACTGCGTTGCCTTTTTTATTTGATTGCGTTGTTTTTTTGCTTCCTGTCAGCTCCTCACTGCCTTCGAGCTTTCCTTTGCCGTCATACCAGCTGATGCTGCCGTCTTTCAGCTCTGTCTGGAACGTTGTCACCTTTGGACGTGTGCCGCCCTGATTGTTATAGTAAACCTGCGGCCATACTGCGTCCTTGTTAAGAGATGCCTTTGAAACGTCAACGCTGAAGTTTTCGTTAGCTCGAACCTTACGTGCTACTACTACTGTTCTGAATTCGGAAAATTCATATGAGCAGGTAGAAAGCGTAATAATCTGATCGTTTTCGTTTACATTAACGGGACAGTTGAAAAGCGAGCGAACACGCACGTTGTAAACAAAGTTCATAAATTCAGCACTTGAGTTGAAATTTGACTGCATATAGTTGAAAAAGTCGCCGTGCTCGTCTAATGTGTTTGTCTTGAAAACAGAAATAATCTTCCACGTTGCGTTTTCCTCGGGAGTGTCAAAGGTAAAGGTCGGGTGGCTCTTGTAAAAATTAAGATCGCCCTTAAAGCCCTCTCTCCACGTACCGCCGTAGTTGAGCAGATTACCGAACATACTGCCGTCGTTCATATGATGTCCGTGCAGAACGAGGTTTTTTGATTTAACGCTCTGCTTCGCTCTGTAATCTACAAAAATACTGCCGTAGCCCGACCAGTCTTTTTTGTAGTTATGATTAAGATAAAACTGATATGTCGAGGTATCGGTCTTGTTTTCAAGCACAGGGTAGTCAATAAGTGTACCGTCAAGCTTGATCCAGCCTACGATATCCTCATTGATTTTTTTAAGCTCTTTCCAGTTTTTTGTAAGTGAAGAGCCGTTGTCTACTGATGTTTTATTGTCGTTGTTTGTGTTATGGAAAATATCCTGAATTTCGCTTTGGATGCGGTAGTTTTCGGCAGGCTGAATAACAAGACTGTTAATTAAAAATCCGCCTGCAACAAGAAATACTGCCGCCGCTATGAGGGTCGCAGATTTTCTGACCTTTTCCTTTGCCGAATCGCCTTTTACAGGGAAAACGCTTTTGATAAAGCCTTTCTTTTCTTTTTCAACAGTTACTATGCCGTCGGGATACTTTTCGGCAGTGTTTTCAAACACTTCATTTGCAAGACGAACACCCTCCGTAACAATATCCTCAACGCTTCTTTCGGTGAGTGATACAGACGGCAAAACGGCAACTTTTGTGCCGAGGTAATTAAAGCAATAGCCCTTGTAGCCCTGCCCCATATCGCCGAGCGTAAATATCTTGATTTTCTTTTTTGATTTTGACTTTTTCTGTTTGTCCTGAATTTTGCTTTCAGCCTCTGTTACTATATCGGCAAAAAGCTCTCTGAATGAAGTGCTGTCGCTTGTTGTCAGGGCATTAGCTACTAAAATCATATCAGGCTTGTCGCTGTCGCCAAGGCTCGTGACAAGAGCCTTTTTGATTTTAGCAACGCTTGCTTCCAGCTCTGTTTTGTAAATCACATAGCAACCGTTTTCAGCCAGACGTTCCATAACCGACTTAAAGCTCTCGTTTAACGCCTGTGCGTCGGCAGGATTTGATTGCAGTGAATATATTTCTATTTTCATACGTTTTGCCCTCCTTTTACTGAAAATTCATCAGGGATAAATCTCTGTTATTTTTAAGTTGTCCAAGGCTTGTTGTATCATCGGCTCAAAATCTACCTTATTCTGAGCCTCTTTTACATATTTCAGCACAGGTCTTGTGCGTGGGTGCTTTGGCGTAAATACCGTACAGCAGTCCTCGTAAGGCTCAATAGAAATGTCGAACGTGTCTATTTTGCGAGAAATCTTAATAATCTCTTCCTTATCCATACCAATAAGCGGTCTGAATACTACCATATCGGTGGCTTCGTCCGTACAGCCTAATGCGTATATAGTCTGTGACGCAACCTGACCTAAGCTTTCGCCTGTTATCAAAGCGCCGCTTTCTGTCTGTTTTGCGATACGCTGTGAAATATCCATCATAAGACGGCGCATAATTATTGTAAAAAGCTCCTCGGGGCATTGTGACTGTATTGTTGCTTGAATTTTAGTAAACGGTACTGTAAACATTTTTATATGCCCTGCGTACATACTAACCTTTTGCAAGAGCTTTACTACCTTTTGCTCTGCTCTGGGACTTGTGTACGGAGGACTTGCAAAATGGACTGCGTTAAGCCTTAGTCCTCTTTTTGCCATCATATATGCCGCAACAGGCGAGTCTATGCCGCCACTTATTAAAATTGTGCCGAGTCCTCCCGTTCCGACAGGAATACCGCCTGCACCTCTTTGAGCCTCGCCTCTGATGTAAGCCTTGAAGTCACGCACCTCTACGGTTACGGTTAAATCGGGATTGTGAACATCAACAGTGAGGTGCGGGAATTTTTCTAAAATCGCTGAGCCTGTTTCACGACAGATGTCGGGTGATTTTAAAGGGAATTTTTTGTCGGAACGCTTTGCTTCAACCTTGAAGGTTTTTGCGTTTTCAAGCTGCTCCGAGAGATAATCGGGCGCAAGGCTTAAAATCTGCTCCATATCCTTTTCGCAGACAGCCGCCCTTGAAAAGGTGACAATACCGAAAATTTTTGAAATTCTTTCGCACACCTCGTCAAGGTCAACGTCGTCGCTGTTTGGTGAAATGCTGATAGTTGACTGTGCGCAGGTAATCTCAAAGCTGCCAAGTCCACGCAACGAGTTTTTGATGTTTTTCTTTAGCATATCCTCAAATGTTCGGCGGTTAAGACCTTTTAAAACTATTTCGCCGAGCTTTACAAGTATAATTTCTTTCATATCTATGTCCTTTCGGTATGATAAATTACTTTCTGACAAGCGTTTTTGTGCCGATTTTTACAGCCTCGTACAAAGCGTCTATATCTTCCTTTGTATTAAGCTTTGAAAAGCTGATTCTTATTGCGCTGTCTGCTCGTTTTTCTGACAGACCCAGAGCCTTAAGCACGTGGCTTTTCTTTCCCTTTGCACAGGCACTTCCGCTGCTGACAAATATATCTGACGCTTCAAGATGATGAAGCATAGTTTCACTTCTTATACCTAAAACAGATACATTCAGTACATAGGGTAATGCGTTTTCAGGACTGTTAAGGTACACACCGTCAAGTGATAAAAGTTTTCCTTTTGCGTATTCGTTTAACTCTTTTACATACTGCATATTTTTATCAATGTCAAATTCACTTACCGCACTGCCGAATGCACCGATAAGCGGTAACGCTTCTGTTCCGGGGCGAAGCTTTCTTTCTTGCTCGCCACCGAAGTGTAAAGGAAAAATACGAACACCGCTTTTTACATAAAGCGCACCTACTCCCTTGGGAGCGTGAACCTTGTGCGCCGACAGACTGATAAGGTCTGCGCCGATTTTAGACGCTTTAATATGAATTTTGCCGTATGCCTGTACCATATCGGTGTGAAAAAGTGCGTTTGATTTTTTGTTTTTGATAATTTTGCTTATATGCTCAATGGGCATTACAGCGCCTGTTTCGTTGTTTACAGCCATTACCGAAACAAGTATTGTGTCGCTGTCAACGGCATTTTCTAACGCCTCTGCCGTAACTATACCGTTTTCATTCGGTGCAAGATATACTACCTCGTAGCCTTGCTTTTGCAGTGCTTCACACGCTTCAAGCACAGAGCTGTGCTCAATGGCTGTTGTGACTATTTTTTTGCCCTGTCTTAATTTTGCTTTTGCCGTGCCGAAAATTGCCGTATTGTTAGCTTCTGTACCGCCGCTTGTAAAGTATATTTCGTTTTCCTTTGCTTTTATCGAGTCGGCTATTATTTTTCTTGCTTTTATAAGCTCCTGTTCTGCTTGCATACCCTTTGTATGCAGAGAGGACGGATTGCCGTAGCACTCTGTCATAATTTGCAGAGCCTTTTTTGCCGCAAGCTGCGATACCCTTGTAGTTGCGCTGTTGTCAAGATAATGTTCTGTCATTAAAATTCTTCTCACTTAATAAAACATATTTATACTAATAAATTATACTATAAAGCGAAAGAAAAATAAATAGCATTTTTAAATAAAAATCTGTAAATCGGTTACAATAATAATAAAATTTACCGAGGTGATAGTATTGGTCAATAAAAAAGAATACAGTCAGATGGTGAAGACAACTTCAAAGAACAGTGAACTTTTAGTGAATTGTGCGAAAGCCTTTCTAATAGGCGGTGCGATTTGTCTTTTGGGACAGCTTCTGATGAGCTGGTATATGTATATGGGCGCAGAGCAAAAGGACAGTCGGATTTACGTTTCTGTTTCGCTTGTATTTTTGGGTGTTCTGCTGACAGCCTTGCATTTGTATGACGATATAGCAAAACACGCTGGAGCCGGCACGCTTGTGCCGATAACAGGCTTTGCAAACTCTATAGCGTCACCTGCCATTGAGTTTAAGACAGAGGGGTTTGTAACGGGTGTTGGAGCTAAGATGTTTGTAATTGCAGGACCCGTCATCGTCTACGGCATAGGCGCAGGAGTTTTGTACGGACTTATAATTTATATTTTACAGCTTTTCGGTGTTAATATAGGATAAGATTTTAGGGAACTTTTTTGATTAGAAAACTCAAAAAAGTTCCCTAAAATAATTTATTGTTGCAATTTTAGGGAACTTTTGGTATAGTTTATAGTAATAAAAGTTCCCTAAAGGAGATGCTTCTGTTATGAATAATTTCCCCGAAATTGAAGAACTGCTCCGGCAAAGAGCTGATCTTCAGGCTCGGTTAAGCCTTTTGCCCTACGACGGCACACCCGAGATAAAAGAAAATAACAGCGGAAAATATCTGTATATCAGAAGAAGAGTAGGCAGTCGTCTGACCTCGACATATGTTGACAGCTATTCTGACGAGCTTTATCAGCTGCTTCTTCGCAACGCAAGAGAAGCAAAGGAGCTTAGCAAACAAATCAGAAAAATTGAAAAAGCACTTGCACAGCTCGGCTTTGCCGAAAACGAGCTTTCACCGCAGGTGATGCTCAACATTGATTTTGCAAGAGCAAATATGAAGCTGTCTATTTATGAGCAAGCCGTTTTAGAGGGCGTTGCCACTACATTTCCGCAAACTGAGGATATTATCGAAAACGGTACGGTAAACGGTGTGAAAGCGTCTGACGTTCAGAAAATCCTCAATTTAAAACACGCTTGGGAGTTTATTCTTGATAAGGACGTGCTTTCCTGCCCGACAGATTATTCGATATTGTGTCATATTGCAAAGCTTGTAAATGAAGGCTTTTTCTCAAATGGAGGAAGAATAAGAGGTGTGCCTGTAACAATCGGCGGCACTTCGTATATTCCGCCCTTGCCTATTGAAACAGTAGTAATCGAAAGCATTAACAGAATAATTGGGGACGGCAAAGAAGATGTTGATACTGCCGTCAGACTATGCCTTTATTGTATGAAAACGCAGATATTCAACGACGGAAACAAGCGAGCGTCTGTAATTTTTGCTAACCATTATCTGATTTCAAGGGGGGCAGGACTTCTTGTTATCCCCGAAAAGGAAGTACAGGAGTTTAAAAGACTGCTTGTGGAGTATTATGAGGGCAGAAATGAAGAGCTGATTATAGAATTTATGAAAACAAAGTGCTTGAAAACCTTTTGAAGTATATAAAAATTAGGGAACTTTTTTGATAAAAAAACTCAAAAAAGTTCCCTAAAATATTTTTACGGCTGATGCGGGATGATTGCAAAAACAATAAACTATGTCGGGTGTTTCTTTTATTGCGAAATACAGCGAAAAATCGTTTTATTTTGCTGATTTAGAATTATAAGCAAAAATACATAAAAATTTCTGTAAAAAACAGAAAAAAGTCTTGACAAATTGCTTGACAAGACTTAAAATGCTAAGATGCACCATAATGGGGATATGTACCGCTAATTATGTTAAAAATTTTTTCAACAAAAGCATATTAGCACATATCACACAAAGTTGTCAAGTGTTTTTTACAAAACAATTTTGTTACCGTTTCGGCGAAAAAATTTCTTGCCGGTCTGCAAAAAATTCTATTGTTTAAACGGTCGTAAGGTGTTTTGTCAGTCTTTTTGCCGCTTAACCTGCAAGCGGCAAAGGAATTTATATATTTTAAGGAGTGATACGCCTATGGTTAATGTCAAACCCGTACAGCTTGGCAAAAACACAAGAATGAGCTTCGGCAAAATTGAAGAGGTTCTTGAAATGCCTAACCTTATCGAGGTGCAGAAAAAGTCTTATCAGTGGTTCCTTGAGGAAGGACTTAAGGAAGTATTTAAGGACGTTTCGGGCATCACCGATTTCACAGGCAATCTTGTGCTTGACTTTATCGATTACACACTTGATGTTGATCACCCCAATTACAGCATCATAGAGTGCAAGGAGCGTGACGCAACGTATTCCGCACCGCTCAGGGTAACTGCCCGACTGCTCAACAAGGAAACAGGTGTTGTGCAGGAATCAAACGTATTTATGGGCGATTTTCCGCTTATGACACCAAGCGGAACATTCATCATCAACGGCGCTGAGCGTGTTATAGTATCTCAGCTTGTCAGAAGCCCGGGCGTATACTACAAGATGGATCACGATAAAACAGGTAAGGAGCTTTTCAGCTCAACTGTTATACCTAACCGTGGTGCATGGCTTGAATACGAAAACGATGTAAACGACGTTTTCTATGTTCGTATCGATAAAAACAGAAAAATCCCCGTAACCGTTTTCATTCGTGCCTTAGGCTTAGGCACAGACGGCGAAATCCTTGAGATGTTCGGCGATGACGCAAGAATTAAGGCAACGCTTGAAAAGGATACAACAGATTCTGTTGAGAAAGGTCTTATCGAGGTTTACAGAAAGCTCCGCCCGAGCGAGCCGCCGACAGTAGAAAGTGCGCAGACTCACATAAACAATCTGTTCTTTGACCCACGCCGTTATGATATGTCAAGAGTGGGCAGATATAAATACAACAAAAAGCTCGGCATTTCAGCAAGACTTGCAGGACAGGTGCTTGCAGAGCCAATCGCAAACCCACGCACAGGCGAGGTTATGGCTTTAAGAGGCGACACCGTTTCTAAAGAGCTTGCTATGGAAATTGAGGACGCAGGCGTATCTGTAGCTTTCGTAGCAGGCGAGGGCAAGGTTATCAAGGTTATATCAAACGGTATGGTTGATATTACTAAGTACGTTGACTTTGACGTGCAGAAATACGGCATCAAGGAAAAGGTTTGCTTTAATGTACTTTGCGAAATCCTTGACAGCTGTGAAAGCGAAGAGGAGCTTAAATCTGAAATCAGACGCAGAGCTGACGAGCTTGTTCCAAATCACATCACAATTGACGATATTTTCGCTACAATCAACTATATGAACTGCCTTGCAGAGGGCGTTGGCACAACAGATGATATAGACCATTTGGGCAACAGACGTATCCGCTGTGTAGGCGAGCTTTTGCAAAATCAGTTCAGAATCGGTTTTTCTCGTCTTGAAAGAGTTATTCGTGAAAGAATGGCCTTGCAGGCTCAGGACACAGAAAAGCTTGCTCCTAATTCACTTATAAATATCCGCCCTGTTACAGCGGCTATCAAGGAGTTCTTCGGTTCATCACCGCTTTCGCAGTTTATGGACCAAAACAATCCGCTTGCAGAGCTTACACACAAAAGACGTCTTTCGGCACTCGGTCCCGGCGGTCTTTCCCGTGACCGTGCAGGCTTCGAGGTTCGTGACGTTCACTATACACACTACGGACGTATGTGTCCTATTGAAACTCCTGAAGGACCTAACATCGGACTTATCTCTTATCTTGCAACCTTTGCAAGAATCAACGAGTACGGCTTTATCGAGGCTCCGTTCAGAAGAGTTGACAAGGAAAAGGGCATAGTTACAAAAGAGGTTGTTTATATGACAGCCGATATGGAGGATAACTATGCTGTTGCACAGGCAAACGAGCCGCTTGACAGCGAGGGCAGATTTGTAAATTCTAAGGTTGTAGGCCGTCACAGAGATGAATTTGTAGAGTATGACGGTTCAATGTACGACTTTATGGACGTTTCTCCGAGAATGGTAGTATCTGTTGCTACCGCTATGATTCCGTTCCTTGAAAACGACGACGCAAACCGTGCGCTGATGGGTTCAAACATGCAGCGACAGGCAGTTCCGCTGCTTGTTACAGAGTCGCCTATTGTAGGTACAGGTATGGAGTACAAGGCAGGCGTTGACTCAGGCGTATGTATTCTTGCAGAGGACGACGGTGTTGTTCTGAGCGTTTCTGCCGACCACATCAGAGTTCAGTACGATTCAGGCAAAATTACCGATTATGAGGTAATCAAGTTCCTGCGTTCAAACCAGGGTACCTGCATCAATCAGATTCCTGTTGTTGAGCGTGGACAGCGTGTAGTTAAGGGCGAGGTTCTTGCCGACGGTCCTTCTACCAAAAACGGCGAAATCTCTCTCGGTAAAAATGCTCTCATCGGCTTTATGACGTGGGAAGGCTACAACTACGAGGACGCCGTTCTTATCAGCGAAAAAATTGTTCGTGATGA